>NZ_CP132744.1:690102-1380204 GCF_037477895.1 Mycetohabitans endofungorum
ATAGTGGACAAGCTGCGCAAAGACGGCGTGCGCGAGTCTGCGTGGACGATTTCACGCTTTAAGGGACTGGGCGAGATGAACGCCGAGCAGTTGTGGGACACGACGATGAACCCGGATACCCGGCGGCTGATGCCCGTGCAACTGGGCGACCTAGATTTCGATGCGACCATCGGGCGCATGACGATGCTGATGGGCAAGGGCGAAGCCGCTGCCCGTCGCGCGTGGCTCGAAGAAAAGGGCAACGAGGCGCAGGCGGACATCTGACGCAGGGTGTGCGCGATGCCGCTAGGCGCCGCTGCGCACGATGCCCGGTGGACTTGAATTTGAGGCTGTCACCCAATGAGTGAAGAACTGGAATTGGATTTTTCGCCGCCCTCTGACGGCGAGTACCTGACGCTGGGCGACTATGCTGAGCGCGCTTACCTCGACTATGCGGTATCGGTGGTCAAGAGTCGTGCGCTGCCCGATGTGACCGATGGTCAGAAGCCGGTGCAACGTCGCATCCTGTATGCGATGCACGAGATGGGGCTGGCGGCCGACGCGAAGCCGGTCAAGTCAGCGCGCGTGGTCGGCGACGTGCTGGGCAAGTACCATCCGCATGGTGATTCGTCCGCGTACGAGGCGCTGGTACGGCTGGCGCAGGATTTCTCGATGCGCTACCCGCTGATCGACGGGCAGGGCAATTTCGGCTCGCGCGATGGCGATGGCGCCGCAGCGATGCGCTATACCGAAGCGAGGCTCACGCCGATCGCGCGGCTGCTGCTCGATGAGATCGAGCAGGGCACCGTCGACTTCATTGCGAACTACGATGGCTCGTTCGAGGAGCCCAGGTCGTTGCCGGTGCGCCTGCCGTTCGTGTTGCTCAACGGCGCATCCGGCATTGCGGTCGGCATGGCTACTGAGGTTCCGCCGCACAACCTGCGTGAGGTCGCGCAGGCGGCCATCGAACTGATCCGCAATCCGAACCTGGATCACGCAGCACTGATGGAGCGGATACCGGGCCCGGACTTCCCGGGCGGAGGCCAGATCATTTCGAGTCCAGCGGAGATTTCCGCGGCATACGAAAGCGGTCGCGGTAGCCTGAAGGTACGCGCGCGCTGGAAGATTGAGGAGTTGGCGCGCGGGCAGTGGCAACTGGTGATCACGGAGCTGCCGCCCAGCACATCGTCGCAGAAGGTGCTGGAGGAAATCGAGGAGTTGACCAATCCGAAGGTCAAGCTTGGTAAGAAGACGTTGACGCCCGAGCAACTGCAGACCAAGCAAAACCTGCTCGCGCTGCTCGACGCGGTGCGCGACGAGTCTGGCAAGGACTCGCCGGTACGGCTCGTGTTCGAACCGAAGTCCAGCCGCATCGACCAGACCGAGTTCATCAATACGTTGCTTGCGTACACGAGCCTGGAATCCAGTGCGCCGATCAACCTGGTGATGATCGGCGCCGATGGTCGGCCGCGGCAAAAGGGGCTGGGCGAGATCCTGCGCGAATGGATTGGCTACCGCTTCGCGACCGTGACGCGGCGAACGCGGTTCAGACTGTCCAAGGTGCAGGACCGGATCCATATCCTAGAAGGCCGGATGATCGTTTTCCTGAGCCTGGACGAAGTGATCCGGATCATTCGCGAGTCTGATGAACCGAAGGCGGCGCTCATCGCGGCTTTTGGGTTATCGCAGCGGCAGGCGGACGACATTCTCGAAATCCGTTTGCGCCAATTGGCGCGACTGGAAAAGATCAAGATCGAGAAGGAGCTGGGCGAGCTGCGCGACGAAAAGACCCGGCTCGAGCAGTTGCTGGATAGCGACGTGGCGATGAAGCGGCTGATTATCAAGGAAATCGAAGCCGATGCGAAGCAGTTCGGCGATGCGCGCCGCACGCTGATCCAGCAAGACAAGCGCGCGACGTTCGAGGCGCGGGTCGTCGACGAGCCGGTGACGGTCGTCGTCTCGCAGCGCGGCTGGGCCCGTACGCTGAAAGGACACGGGCTAGATGCGTCAGGCTTCACGTTCAAGGCTGGCGATAGCTTGTATGCCGCGTTCCAGTGCCGCACGCCCGATACGCTGGTGGCGTGGGGCAGCAATGGTCGCGTGTATTCGGTGCCGGTCGCGGCGCTGCCGGGCGGGCGCGGTGATGGCGTGCCGGTCACGTCGTTGATCGAATTGGAGGCTGGCACCCATCTGATGCACTATTTCGCTGCGTCGCTGGAACAGCCGTTGCTACTCGCCTCAAGCAACGGCTTCGGTTTCATCGCGCGGATCGGTGACATGATCAGCCGCGTGAAGGCCGGCAAGTCGTTCATGACGATTGATGCTGGCGCGCAGCCGCTCGCGCCGATGCCCATGTGGCCGGATGCGTCGCAGGTTGCATGTCTGGCACTCGGCGCGAAGGACGAGACACGCCTGCTGGTGTTTGGGCTGGACGAGATGAAGACATTGTCCAGCGGCGGACGTGGCGTGACATTGATTGGCCTGGACGGCAACGAGCAGTTGCTCCAGGCGCTGGCGATCGGCCAGGGCGGGTTGTTGCTCAGTGGCGCCGGGCGGGGTGGCAAGCCGCAGCAGGAGACACTGGTTGGTGCTGCACTCGCGCCCTACGTCGGCAAGCGTGCGCGGCGTGGCAAGGCGCCGGCGGTCAAGTTCAAGGTGTCGGGCATGCGCCCGGTATTGCTCGGGCAGCCGGCATGACGATTACGGAGAAACGAGCATGTTGAAAGTGCTGGAGGCGGCGATGTTCTTGCACATCGCCGCGGTCGTGATATGGGTCGGCGGCATGACGTTCGTGCAATTTTGCCTGCGTCCAGCGTTGTCCGACGTGTCGCCGCAATTGCGCCTGCCGTTGCTGGATTCGGTATTCGGCCGGTTCTTCTGGCTGGTCGCGGTGGCGATCGTCGTGATCCTGGCCACTGGCATATTCATGTTGGTGACGCTGGGCGGCGCGCAGGCGAACTGGCCGATGCATGCGATGGCCGCGATCGGTGTACTCATGATGCTACTGTTCGGCCACATCCGCTTCGCGTTATACCCGCGGCTGCAGCGCGCGGTCCAAGCGCAGAACTGGCCAGACGGCGCCCGTGTCGTCACGGGCCTGCGCCGGCTGGTGGCGCTCAACCTCGCGCTCGGTGCGGTAGCCACTGCGCTGGGCGTGATCGGGCGTTTCTGACCGTGGCCGCTACGCGGTTTGCCAGAGGACCAGCCCGTAGGTGAGCGCCACGGTCCCGTACACCGCATAGACCGGCACCTTGGCGCGCCAGAAGCACGTCAGCGCGAACGTGGCGGTGACCGCGTAGATTGGCTCCATGGGTACTTGCCAGGCGATCTTGGCGACGGCCGATATGAGAAAAGCCGTTGTCGCCACGCGCAACACTCGCATTGCGGACTTGAAACGCGGGTGCGATTCGAGCACCTTTAAGTTGCGCTGCGCGATCACCACCAGCGTTGCCGATGGCACGAATACCGAAAAGGTGGCGAACAGCGCGCCGGGGATGTGTCCGACCAGATACCCGAAGAACGGCACCACGTTCAACAACGGACCGGGCGAGACTGGCGACAGCGCGAAAACGAAAGTGAATTCGCTGTCGGAAATGTCCAGGATCGGCGGCACGAACAACGTCTTCAATACCGGCAGCGCCGAGAATCCGCCGCCGAATAGTGTCAGGCCCGCACCGGCCAGCCGGGGCCACAGCAACAGCATGGCGTTGCTCGATGGCAGCGGCAATGGCAATGCGTACAGTCCGAGTAGTACGGCGAGCAAGGCCAGCAGCAGTGAGTCGGTGCGGCACAGCACGAATGCTGATTTCGTCTGCTGCTCAGACGCCGGACTCGTGAACCAACCCAATGTGAACGCGGTGCCAAGCAGCGCGACATAGATGGCCGGGCTATTTAGGAGCAGCAGCGTGACGCTGGCCACGATGGCCGTGGCCCAGTCGATCGGGCGTTGTATCAAGGTGCGCACCTGCTTGATCCAGGTCGTGCCGATTAACGATGCCAGTACGACGCTGAAGTGCGTGACCAGCGATTGCGATGCGAGCGACGCCACGGTCGGCGTGCGATAGAACATCGCCAGCACGGTCATCACGATCGCGAAGGGCACCACGCTGCCAAGACCGGCCATCCACGCGCCCCGCCAGCCCCGCAGTGCGGCGCCGATCTGGATCGCGACATTGCAGCCGACCGGCCCGGGAATCAGCCAGGCCAGCGCGACCAGGTTCAGGTAGTCGAGCCGGTTGAACAGTTGCTTGCGCTCAACATAGTGACGCTCCAGTTGTGCGATCAGCGACAGCCCACCCCATGAAACGGATGATAGCCCAGCGATGACCAGCAGCAGCGACCACAATGGCTCTTGGCGGGATGGCACATCCTGCGTTGTCTGCGGCTGAAGCGGTCCACCATCGACGCCGGTGGCAGACGAGGGCGCCGGCGCGGCTGGTGAGGAGGCAACGGATGGAAGGTGAGATCGATTATGCGGCACGGCACGAGATTCAAGCGGACACACGTGGTTGCACGGCGTGCGTTGCTGCGACGCCTCCTGGTTCAGAATATGGACAAACCCCGAAGTGCTCGAGCAGCGCAAGCACCCCGTCGGGCGGCACCGGGCGCGAGAACAGGAAGCCTTGTGCCTCGATGTTGCCCAGTCCCGACAGCCATGCAATCTGCTCTTCGGTTTCCGTGCCTTCAACGACCACGGTCAACCCTAGCGAGCGGGCCAGATTGACGATTGCCGACACCATAACGCAGACATTGCGGTCCGCGGGAATGGCCTGGACGAACGAGCGGTCGATCTTCAGTGTGTCGACGGCAAAACGATTCAAGTAGGACAGCGACGAATAACCGGTGCCGAAGTCATCCAGTGCAATGCGCACGCCAAGCCGCTTGAGCGCGGCGACCTTCTCCGACACGATTTCGGGATACTCCATCATCGCCGTTTCCGTGATCTCGAGTTCGATGCGCCGTGCAGACAATTTATAGCGGTCCAGCGCCTGCTCCACGGCCCCGAACACATCGCCGCGCCAGAACTGCACGGCCGAGATGTTGATGGCCAGCGACAGTGTGTCGTAGCCGAGCGAGGTCCATTGCGCAAGCTGTTGGCATGCGCTGTCGATCACATAGTCGCCAATCGGCACGACCAAACCGGTGGACTCGGCAATCGTGATGAACTCGCTTGCGGTAATCTCGCCATGCTGCGGGTGGTTCCAGCGGAGCAGTGCCTCGAAGCCGGTGATGCAGCGGCGCGCCAAGTCGATCTTGGGCTGGTAGGCGAGAAACAACTGCCCTTCGGCAAGTGCGACGCGCAGTTGCTGCTCCCATTTCATCAAATGGTCGGCGCGGTGCGCGAGCTGCGGCGAATAGAACTGATAGCATCCGCGGCCGGCATCCTTGGCGCTGTACATCGCCAGGTCGGCCTTTTTCAGCAAATCGATCTCGCTTTCGCTAGTACTGGAGAGCAGCGCGATGCCGATGCTTGCGTGCAGCACGAATGAGCTGCCGCGCACGTCGAATGGCCTCAGGAAACTGCCGGCAATCGCCTCGGCCAATTGGACCACCTTCGGTTCAACGTGATCCTCCTTGACGATCACAACGAACTCGTCGCCGCCGATGCGCGAGAGGATACCGTTGCCATCGACCGTCTGTGCGAGCCGTGCCGATGTCATTTGCAGCACAATGTCTCCGGCGTTGTGGCCGAGCGTATCGTTGACCGTCTTGAAATTGTCCAGGTCGATGAACAGCAATGCGAGCCGGCCGACGTTTGCCGGCTGCGAGACTTCGGTGCGCAAAATCTGCAGCGTCTGGTAGCGGTTCGGCAAGCCGGTCAGCAAGTCATACTCGACGAGGTGCGTCATCTCGCGTTCACGGCCGAGCAGCTTGCGGATCAAGCCTGTGGCCACGCCGAAGAAGCCGAGGATCGCGATCGAAATGCACCCGGCCATCAACAGGTAGATATTGCGAGTGTGTTCATAATCGGCAAATTCTTCCTTTTGCGATAGGCCCACCATGACGCCGAGCGGGTAGCCGTCGATGTGGCGATACGACACGATGCGCATCACGCCATCGATCGGGTCGCGGTACGTGCCGGACACATGTTCAGACAGCGGATAGCTGCCGGTCGCAGAAAACGCGCCGGGTGCGTTCAGTGTGTTGCCAGTGCGGCGCGCCAGCACCGCGCCGGTGTCGGCGATTACCGATATCACGCCGTCGCGGCCAATTGCCGCGCTGTTATAGAAGTCATTGGTGAAATAGCTCGGGTCTTCCGACACCACGACCACACCCGCGAACGAGCCGTCGGGATAGTTGAGTCGGCGCGTGAGTTGCAACGTCCATTGGTGCGATACTCGGCCTAGTACCGGCTTGCTAATATACAGCTGGTCGAACGTCTCGTGCTTATGGACCTGAAAATGCTCGCGGTCGGACAAATTCAGCGGCTTAGGCCGCGAATCCTCTGTATTCGCGATTAGATAGCCATGCTCGTCAACCAGCGACACCTGAATCAGTGTGTCGCTCTGGATCACGCCCTTCTCGATCGTGCTGGCTAATTTAAAGCGCTGCGGCGACTTCTCGAATTCGTATTTGACGAAGCGGGTGATCTGGTCGACCTGGTGAATGGCCTTGACCGTATGTTGTTCGAAAGCCGCGGACAGCAGCGCGGCCGAAGCTGTGGCTTCGCGCTGGGCATTGTCCCGCTCCACTTGCAGCCGCGTATAGATTACTGCCCACAGCAGGATCAGCACCAATAACCCGAGAGCTGGGATGACCCACAGAGATCGCTGCCTGGACACCGCCGCGTCACGGCGCAAACGCGCTTCGCGTGCCGAGGGAGTCAGCGGAAGAGTCATGGAGCCAGGCCGTGATAGGGGGTGAATATCCCCGTGCGGCGGCGTGTCCAATGCGATGACGGGGCGTGATGCAGAACCGCCAAAGGCCGTGCCGCGCGGGCGCTCAAACAATGGTAATTAAAACAGCGCCACGCGTAAAACGCCCCCACCTTGTTAGGGTACCGTGTAACGCCTGGATGCTGCCTGTGACGCCAGCAGATTATGCGGGAAGAATGGCGGCGCGCCTACGCTGTCTACTCGGGATATATAAGAAATCTGTCCGAAGTCGGCTGAATCGTGCCTGGAACGTTCCATCTATGGCCGTTACCGTATTGCTGTCGATCCACGGTTCGCGCTTCGTGTCGTTGACGCGCCTCGCCATTGCACCCCAGAACCTCGCGTTGCCTCGTCTCATGATCGATCTACTCGAATCGTTGCGTTGTCGTGGGCAGTTCCAAGCACCGGCAAGGAAACGGCGCGCCGCGGGGCGGGGCACAGATGCCGTTATTCGACTTCGGCGATCAGTTCGATTTCCACGCAAGCACCCAGCGGAATCTGCGCGACGCCGAACGCCGAGCGGGCATGCTTGCCGCGTTCCCCGAACACCGTCACAAACAGCTCCGACGCCCCGTTCGTCACCAAGTGCTGCTCGGTGAAGTCCGGCGTCGAATTGACCAGGCTCATCATCTTGACAATGCGCTTGACGTGGTTCAGATCGCCCACGTGCGCGTGCAGCGTCGCAATCAGATCGATGGCAATGCTGCGCGCCGCCTGTTGTCCTTCTTCCGTGCCAATTGTGTCACCGAGCTTGCCGGTCCAGACTTGTCCGTTCCTTTTGGCGATATGGCCGGACAGGAACACGGTCTTGCCTGCCTGCGCACTCATCACGTAAGCGGCCGCCGGTGCGCCGGCAGTCGGTAGCTCGATGCCGAGCGTCTTCAGTTGATCGTACACATTCGACATGGGGACTCCAAAGGGTGAGGAAAATACAAGGGTGAGACCGGCCGGGCCGGATCAGAAAACTGCATACCGGCGCGCCGCAGCACCCGCCATCATCGACAATGTAACGCAGGACAGCGTTGCCCGGGCGCACGTCGGCGGGGGCCGTGATGCTGGACGGCATACGCCAGGCGGCGCTTTAACGTCGCGAACTGCGGCGACCCGGGGCTGTCTGCGTTTCTGTCGCGGTCTCTGGGCAAGTCTTGAATTTGGCGCGGGCCGTCCCCATTTGCGCGGACACGGACAAACCTGGCCTCGTGCCGTTGACGTCAACTCGCTGAAAGGACCTAGACTATGGCGCAAGAAACCATGAGCTTCCAGGCGGAAGTCAAGCAGCTTCTGCAACTGATGATTCACTCGCTGTACAGCAACAAGGAAATTTTCCTGCGTGAGCTGATTTCGAATGCGTCCGACGCGGCGGACAAATTGCGTTTCGAGGCGATCGCCGATGCCGGGTTGTATGAAGACGACCCAAACCTGCGTATCCGGATCGCGTACGACAAGGCTGCACGCACGATCACGGTTGACGACAACGGGATTGGCATGAGCCGTGACGACGCGGTCTCGCACCTGGGCACGATCGCGCGTTCAGGGACCAAGGAGTTCTTTGCCAAACTGTCCGGCGATCAGCAAAAGGACGCGGCACTGATCGGCCAGTTCGGCGTCGGCTTCTATTCCGGCTTCATCGTCGCGGACCGGATCACTGTGGAATCGCGCCGCGCTGGCTTGCCCGCCGACCAGGGGGTGCGCTGGGAAAGCACTGGCGATGGCGAATTCAGCGTCGAGACGATCCAACGTGCGCAGCGCGGCACATCGATCACGCTGCATCTGCGCGAGGGCGAAGACGAGCTGCTGTCCTCCTACCGACTCAAGTCGATCATCCAGAAGTACTCGGATCATATTGGCCTGCCGATTCTAATGAAGAAGGAGGAGTGGGACGCTGAAAAGAACGAGATGGTCGTCAAAGACGAGGACGAGACCATCAACCAGGCTAGCGCACTGTGGACGCGTGCCAAGAGCGAGATCAGCGACGAGCAGTACAAGCACTTCTACGAGCATTTGTCGCACGATCACGAGGCGCCGCTTGCCTGGACCCACAACCGCGTCGAGGGACGCAGCGAATATATCCAGTTGCTGTACGTGCCTGGTCGTGCCCCGTTCGATATGTGGAATCGCGACCATCGCGGCGGGCTGAAGCTGTATGTGAAGCGCGTGTTCATCATGGATGAGGCCGAGCAGTTGTTGCCCAATTACCTGCGCTTCATCAAGGGCGTGGTCGATTCAAACGACCTGCCGTTGAATGTGTCGCGTGAGATTCTGCAGGAGAGCCGCGACGTGAAGGCGATCCGCGACGGCGTCACCAAGCGAGTGCTGTCGATGCTCGAGGAACTGGCTGGCGCCGACGACGACGCCGGCAAGCAGAAGTACGCGACGTTCTGGCGCGAATTCGGCCAGGTGCTCAAGGAGGGCCTGGGCGAGGACTTCGCGAACCGGGAGCGCATCGCCAAGCTGCTGCGCTTCGCGTCGACGCAAACCGACAGCGCCGAGCAGAATGTGTCGCTGGCTGACTACGTCGCGCGGATGAAGCCGGAGCAGACGAAGATTTACTATGTGACCGCCGACAGTTGGCAGGCTGCGCGCAACAGTCCGCATCTTGAAGTATTCCGCAAGAAGGGTGTCGAGGTGCTGCTGCTGACCGATCGCGTCGACGAATGGATGCTGTCGTTCCTGCATGAGTTTGACGGCAAGCCGTTGGCCAGCGTCGCCCGTGGCGATCTGGATCTGGGTGCGTTGAACGACGAGGAGAAAAAGGCTCAGGAAAAGGTCGGTGAGGACCTGAAGCCGCTGGTCGAGCGAATGAAGGACGTGCTCAAGGAAAAGGCCAAGGACGTGCGTCTCACGTTCCGCCTGACCGACTCGCCAAGCTGCCTGGTGGCCGACGAGGGAGAGATGAGTGGCTACTTGCAGCGAATGTTGAAGGCGGCTGGCCAGAAAGCGCCCGATTTCCATCCGATCCTCGAAGTAAACCCGGAACATGCGCTGATCAAGCGGCTGTCGCCGGACGCAGCGGACTTTGCCGACTGGTGCCATTTGCTGTTCGATCAGGCGCTGCTCGCCGAGGGGGGCGCGCTCGATGATCCAGCGAGCTTTGTCAAGCGCACCAACACGTTGTTGCTGTCGGGCACGCATTGAACGACACGCTTGAGCGGCGCTCGGGCGGCCAGTTTTGTGCGCACGGCGACGGTTGGCGGGTGCAACCGCGTGCTGTCTTTAGCGCCGCACAGAAGGACTGGGTAACACGCGCGGGCTCGCTCACGTGCCATTTGGGCACGCTCGGTCGGGTGACCGTGCGGGTCACCTGTGAGAAGGTTGGCGTCGCGTGGCGCGACGAGGCGCGCGTGTTGCGCCTCGCACGCCGCGCGCCGGTGTGGATTCGCGAGGCAGTGCTCGCAGTGGATGGCGTGGCCGTGGTGGCTGCGCACAGTGTCACGCCGCTGCGCGCGAGCTGGGGCGTATGGCAAGCCGTACGACGGCTGCGTACGCGAGCGTTGGCCGAGCTGCTGTATGCGGACATGACGGTGACACGCTCGCCGATCGTCAGCCGGCGCGTCGATGGCGCCCATCCGCTGTACCGGCTCGCTGTCGCACAGTTAGGCCCGGATCGGCCGCATGCATGCGTCGCGCGGCGCTCGGTGTTTACCCGCCATCGGCTACCGCTGATGGTGACCGAATGCTTCTTGCCGGCCATGTGGACCATGACAACCCTTTAAACTGCTGATGTTGCAAGGTTTTCCGCCGGTAATCCGGCCCGATACGACGATTCTGGTGCTGGGCAGCTTTCCCGGTGAGGCATCGCTCGGGGCAGGGCAGTACTATGCGCATCCTCGCAATCAGTTCTGGCGGTTATTGGGCGCGGTGCTTAACGAGCCTGAGTTGCAGGAGCTTGCGTATGACGCGCGGCTCGAACGCGTGTTGAAGCACGGAATCGGGATATGGGACGTGCTCGCCGCGTGTCATCGCGAGGGCAGTCTCGATTCGGCGATTCGCCATGCGAAGCCGAACGACTTCGTGTCGTTGAAATCGCATGCACCGTTGCTGAAGAAGGTGTGCTTCAACGGCAAGACGGCGGGGCGGTTTGCCGATGTGATCGGTGCCGCGGGCTATGAGACGCTCGTACTGCCTTCGTCGAGTCCGGCCCATGCGATGCTGTCGTTCGAACAAAAGCTTTCGTGTTGGCGGGAGATTCTTTTCTGACGCCATCCGATCGCTGGTGACGCAATGTTGCGTGGCATGGGGCCAACCCACAGCCTGCATGACCGAACGTCGAATCCGTTTTGGTTCAGTGGTAATCGCTTTCCCGCTGATGATGCACCGCAAGGATCGCCACCGTCCGATTGTCGTCGATCTCGAATAACGCAGCATATCCCGAGACGCCGAACGGAATGATCAATTCGCGCAGAAACGGCATCGATGGATGGGCTTTGCGGTATGTGAACGGCGACGATTCCAATGTAGCAATCCCGGCGGCGATGGCCGCAAGTGCACGAGTAGCGATCTCGACGTCGGCGTTGTCGCGATCGACAATGAAGCCATAAAGACAGTCCAGATCATCTGACGCTGCACGCGTGAACCGGACCGCGTACGTCATCGAGGCCTGCGCCTTGTATCGCGAAGGGCGTCGAGCCGCCGCTCTAGTTTCTCCAGTACTTCGGACGCAGGCAGATAGTCGCCGGTGCGTCGGGCCGCTTCGCGCGACGCGATGCCGCGGGCAATGAATTCGCTTTGATTGCGACGGCGTTCGATGCCCTCGTGGATCGAGTGCTCGACGAAACTCAACAGCGTTTCTCCTTCGCCAAGGACGCTTTCGGCAGCGTCACGCAGTTCCGGTTCGACCCGAATGGAGGGGAAGGTGGCGGATTTCATGATATCTGTCGAAGCATCACAGTTGCGATGCATTATCCGCTGATGGCTATGTTGATACAAGCCAGCCGTTCGGTAGAGTCGATGGAGAGCATCCAACGCTCCGAAATGGGCGACTTCCAGCGCCAGCGTCGCGCGACCCGTGGATAGCTGCAGGTCACCCCAACTCGATTACGGGTTGCTTAACCCGATGCGCGGCCCCGGATGCTATGCTTGGGACAAACAAAAACTGTGCAACACGCAAGACTTCGTTACATGACATCCTTGATCAAGCGCGCGTCGGCGCAAGCGCGCGCATTCCAGCGCGGTGAGCGGGCTGCGCAACCGTCGCGCGGCGCCACCCGCCGCACGGGACGCGACAAACACAAGAGCGCCGCGCAGCACGAGGCCGCACCCACCCTCGAAGCGCCGCGCAAAGCCCGTTTTGCGCCGGTGACATTTTCCGAAGAAGGGGGCGTGCGCTACCTGCATTTCGGCACTGAATGGATACAGGGCGCGATGCGCCTGAAAAAGCCGTTCGATATTGAACTCGAATACGCGCAGCAAATGATGGCGTGGCTGCTCTTTCTCGCGCCGCCCCAGCGTATTGTGCAATTGGGCTTGGGGGCGGCAGCCTTGACCAAGTTCTGTCATCGGCATTTTCTGCGCTCGCATGTGGAGGCGGTGGAATTGAACCCGGCAGTGATCATAGCCGCGCGCAGCATGTTTGAGTTGCCGCGCGACGACCGGCGCTTGAGTGTGCTCCAGATCGATGCATGGGATTTTGTTCATGACCCCGCGAACCACGGTACGGTCGGCGCGATGCAGATTGACCTGTATGACGCGACCGCACGCGGTCCGGTGCTCGATTCCGTCGCGTTTTATCGCGCGTGCCGTGCTTGCCTCGGCGGCGCCGCAGTGGTGACGGTCAACTTGTTCGGCGACCATCCGAGCTTTGTGCGCAACATGCGCCATTTGCGCGCGGCGTTCGATGCGCGGGTCATCGCGTTGCCCGAGGTGCATGAGGGCAACCGCGTCGTGCTGGCTTTCTCCGGACCCGCGTTGTCGATCGACTGGAACGTACTGACCGACCGCGCGAAGGTCATCGAGAAGGCGTGTGGGTTGAACGCCCGTCAGTGGGTCGCCGCCCTACGCGAGGCGTCCGGCGCGCCACGCCGCGACGCGCGCGACATCGCCGTCGGCGGGCATTTCATAATCTGAGTTCCTCCCCACCATCCCATCGTTTTCCCGACTTGCTTGGTGGTATCTGGATTATCCAGATGTTGCCCGCGATCGTACTGGCTTGTACACCCGTGTATGCGACCATCGCGGCTTGTTGCTCGGCTGGGCCGCGGGCATCCTGACCGGCACGTGGATGGCCGCATCGCTGAAGCTTGCGGGCTCGATTTATCTGTTGCATATCGGCGGATACACGATGCCGGGCTATGCGGCGGCGGTGTGGGCATTGCTCGTGAACATTGGGGTGGCGATCGTGGTCAGCATGATCGTGCGCGTGCTCGGCATGTCGCGCTCCGAAGACAGGACACGGCCCGAAGACTACTTGGACGTCGTCGAGAGCGAGACGTGATGCGCCCGTGGTCCGGAGCGTGCGGCAGCGCGAGTGCCGCCTTGAACCTACGGGCGCGCACCGGCATGCTGGGTAAATTGACGCTCTCAGACCTGGCGGTGCAGGACGACTGATCAGCGCGGCACCTGAAAGGCGGCACGTGCCCGATCGACGTCGGCCCGCACGCTGCAATCGTGCTGATGATCGTTGACTAGGCCCATCGCCTGCATCATCGCGTACATTGTCGTCGGCCCGACGAATTTCCAACCGCGCCGCTTTAAGTCTTTCGACAACGCAATCGACTCGGGGGACGTCGTCATCGTGCCGAGCACCTCCCGGGTCAGCTTGCGTGGCCGGCTCCGCGGGTCCGGCTCGAAGCGCCACAGGTAGGCGGCCAGCGAGCGCTCGCTATCGAGCAGCGCCAGCGCGCGGCGTGCGTTATGGATGGCAGCCTCGATCTTGCCCCGGTGCCGGATGATGCCGGTGTCGCCGAGCAACCGCTGCACGTCGCAGTCGGTAAACCGGGCCACCTTCTCGATGTCAAAGTTGGCGAATGCAGCGCGAAAGGCTTCCCGCTTGCGCAGGATCGTCAGCCAGCTGAGTCCGGCCTGGAACCCCTCAAGGCACAGTTTCTCGAACAGCCGGCGGTCGTCATCGACCGGAAACCCCCACTCCTTATCATGATAAGCGCAATACTCGGCGCCGGTGCCGCACCAATGGCAGCGCCGCGAGAGGTCCACTGTCGGTGCCGGCACGACCGATGGCCCGGCTGGCATCGCCGAAGCAGAAACAGAAGGGTGTGTCATCGACGGTTTGGATTATCCTTGATGCGGTGTGTTGACCATGTATTGTAGTCGAGCGCGTGTCGGAGCCACTTAGCGCAATGGCGTAATCAACTGTTCAAGCTTGACCGCATCCGCCGCGAACAGGCGAATGCCTTCAGCCAACTTCTCGGTGGCCATGGCGTCGTCATTTAGCAGGTAGCGGAACGTCGGCTCATCGTGCGCGACGGGCTCGATCGGCACACTGGCCGCCTGCTGCGGGCAGAGCTTGCGCTGCACGGGCTCGTTGCTCTCATGCAGCTTCTGTAGCAAGTCTGGGCTGATCGTCAGCAGGTCGCAGCCGGCAAGCTCGACGACCTGGCTCGTTGTGCGAAAGCTTGCCCCCATCACTTCGGTCGAGTAGCCAAATTTTTTGTAGTATGCGTAGATACGCTTGACCGATTGCACGCCGGGATCGTTGGCGCCGCCATCGCGGGCCTCATCCCAATTCGCGCCGGCATTTTTCTTGTACCAGTCGTAGATGCGGCCGACGAATGGCGAAATCAGCTTGGCCCGGGCTTGCGCGCAGGCGACCGCTTGGGCGAGCGAGAACAGCAACGTCATGTTGCAATGGATCCCTTCCTGCTGCAACACCTCGGCGGCGCGCACGCCTTCCCACGTCGATGCGAGCTTGATCAGCACGCGCTCGCGGTCGATGCCCGCGGCCTCGTAGAGTGCGACCAGCTGATGTGCCTTCTCGATGCTTCTTTGGACGTCGAACGACAGCCGCGCGTCCACTTCTGTCGATACCCGCCCCGGGACGATCTTCAGGATCTCGACGCCAAACGCGACCAACAATCGGTCAATGATGTCGTCGACGGGCAGGCTCGCATGATCGCGTACTGTTTTCTCGAGCAGCGGGCGGTAGTTGTCCTTCTGCACCGCCTTCAGGATTAGCGACGGGTTGGTCGTCGCATCCTGTGGTTTGTAACGCGCGAGTTGCTGGAAATCGCCGGTGTCGGCGACGACGGTCGTGTACTGCTTCAACTGGTCTAGTGCAGTCGTCATGGCTAGGTTCCTTGTAGATCGTATCGCGAAATGCCGCGCTGATTTCTGTTATTGTCTCGCAGCCGTGCGGCGTCCGATAGTTGTCCGACCAGTCGGTGCTCCCCCAGTTCGTCGGGGTGCCGGCAGCCGGACGTCGGACGCCGCGCCGCCGGCTTGCCGGCGCATTTAGCGGCGCCAGTTCAGGATGGTGTTCGCGACGAGGCCGGCCACTAGGCCCCAGAAGGCCGAGCCAATCGACAGCAGCGTGAACCCGGAGGCGGTCACCATGAAGGTAACGAGTGCCGCTTCGCGTTGTCGGGCATCCTGCATCGCGTGGGTCAGGCCGGTCATGATCGAGCTGAACAGCGCCAGCGCGGCGACCGACACAACCAGTGCCTTGGGCAGGCTGGCGAACAGCGCCGCAATCGTCGCGCCGAAGATGCCGGCCAGCAAGTAGAACACGCCGCACCATACGGCGGCAGTGTAGCGCTTTGCCGGATCCTCGTGTGCGTCACGACTGGTGCAGATCGCTGCGGTGATGGCCGCGAGGTTGATCCCGTGCGAGCCAAATGGCGCCAGCAGCAGCGATGCGGTCCCGGTCGTGGCGATCAGTGGCGCCGATGGCGTGCTATAGCCGTGCGCGCGCAACACCGCCACGCCTGGCATGTTCTGCGAAGCCATCGCGACAATGAACAGCGGCACGCCGATGCTGATCAACGCGGCGAGGGAGAATGACGGGCGGGTGAACACGGGATGCGCGAGCGCGATGCTGAAATGACTAAAATCGATCAAGCCGAGCGCGCCGGCCAGCACCGTGCCGACCACCAGCGTAAGGGCGATCGCATAGCGGGGGCAAACGCGCTTGGTCACGAGGTAGGCGACGAGCATCGTGAGCACCAGCGCGCGTTGTTGGCCCGCCTGAACAAAGATCGCGCTGCCGATCTCGAACAAAATGCCGGCCAGTAGGGCGGCGGCGATACCCGATGGGATCCTCGCCATCAATGAATCGAAGCAGCCAGTGACGCCAACCAGGGTTAGCAGCGCCGCACACACGACGAAAGCGCCGATTGCCTCGGCGTAGGGCACCCCGGGCAGGCTGGTGATGAGCAGCGCAGCGCCGGGCGTGGACCAGGCGACGACGATCGGCGCGCGAAAGCGTAGCGACAGCCCGATGGCCGTGACCGCCATGCCGATCGACAGCGCCCAGATCCACGATGAGATCTGGGCGTCGCTCAGGTGCGCGGCGCGGCCGGCCTGGAATATCAATGCGATCGAGCTGGTGTAGCCCGTCATCGCGGCCACAAAACCGGCGACCAGTGCCGACAGCGAGGTGTCACCGATCGGACGCAGCGGCGCGCGTAGTGTGGGCGGTGCGGCTGGGTCGGGTGGTGAGGACGCAGTCATGGATGAGAAGGGTTACTTGGCGTGATCGCGGCGTTGACCGCCAGTTTGAGGTCATCGGTCGCGGCATACTGTGAAGAACCTTCGAAACGCTCGGGCGGCATGATCGGCACGGGGACACGAAAACGCCAGTATAGGACAGGCGCCGCATCGCCGCCGGCTGTGTGGCCGACTCGCTGCCCCTGGGGCGTGTGCATGCCATCGGCGCGCCGACCGATGCCGGCGCGGGCAGCCGAAGTGCCCAAATGCTGCATTTCACTGCGGCCAATTGACGCAGGGTGAGGGCGGCCTGCTGCCTGCAGCACGGTTGACTACGCGGTGCGCGGCGCGCAGTCGCGCGCCGGCTCTCAAGTGGACGCTCCTAGCGTCGGGGGTTACAATACGCCGTTTTTTTGGCCGGCTGCTCAACGCCAGCGGATTCGCGCAGAGCAGGGCGGTGCAGGCCTGCGCGGTTTCAGCGCCCCGATATTCCCCTACAGCCAGGTTAGATGCTTATGAACAGATTCGTCGTGATGGCTGCCATTGCGGTGCTCGCCGGGTCAGCCGGCACCGCGGCGGCGGACGTGGTCGGCAACGCGCGCGCCGCGCAAGGGAAGGTCGCCATGTGCATTGGCTGCCACGGCATTCCCGGCTATCGCGCCGCGTTCCCACAGGTCTACAAAGTGCCGATGCTCGGCGGTCAGAACGCGAAGTATCTGGAAAACGCATTGCAGGAATACAAGAAGGGTTCACGCAAGTTCGCGCCGATGCAAGCGATCGCCCAGTCGCTGACGGACCAGGACATTGCCGACCTGGCTGCGTACTACGCGGCTCAGACGCCGGCAAGCCGGCCCAATCCGGAGCGGTGACCGGAACGTGGCGAACGGTAGACGAGCAACAGGAGAACTCATGAAAAAGCGCATCATTGAAGCGTCGGGCGTCGCCAAGGCAATGATCGCCGCGTGTGCGGCCGTGGTATCGATCGGGGCCACGCAAGCTGCGGACATCGGTAACGGGCGCGCAATCGTCGAGCGCACCAACTGCGCCGCGTGCCACGGAGCGGGGCTGGACAAGCCGGTGACTCCGGATTATCCGAAGCTCGCGGGGCAGCATGCCGACTACACCTATTGGGCATTGCGTCAATACCAGATGGGCGGTGGCAATCCGTCCTTTGGTCGCGACCATGCGATCATGGCTGCGCAGGTGCAGAGCCTGTCCGAAAGCGATTTGAAAGACATTGCGGCGTATATCGAGTCGCTGAAGGGCGATCTTGTGCTGAAGAAGTAACCGGTCTCACGCCGCCGGCGCACACGCGCGGCGGTGTCGCTGCGTCGGCCGGCCCTGTGCCATCAATCCCGGGACGCGCGCTGTTCAATCAGCGCCAGATACGCGTCGGTATCCGGCGGGACATTGTTGCGTTGTGCTTCCCAGATTACTTGGCCAAGACATTCCATGATCGCGTGGTGTGCGTCGTGGTCCGAGCCCAGGCGTGCAGCCAGGCGCTCGTGTGCGGCGCGGATACCGCGCGGTTGGTCGATCGACAACTGCTCGCTGATTGCCAGGTGCATCGACAAGTGCAGGAACGGGTTCGTCTGGCCGCGCTCGGGCGAGTAGTCCTGCTCGCTTGCGTCGGCGCAGTCCAGGACAGCTTGGTACTCTGGGTGCTGGACGATCCAGTCCGCCGCTATGCTCTGCAGCGGGGTCAAGATTTCACCGGCGCGTTGCTTGCGCCACGTCTCGGTAAAAAAACGACGGACTTCGTCACGACTCGGATTGAACATCAGGCACTGAAACCGCTTGGCACGCGCAGCCGCGCAATCCCTCATTGTACGCCGAGCGTTGTCGTGGCGCCGCACCGCCACACCGAGGTGCCCATCGCTGCATAGTCACGACGCAAGCTTCGTATCAGTGCATCCGCAGTGCTTTTGCGGCAATCATTATGTCATTGGGTGGGAGCGGGCGTCTTGCTCTTGAATTCGCACAGCGGCTCGATCGCACAATGCCAGCACTCAGGCAGCCGCGCACGGCATACGTAGCGGCCGTGCAGGATCAGCCAGTGGTGTGCGTCATGCCGGAATTCGGCCGGCGTGAGCTTCTCCAGCGCCACCTCCACCGCCCGCACGTCCTTGCCGGGTGCCAGCCCGGTGCGGTTCGCGACGCGGAAGATATGCGTGTCGACGGCGATCGTCGGGTGCCCGAATGCGGTGTTTAGCACGACGTTCGCCGTCTTGCGGCCCACCCCGGGTAGGGCCTCGAGCGCTTCGCGATCAGCCGGCACTTCGCCGTGGTGCTTGTCGAGCAGGATCCTGCAGGTCGCGATGACGTTTTTGGCCTTGGTCCGGTACAGTCCAATCGTCTTGATGTACTGCGCCACACCGTCTTCGCCGAGCGCCAGGATGGCTTTCGGCGTGTTGGCGACTGGGAACATCTGGCGCATCGCCTTGTTGACCGAGATGTCGGTCGCCTGTGCCGACAGCATCACGGCAATCAGCAGTTCGAACGGTGTCGTGTACTCTAGCTCCGTCGTCGGATGGGGATTCAGGCTTTGCAGCGTTTCGTAAATTGCGCGGCGCTTTTGGGCGTTCATGAAGATTCGTCGCTTTAGGGAACAGTTGGACGCAGACGGCGCATCATGCATCGAGGTCGGAGCCGTCTCTGCGCGCATCAGGCGGCGGGGGCGGCTCCGATGCAGCGCAGCCGTGTTCGTCCGTGTCCCATCCCAAGCGCCTCCGACGTGCTTCAGCCGCGTCGATTTGCGCTTGCACGGCTGGACTGACGTCCGATGTGTTGCGCGGCCCCAGACCCTGGGCGGCCAGTTCCTCTTTTTTCTTACGGGCACGCTCGAGCGCCGCCTGGATGATTGCTTGCTTTCGTGCGGCGGCAGGGTCCTGCGACGACGCCATTGGCCCGGCCCCTGGCATGCCGGTCACGGCGGCAGCGGCGGGCGTCGCGCCGGGCGGGTGACCGGGCTCGGCACTTGTGCGCTCTCGCACCGTGCCGGGCGACGCCCATCCCGATGCTGACGGCATCGGTGTGGCATCCGGATTCATCGTCGCGCGACGAGCGGCGGCACGCTGCTGCGCCACGTCACGCTCTTTCGCGAGCCGTGCATTGCGCTGCGCGTGCCGGCGTCGGGCCGCATCGGCCTGCTGCGGTGACCATGCGTCCCATCCGGTGGCAGTGCCGGTCACGGGGACCATCTCGATACAATCGACGGGGCACGGTGCGACGCACAGATCGCAGCCGGTGCACCAATCTGCCAGCACCGTATGCAGCTGCTTTGGGGCGCCGACAATGGCATCGACCGGGCATGCTTGCATGCATAACGTGCAGCCGATGCACACGGTCTCATCGATTACCGCACGCGCCCGTGCACGCTCGACGCCGTTGGTCGGATTGAGCGCGATGATCGGCTTGTCGAGCAATGACGCCAGCCGGGCGATGCCTTGCTGTCCTCCGGGCGGACACTGGTTGTAGCTCGCCGTGCCGTCGGCAACGGCTTGCGCATAGGGGCGGCAGCCGCTATAGCCGCATTTGGTGCATTGGGTTTGGGGAAGCAGATCGTCGATCCGATCCGCGAGCGACGGAGAAGCAGTCACAGTGTCGGAACCTGGACGCGTCGAGAAGCGTGACGCATATTTTATCAATACGCAATTATCGCCTATTCCGATAGCGGCGTTGGACCCGCGTGCCATAATCCAACTGCTTTCCGTGTCAGTCTTAGGGCGATAACTGAGCGCGGCGCACCATTTCCTGCCGCCGTGGGCCTATCCGGTGGTGACGCGATCGGTCAACGCGGCTACTGCATCATGATTTGAACATGAACCAGCCGAGAATCAAAAGGGACCCCGAAGGCACGAGGCGCCGCATTCTCGCCGCCGCTGCCGAAGCATTCGCGAACGGCGGATTGTCCGGCGCGCGCGTGGACCAGATCGCCTGTCGTGCCGGGACCAACGAACGGATGCTGTACTACTACTTCGGCAGCAAGGAGCAGTTGTTCACTGCGGTGCTGGAGCAGGCGCTGACGGGATTTGCCGAAGCGGAACGCACGCTGGACCTGAACGGACTGGCGCCCGTGGAGGCCATGACGCGGCTTGCCCACTTCATATGGGCGTTCTATCATCAGCATCCTGACCTGCTGCGCTTGCTGAACAACGAAAACCTGCATGAGGCGCGGTATCTGCAACAGTCGACGCGGATTCGTGAAACCGTTTCACCGATGCTCGCGACGCTTTCCGGCATCCTGGAACGTGGGCACCGCGCTGGGCTGTTCCGGGCTGGCATCGATCCGCTGCGCCTCTATGTGACGATCTCCGGGTTAGGCTATTACATTGTGTCCAATCGGCATACGCTGAAGGCGACGCTCGGTCGGGATTTCGGACAAGGCGACGAGCACGCCGAGATGGTTCGACTCAATACGGATATGTTGCTGGCTTACTTACTGTATCGGTGATCTTACTGCATCGGTGACCGTCGTGCCGCGCTGCGCGACACAGCAGGCAGTGCGCAGCGCGACCCTGTCGTGACGAAGGTCAGCGTCAAGCTTAAGCCCGTCACGGTTGTGAGGTTCTACCCGGTGCGTCGAGACAGGGGTTCGTCGATTCGCTTGCCGGCGTCGCCGTTCGGATGCGGCCTGATGTTGTGCCGTGCCGCGTTTAAGCTGACGGGGCGTGGTGTCCTATTTACCGCCGCGTCAGGAGTCAGACTTGTACAACCACCGCGTCGCGATACCTCCCGGCTCAGCAGCGCTGTTGCCGCAATGGCTCAATGAGCGTTCCTTGGCGAGCACGCCGTGTCCTTCGAGGCCCTCCGCGTCTAACGGGCCGCTGGCGGCTTTGAAAATGTTGGCCCGACCTAAGAACATGCGCGGTCAACCGCCTGCAAGAAGGCCTGCGGCGTTCGGTCTGCACGGCTCTCTTGTCGAAGGCAATCCAACGTTTCCTGCTGCGTCCCGCGTATATGGTCCGCAGCCGACGCTTCGCCAATCCGCGCTGGGCGCCGGGGAGCCCCCCAGCACTCGCTGGATGCCTTCATTCCCACAAATGCTGCGTCAGGCGAGCACATCCTTCTCCACCGTGCCGTGGGCCCGTTGCAAGGCAATCGCGGCGGCTGTAGCACGAATGTTCCGCGGCTTGTTCATTCCCAAAGCCGCTTCGGCTTGGGAAGGGCAAGCGACGTCACCCATAAACGCGCCAGCACAAGGTGGCGTTGCACCGTTTCCAAAAGACGGACGTGCCGACGGGCCTAATGACCCATTCCAGCCGTTCGGTGTTCCTAGGTGGAAAAGTGACACCGCCTATTTAGACGAAGACGAGCCGTTTCCTTCGCTGCAGCAACCGGATCCCGCGAAGATGCTATTGTGCAGTCCATTTCGGCCGCCGAAGCCGCGCTCGGAGGAGGTGGATTCACTACAAGCTCGTATCCCCTTTGATGCATCGAAGGAGCAGTGGAAGATAAGTATATTACGTCCCCAGCAGGGGGGAGCCGTCTTCGCGAGAACGCCACCGGCTCCGCCATCTTCGACGCTGAAATACATACCACCTGTTAAAAAGCCATCGGGACAGCGCTCAAAGTCCGCGAGTCCGTTACAAGCTAGTCTCCTTGATGATGTATCGAAGCAGCAGTGGAAGAGCCGTATATTACCTCTCCAGGAGAGGAGCGTACCGGCGCATAAACCGCTGACCGAAACCCGTAGGAACGTCTATCAGCCGCAGTTGGCGCCAAGTATATTCTCGGCAGACCAAGAGACAGATTAATTTGAAGCCCAAACCAACTGGGAATGCGTACCCTGCCGGCATGCTACGCGAGTGTCGATGACGGCCGCCGATGGAGTGCCATTGCGAAATCACGCCGAGGCACTGGAGGCGCAAGCCGTGCATGGCGCCAGGCAGCGGCGCACAATTCGAATAGGACGCGATCATTGGAGCATGTATGATTGACAGGCTAAAACTGAATGTATCTGGATGGGCTTTGCCACAGTTGCAAGTTATACGTTCGGCTTCTGATGACAAGCCGGGCGTCACCCCAGGAAGTGCCGGGGTTTCGGCACTGTTAAGCGGGTTGAAAAAGTATGGCTCGCGTCTGCGTGCTGCCGCGCTACCGTCTGAACGAGCGCAGTGGAATATATCCTCCCCAAGTACGGGCGGCGCGATGCAAGGCGCCCGCCCACCTCATGTTTGGGGGCACGGCAATGCAATAGGCTTTTCTACAGTGCCGCGATTCGGGTCGCCACTTGAGAGTGGGACGCCATCACAGTTGACCCCGATGGGGGGCAATAGCCCATTGGTTATGTCGATGCCTTCTCAACCTTTAAACCACGTGGTCGTCGTCCTGCCGCCGCAGCAGTCATCGATTATGTCTGCCATTTCACGGTTGTTAGGCGACGTACCAATGACGGCGGTACCAAGTAGTGCGATCATGCTGTCGTACGGTCCATACGGCTCTGGCAGTGGCAGCGCGCCGGCGCCTTCCTGGCCCGGCCACGGTAGCGTTCCGATGGCTGTGGGCTGGCATGAACCTAGCGGCGCCGAGTACGCGATGTCGGCGTTCGCCAATCACGGTGTGCCGCAGCAGAGGTTTCAAGAGCCGGGCGTTCATCCCAGTATGCCAATGCCGCAACCTCCTTCCCCAAGATACGCTACGCCTCCAACCCTTGAGGATGCGCCGCCACAGCCGAATAATGAGGTTGTTCCGCCACGGCGGCCACCCAGACGAGTCGTTCCGCTGTCGTCGCAGCGGCGAAATACCGTTAGCCCCCAAAATCTTAATGCCTATTTGAGCGAGAAACAGAAAGAGGTTTTTGAACAGTTGGACGCGAAGAAAAAGCCGTCCAAAAAGGAATTACAAGATGCCAACGATGAGGCGTTCGCCGAAGGCATCAGGCTAAGCTTGATCCAACACGCAGCTTCGGACGGCTCGCGCGCAGATGCGACGCAGGCTTTGGATGAGTCTCGAAGTGCGGCCACGGATAGCGCGCCCTTGCGGACTCCCGCAGGCATAAAGCGCCAGCCAATGGAATCGGAGAACGATAGAGCAACCAAGCGACTCAGATCATCGTACATTCCCCTCGATCAAGCGCCCCGGGCGTTTTACAAGCCCTTGCTCGCTCTGGATAACATAGAGAACAACGCATCGGAGGAATCCGAATCCCCCCATTAAAAGTAACGGCTCAGTTTTGCGTTGCGTGAACGCCAGTGCCGCTGATATGTCCGGCAAACCCAGATGCGGTGCGCCCGGTGTGAGGCCCACGTTAAGCTGCACTGCAACAAGCACAGCATTCAGATCCGTGACAGGATTGCACGAACTGTTTTAGAGGTCAGTCAAGCTAATCCTTGGCGACGTGCCCACTGTGATCGCGGTTGCCCGTGTTGGAGAGCCAACCGCACCGGCGCTACGTCTGCACCGCAGCCTCATGATCATGCTCATGAATGAACTCGCGGATCTGCGCATAGATGATCGTGCGCCAGCGCCGTCCCGAGAAGATCCCGTAGTGACCGCATTGCTTCGCGGTGAAATGCCGGCGTGACGCTGACACAATGCCGGTGCACAGTGTGTGGGCGGCACGCGTCTGTCCACAGCCGGAGATGTCATCCAGCTCGCCCTCGATCGTAAAGAGCGCGGTATCGGTGATGTCTTGTGGGCGCACCGGCTCGCCGTTGACGATCCAAGTGCCTTGCGCGAGCCGGAATTCTTGAAACACGGTACGGATCGTTTCCAAGTAATATTCCGCCGCCATGTCCAGCACGGCGTTGTATTCGTCGTAGAAGCGGCGATGCGCTTCGGCATCGTCTTCGTCGCCGCGCACTAGGTTTTCAAAGAATTCCCAATGCGATTGCAGATGCCGCTCCGGGTTCATCGCAACGAACCCGGCGTGCTGCAGAAAACCCGGATAAACTTTGCGGCCCACGCCCGGATAGTTCGACGGCACCGTATAGATTACGTTGTTCTCAAACCACTCGTACGAATGCTGCGTTGCCAGCGAGTTCACCGACGTTGGGCTCTTACGGGCATCGATCGGCCCACCCATCATCGTCATCGTACGTGGTGTGTCCTCGCCGCGGCTGGCCATCAGCGAGATCGCCGCGAGCACCGGTACCGTCGGCTGGCATACCGAGATCACGTGCAGGTTCTTTGCGCCGATGTGTCGGATAAAGTCCTGGATGTACTCGACGTAGTCGTCCAGATGGAACGCGCCGGCCTCGAGCGGCACCATCCGTGCATCGATCCAGTCGGTGATGTAGACTTTGTGGTCCTGCAGCAGCGTGCGCACCGTGTCGCGCAACAGCGTCGAGTGATGTCCGGACAGCGGTGCACAGACCAGCACGACGGGTTCATGCTTCAGTTGCGATACGGCGTCGCTGTCGTCGGAATACCGCTTGAAGCGCAGCAGCCGGCAAAACGGTTTTTCCAGGATCGTCTGTTCGACGACCGGAATGCTGCGGCCGTCCTTCTCGATTTGCTTAATGTTAAATTCGGGGCGTTCATAGTCCTTGCCGAGCCGGTATAGCAACTCGTAGGCGGCGGCCCAGCGCGATGCGCCAGGGACGTAGGCGAGCGGACTGGCCGGATTCGCGAACGATTTCGACGCGGATTGCGCCCAGGCAGTCAGCGGGCTCAGCAGCGCGCGCTGGAATTCGTGAAATTGATAGAGCATGCTTGCTCCGTGTTACGGCATGTGGGTTGATTCCCGCCGCTATCGGTACGGCGCCGGTCAAAGCCGGGCGCTCCTCGCTGCCCGCGCGAGATAAGCGGGCGGCCGGGCGCAGGATGACGCGTCCAATCCTGATATCCGATCATATCGGACAATCGCGGGCTGGTGCAATGCAGCAAATCCCGCTGGCGAGCGTGTCGCTTACTGCGGCCAGCGGCCATGCTCGGGCGTGCCGAGCAATGCCGCAAAGCAGGCGCCGGAATCAAACCGCGGCCAGCATAGCCAGTCGATTGAACCGTCGCGGCCGACCAGCGCCATGGTGTGACTATCGCCGATCAACGCATAGTCTTCGATTGCAAGGGGCATGGGTGGAGTCGGAGCAGCAGCTGCGCATGGTTCCCGATCATAAGGCAATTGAGCGCAGCCCGCGTGTTGCCGGCCTTTTGGCAAACAGCTGAGCGGGCCGGCACGGGAACGTTTGCCGTTGACTCGCGGGCACACCGTGCCGTTGAGCGCGCCGGGCTTTCGCGGCAAGGTGGGCGGCGGCGCGATTCATCTGTCGCCGGACGGCCGCGTCCTGTATGCGACCAACCGTGGTGATGCTAACGAGATCGTGATCTATTCGGTCGATGCCGACAACGGCCGCCTGAGCCTCGTGGGCCGCCAGTCGAGCCTGGGCAGCACATCGCGTAGGGCGCGCGGTGCGGGTGCGGTGCCTCAGTCTGTGGGCGCCGGCGCGAGCACTTCGCGGCTGCCATTGACTCCCATCGACGACACCAGTGAGGCCGCTTCCATTTGCTCGACCAAACGGGCAGCGCGGTTGTAGCCGATGCGCAACTGCCGTTGCACCGATGAGATCGACGCGCGGCGGCTGCGCAACACGAATGCCACGGCCTCGTCATACAGTGGATCGGCCTCTGCATCGGGCGCCTCGCCGAATAAGTCCGTGGCCGCACTGTCCCCGGGCACGCCAGCTAGGATGCCTTCCTCGTATTCCGGTTCACCGAACTGTTTCAGATGTTCGACGACGCGATGTACTTCGTCGTCTGCGACGAAGGCACCATGGACCCGTTGCGGGTAGCCGGTGCCGGGGGGCAGGAACAGCATGTCCCCTTGGCCGAGCAGCGATTCCGCGCCCATCTGATCGAGGATGGTGCGCGAGTCCACCTTGGATGAAACTTGGAAAGCCACTCGCGTCGGAATGTTCGCCTTGATCAGACCCGTAATCACGTCGACTGACGGCCGTTGTGTGGCCAGAATCAAGTGGATCCCCGCAGCCCGGGCCTTTTGTGCGAGCCGCGCGATCAACTCCTCGATCTTCTTGCCGGACACCATCATCAGGTCCGCTAGCTCGTCGATGACCACCACGATCATGGGCAGGGGCGCAAGCGGTTCCGGTGCGTCCGGCGTCAGCGAGAACGGATTGCCGACCTTGCGTCCGGCGTGCTCCGCATCGACGATTTTCTGGTTGAAGCCGGCGAGGTTGCGCACACCGAGCGCGGACATCAGCCGGTAGCGCTTTTCCATTTCCGCGACGCACCACGTCAGTGCGTTCGCGGCGAGCTTCATGTCGGTCACGACCGGCGCAAGCAGGTGCGGGATGCCCTCGTAGACCGACAGTTCCAGCATCTTCGGGTCAATCATGATCAGCCGGACGTCCTGTGGCGTTGCCTTGTACAGCAAGGACACGATCATCGCGTTGATCGCCACCGACTTGCCCGAGCCGGTGGTGCCGGCCACGAGCATGTGCGGCGCGCGCGCCAAGTCGGTCACGACCGGTTCACCCGTGATGTCCTTGCCCAGCGCGAGCGTGAGTTGCGATGCCGAACCCGTGTATTCCCGCGACGCGAGAATGTCCGCCAACCGGATCACTTGCCGCCGAGCGTTGGGCAGTTCGAGTCCCATGCAGGTCTTGCCCGGGATTGTCTCGACCACGCGGATTGACGTCAATCCGAGGCCGCGTGACAAGTCTTTCATCAAGCCTACGATCTGGCTGCCGCGTACCCCCAGTGCCGGCTCGACCTCGAAGCGCGTGATGACCGGGCCGGCCGAAGCGCCGATGACGGACACCGGTACCTTGAACTCCTTGAGCCGTTGCTCAATTAATTGGCCGGTCGCGGCGAGCGTCGCCTCGGATACCGGTTCGATAATGTCGGAGCCGCTTGCGAGCAGCGTCAGGGCCGGCAATTCGATAGGCGAGGCGGCGCTCGCCTGGAATGGGAACGTGTTGCGCTTCGAGGCGGGGCTTGCCGCCGGTACGGTTTCGTCGGATGCAGGATGCACCGTGGCGGAAACCGGCGCGCCGTCGGGATCGGGCATCAGCCCGGGCGTGGACATCGGCCCAGGGATGGGCATCGGCACGGGCGTGGATATCGGTTCGAGCATGGACATTGGCTCGGGTGTAGATGTTGGTGCTGACACTGGCAAGGGTGCCGGTGCGGAGACGGCAGTGGCAGCTGTTGCTGCCGCGACCCGGGCAGTCGGCGGGACGACAGGTGGGGGGCGGCGGGGGACAGGTCTGGCGGTGCATCCACGCGCAGCTCAGGCGAGCGAAGGGTGTCCAAAGGCGTCTCGGCACGCGCTGGCGGGAGAGGGGCCAATGGTGGCGAGTCGGATTCCGACGACAATCGGGGCGGCGGCGTGAGAGCCCATTCCGGTGTGGCTGCGTCAGGCGGTGTTGCAGCGGGTCTTGGCTGGTCCGGATCCAATCGCGGCGCTGCACACGCCGACGAAGACGTAACAGGGGACGTTGGAGCAAGCGTCGCCAGGGCCGGATCGTGAAGTATTGCCACAGATTCTGACGAGGGTTGAGCCAGCGGTGACGCAGCGGGCGCGGGCGCTTCTGGCAGCGCGGTGGCCGCGTTGCCGTGGCGACCCGCTCGTCGGTCAAGGCTTGCTCCGGCGAGCGCGGTCCATTGCGCTGCTTGTTGCTCGATCGCGCGCAGTGCCGCCACGATGCTTGGCGGCGCTGGCGGTGCAGGCGGTGCAGCGAACACGCCGTCCAGTTGTGCTGGTCCACTCGCGGGGCTGGCGCGCTGTGCCGCAGCGCGCTCTAGGTAGTTGTCGCTCGGCCGATACGGGCGCGGCGGCGTGCGCGACGGCACTAGCCGGGGAGCGGGCGCGGCAGGGGCGTCGCCACGCGGCATCATGCGGCGCGCTTCGTCACCGTCGGGCACGGCTGTGCGCGGGATAGCGCGCGAATGGACCGCGTACGGGGGCGCGGCCGGCCGCACCAGGGAGGCCGGCCTTGTCACGCGCAGGGTTCCCGCCGTCTTCAGCGGTTCGTTTCTGCCGCGCGAAAGAACCTTCGCGGTGTTGGGCGCCGGGGCGGTGCACGGCGCCGGGGTGGCCCCTGGCGACACCGCAGGCGGCGACGTGGCGGCGGACAGCGCGGTCGCCGGCCCGCGGCCGTGATCATGAAGGCTCGCCGATGGACCCGCCGACTCGAACCGGGCGTCCGGCGATGGGGCCGTAAAACCGCGTGTCATGCCCAGGTGCTTCGGCACGCGGCGCGCGTCGGGCCAGCGGGGGGCAGACGCGCGTTTGCCTCGCGTATCGTTCGGGCCAAAACCGCCGTTACCGAGCGCGCAAAAATAACTTTTGCGCGGACTCTGCGTTGCGCCGCCGCCGGTGGGGCGACGTGTCGGGCGTTCGTGTTGTTCGTCGCGCGACGGACGGCGTGTGCCGATACCGATGCCTAGGCCGAAAGTACGGTCCAGGTACGCGAGGCATGACGGCCATTGGGCGCCAAATAGCCACGGCAGTGCGGCGATCCACAACAGTGTGAACACGACGATCGACGCGGGTGTGCCCAGCAGCGCGGCCAGGCCCGCGGCGCTTGCACGGCCGATCGCGTCGTACGCGGCATGCGTGGCGAGCTGCGCCTCCAGTGCGCTGCTGGCGACCAAGACGACGACGGTGCCAAGCCACAGGCGGATCGTCCCGGGCCCCTGCAGGCCGGCGCTGCCCGGCCACAGCGCACGCGCGAGCCGCCACGCGAAGACGATGAGCCAGGCTGTGGAAAATCCGAATCCGCCGAGAACCACGCTGAGCATGCTTGAATAGAATCAGTCAGAGAAAGCAGGTGCCGCACTGCCGGACGACGATCGCGGACCAAGGAGCAAGTTTAACTGCTCGATGTGAATGCCGTGGCGACCACCGGTGCTGAGCGCATATCGATGGCCGATGCAACCTGCGTGTGCGGCGAGCAGCCCCGCGAAGGGGCAGCATGTTAACATCGCCGGCCATGCCGCACTATCAGTCTTGGCTACATCAAAGGGGAATTCATGTCCGTCAGTTCGTTTCATCACCGGCGTTTCGGCACGCCATTGTCGCCGGGCGCGACCCGTGTGATGCTGCTCGGAGCCGGCGAGTTGGGCAAAGAGGTGGTCATCGCGTTGCAGCGGCTCGGCGTCGAGGTGATCGCGGTCGATCGTTATGCCGATGCCCCCGGCCACCAGGTCGCACACCGTGCATACGTGATAGACATGACCGATGGCTGCGCGCTTCGCGCACTGGTCGAGCAGGAGCGCCCGCATCTGATCGTGCCCGAAATCGAGGCGATCGCCACCGACGAGCTTGCCGCAATTGAAGCCCAAGGACTGGCCGAGGTAATCCCCACGGCACGCGCGGCGCAATTGACGATGAACCGCGAAGGCATTCGCCGCCTGGCCGCCGAGCAACTGCAATTGCCGACCTCGCCCTACGCGTTTGCGGACTCGCTCGACGCGCTGCAAGCCGCGATCGACGACGGTATCGGCTACCCGTGCGTGGTCAAGCCCGTCATGTCATCCTCCGGCAAAGGCCAGTCCGTGCTCAGGAGCGCTGCGGACATTGAGCGGGCCTGGCATTGCGCGATATCGGGCGGGCGTGTGCATCACGGCCGGGTGATCGTCGAGGGCTTTGTGCAGTTCGATTATGAGATCACGCTGCTCACCGTGCGAGCCACTGATCCAGCAAGCGGTGGGATCGCGACGTATTTCTGCGAGCCGGTGGGCCATCTGCAAGTAGACGGGGACTACGTCGAATCATGGCAACCGCAGCCTATGAGCCCGCTGGCGCTCGAGCGGGCGCGTGAGGTCGCTCAGCGGATGACGGCCGCACTAGGTGGGCGTGGGCTATTTGGGGTCGAGCTATTCGTCCGCGGCGATCAGGTCTGGTTTTCCGAGGTCAGCCCGCGTCCACACGATACCGGGCTCGTGACGCTGGCCACGCAGCGCTTTTCCGAATTCGAACTGCATGCACGCGCGATCCTGGGTTTGCCGGTGGATCCCGCGTTGCGCTCGCCCGGGGCGTCGGCGGTGATCTACGGCGGTCGCGACGAGAAAGGCATTGGCTTCGACGGTGTTGCCGATGCGCTGGCGGTGCCGGGCGCGGACCTGCGGCTATTCGGTAAGCCGCAGAGCTTCGTCAAGCGCCGCATGGGTGTGGCGTTGGCGGTGGCATCGAGCGTCGACGAAGCCCGCGAGCGCGCACGCACGGCAGCTAGCCGTATCAAACCGGTCAGTGGCGGCGTATGAGCTCGATTGCACTGCGCCGCCGGATCATGGCCCGCAAGCCGCGTGTGATGCCGCGACGCAAACCCGGGTGATAGATTTTCACGCCATCAATGGCCCCGCCCTTGTAGCCACGGTCCGCACCGCATCACCTCGGCCGGGGCTCAGCCGGTCCAAAGGACTGAAACCGCACCAGCCCGTCCTTGCCGACGCGGTAGAGGTGGTACATGCAAGTCGACGGGTTGTAGAGAGTCAGGCACAGTGGCTTCAAATTCGACATGGGGCTTATCCTTTTGCTGGCCACTGCTGGCGCGCATGCAGCACGCGCAGGATCTCCACGCGCTTGTCTGTCACGCGGTAGACCATCAAGTAGTTTTCCGTCACCACGGCCTCGCGCGTGCCGCGCACGCGCCCCGGTCGGTACAGCGTCGGATTCGCCGGCAAGGCCTCGGCCTTCTGCTCGATCAGCTCGTCCAGCTCAAGCGCGGCCACCGGATTGTCCTCGGCGATGTAGTCCATGATTGCGGCGCGATCCTCGCGCGCCCTCGGGTTCCAGTGCAGCGCCAAGGTCAAGCGTTACCCCCGCGCTTCGCGATCCGCTGCTGCAGCGCCGCGCGGCGCTCGGCAAACTCGGCCTTGACTTCGGCGTGGGGAAGGGAAGGGCGCGGGTCATCAAGCGCCTGCTGCACCTGGTCGCGGAACCACTTGTCATAGGCCCGTGCGGCGTGCGCTTCCTTGAGCGCGGCCGACCGGTCGGGCCGTGTGGTGCGCTCAGCCGACGCCGGATCGAAGCCGGCTGCGTCCACGTCGAAGCGGCTGATGCCCAGTTCGCGCAGGAAGGCCACCAGCGTTTCGAGCTTGCGAAACACGCGCACGTCGCCGCGCTTGGCCGCCAGGAAACGCTCGGTCAGGCCGTACTTGGCCGCGATGGTCCAGCCGTTGCCATGGCCGACGACATGCGCCGCACGCACGGCGCCGGCTTCCACGAGTTGGGTGAGGGTCTTTTGGTCAATGGTCTCGGTTGCCATGGTGAAATCTCCGTCAATGGCTCTCGTTCATCAGTTCGGGCCGCATCGTTTTCGCTCCGGTGGTGGCCAGCGCGAGCTGGCGCTGAACTTGGTTCGATTTTTATTATTGTGCACGCTATCACTTTACTATATATCGGGAGACATGGAATTCCCGGAAAGCCATGCGGCCAGCTTCGCGCTGCTCGTGTACGCGAGTGCGTGGCTTAAATGCCATGCGCCGGCTGCGTTTCTGTGCGCGCTACTCAACAGCCAACCGATGGGCTTTTATACGCCGTCACAGCTGGTGCAGAATGCGCGTCGGCATGGCGAAGGTGCTGCCAGCGGACGTGACCGTGAGCGACTGGGACAGCACGCTGCAAGGGCAAGACCTGGAGGCGCCGATGCGGCTGGGCTTGTCACTGGTTCGCGGCTTAGCCGAGGAAGCGGCCGCGCGCATTGAACTGGCGCGGGCGGTGCGGCCCTTTGCAGATGTGACGGATCTGGCGCGGCGCGCGCAGCTCACGCGGCGTGATCTGCAGGCGTTGGCCGGCGCCAACGCATTGGCGAGCCTCGCGGGCAATCGCCGCGCGGCGCTGTGGCACGCGCTCGCTGCAGTGCCTGACAAGGATCTGCTGCGTGCGGCTGGCACCGACGACGCGACGCCGGCATTCGCGCCGCTCACGGAGGGGCAAGCGATCGCGCACGACTATCGCGCGCTCGGCCTGACGCTTGGGCGCCATCCGCTCGCGCTGCTGCGCGCGCAGCTACTTCGGCGTCGCTTACTGCCGGCGGCGACGCTGCAGGGCTATCGCGATGGACAACTGGCGCGCGCGTGCGGCCTGGTGACGGTGCGCCAGCGCCCGGGCACCGCCAACGGCGTGCTGTTTGTGACGCTCGAAGACGAAACCGGCCACACAAACGTGATTATCTGGCCGTCGCTGTTGGAGCGTCAGTGCAAGGAAGTGCTCGGTGCGTCGCTACTGGCCGTGTATGGCATCTGGCAACGGCAAGGCGAGGTGACTCATTTAGTCGCTCAGCGCCTGGTGGATCTGTCGCATTTACTCGGTTCGCTGACGACAACGAGCCGCAATTTTTGTTGACATCCCATCTTAGTTAAAGGCTTTACCGTGGCCAAACATAAGCAGCGTTGCGTCAGTCAACCCGCACGGGCTGCATCGGAATATCAATCGGCACGCGTACCAAGCGCGCATACCAGCCATGTTTGGGGCCGCCTCACTCTTTATCTAGTATGCCGTGCTTCGCCGGATCGGCGGCGCGTTCGCACTCGCGTACAACGCGCAGCGAATGTTGTTCAAGGTACTGATTTTCGATCACGCGCAATACGCTATGTCGCCAGTGGCTTGGGATAGCCCCATTTGCTATTTGAACGAACTTGAGGCGGGCAATACTGCGCAAACCGGTGCGGGTTCACTTATGCGCGAGAGTCGGTGTACGAATGACCTAACGTCAGTGGGACTATGCCGGTGACGTCTGTGTATCAGAAAGATAAAACGTTTGGTGCTCGGCTTAATCTCAGCCCGTTCGAATGTTTAAAGATTGAGAAACATTCTGGTGGTGCTGACACCCTGGCGTTTATCTCAAATAAATACGATGCGCTTACCCAGGTACTGAGTCGGCTGATATCCTGAAAATCGCCGACCATGACTACGCAGCCCACGCGTTGCAGGCGGTGCTCGACTATGAACAGGTGTTCCGTCAGCGTGGTTTTGCTCGGGTCGATATTATAAAAATTACGGGGAATGACGGTGGGGCACAGGCGCTGAAGGCAGTCATCGTACATGGCTCGACGCTTAACGAGCGCGGCTACAGTGGGGCTAACATCGTGAAGATTGCCGGCAACGGCGGCGGTGCTCGGGCGATCGAGGCGGTTGTTATGCACGGGCCAACGCTTTGCGAGCGTGGCTACAGCCGGACCGATATTGTAAAGATTACCGATAACAACGGCGGCGCCCAGGCGCTCAAAGCGGTGTTCGAACACGGACCAGCGTTCACGCAAGCAGGGCGTTCGAACGAGGACATTGTGGATATGGCTGCGCGCATAGGCGCGGCCGGCCAGATACGAAAGATGGCTGCACAGTTGTCGAAGCGGCAATAGGTGCAGCGGTCAGCCAACATTGAAGGCACGCGACAATCCGATATGCGGTCACAGCGCCGCGATCGCAGTATGGTTACCGGTCGTCACCTGATGACCTACCGAGGCGGGCGGGCCGCGTTAGCAACCCGATGCGGCAGTAGGCATCCTACCATTTCCTAGATCGGCGAACCTTAGCGAGGCAGTAGGAAGGTGCCAAGGTCAACCACTTTTCGTTTCTCAGGTCGGTCCTTCCGATTTGACAAAGCTACTTGGTCGTAGTCGTTGTAATTTTTTTTATGACTGAACCAATTTTTTTTAAAATGAAGATACTGAGCCACAGTAGGGTTATTGCTGCGATTTCATCCATCAAAGATTTGCCAAGGCAAATCAATAGTAAAACTATATCACAAAATTTGCGGAGCCCTCTTATTCAGAGTCTGCAGCACTTACGTGGCCCTAAAAAAGATGCTTATTCTGGTTTTCGTGTCAGTCAGATGTCAATGAATGGTGCCGATGCGCAGCGGAAAAATCCTTTTGGTGACAAGAAAATAGTCAGTGCTTTTTGGCAGAAATCCAATAATGTGTCTGACCAAAAGCGTGACGCTCTTATCGAGAAAGCCAATGATTTTTTAAGGCGATTAGATCATGTGGAGAGTGTCGCTGATAGATCAGTCAATGCTACCCTTAGAAAACTGAACAATCATAGTCGAGGTGTGCGAACAGAGCAACAATGTGAGGCAGAAGAAATATATGATATTATTGCAAAAAATATAAAATCAACGAGATGGAAAATTCAGAGGCTTTTGCAAACAGGTAATTTGTTGCACCAGCATAATGCATCATCAAGTAAAATAGGGTTATCAAAAATACAATATGATGAGATAATAAAAGATTTTGACGGTATCAAGCGCGATTTTCAATCTGGTCTGAAATTGGCAAAAAACAGACTTGACGATTTGACTCAATTGTAATGCTTTTTCGTCATGTCGCGAAGTATTAATTGGCGAGTCGCATGATAAAGCTGTGCGGGTTCTTCTCATGCTTCTCGCCAGTCTGGCATGTTATTTTAACGCCGACCCAGCCGCGTTTTTATCCAATCAACGATGGGCCGGCGGCGACGCTCGCCGTCTGCATGACCGGCTGTCTTCCGTCGGTCGGGATCTTCCCACCATGTCACCGGCAATGGGTCAGGGTCAAGGTTAAGTCGTGGTTCAGGCGTCAATTTGGCGCGTTCGTCGCGGATGCGAGCCTGTATCGGCAAAAATAGCTGTTCCTGTTTGCCCAACTCCTTGTTAAAAAATTTCCAATCTAACCACGCTTCAAGGTCGAGAAGAAGTCTTTCTCGTGTGGGCGATGGAATACCGCTACTCAGATCGAGGACACGTTCCAGCGTCTCGGGAGAGTACGTATGCTTTCGGTTGCCGCGAATCCCTAAAACGATGTCGTTGAACCGGTCTTTATCCATGCTCTGGCCGCCGGACGTTCTGTCAAAGGTATCGAGCGCCAGCGCCAGCGCAAAGTCGGGGTTGTTTCCCTCGGCTAAATTGCCGAAGGCTTCTAGGAGTCCTGCAACGATCGGTTCTTGATCTTTTAGGGCCAACATCGGCAGTATTTCATACTTCCATTGCTGCAACCTCCGGCTTTGTTCGGCGGCGGTCAAGCCGGCCAGCGCTTCGGGCAACCCTGACAGCGCCTCGCCTTTGCCTATTGACAACCGCTTGGCTACTCCGAGCATGGATTCGTAGGTAGCGAGGCGTGCGTGTTCAGGCAGCCATCGAATCGCACGACCCAGCGCCTTGCGGGGCGTCGATTGAAGCTTCTCGGGAAGCGCTTCGACGTAACTGAGTAAGCGCTGATACCGCTCCAACACCAGGGTACGATCCAAACAATGAAGTAGGAATAACTGGTTGGCGAGGTCCGTGCTTAAAGTCGCCCGTCCGAGGTCGTCCAGCCGCGCCATTTCGCTCAGCAACCGATCGAATCGCGTCGCTAACTCGGGCCTTGGACTATAGGGTCTGCCGCGAACGGCCGCCCAACTTTGCTCCCCGGTCCAATGAGAAGAATCTAGTTGCACCGCGAGGAGGGGTAGTATCTCGCGCCGCTGCTCCAAGGGGCTCTCGATCGTGCGGCTGAGGATTTCATCGAACACTGCGATCATTGACTCAGCAGGCACAACATGATAGGAACCCAGCCCCCATGTGCTCAGACGGCGGTAGTCTCCTTCAAAATGGTAGACCATCTTGTCTTGCAGCGCCTTACTCTCCGGGACTTTTAGCACCTCAGCAAAGATGTGAGCAAATGCTTCAGTTTGTGCATTCAATGGAAGGCCACTGATACCGGACATAGCCAGCTTGTCTAGTGCTGCCAATAAGATATTCGGATCCGCAACGTCTCTATTCAGCCCATCCAACAGCTCACGCAACGCTCCTATGCGGACCTCCCTTTCGACGTCCTTTTCACGCAACGTCTTTAAGAACGCGTGAACGCGCTCCATAGGCGCGATGCCAGAAGAATGGACTGGCGCCTGCCGCTGAGCCGTATTGGAGTCCCCGGCGCTGAAGAAACCGCTTGAGGGCGGATTGCCAGCACCGCTCTTGTGCGAATCGATGGACGCATAGATGGCGGCGTTGTGAGCGTTCGGCGGTGGCGTGGTATTGAAATCCATACTGGGCGTATCGAGAATGAAAGAAAGCGTAAGGGTGCACTGCCACCTGGGCGGATGCGAATAGGGGTGCGTCGACTATATAACGCGTGGATGAACGGTTTTCCGAACCATTGCTGATCAGGTATGTACAAAGTCGTTTTCAATGGCTTTGTCGCATCAACACACTAGGATAAAATTAAAGACCGTCAAGGTCTGGTAGGCGCGACTGTGTGGGGAGCAAAAACGGCTTGCCTGCTTGGCCGTGCAGCAAGCGCGCTAAGGACGTATCCGTAATTCTGTGTGTGAGGCGGGTTGAAACTCACAGTCCGATGTTGAAGCGCTCGGGGTAGAGCAGCGCGAACTGCGTCATCGCGCTTTTCCAATCATGTCGGGAACCGGTCCATTTGGCAATGACATTGCGCAGCGCCAGCCAGACCAGCTTGAGCGCGGCTTCGTCGCTGGGGAAGTGGCCGCGTGCCTTGATGATCTTGCGCAGCTGCATGTGCAACGACTCAATCGAATTCGTTGTGTAGATGATCTTGCGAATGTCTGGCGCAAAGGCAAAGAAGGGAGTGACCTGCTCCCACGCACGCCGCCACAGGGCGGCGATCGGCGGATATTTGCACCCCCACGGGCCCTCGTCGAACGCTTGGAGCGCCAGCGCCGCGGCTTCGGCCGACGGCGCCCGATACACTTCTTTGAGGTCGGCGGCGACTTGCTTGTGCTCTTTCCAACTCGCAAAGTCCAGCGAATTGCGAATCAAATGAACGATGCAGGTTTGCGCTGTCGTCTCGGGGAACACCGTGTTAATCGCCTCGGGAAAGCCCTTCAGGCCGTCAACCACGGCGATCAGGATGTCCTGCACACCGCGCAGCTTCAGCTCGTTGACCACGCGCAGCCAGAACTTGGCGCCCTCAGTGTGCTCGATCCAAAGCCCGAGCACATCGCGTGTGCCGTCGCGGCGCACGCCAAGTGCGAGATAAATCGCCTTATTCTTCACCGTCCCTTCGTCGCGCACCTTCACGCGCAGAGCATCAAAGAACACGACTGGATACATCGCTTCAAGGGGCCGTTGCTGCCACTCGCGTACCTCGTCGATTACGGCGTCCGTGACCGTGCTGACAAAGTCAGGCGAGACTTCGATGCCGTACATCTGCTGCAAAAAACCCTGGATTTCGCGCACAGTCATACCGCGTGCATACATCGCGATGATCTTGTCGTCAAATCCAGTAAAGCGCCGCTCGCCTTTGGCGATGAGCACCGGGTCGAATGTCCCGTTGCGATCGCGTGCAATATTCAATTCCAGCAGGTCATCGTCGGTCGTGATCCGCTTGCGGCTACTGCCGTTGCGATGGTTTTCGCTTTCCTCAAGCTTGGCTTGGCCTTTCTCGTAGCCCAGGTGATGCGTCAGCTCTGCGCCCAGGGCCCGTTCGAAGATCGCTTTCTTGAGCGCGGCAAACTGCTCGTTGATCGTTGTTCGCTCCAGCGTGCCGGGCACCAGTTGCTTGATCAGCTCCGGGTCTAGGTTCAGCCCGCGACCGGGCTTAATCGTCGATTCTTCTTTTCGCTTGCGAGGCATGTTGGCTCCTTTGCCAATAGTTTATGCCTCACACACAAGAAATCGGATAGGCTCAGCGCTAACGCCAAGCGGTGCGCACATATCCAGGGCGACAAAACAAGCAGCATCGTCGAATACGACCAACCTACCATCTAACGCCTAAACGCCCACAAGGGCATTGCCTAGACGACTGCGGCACAACGATCTGTCGAGCCTGACGCGCTGATGCAAGCGACTGTGCAAAGCCAGCGTTGAAGAATTGCTTGCCGAGACGCTCGAAGCAGCCAAGCGTGCCCACGCCGTCAAGATTTCGAGCCAGCCATTGGTTGGTTGCGGCTCAAATAACTTGCCCCTCTTCGCCATGTTGAGTGCTCACGCTCATTGTCGGGTAGTACGCTCTGCTTCGCCCAGTAGGTGAAGTGTTCGCTGTTGAGCGCAACGCGTTTGCCTTGCCATTCAAAGTACGTATCTGTCAATGGCACGGAGTGTTTGAAATGGATAGGTGGCCAGGTGTTTGGGCTCAGCTTACCAACCATGCCCAATCTTTTGTCGATCTTGATGCGGACGAGGTCACGCAAACCAGTGCGCGCTCGCTCGTGCGAAAGGGCCGGTGTGCCGATGGTTCAGCGTCGGTTTGACTCATGCCGGCGACGTTTATGCATCAAGAAGACAAGCAATCGGCTAACGGGCTTAACCTCAGCCCGCTCGAACGCTCGAAGATTGAGAAACATTATGGCGGTGCGGCCACCTTGGCGTTTATCTCAAATCAGCACGATGAGCTTGCTCAAGTACTAAGTCGGACTGATATCTTAAAAATTGCAAGCTATGATTGCGCAGCCCAAGCGTTGCAAGCGGTGCTCGACTGTGGGCCGATGCTTGGCAAACGCGGTTTCAGCCGGGGCGATATCGTCAAAATCGCGGGCAATGACGGTGGGGCACAGGCGCTGTATTCGGTGCTTGATGTTGAGCCGCCGCTTCGCGAACGCGGTTTCAGCCGAGCGGATATCGTCAAAATCGCAGGCAATATCGGTGGGGCACAGGCACTGCAGGCGGTGCTTGAGCTTGAGCCGACGCTTCGCGAGCGCGGCTTCAGCCAAGTGGATATCGTCAAAATCGCGAGCAATGACGGTGGGGCGCAGGCGCTGTATTCGGTGCTTGACGTTGAGCCGACGTTTCGCGAGCGCGGCTTCAGCCGAGCGGATATTGTCAAAATCGCGGGCAACAACGGTGGGGCGCAGGCATTGCATACGGTACTTGACGTTGAGTCGGCGCTTAGCGAACACGGTTTTTGTCGGGGTGATACCGTTAAGATCGCGGGCAATATCGGTGGGGCGCAGGCACTGCAGGCAGTGCTTGAGCTTGAGCCAACGCTTCGCGAGCGCGGCTTCAGCCGAGCGGATATCCTCAGAATCGCAGGCAATGGCGGTGGGGCACAGGCGCTGCAAGCAGTGCTTGAGCTTGAGCCGACGCTTCGCGAGCGCAGCTTCAACCGAGCGGATATCGTCAGAATTGCGGGCAATGGCGGTGGGGCACAGGCGCTGTATTCAGTGCGTGACGCTGGGCCGACGCTAGGCAAACGTGGTTTCAGCCAGGTTGATATCGTTAAAATCGCGGGCGGTGGCGCGCAGGCACTGCATACAGTGCTTGAACTTGAGCCGACGCTTCGCAAGCGCGGCTTTAATCCAACCGATATTGTCAGAATGGCAGGCAATGACGGTGGCGCGCAGGCACTGCAGGCGGTGCTTGAGCTTGAGCCAGCGTTTCGCGAGCGCGGTTTTAGCCAACCCGATATTGTCAAAATGGCGGGCAATAACGGCGGGGCGCAGGCATTGCAGGCAGGGCTTGAGCTTGAGCCAGCGTTTCGCGAGCGCGGCTTCAATCCGACCGATATGGTCAAAATCGCAGGCAATAACGGCGGGGCACAGGCACTGCAAGCGGTGCTTGAGCTTGAGCCAGCGCTTCGCGAGCGCGGTTTTAGCCAACCCGATATTGTCAAAATGGCGAGCAATAGCGGCGGGGCACAGGCACTGCAGGTGGTGCTTGAGCTTGAGCCGACGCTTCGCGAGCGTGACTTCCGTCAGGCTGACATCGTCAAAATTGCGAGCAACGGTGGCAGCGCCCAGGCGCTGAACGCAGTGATCAAGCTTGGCCCAACACTACGACAGCGCGGTTTCAGTCGAGCGGATATCGTCAAAATCGCGGCCAATGGCGGTGGGGCGCAAGCACTACAAGCGGTGCTCAAGCATGGGCCAACACTGGGCGAGCGCGGCTTTACTCTGACCGATATCGTCGAAATGGCGGGCAATAATGGCGGGGCTCAGGCGCTGAAGGCAGTGCTCGAGCATGGGTCAACACTGGATGAGCGCGGCTTTACTCTGACCGATATCGTCAAAATGGCGGGCAATAATGGCGGGGCTCAGGCGCTGAAGGCAGTGCTCGAGCATGGGCCAACACTGCAACAGCGCGGCTTTACTCTGACCGATATCGTCAAAATGGCGGGCAATATCGGCGGCGCTCAAGCATTGAAGGCAGTGCTTGAGCATGGGCCGACGCTGCGGCAACGTGACTTGAGTCTAATCGATATCGTGGAGATTGCGAGCAATGGCGGCGCCCAGGCGTTGAAAGCGGTGCTCAAATATGGGCCGGTGCTGACGCAGGCAGGACGTTCCAACGAGGAGATCGTACATGTGGCCGCGCGCCGAGGAGGAGCTGGTCGAATACGAAAGATGGTGGCCTCTTTGCTAGGCGGCAACAGAGACGGCGTTACCAGCATTGAAGGCCAGTGACAAGGTGCAGGGCGTGCTGGTGGTGCCACGGTGGCCGCATGGTTGCCCGTTGCCGTGCGCGTGAGTAAGGCGCTGAACCTCAGTCGGCTGAACACAGGCGCTCGGGCCGCATTGCGTCACCCGTCAGGTTGTAGCTGCCACACTCGCCGGCATAAGTGAGGTTGCATGTGACGGATAACAATCATAAAAGTTACATGTAACAAAAAGAGATCAGTATGGTTCATGTAAACTCACGCGTTCAAAAACACCGTGACGCACTGCGTAAGGCAGGACTTCACCCGATACAAATCTGGGCGCCAGATACACGTCGCCCCGACTTTGCGCAAGAATGCCGTCGCCAGTCTCAGCTTGTCGCCCAGGCGGACATGGCCAACCCGGATATGCAGCAATTTGTCGATGAGACTGTGGCGGATGTGAATGGCTGGACAGAATGAGGCGAGGGGACTTCGTGTCCATCGCCTCATTTTAGTTGAAACGATGTCCGTGAATTGTACAGGTGATGCGCAATGCATGCGTCCCTCGCGCCGGATCCGGCCTTGGCTGCGTAAAGTGCTACAATTTAAAGCTATTTTCCGTATTTCATTAGGGGCAGCCGCGCACGCGGCCGCTTGAGCGAACGCCCATACATGTCAGATTCAGCCATTACCTCACGTTCCGTCCCGACTGACGCGGGGGCTTGCGGTGCTACGGCAAGCGCCGCCGCCTCCAATTCCGCGCCAGCCGCCGCTCCGTTGTCATTCGACGGGTTCGGCTTTGCTGCGCCGATCCTTCAGGCGATAGGCGAACAGGGCTACACGAAACCGACGCCGATCCAGGCGCAGGCGATTCCCATCGTGCTGGCCGGACGCGATGTTATGGGCGCGGCGCAGACCGGTACCGGCAAGACGGCCAGCTTCTCGCTACCGATCATCCAGCGCTTGTTGCCGCTCGCCAGTACCAGTGCGTCTCCCGCACGTCACCCAGTGCGGGCGTTAATTCTGACGCCTACGCGCGAACTTGCGGACCAGGTGGCGGCCAATGTGCATGCGTACGCCAAGCATACCCCGCTACGCAGTGCGGTCGTGTTCGGCGGCGTCGATATGAATCCACAAACGGCTGAATTGCGCCGCGGGGTCGAGATCCTGATCGCGACGCCCGGCCGGCTGCTCGATCATGTGCAACAAAAGAGCACGTCACTGGCGCAGGTGCAGATGCTCGTGCTCGACGAAGCCGACCGGATGCTCGACATGGGCTTCCTGCCCGACTTGCAGCGAATCCTGAACCTGTTGCCGAACCAAAGGCAAACGTTGCTGTTTTCCGCGACGTTCTCTGCCGAAATCAAGAAGCTCGCGTCGACCTACTTGCGTAATCCGGTCACGATTGAGGTGGCTCGCAGTAATTCGACGGCATCGAACGTGCGACAAATCGTCTTCGAGGTGGCCGAGCCGGACAAGCCGGCGGCGGTCGTGCAGTTGATTCGCCAGCGCGGATTGAAGCAGGTGATCGTTTTCTGCAACAGCAAGATCGGTGCGAGCCGGCTTGCAAGGCAACTTGAGCGCGATGGCGTGGTCGCCACCGCAATCCATGGTGACCGTTCGCAAAGCGAGCGGATGCAGGCGTTGGATGCGTTCAAGCGCGGCCAGATCGAGGCCTTGGTTGCGACCGACGTGGCTGCGCGCGGCCTGGATATCGCGGAGTTGCCGGCGGTGATTAATTTCGACTTGCCGTTCAATGCGGAAGACTATGTGCACCGGATCGGGCGCACGGGTCGTGCCGGGGCATCCGGTGATGCGCTGTCGTTGTTCAGTGGCAACGAGCGGAAACAACTGGCGGACATCGAAAAACTGATCAAGCGAGCGTTGACCATCGAGCCGCTCGAACTGGACCGGCCGGCACGTCAAGGCCGTTCGCGTTATCACGACGATCGCGATGACCGCCGTCGCGATCGTCATGCACACGTCGCTGACCGGGTGCGCGCGTCAATGCGTGACGCCCAGCCGGCTGATGATTTCTTCACGAAGCCGTATGAGCCGTCGCCTTCGGCCCGCCAGACATCGGAACGCGCGGAATCGAGCCCATCGACCGACAAGAAGGGGCCGAAGCGACCGCTGGCCGCGCTGCTGGGCGGCTTCGGCATGCCGCGCCGGAATTCGTGACCGTGTCACGCGCGCGTCGCCAGGCGCGCGCCCCAAGCGGGCACCGCCTCGCGATAGAAGGCCTCCAGCGTCGTGCATCGCTGGGGCGCCAACGCGAGCCCGAGATGCGACGCCGCAGCCAGTAGCGCCTTGAGCGGCCGGTCGATGTCGATCGGCGGTGCGCCGGTTTGCTTGCTCAATTTCTCGCCCTGCGCATTGATGACGACGGGCACGTGCAGATAAGCGGGCGTTGGGTAGCCGAGGCAGCGCTGCAAGTAGATTTGCCGCGCGGTGGAATCGAGCAGGTCTGCGCCGCGCACGACGTCGGTAATCTGTTGCTGCGCGTCGTCGACGACCACTGCGAGCTGGTAGGCCCAAAGTCCATCTGCGCGCTTCATCACGAAGTCGCCGACCTCGGTGGCGAGATTCTGCTGCTGCGCATGCTGCCAGCGGTCATCGAAGACGATCACTGCGTTTTCCCCATCCGGCACCCGAATGCGCCACGCACGCGCTGGCTTGCCGTGCAATCCGCTTCGGCACGTTCCTGGGTAAGCGAGTGTCGTGTGTCGAACGTGCGTGCGCCGCAGCGAATCAGCGATTTCCTTGCGTGTGCATCCGCATGGATAAATCAGGCCCGCTGTATCCAATTGCGTGAGCGCTTGCTGGTACAGCGCGGTACGAGTGCTTTGCCATACCGGCGTTTCATCGCAGTGCATGCCGAGCCGATGTAGCGTCTTCAAGATGTGTTCTGCTGCGCCGGGCACTGTGCGCGGTATATCGATGTCCTCTATCCTGACCAGCCACATGCCGTCATGCGCACGCGCGTCCAGGTAGCTCGCTAGCGCGCTGACCAGCGAGCCTTGATGCAGCGGGCCGCTCGGGGACGGCGCAAAACGGCCGCGATAGCGGCGCGGCGACGCGCTCCCGGTTATCCTCTGCATCGCAAAGCGTTTTTTACGTCATGACCAGTGGGCAAGCCGTGCCTATCGCGACCCGGCAGGGCGCGCATCATGTGGCGATCTGTGCCGATGGCTCGGATGATAGGCACGTATCGTTCGCGCAGTGCGGGCACTGTTCGCCGGCGACATAAAGCGGCGATTGTTGTTCGGTCGGGGTGACGACCGCGCGGCACGCGAAGCACTGCACAGTGCCGGTCGGTTCGAGCTGCGGGTTGAGCGCCGTTCGATGATCGAACACAAAGCAGTCGCCATGGTAGTGAGCGCCGCCCACCTCTTCGAAGTACTTCAAGATGCCGCCATCGAGCTGGTACACGCTGTCGATGCCGATGTTGTGCATATGGATTGCGGCTTTCTCGCAGCGGATGCCGCCGGTGCAAAACGACACGACGGTCTTGCCTGCCAGCGTGTCTCGATGTGAAGCGACAGCATCCGGAAACTCGCTGAACTTTGTCAGCCGATAGTCGATTGCGTTGTCGAATGTGCCCACGTCGACTTCGAACGCATTGCGCGTGTCGAGCATCACCACGGGACGGCCGGCGTCATCGTGCCCGCGATCGAGCCATTGCTTCAGGGTGCGCGCATCGATCGCCGGCGCGCGGCCGGCTTCGGGCCGTATCGCCGGTGACTTCATCGTGATGATCTCACGCTTGAGCCTGACTAGCATGCGTCGGAACGGTTGCTTGTCCGACAGGCTTTGCTTGAATGGCAAATCCGCGAACTTACCACCAAACATCGGGTCGGTGCGCAGGTAGTCGATGAACGCGTCAGTTGCCTCGCGGCTGCCGGCGATGAACAGGTTGATGCCCTCGGGCGCTAGCAAAATCGTGCCGCGTAGCGCCAGCGCGTCACATCGCTGTCGCAGCACCGGACGCCACGTGTCGATCGCGTCCAGCGAAATGAATTTGTAGGCGGCAAGGTTGACGATACTCATGGTGTGCTGCTCTTGGCGAAAACAGAAATCAATGTGGCCGTGCGGCGACCATAGGCATGGCCGTGCGGCGACTGTGGGCAGGAGGGCGCTTGGTCCGCCCATCGACCGGGATGGCGCCGGCGTCATAGGGTTGTATTATCGCCGATCCGTCGCCCAGACCGCATCGGCCAGTTGGTCAGCGAGCGGTCGCGCTTATTCACATAGGCCGTCTCGCTCACATAGTTCGTCTCGCTCACATAGTTCGTCTCGCTCACATAGTTCGTCTCGCCGACTGGGCCGCCTGGCGCAGACCGGTATGCTGTCGTGAGGGCCGGCGCGGCAGCATGACGGTCGGTGTCGCTCCCCGCAAGGTAAAATACCTCTATGTCTGATCCACGCTTCGTCCATCTGCGCGTTCACTCCGAGTTTTCCATTGCCGACGGCATCGTGCGTCTTGACGACGCGGTCGAGCGGGCAGCGGAAGACGGGCAAGGTGCGCTTGCACTGACCGATCTCGCCAACGCGTTCGGCCTGGTGCGTTTTTACAAGGCGGCTCGTGCGCACGGCGTCAAGCCGATCGTCGGTGCCGACGTCTGGGTCTCGAACCCCGACGATCGCGACAAGCCGGCACGGCTGTTGTTGCTCGTCAAGGACCGGCGTGGCTATCTAAACCTGTGCGAGTTGCTCAGCCGCGCGTGGTTGACGAACCAGTACCGCGGTCGGGCCGAGGTTGACTGCCAGTGGTTCGAAACGGGCCTTGCCGAAGGCCTGCTGGCGTTATCCGGTGCGCAACACGGCGACATCGGTATCGCGCTGGCCGCGGGCAACGTGCAGGCGGCCGCACGCCATGCGCAGCGCTGGTCGGCGATCTTCCCGAATGCGTTCTACATCGAGTTGCAGCGAATGCGGCAACCGGGTGTCGAAGCTTATGTACAGCAGGCGGTGGAGCTTGCTGCGCAGTTGAGGCTGCCCGTAGTGGCGACGCATCCGGTGCAGTTTATGACGCCGGAGGACTTCACCGCGCACGAAGCGCGTGTATGTATCTCCGAAGGCGACATACTTGCCAACCCGAGACGCGCGAAGCGGTTTTCGACGGACCAGTACTTCTTCACGCAGCAGCAGATGTGCGAGCTGTTTGCCGATATCCCGTCGGCGCTGGCCAACACGGTGGAAATCGCCAAGCGCTGCAACCTGACGCTTGAACTGGGCAAGCCCAAGCTGCCGTTGTTCCCGACACCGGACGGGATGTCGCTGGACGATTACCTCGTTCAGTTGTCCAATAGTGGACTCGAGCAGCGCCTCGAGCAGTTGTTTCCGGATGCGACGCAACGTAACGCGCAGCGCCAGACGTATCAAGAACGGCTGGCGTTCGAGTGTGACACCATCATCAAGATGGGTTTTCCGGGTTACTTCCTGATCGTCGCGGACTTCATCAACTGGGCCAAGAACAATGGGGTGCCGGTGGGGCCGGGACGGGGATCGGGCGCCGGTTCGCTGGTGGCGTTCGCGCTCGGGATCACGGATTTGGATCCATTGCGCTACAACCTGCTGTTCGAGCGGTTCCTCAATCCCGAGCGTGTCTCGATGCCGGACTTCGACATCGACTTCTGCCAGGATGGCCGCGATCGCGTGATCCAATATGTGAAGAGCAAGTATGGCGCCGATGCGGTGTCGCAGATCGCCACATTTGGCACGATGGCAGCAAAGGCTGCGGTGCGCGACATCGGCCGCGTGCTGGACTTGGGCTACAACTTCACCGATGGTGTCGCGAAGCTGATTCCGTTTAAGCCCGGCAAGCATGTGACGATTGCCGACGCGATGAAGGAGGAGCCGCAGCTGCAGGAGCGATTCGACAACGAGGACGAGGTGCGCCAGTTGCTCGAACTCGCGCAACGCGTCGAAGGGTTGACGCGCAACGTCGGCATGCACGCCGGGGGTGTGTTGATCGCGCCAGGCAAGCTGACTGATTTTTGTCCGCTGTACACGCAGGGTGACGACGGTGGTGTCGTCAGCCAGTACGATAAGGATGACGTCGAGGCCGTCGGGCTCGTCAAGTTCGACTTTCTCGGATTGACCACGCTCACGATCCTCGATTGGGCCGAGCGCTACATCCGGCGACTGGACCCGTCCAAGCAGGATTGGTCGCTCGCGCAGGTGCCGCTGGACGACCCCGCGTCGTTCACGATCCTGAAGAACGCCAATACGGTGGCGGTGTTCCAGTTGGAAAGCCGCGGCATGCAAGGCATGCTCAAGGATGCGCAGCCCGACCGCTTTGAGGACATCATCGCGCTGGTCGCGCTGTACCGGCCGGGCCCGATGGATCTGATTCCAAGCTTTTGCGCGCGCAAGCATGGGCGAGAAACGGTCGAATATCCGGATCCCCGCGTCGAGCCTATCCTGAAAGAGACCTATGGCATCATGGTCTATCAGGAGCAGGTGATGCAGATGGCGCAGATCATCGGCGGCTATTCACTCGGCGGCGCGGACTTGCTGCGTCGCGCGATGGGCAAGAAAAAGCCTGAGGAGATGGCCAAGCATCGCGAGTTGTTCCGTGAAGGAGCAGCCAAGAATGGCTTGAGCGCGGAAAAGGCTGATGAGATCTTCGACTTAATGGAGAAGTTCGCCGGCTACGGCTTTAATAAGTCGCACGCGGCGGCATATGCGCTGCTCGCGTATTACACCGCGTGGCTCAAGGTGCATCATCCGGCCGAATTCATGGCGGCCAATATGTCGCTTGCGATGGATGACACCGACAAGGTGAAGATCCTTTTCGAGGACTGCATCGCGAACCATCTGGCGGTGCTGCCGCCGGACATTAATCAGTCGGCCTACCGCTTCGAGCCGGTGGCCGATGCGCCGGGCAAGCGCTCGAAGATGATCCGCTACGGCCTGGGTGCGATCAAAGGTAGTGGGCAGAACGCGATCGAGGAGATCTTGCGGGCCCGCGAGTCGCAGCCGTTCAGCGACCTGTTTGACTTCTGCGAGCGCGTCGATCGCCGCATTGTGAATCGCCGCACGATCGAGGCGCTGATCCGGGCCGGCGCATTTGATTCGCTGCACGAGAACCGGGCGCAACTGCTCGCGTCGGTGCCGCTGGCGATGGAGGCGGCCGAGCAGGCGAGCGCCAATGCGCTGCAGGGCGGCCTGTTCGACATGCCCGATGGCTCGAGCGGCCATCAGCATGAGTTGGTCGACGAGCCGGCGTGGACGGAGAAGCGCAAGCTGCAGGAGGAGAAAGCGGCGCTTGGCTTCTATATTTCCGGGCACTTGTTCGACGCATACAAGGATGAAGTGCGACGCTTCGTGCGCCAGAAAATCGGGGAGTTGAAGGAAGGGCGCGACAAGGTGATCGCCGGCGTGATCACGGCGATGCGCACGCAGATGACGCAACGCGGCAAGATGCTGGTCGCAGTGCTCGATGACGGCACTGGCCAGTGCGAGGTCACGGTCTTCAACGAGATCTACGACGCAAATCGCGCGATCTTCAAGGAAGACGAACTGCTGGTCGTGCAGGGACAAGCGCGCAACGACAGCTTTACCGGTGGCATTCGCTTCACCGTCGACATCGTCATGGATCTGGAGCGCGCCCGCCGCCGCTATGCGGACTCGCTGCTGTTGTCGATCAATGGCAATGCGGATCCGAGGCGGTTGCGTGATTTGCTCGAACCGCACCGGCTGGCGGCAACCCCGCAGTCCGAACAGATGCCGGTGGTCGCCGGCACGTCGGGCCGGGCGCGTCATGCCGGTGGCCCGCCGCGCGGCCCGGCGGGCGATGGCGGCAACGGGCGTCGCAACGGCGACGCGCGTGGCGGCCCGGAGCCGGGCGGCTTGCGGGTCAGAATCCGCTACCAGGGCATTGGCGCGCAATGCGACTCGACGCTGGGCGACGCGTGGCGCGTGAGGCCCAGCGATGACCTTCTCAACCTGCTGCGTGCCGAATTCAGCGCGGGCGCTGTCGAGATCCAGTATCCGCAGCGCTGACACCACCGAAAGGATTGATTTGACTACACCTGAGAACAGCGGGGCCAGTAGCGTGGCCAAGCCCGTCGCGCACGTCGATGTACTGGCCCGCATCGGCCGGATCGTGCGGCCGTACTGGTGGGCTGTCGTGCTCGCGATCGTATCGATGGGGCTGGTGGCGGCGGCCGAGGCGGGCATTCCGGCGTTGCTCAAACCGTTGATCGACAAAGGTTTCGGTACGAAGGACCCGAGTTCGTCGGTTCACTGGTATGTTCCGGTGGCGATCATCGGGCTCGCGCTAGCTCGTGGGCTTGCACAGTACGCGTCCGGCTACCTATTGTCCTACGTGCTGAACCGCGCTTTGTTGGACCTGCGGTTGCAGATGTTCCAGACGATGCTGCGCGCACCGGCCGCTTTTTTCCAACGTGAGACGGCCAGCACGATCATCAATGCGATCGTGTTCGAGGTGAACCAGGTGCTCAACGTGTTGACGAACGTACTAGTCACGCTCGTGCGCGATTCGTTGACGGTGGTGTTCCTGCTCGGCTATCTGTTCTACCTCAATTGGCGGTTGACGCTAATCGTTGCGGTGATCCTGCCGGCGATCGGCTGGCTGGTCAGCAAGATTAACCGGCGTTTGCGCCGGCTCAATCGTGAGCAGCAAATGCTGACCAACCAGCTATCGTACGTCGTCGAGGAGACGGTTGGCGGCTACAAGGTCGTCAAGGTGCACAACGGCGAACCGTACGAAATGGGCCGCTTCATGCATGTGAGCCGGCGCCTGCGTGGCTATGCAATGCGGGTGGCGATTTCCGGCGGCCTGGCTCAGCCGCTGACGCAGTTTCTCGCATCGATCGCTTTGGCTGTGGTGATTACGATTGCCGTGATCCAATCGGCGAACGACCAGACGACGGTCGGTGGATTTGTCGCGTTCGTCACGTCGATGTTGCTCGTGATTTCGCCGTTGAAGCACTTGATCGACGTCAACCAGCCGTTGACACGCGGCATGACGGCCGCCGAGCTGATTTTTGGCCTGATTGACGAGCCGGTGGAGGATGCCGGCGGCGAACGGAAACTTGATCGTGCGACCGGCAGTGTCGAATTCGAACAGGTGAGTTTCGACTATGGGGCAGCGCAGCGGCCGACGCTCGACGACATCTCGTTGAAGATTGCGCCGGGTGAGATGGTGGCGCTGGCCGGGCCATCCGGCAGCGGCAAGACTACGCTGGTGAACCTGTTGCCCCGCTTCTTTGATCCGACCGCCGGGCGCGTGTTGATCGACGGCGTGCCGTTGCCCGAGTATCGATTGCCGGACCTGCGCAAACAGATCGCATTCGTTAGTCAGGATGTCGTGCTGTTCAACGATACGATTGCGGCTAACGTCGCCTATGGGCAGCCTGTAGAGCGCGAGCGCGTCGATGCCGCGCTACGCGCAGCCAGTCTCACGGAGGCGGTTGCGTTGATGCCGGCGGGGATCGATACGCTGGTTGGCGACAATGGCATGCGACTGTCCGGCGGACAGCGGCAACGGCTCGCGATTGCCCGCGCAATCTACAAGGATGCGCCGATTTTGATCCTCGATGAGGCGACGTCGGCACTCGATTCGGAGTCGGAACGCCATGTGCAAGCGGCGCTCGAGGTGTTGATGCGTGGACGGACCACGCTGGTGATCGCGCACCGACTGTCGACGATTGAGCGCGCCGATCGCATCCTCGTGCTCGATGGCGGTCGGATCGTTGAGGAGGGGACGCACGCGGAGCTATTGTGTCGCGACGGTCTGTATGCGAACCTGCATCGGATTCAGTATCAGCAAGGGACGGCGTAGCGGTGTACGCTACGCCGTGAGGTTGCCCCCGAAAAACGAATCCCTTGTTGAGCATTTAAACTCAAGCAAGAAGCGTCAAGAAGACGAGCAAGACGGCGCGGGCGCGCTACACGCTCGAATTCAAGCTGGAGGCGGTGCGGTTGGTTAAAGCCGGTCAGCGTATTGCGGCAGTGGCTGCGACGTTGGACGTGCCGGCATCGGGTGGCATTGACCTCGCACGAGGTTCACATAGAGGCCGCGTGCGACATGCGTAATCAGTCCGGCACGCTCGTGGCGTGCGAGCGCCTTGAGCATAGCGCGTTCGTTCTCGGGGAATAGGAGACGGAGCGTGTTTAACGAATACACCCAAATCCCTGCCTTGTCCCACCGGTCCATGGCCGCGATCAGTGCTCGAACAAGCATTCTATGATTTACAGAAACTGAACATTTATGGGCAGTATGTGTTCAGTGGCACAGGCATGGCAAGCCGGCTATGAAGGGCAAAATAACAATGTTCACGCTCCGCTAATGTCGGCAACTCGGTGCTGGTTGGCCGATGCACATCGGGAAAGGGGTGCGACGAAACTTGCCGCACTGAGATTGCGATGAGGCAACCTTGGTATCGGCAGGTGGTTTCGGACAAGCCGTGACGAACTGATGGTCGAAGCGAAACCCGGGTTCGATACTACAATCGTTTCCTTGCTAACTCGAACGTCAAGGAGCGACGCCGTCGTCGGCTCGGTTCACTGCGGTCGCTTGCCCTCTTCTTTGTAGTCGACACTAAGGCCAACGATGCGAGTTATACGCTCGTCTAGCCACGTTCTTGCGATCTGGCGACCCGCAGTTTCGCCGTGACCCCCTAGTATCGATCGATGCTGTTGGCGCAGGCCAGCACGACGTGCTCGCCATGCTAACGCCTGCGCCGTCTTGCGGCGCATTGTCAGCGCCGTGAGTTGCTCGTGTCCCGCTTCGCTCAACACGAGTTCCGCCTTGGGTCTTGCGCTCATCGCCGCCTCTTTGTATCCGTGGCATGCACTACACGGTACTACAGGTGGCAATTATTCAATAAATTCTTAATTCATGACACTAAGCGGTGTTTGAAATCGATGCCGCACCGGCTAAGGCTGAATTCGAGTTTTCTTCTGTCCGAAGGGCAGACCTAAGCAATAAATTTTTTGCTTATTCCTATCGTGATGCCTAAAATATCCATATCGTGTTAGCCAACAGGATTCGCTTTGAACGTCGCGCTAACATTCAGGAAGCGTTTCTCAAACTCGGCTGCTGCTTGATCTGCTGGAACATCATTTAGCGAGCGCAGTAGCCTTGATGAAACCGTCTCTAAGCGAGACTGGAAGGTTGGATTCGTGGCAGGCCGCCCGATCCAATCCTAACCTTGCTTTGGTGCCCGATGCTGAGCTACTGGCGAAACCACGTCGATGGGCACGATCTTGCCGTGCTCATACCGATAGCTCACGGTCTGCTTTTGGCCGACGACATACACCGTCGTCGCGGCGAGTTGTCGGTCGTGTAACAACAATTCCCCTGAAACGTCTTGCAGCGCGTGATGCTCGGTAACACGTACCACTATGCCGGTGTAATCCTTGCCGTGCACAGCCTCGGCGGCCCGAACAGGCCGGCTATCAGATAGCATGGCCGAGAGCAGTTTGCGCGAAGCGAGCCGCCGCATATACGGATCGGTCAGCTTCCCAGCGACCCACGGCAGGATGGTATCCTCCACTGGGAACTCCACATCTTCGTCTGCCTTCGTGGCGACGATCCGCAAGTTACCGGGCGCTTCCGAGTTATCGAGCACAATCGCTTGGTCGGCGTGCTCGAATGCGGCTGGCAGCAAATCCATCGTCGCAGCGTAGCGACGGCGAATCGCGTCCGGCTCGACGGCATGACCACCATCCGCCACGCGGTTAGCAACGCGGAGCACGTTGATTTCAGGACTTTCCGTCGTGACGAAGAATAGAGAGACGCGGTAGCCAAGCGCCTTCGCCTGCGTCATGAACGCGACCTTCTCAGGTGTGGACATGACCGTTTCGAAGGCAAAGTTGCGCCCCTCGAGCAGCGCCTGGAGACGACGCTGCTCCGCAATCCGAGCAGCCCTAAGGTTACGCTCGCGATAATCGGAGATCTGATCCTGAAGACTGCGGGCAATGTCGTCGGCGTTGATGTACTCTCCCGAGAACTGCTCCGGGTCGCCGACGACTGCCTCTGTAATGGTGGATTTCCTCGAGCCGTTCGGCCCGGCGAAGATGATGACTGCTGGAATGCCTTGTTTTTCTGCGGTCGTGATGGTCATGCGACTTTAAAGGTCTTGCGCTTTACGCTGGACGCTCCAACGCTCACCTTGACGACATCGCCCGACACCTGCGTAGCCGCCTCTTTTGGATCGCGCACGACGTAAACGGGCTGGATGCCCTTTTTTTCAAGGTTATGGGCGGCCTTTTTCACCGCCGCGTTGGCGCGTGCCAAAAACACATCGCTGGCCATATAACGGCCAAGTCTGTCAGTAGGCATGATCCACTCCATTGGACACCTTCTAGTCAACATTATACTCTGTCGTACTAGGGGAAAGTCCCGCATCGGGAAGGGGCGGAGCAGAAGCTGACAATGGTGCGGGAGAGTTTCGAGCCAGGGAAATCGGTCTCGATGGTCGCGCGCCAACACGGCATGAATCCGAACCAGCTATTTCACTGGCGCAAACTGTATCAGGACGGGAGCCTGTCGGCGGTCAAGGCTGGTGAGGAGGTTATACCGGCGTCGGAACTGGCCGACGCACTCAAGCAGGTTCGGGAACTGCAACGACTGCTGGGCAAGAAGACCATGGAGAACGAGATTCTGCGCGAGGCAGTTGAATACGGGCGAGCAAAAAAGTGGATTGCGCGCTCGCCCTGGCTGCCGGAGGACGACCAGTGAAGCAAGTCTGTGAAGTTCTCGGCGTGGCGCGCTCCAATGTGGTGGCGAAACTGTCGCGTCCGGCCCAGTGGCGGAATGGACGCCGGTGGCGACGGATGGACGATAGTGCTTTGGTTGAAGAAATCCGGCTGGTGGTGGCCGAATTGCCCAGCTATGGCTACCGGCGCGTCTGGGGCATCCTGCGGCGTGAACGCTGTGGCGCCGGCCTGGCACCGGTCAACGCCAAGCGTGTGTACCGAGTCATGCGTACGCACGCATTGCTGATGCAACAAAGGCCGCAGCTATCTCGAGCGCAACGTCGCCGAGCCGGTGAGGCGATGCTGGAATAAGGCGCTAATCGAAAATATTTTCAGTTCGCTGAAAAGGTCGCACGCGTGCCGGCCGGCACCTCGCGACGCGGCGTGCCGCAATGGATGAAGTGGTATTGGGTCCACTTTAACAACGCGCGCATCGACTACACTTGACGCGCGGTTACGTCAGCCCCGATGTTCGGGAAGAGTAGGTTCGCAGCTCAACAAGGTGCAGCCGCATCATTCTCTCAGCTAACGGATTCGTCAAACAGATGAGTAAGGTTAAGAAGGCGCAGATTCGGTGCGGAACCGGCCTTTTTGCGAACTTTGGTTGCGGGGGTAGGATTTGAACCTACGACCTTCGGGTTATGAGCCCGACGAGCTGCCAGACTGCTCCACCCCGCGTCTGGAAAGAAAAAGATTATAGCGGGGTCTAACGAGTAGGTCAAATGATTACGGTGACCAACGCGCATGCCACCATGACGACGCTTAAGCCAGTGACCGTAGCAGGACGAGCGCGTGGCCGCCTCAGGAAGCCTCTGAGCCGGTGCAGTCTTGGTTGGGGCAGATCGGGTTCACATGGTCCGCTTCGTCCGGCGCGGTGGCGTCGACCGGCATGCGTGCGAGCTTGTTCACCAAGCAGCTGGAGCACAGGCAGCCCTGCTCGGGATCCAGCGCGCGGGCAGGCAACGGCGGCAAGCTTGCGCACCAGCAGGGGCGGCTGGGATTGTCCGCCCCGCAATCAAATGCTTTGCCGCAGTACGAGCACCGTTGTCCCATTTCCCACCATTCATTTCATTGACACTTGGCCTGGAGCCGTTCAAGCAGTTCGCGGGTGGAGTTGACCCCGTAGTCCCGGACACGACCTCACACTACGGTTGATGAATCCACGGTGCGTCGAAACTCGCGCGCTGAGCGATATTTCAGCGCGTTATGGGGATGCTTCTCGTTGTAATGCTCAAAGGCCATGGCGAGATTGAGCACGGTCGTCGCCGCATCCGATTTTGGCATAAAGGCTACGTAATCGCGCTTCATCGTCTTCACGAAGCTCTCAGCCATGCCGTTACTCTGTGGACTGCACACCGGCGTCGTCTGCGGCTTCAGACCGATTTCGGTTGCGAAGCGGCGCGTTTCGTCGGCCGTATAACCGGAGCCGTTATCGCTCAGCCACTCGATTTCCGAGGGTGCTTGTAGCGCATTGTCAAAGCGGTTTTCGACGGCCGCCAGCATCACATCACGCACCGCGTCGCCACTATAGCCAGCCGTCGTCGCCACCCAGCTTATCGCTTCGCGCTCGCAGCAATCCAGCGTGAACGTCACGCGCAGCGCCTCGCCATTGTCGCAACGGAACTCAAAGCCGTCTGAACACCAGCGTTGGTTGCTGCGTTCGACTGCGACCTTGCCATCGTGGCGACGTTGCACTCGAGGTGGCTGCGGCCTTCGTTGCATCAGCAATGCGTGCGTACGCATGACTCGGTACACGCGCTTGGCGTTGACCGGTGCCAGGCCGGCTCCACTGCATTCACGGCGCAGGACGCCCCAGACGTGCCGGTAGCCATAGCTGGGCAACTCGGCCACCACCAGCCGGATTTTCTCGACCAAAGCACCATCGTCCATCCGTCGCCACCGGCGTCCATCCCGCCACTGTGCCGGACGAGACAGTTTCGTCACCACATTGAAGCGCGCCACGCCGAGAACTTCGCAGACCTGCTTCACTGGTCGTCCTCCGGCAGCCAGGGCGAGCGCGCAATCCACTTTTTTGCTCGCCCGTATTCAACTGCCTCGCGCACAATCTCGTTCTCCATGGTCTTCTTGCCCAGCAGTCGTTGCAGTTCCCGAACCTGCTTAAGTGCGTCGGCCAGTTCCGACGCCGGTACAACTTCCTCGCCAGCCTTGACCGCCGACAGGCTCCCGTCCTGATACAGTTTGCGCCAGTGAAATAGCAGGTTCGGATTCACGCCGTGTTGGCGCGCGACCATCGAGACCGATTTCCCTGGCTCGAAGCTCTCCTGCACCATTGTCAGCTTCTGCTGTGCCGACCAGCGTCGCCGCCGCTCAGGGCCCCTCAACACTTCCATCACTTCCTGCCTGGTGTTAGTCACAAACACAGTCTTATGCCTATCCGCTAGTTTAAGTGGCTAACCGTGTCCGGTGATTCACGGGGCTGCTCCAATCTATGACCAGTACAACTATTATGACGAGCGCGGTGCTTGAGTTGTGGGCCATCTACCCGCGTCTCCGGATGCACGACGAGAAATGGAATGTGACGCCGTTTAGACAGATGGCGTAATGGTTTGTCGCGTCTAGCTCGATGGGACGAAGGCCGGCGGCCTTACCCGGTTGGCGTGGTTCTCAAATAGGGCGTTGCTAAAGGGCTGGCAATGAACGCTTACAAATATTATTGCATCGCAACGTCAACTGAGTCTTATCGGTTAGTTGGTTTCGGGAACGATTTCGTCAGGCCAGGGTGGGCTCGGTCTTCGGGGCTTCGGTGGTGATGGTAACACTACTGGGAACAGTGCGGGAAACGTTGATAGAGGCAAAGGTGCGGCAGGCTCTGGCGGTGTTACGGGTGTGTCTGCATCCGCTGTTGTCGGTGGTGCCGGGGGCGTCGGTATGGCAGCCGCCCCAAGGAGCTATTGCTATCGAGATCCCATCCGATGTGTTTTGAGACGTTGAATATTCGTTTGATGGGACCTCCTTTTAAGCCCCAGCGACATGAAGTGATTTCTACGCAGAATTCTGGCGAAGGCGGTCCATCACATCTTTGATGGACCACTTGCCACGCACGAGGCGAACAGCGGCACGCATGGGCCTAGTAATCCTCCATGAAGTTGATCGCCTTACTGACTCAAGATAGTTGCGAAGATGCTCTACTTCATTGCGCAAAGTATCCGCATCAGCCGAGTAGTTTTGATTCGTGATCTGCATGGCCTGTGTCGCGAGGGATATAAGCGGCGTTGGTTCGTGCGCGTTGGTGATGTGCGACACCATTTCCGACATTGAACGATCCCAGTTACTACGATCTTCGAGTGTGATTGTCTGCCCGGATTCCCGTATCGATATACCCACGAAGAGTTTGTTGCATACGACGGGAAGATAATCCTTGCTCAACAGTGTGTAGAGGATCGTCATGTAGTCTTCGTAGTAGGTAACAGTGTGATATACCTGCGAGGGGATGCGCTCCAACGCTTCGCGCGTGAATAACACGCCGCAAAATGGTGTGTGGTTTTGACCGGATAACGAAGCAACGAAGCGCGACCCATCGAAGTATCTCCCGGGGCTGGAAGCAAAGCGTGGTACATCATCGATCGTTCCGGCAGGGAATGCGCGTTCATTAAAATGTTCGCAATCGATGAATAGGATGCTTCGTTTCGGCATCACATTGATTGTGAGCGCGAGTCGTTCAGCTTCGTTCGGCAGTACCCAATCATCGTCGTCAATAAACCAGAACAGATCTGCATCAATGTTGTCGGCGACGAACTTAACGAGCTTGTACCTTGTGTCCCCGGCATCCTCATATCGGGTGCGCACAACGGTAGAATTGCGGACGAACGATGGCACATCCCCATTTGTATCCGTTACGAGATAACTTTTAAATTCCGTCGCATCGCCGGCCGCAGCGATAAAAGAGTTAATGGTGTCCAGACACCGCTCGAGTAATGCCTGCCTTTGGAACTGCGTACGAGTAACGATCGCAACTTTCTTCGATGTGTGCCCCGAAGCAGCGTTACGCAGGCTGTCTAGTTCGACGTCGATGCCGGAAGAAAATTGGAATAGCGGACTTGACAAGCCGACTCGAATGTTGCCATTCAACGTCTTAAGTTGGCGGTTTCGAATTCGTCCTGTGAGGTATGCGTGGAATGCCTGCGCATCTTTCGCACGATCAAATTCTTGCTTGTTGCCTTTGCTACCGTGCCAACAGGTAAGTTGAGGTGCAACGAGAACGGCTAGTCCGGCGCTGATAGTCTCAATGCTCAGGATGATGTCGTAAAGCTGAAAGCCGTCGAACGATGGAACTTTGACGCCGCGCTCGCGCATCTTTTTGATGTTGAGCAACATGACATTCCCGTCGATATTCATCGCCGGAAGGATATGTCCGGTCAAATTCGGGCCACCATGCGGATCTGCAATGTAACGCACCACGTCATTGGCTGTATATCCCACTTTTGTAGGAAGCAGTCCGGCGTTGCCTGCAAGTCCCCAGTTTGGCCATTCGCTATCGAGTTGGATAACTAGGTTACGGACTTTTTGATCGAAGTCTGAGCACAGATATACGTCGTCGTGAACGACGCACACGAAGTCTTCGATGGATTCCGAGATAATGCGATTCAGAAGTTCAAAGTACGACCGTTGGCCGGTCTCGACTATAATCGCGCTCTGGAAGCTCGTATGGCTTGCGGTAAATGTGGCGCCAGCCTTTTCTGATCTGGCAACGACGTGGATCATATCGGCCTCAAGCGATGGAATTGATTCAGTCCAAGCACCTTGACGTGTTTGTGCTTTCGACCCGCGTAGGTTGGTTTAACAACGGACTGGAAGCGCGTTTCGTATTCGTGAATTGCTAGGGAGGCAAGCTCGCGATCGCCAAAGTTCTTGAGCATGCCAATGGCCCGTTTTTCTCCATCGTTGCCGAAAAACTTCTTCATCAGAATGATGAAGTTGCGAAGGCTTAGATAGTGCTCCGGCGAAATGATGTCGCCGCGATAGAACCGGCCACCCGAGAAGTGGGCCACCGTTGAAGCGGGCTCATAGAGAACAGAATATCCGTTCAGCCACGCCTGCCATGAAATGTCGACATCTTCCATGTACAAGAAGTAGGTTTCGTCCAATCCGCCGACTGACCGGTAGAAGCCCGCGTCGATAAGTGAGAATGCGCCACTTGCCCATGGCGTCTCAAGCGACAGCGGGTCGTATTCCTTGGGATGCTCGAATGGCCATTGCCGTCCTTCGACGATGCCAATCCGAGGGGCACAGGCCTTGCGCCAGATAAGCAGATCGATGCTTCCTGCATTGACTATGCAGTCTGGATTAACGATGACGAAGTGATCCTGCAAATCATTTGCACGGAATAAAGTGTTATGATTCTCCGAAAAACCAGTCTTCTCCGTTGAGTTGTTCCGGATGTCTACAACGTCTATGCCAAACCGCTTCCCTGATGCGACGCGACGCGTGCTCTGCGGATCATAATTAATCGTCATTAACTTAACATGAAGTGACGTTGACCGCGACAGAGACGGAATTAAACACTCTTCGATGTGTTCTACGTGCGCAGCACTATATACGCACTGTACGGTGACAGTTTCCACGATGCCCTTGTTCAAGCTGCCTGCTATCAAATTTTTAGAGATGGGATTCTATACGATCCGGCCTGACACGGAGGTGTCAGGAACTTTGTGTGCTGAAGTCGGTTAAAAAATCTTAGGTCATGGCGCTGGTGAACCGCTCGTCGAACACAATGGCGAACTGATGGCGGTTTGCCGCCAAGTGATAAGTGGTATCTTCCAATTCTTTTCGATGTTGCGCAAGGCCAAATACAGTAGTTTGCTGGCGGCTTCGTCGCTTGAGAAGTGGCCGCGGTTCTTTACGATCTTGCGCAGCTGCATGTGCATGATTTCGATGGCGTTGGTAACTGGCGTGATATGAACCGATACCCTGCGTGTTCCCACCGCGCAGTTTTAGGCGTATGGTACGACCATTCGGGACAGGAGCCTCGGGGAGCACTTCGGGTGGGCAGGCCGCTCGTATGCGATGAGCCGCGAGCTCGTGTTAGTCATTAGCCGCTCCTGCGACCCGTCCGGTTGCGCTATGAGCGCGAATCCGTAGTTGTCGTGCTGTCCCACCGGCTCCAGATGTGTTTTCCATGGAGAACGTTTATGTGCTTCATTGGTTTAGACGTGTCGCGATCGGTCGCCGGGATCGCGTATTTGGAAGACGGCGTCGTGCGTGCCGGCGGCCGTGCCGGACCGCGCCGCGATGAACGCGAGAGATTTGCTGCCCAGCTTAGAGCTGACGATCACGTTGTGCTTGAAGCGACTGGCAATACTACGGCGATCGAATCGAATACGCTGCACGCGGCAACAACGTCACGAGCGAAACAACAGCAGTACAGGCGTCGGTAAGCGAGGCTTGCGCACTACGAATCGGTTATGCACCATCATCGAAGCGGGATAGCAATACGCGCGATTGCACGCGTCACGGCATTGGATCGGCGCACGGTCCGCTACTGGATTCATGCCGGCGAGTTTCCCGAACGGACGCAGCGCCCGCCAGCGACCAGCACGCTGGTCTCTATCGAGCCTATCTTGCTCAGCCCTGGCGTGAAGGCTGTCAAAATGCGGTAAGGTTATATCCGGAGATCGCGGCTCAGGGATTCGGCGGTTGCGGCATCGTGCGCCAAGCCCTTCAGCCTTGGTGACAAGTCTGTGCGTCCACGCAGCAGCAACGCACATATGTGCCGCGAGCGGTGCTTTCCTCTCGCCGCGTAGGCTGTTGGTTACTGGGCCGAGACACGGTGTCGCTCACCGACGACGACAAGCAGCACATCGAGCGCTTTGTTCAACAACTCGGCGAGCGAAATCCCCAGATTGTAGCGGTCCGGCTGCTGTCGCTCGAGTTCACCGACATGGTTAAGCGCCGCACACATGATGCGTTGGCAAGCTGGCTGCGCCAGATGCAGGCTAGCGGTGTACCGGAAACGCGGCGATTCTCGGCAGTTATCGGCCAAGACTACGACGCAGTACATGCAGCACTGCTAACGCCCTAGAGTAACGGCATCGTCGAAGGCCATATCAATCGGCTCAAATTCCTCAAGTGCCAAATGTATGGCTGCGCCGGCTTTCCGCTGCTTCATACTCGCGTGTTGAATCGATGCTGATCCACAGTACAAACTTCACACAAAGTGTAGAAGAACCATTTTCAACGTGCTGCTGACAATACTGTGTTTGGACCGCGCAAGTCAGTACAGTACGTCAGCGCCGAGTATCACGCGTTGCTGGCGCGTCATCGCATCGTCTGCAGCATGAGTTGCAAGGGCAACTGTTGGGACAATTCGATTATGGAACGCTTCTGGCAACGCCAGTATGCTAACCACGACGAGGCACTGCGTGACATCAGCCAGTACATCGTCAGCTTCTACAACTGCGCGCGGTGGCATTCAACATTGGACTATCTGTCACCCGCTGCCTTCGAGGCGAAATTGGCAAAGAAAGAAACTATCTGACTGTCTGAAGTTAGTTGACCACGGCAATCCGTCAGCGCAAGGGAAAAACCCGAATCGTGCTTGAACTAAGGCAACAATATCCGCTCGCTGGCTTACTCAAGGCCACGGGTCTTGCTCGCAGCACCTTCTATTATCAGCGCAAGGCGCTGCAGATGGCGGATAAATATGCGAGCTTGAAGAAGGCCAGGATTGGCTTGATTTTCGACCAGCACAAAGGTCGGTATGGGTACTCGCATCGATTACCGCCGAAGAGCTTGCCCCACTCATTGCCGAGCACGACGCGTTGTGCGGCGAGCTGTGTGTGACGAAGGTCGAGCGCGACTTGCTCAAGGAGCAGTTAAAGGCATATGGTATATGTTCGTCGCTGAGCCGGCGAGGCGATTGCTGAGATAATGCGCAACCGAAAGTTTTTGCAGTTCGCTGAAGGTCACACGCGTACATGGCCGGCACTTCGCGACGCGGCGTGCTGCAATGAAGAAGTGACCCACTGCTCCCACTTTAACAACGCGCATCGACTACACTCGATGCGCAGTTACGTCAGTCCCATGACATCCGGGAAGAATGGGTTCGCGGCTCAGCAACGTGCAGCTGCATCACTTCTTCAGCTCTAACATTCTTTAAATAGGGTCAAGGCTATTAAAATACAGGTTCGGTGCGGAACTGGGCTTTTTGCGGCTCTTGGTCGCCGAAGTAGGATTTAAAACTACGATCTTTAGATTACGAGTCCGACGAGCTGCCAAACTGCCCCACCCAGCTTCTATAAATAAAAATTACAACGGGGGCCGCCGACCAGTAAAATAGTTATAGCGATCAACGTCTCATGCTGCTGTTTTAATGTTTGTGCCCTTGGCTGTTCCTATGCAGTCCGCGCCCGGCTGGACGGGTTCGCGCGGGCGTCTATCCTGTCCAACCGGCCGTGTTGCCTCTTGATCTCCTCAGCAATGATCCAAGCTTCGCTCTTTAGAGCGTCGCCGGTATGCTTGCCCTGCGCCAGCCTGAGGAGTGGGCAGAGGTGCCGGAGCATCGGGGCGATGAGCCGTTCGAAGAATGACGCGTCGTGACGTTGGACGATGCCTTTCCTGAAGGACTGAAGGAGAAAAGTTTGTGGCGCTTGGTATCCGTTTTTTAAGGCGCCCTTTTATTCTTTGAGCAACACGGCGCCGCATTGACTGTTCTATTAGGCCTAAGCCGCCAAAATATGTAGGCTGAACCTGCGGTGATAAGTCCGAAGCAAATAAAAGTAACCTTAAAGACGGGCAATAAGCTATCGTTTTCCTGCATGGTGAGCAGTGACTGAAAAAGGTCCAATAAAATACTCGCGACAGTTACACCTAGGCTCATCGCGAGCATTTGAACGGTCGCAAATAGACCATTTCCACTGCTGGCGCCTCTGCCAACTAAGTCCTTAAGTGTGGCCGCACTCATTGCGGTCGCCTGTATTGAATAAAACCCACCAAAAGCAGCCAACTGGACTACACGAAGCCAAACCGGTTGCTCTGGCGAAACCAATGAAAAACTCGCGATTATGCTGGCTATCAGCAAGCTATTACCAACCAGGATACGACGATAACCATAGTTTTTGATGAGCGGGTTAACAAACCGCTTGGCTCCCATGGCAGCCAAAGCCATAGACAGCATCATCAAGCCGGCCTCATAAGGGGCGTAACCAAGGCCTAGTTGTAACAGCAACGGAATCATATAAGGTAGCGCATCTCCGCCCATACGTGTCAGCCCGTTGCCGAGCAGACCTATGCGGTAGGTGCGTACCGTGAACAGGCTAAAAGAAAAAAGCGGATGATCCGTATGCGCCGCATGTCGACCATAGGCAATCAATGTCACCGAGCTGATTCCCAGCAATACCAAAACGACGGCAAAGGACAGATGGTGGTTCGCCAAGCCATTGAGCGCTAATGAAAACGTCAGCACGCATGCTGCAAACAGCATATAGCCATTTAGGTCAAAGCGCTGTGCCGGTAGCTTGTTATTTGGGATGGCTATCTGAGCGGCTATGAGGACCGTCATGCCAATCGGCACATTAACCCAGAAAATCCATCGCCAGGAAGCAAGTGATACGATCCAGCCACCGAACGCTGGTCCCAGAGCTGAACCAAGAAGCCCGGGTATCGCCACAAAGCCCAATGCATGCAAGTACTGGCTTGGAGGATGCGTTCTTAGAATGGCCAGTCGTCCAGCGGGCAGCAATATGCCGCCGCCCAAGCCTTGAACGACCCGTGCCATCACCAATTCGTCCAAGGTGCGTGAGATGGCACAACCGATTGAGCCTACTGTAAAAAGGGCAACAGCTATGAGAAATATACACCGTGTACCTAGACGATCCGCCAGCCAGCCGGAAGCTGGGATGACCATAACCATCGCCAACGAGTAAGCGAGTACGACCGGTTGCATATGCAATGGATGTCTGCCAAGATTGTTCGCTATCTCCGGAAGGGCAGTATTCAGCACAGTAGAATCAAGGGTCTGCATAAAGAACCCGATTCCCACAATCCACAGTAGTACAGTCAATGCTTTTTCACTTTGCATGCGGTTTTATTGTGCAACAAGGTTTTAAAAACACGAGGCCGCTCTATCCCTATTGTCTCTATCCTGTGGTTTATGCTGCATGGCAGGAGAAGGTATGCAGGACCGGTTGTTTATCAAGCGTACTCTCAGGGTGAACAAATAGTCTACATGATTTGCTTTTTTTGGTACATAGTAATGTTCTTGCCACGCGGACGATCTCTATAAATGCTATGGAAAATATGCATAACTCATCAAATGGAGGGCGTGCGAGGATGTTGATTAATGGTTGCTTTCGACAGTAAAATATACTTTATCAATGGGAGATAAGCAGGATGACTTATTTCCATAACGAATGGCACTGCATTGCAGCCGTGCGAGCTATGTCGTTATTATGCGCTGCTGCCGAAACTTGGCTTGCAGCAGTTCGCGTATGAAGCCGCCCTAAAGGAAGAAGCAATCTTCAGATTGCCTAGGCAGATGTGTGCGGAGGAGTCCCTGGCGCCGGTCGCGCGGCGATTCGAGGGCAGGCAAAGCGTAAGCGTGATAGCCCGCAGACTGGCCGTCTCGGAGCGAACGCTGGGCAACTGGGTAAGGGCGATCAGGTCAATGAATTGAATGGTTCCGACGCCAAGACCGTCCCGCCGGAGTAGAAGGCGCATTCGCGCCGACGGGTCACCCTACATCAACACGATGTCGTACTGTTCCTGGCTCAGATTGGACTCGACCTGCAGCGACACGGGTTTGCCGATGAAGTCGCACAGCATCGCCAGATGCTGCGATTCTTCTTCGAGGAATAGGTCGATCACCTGCTGCGCGGCAACGACGCGAAACTCGCGGGGATTGAACTGCCTGGACTCGCGCAGGATTTCCCGAAGGATGTCGTAGCATACCGTGCGCGCCGTCTTGACTTGTCCCTTGCCTTGGCATACCGGGCAGGGTTCGCACAGCAGATGCGCAAGCGATTCGCGCGTGCGCTTGCGGGTCATCTCGACCAGACCGAGCTGCGAGAAGCCGTTGACGGTGACGCGTGTGCGGTCTCGGCTGAGTGCCTTTTTCAACTCGCCAAGCACCGCATCGCGATGCTCGCCATTCTCCATGTCAATGAAGTCGATGATAATGATGCCGCCGAGATTGCGCAGCCGCAATTGCCGAGCAATTGTATGGGCGGCCTCGAGATTGGTCTTGAAGATCGTGTCGTCGAAGTTACGCGCGCCGACGTAGCCCCCCGTGTTGACGTCGATTGTCGTCATCGCTTCGGTCTGGTCGATCATCAGGTAGCCACCGGACTTCAAGTCGACGCGGCGGGACAACGCGCGCAGGATCTCGGTTTCGATGTTGTACAGATCGAATAACGGGCGCTCACCGGTATAGTGATGCAGCTTAGCGGCGACAGCCGGCGTGAATTCATTGGCGAATTCGACGAGCATCTGCGATGTCTCGCGGGAATCGACCTGGATCCGTGTCGTCTCGTCGTTGACGAAGTCGCGCAATACGCGCTGCGCTAGGTTCAGGTCCTGGTACAGCAGTGTCGTCGGCGGCATCCGCGTCGCCTGCGCTTGGATCGTGGCCCATGTCTTGCGCAGGTAAGCAACGTCGTTGGACAGCGCCTCACTGGACGCATCCTCGGCGATCGTGCGCACAATATAACCGCCTTTTTCGTCGGCCGGCAGCACCGACGTTAGCCGGGCACGGACCGCTTCGCGTTCCGCCTCGCTTTCGATCTTCTGCGAGATGCCAATGTGCGGCTCCTGTGGCAAATAGACAAGCGTTCGCCCGGCAATGCTGATCTGCGTGGACAGGCGTGCGCCCTTGGTGCCGATCGGGTCCTTGACCACCTGGACCATCAACGTTTGCCCTTCGAAGACGATTTTCTCGATCGGTTGCTGCGGCGCACTGACCGCCGCATCCGACGCGAGCCGGGGGTGCCAGATGTCGGCCACGTGCAAGAACGCGGCGCGCTCGAGCCCGATGTCGATGAATGCCGATTGCATGCCGGGCAGCACGCGCACGACCTTGCCGAGATAGATATTGCCGACGCGACCGCGCGACAACGTTCTCTCGACATGAAGCTCCTGTACCGCGCCTTGCTGGACGATCGCGACGCGGGTTTCCTGTGGGGTGACGTTGATCAGGATTTCTTCGTTCATGATTTATTGGAACGCCACACGGGCCGCGCGTAGTAGCGCGGCAGTCTCGAAAAGGGGCAAGCCCATGATACCTGAATAGGACCCGTCGATCCGCTCGACGAACTCGGCCGCGCGGCCTTGGATACCGTAGGCGCCTGCCTTGCCGAGGGGCTCGCCGCTACGCGCGTAGCGCGCCAGCGATGCGTCGCCCACCGCGGCAAACCACACGCGTGACACGGACAGTGCGCTGGTGACAGTGGCATCAGCGCCGACCAGTGCGACGGCGGTCAATACCCGATGTTCGCGGCCGGCTAAGCGCTTGAGCATCTGCAACGCGTGATCGACGTCGCTCGGCTTGCCGAGGATTTCGTCATCGAGCGCCACAGTGGTGTCGGCCACGAGAATCGGCGCCGGCGTTGCATCGCGTTGTCGGGCCAGCAGTCGGTTCCGGCGTGCACCAGCGGCCGTTGCCTTGGCCAGCGTCACGCGTACAACGTAGTCCTGGGGAGATTCGCCCGGCCGTTCGGCTTCCAGTGCCTCGGCATCTTCGTGCTCTTGTGCGAGCAGCAATTCGAAGCGCACGCCGATCTGCTCCAGCAGCGCCCGACGACGGGGGCTTTGCGACGCAAGATAAATAAACGAATGGCGCGGCGTGACAGGGCAGGCACTGTTTGCGCCGGATGCCTTGTGTGTCAACGGGCTGGACGCCGCCGGATCGAGCGATGATGGAGTGGACATGGTTACCTGGACGAGAAGGGCCGTGCCGCTCGCCGGCGGCCCGGGTGGTTGGCAAGCGGACACGTCAGACGTTACCGCTACGTCCGATGATAAGGATGATTTTGCGTGATGCTCCACGCGCGGTAAAGCTGCTCCGCCAGCAGCACGCGGACCATGGCGTGGGGCAGCGTCAGGCTGGAGAGTCGCAGCAGTAGATCGGCCTGTGCCTTGATAGCCGGATCCAACCCGTCCGCGCCGCCGATGACGAAGGCCACATCGCGGCCGTCCTGCTGCCAACGCGGCAGTTGCTGTGCCAGCTGCATCGTGGTCCAGTCAAGGCCATGTTCGTCCAACGCAATGAGTCGCGCGCCCTTGGGCAGCGCCGCCTCGATGCGCGTACGCTCGGCCGCCATCGCGCTTGCTGCGGCGCGTGCCGATGCCCGTTGTTCCGGCTTGATCTCGCGCAATTCAATGCGCAGTTCGGGCGGCATGCGCTTCGCGTATTCGTCAAAGCCGCGCGCAACCCAGTCCGGCATTCGGTGTCCGACTGCGACAATATGGAGCTTCATGCCAATGGCTTGGGCGCGGCTGCCGCCGCCATACATGTCACGTCGCCAGGCCCGGCGCGACTGGGCCGCTGTCTTGCGTGCCGGCCTGGCCGCCGAGCTTCACGCGCACCGGCTTGTCTCCCCAGATTTCCTCGAGTCGATAGTATTGACGCAGCGCGGGCTGCATAATGTGCACGACCGCGTCGCCGCAGTCGACCAGCACCCATTCGCCGGTGTCCTCGCCTTCGGTGCTGACGATGTCACCGCCGCTCGCTTTGACCTTTTCGCGCACACTGTTGGCCAATGCCTTGGTTTGCCGGTTCGAGGTGCCGCTTGCAACGACCACGCGGTCGAATAGTTCGGTCAGGTGACTGGTGTTAAAGACGCGGATGTCCTGCGCCTTGACGTCCTCGAGTGCGTCGATGATAACGCGTTGCAATTTGCGGATATCCATGTTTATGTCTGATACAGATGATGTTGACGGATGTACTGCCAGACCGCGTCCGGCACGCTGGCGACTGCCTCAAGGCGGCCACACGCTCGTTCACGTAGCAACCGCCGCACGTTCGTGGCCGAGACGTCCAGCGACAGCGTGGTATCGAGCAGGACATGGCCGTGGGTCGTCGCACGCAGTGTGTCGGCCGACGCGCTGCGGCGCTCGATTTCGTCAAGCACCGTGGCATCCGCCTGCGATAGGTCGAATCCGGGACGCGTCGCGACACCGACATGGGCGAATTCGAATAATCGGCGCCAGTTTTTCCACGTATGCAGGCGGACCAGTTGGTCGGCCCCGATCAATAGCGTCAACGACGCCGCCGCGCCGTGGCGCGCACGCCATGCGGCCAGCGTCTCAGTCGTGTACGTCGGGCCGGGATGATCGATTTCATCGGTCGCGACGCTCACCCGCGTGGCGGGTAGCATCAGCGACGCCGCCGCCAGGCGAGTCATCGCGAGCCGATGCCGCGCGCACGATACGTCGCTTTTTTGCCACGGTTGCCCCGCTGGCAGCAGCACGAGTTCGCTCAACCCAAGCGATTCGGCAAACCGGCGCGCGAGCGCTAGGTGGCCGACGTGGATCGGGTCGAACGTGCCGCCCAGGATGCCGATCCGTGTAGGCAGAAGGGGCGCGGCGGGCGTGTCAATGGCGTCCGGCGATGATGGGTTCGGCGAACTCAGGTCTGCGTCCTTAAGCAATGCGATCGGGTGGCGGCCGCCGCGCTTCAGATCCAGTCGCGCACGACCAGGAAATCGCGATACAGCTGGGCCTCAGGCGAGCCGGCGTCCGGATGCCAATCGTAGCGCCATTTCGCTACCGGGGGCATCGACATCATAATGGACTCGGTCCGCCCGCCACTTTGCAGGCCGAACAGCGTGCCGCGGTCGAAGACGAGATTGAACTCGACGTAGCGGCCGCGCCGGTAGGCCTGGAAATCCCGTTCGCGCTCACCATAAGGCATCACGCGCCGCCGCTCGATGATCGGCAGATAGGCGGCGAGCAGGCCGTCTCCGACGTTGCGCGTCATCTCGAAGCCGCGCGCAAAGCCTAACTCCGCTATGTCATCGTAAAAAATGCCGCCAATGCCGCGTGGCTCTCCACGGTGCTTCAAGTAGAAATACTCGTCGCACCACCGCTTGAAGCGCGGATACCACTCGTCGCCGAACGGAGCCAGTGCGTCGCGGCACGTCAAATGGAAATGCCGCGCGTCCTCCTCGAACCCGTAGTACGGCGTCAGGTCCATGCCGCCACCGTACCAGAACACCGGCGCTTCGTCCGGGTGGGTCGTGACGAACAGCCGCACATTCATGTGCACGGTCGGGCAATAGGGATTGCGCGGATGGAGCACCAGCGACACCCCCATCGCCTCGAAGCTGCGCCCGGCCAGTTGCGGGCGGGCGGCACTGGCCGACGGAGGCAATGCGGCGCCGCTTACGTGCGAGAAACCGACCACGCCGCGCTCGAAGCATTCGCCGTCCTCGATCACGCGCGAGCAGCCGTCTCCTTGGAGCTTGTCACTCGGTTCACGGCGCCACGTATGCGTGTCGAATGGCTTGCCGTCGAGTTGGCCCAACGTATCGGCGATATGGCGCTGCAGCGCGAGCAAATAGTTGCGCACCGGTGCCAGATCGCCGAGCCCGGCGGCTGTGCCGCGCGCTGGCGCGCTGGCCGAAGCCGGAACGGAGGACGGGGTGGCTGGGTCGAACGGACGGCTCATTGCGGATCAGTGCTTGCGGTTCAGGGCGCGGTGACCAATGTCGCGGCGATACTGCATGCCATCGAATTGAATATGATGGATTGTCTCATAGGCGATCGACTGTGCCTCGCGCACCGAGTCGGCCAACCCAACCACGCACAGCACGCGTCCGCCCGAGGTGACCAGCTTGCCGTCGACTAGCGCGGTGCCCGCGTGGAATGTGACGGCCGTTTCGGTCTGCGCCGGAATGCCATCGATGCGGTCCCCTTTGCGCGTCGCGTCAGGATACTGGTGCGCTGCGAGCACGACACCCAGCGCCGTGCGCCGATCCCATTCGAGTTCGACCGTGTCGAGCATGCCGGCGAGCGCATGCTCGACGACACGGGCGAAGTCGCCCTTGAGCCGCGCCATGATCGGCTGCGTCTCCGGGTCGCCCATCCGGCAATTGAACTCGAGTGTCTTCGGGTTACCCTGTGCGTCGATCATTAACCCAGCATACAGGAAGCCGGTATAGCGCAGGCCCTCGTGCTCCATGCCGCGCACGGTTGGCAGGATGATCTCGCGCATCACGCGCGCATGCAATTGCGGCGTGACGATCGGTGCCGGTGAGTAGGCTCCCATGCCGCCGGTGTTTGGACCTTGGTCACCGTCGAGCAACCGCTTGTGGTCCTGGCTCGACGCCAGCGCGAGCACGTGCTTGCCGTCGACCATCACGATGAAGCTGGCTTCTTCGCCTTGCAGGTATTCCTCGATGACCACGCGCGCGCCCGCGTCGCCGAGTTTGTTGTCGGCGAGCATCATCTCGATCGCGCGGTGCGCTTCATCCAGCGTTTGCGCCACCACTACGCCTTTACCGGCCGCGAGTCCATCCGCCTTGATCACGATTGGTGCGCCCTTTGCCTCGGCGTACGCGTGCGCCGCCGCCGCGTCGGAGAACGTCTCGTATTCGGCGGTCGGAATGCCGTGGCGCTTCATGAACGCCTTAGCGAAATCCTTCGAGCTTTCAAGCTGCGCCGCCTCGCGAGTCGGCCCGAAGATCTTCAGGCCGCGCGAGCGGAACAGGTTGACGATGCCTGCCGCGAGTGGTGCTTCGGGCCCGACCACGGTGAATGCGACCTGCTCGCGCTCGGCGAAGTCGGCCAATGCGTGCAGGTCGGTGATATCGACGTTGTGCAGGCGCTCCTGCAGCGCCGTGCCACCATTGCCCGGCGCCACGTAGACCGCGGTGACGCGCGGCGATTGGGCGAGCTTCCACCCGAGTGCGTGTTCGCGACCGCCGGAGCCGACGACCAATACCTTCATGGATATCCTCGAAAAAGCCAAAAAATCTTCTGCGCGAGCCGTGACTAGTCGGCGATGACCGCGTTCGTGTAAACCTCCTGCACATCGTCGAGGTTTTCCAGCGCATCGAGCAGCTTTTGCATCTTGACTGCATCGTCGCCCGTGAACTCCACCTCGGTTTGTGGTTTCATCGTGACCTCGGCGAGTTCTGCCTTGAAGCCTGCGGCCTCGAGCGCGGCTTTGACCTGTGCGAAATCGTTCGGCGAGCACACTACCTCGATGCTGCCGTCGTCATTGGTCGTCACGTCGTCGGCGCCGGCCTCAAGCGCCGCCTCCATCAGTTTGTCCTCTGGCGTGCCAGGCGCGAACAGGAACTGACCGACATGGGCGAACAGGAATGCGACTGAGCCGTCGGTGCCTAGATTGCCGCCGTGCTTGGAGAACGCGTGGCGCACTTCGGCGACGGTGCGCGTGCGGTTGTCGGTCATCGTGTCGACGATGATCGCTGCACCGCCGATGCCGTACCCCTCGTAGCGGATTTCCTCGTAATTCGCGCCTTCGACGCCACCTACGCCGCGCTGGATCGCGCGATTAACATTGTCCTTTGGCATGTTGGCGTCCGTTGCCTTGTCGATCGCCAGCCGCAGGCGCGGGTTCGATCCGGCATCGCTGCCGCCCAGTCGCGCCGCCACGGTGATTTCCTTAATCAACCGCGTCCAGACCTTGCCGCGCTTGGCATCTGCCGCGGCTTTCTTATGCTTGATGTTGGCCCATTTCGAGTGACCAGCCATGATGGTTTCTCCGACCGCGCACGCAACGCGCGCATCATTCATTCCAATATCGATGTGTCGTGGCGAAGTCCCTGGCGCGCGGCGCCATCGGGACGACAGCGTACGTCGCGCGCCCTGCTGTCCGCCGTGCGCGCGTCGCGTTCGCGCGCAAAGGGCGACGCGGCAAGGGCGTTCGACGGAAAGGCGCAATTTTAGCATGCCGGCTACGCCTACAAGCCGTGCGGCCGCAATGTGGCTTCCGACCCCATGCCGTGATCTGCTTCCCCGCCCGCTCCTCGGCCCTCTCCGGCCTAGGCCGTGCGGTGCCGGTCCCTAATTCTTGGTGCCGAACAGCCGGTCGCCCGCGTCGCCTAGGCCCGGCACGATGTACGCGTGCTCGTCCAAGTGTGAGTCCAGCGCTGCGACATACAATTTCACGTCGGGGTGCACGTGCGTGAATACCTGCACTCCTTCAGGAGCCGCAACGAGGGAGAGGAACAGGATATTGGCGCCCCGCACGCCACGGCGCTTCAGCACGTCGACCGCGTACACCGCCGAATAGCCGGTCGCCACCATTGGGTCGCACAGGATGAACGTGCGCTCCTCCAGGTCGGGCAGCCGCACCAGGTATTCGACCGGACGATGATCGTCTGCTCGGTATACGCCGATATGGCCAACGCGTGCCGACGGAATCAACTCCAGCAGCCCATCGGACATGCCCACGCCGGCGCGCAGCACCGGCACGATCGCCAGCTTGCGCCCGGCGATCACCGGTGCGTCGATTTCGACCAGCGGCGTGGCGATGCGGCGCGTGGTCAGCGGCAGATCGCGGGTGATCTCATAGCCCATCAGCAGCGTGATTTCCCGCAGCAGCTCGCGGAAGGTGCGCGTGGAGGTATCCCGGTCGCGCATGTGCGAGAGCTTGTGCTGAATTAGCGGGTGATTGAGGATGAAGAGGTTCGGGAATCGGCTGTCTTGTTTCATGGCGGCGGGAGGGTGGCGTGGCGCGGACGGCGGCGAAGCATCATACCGATTCAGTTTACCCAAATATTGGCGCCAATCCCAAGGTGATTGTCAATGCGGTGGTGCGTGTCAACGCGATACAGCCGATTCCAATACAATCAGCGCTTGGCATACGCTCGACGCGCAGGGCATCGACCCGGCCGCATTCCGGAGCCAGTGGGAGAGGGCGATACCGACCGGCCGCTTCGGCGACAGCGCGGAGTTCAGCGCGGCCTGCGCCTTTCTATGCGGCGCGCACGCGTCGTATATCACCGGCCAGAACCTGCTAATCGACGGCGGCGCGTACCCTGGCACGTTCTAACGCGTACGCATCGCCGATCCCGTTCGAAGCATCCACCGGAGGACAGCGCCCATGACCACCCGTATCGCGTTGATCGCGCACGATCACAAGAAAGACGACATCGTCACGCTGTGCGGCGAATATGTGCACGTGCTCAGTCGCTGCGAGCTTGTGGCAACGGGCACGACCGGCTCACGCATCGCGCACCGGCATGGCTTGCCGGTGCAGTGCAAGCTGTCGGGCCCGCATGGGGGCGACCTGCAGATCGGCGCGGAGCTGGCCGAAGGTCGCATCGACATGGTGATTTTCCTGCGCGACCCGATGACGCCGCAGCCGCATGAGCCGGATATCAACGCGCTCGTGCGCGCATGCGACGTGCACAACGTGCCGTGCGCGACAAACATGTCCACGGCGCGGATGATCCTTGAGCGGCTCGTGCAGCGGCTGGATGCGCCGGCCTGAATCGATTTGCCACCAGGAGCCACGATGACTAAAGCCATTCGTTTTGAGCGCACCGGCGGACCGCAGGTGCTGCAGTGGGTTGACGTCGACGTGCCGGTACCCGGCGTGGGCGAGATCCGCGTGCGCCACCACGCAGTCGGCCTGAACTTCATCGATGTATATTTTCGCACCGGCCTGTACCCGCAGCCGCTGCCCGCGGGCCTGGGCATGGAGGCCGCTGGTGAAGTGGTCGACGTCGGCCCCGGCGTCACCGATTTCGCGCCGGGTGAACGTATCGCCTATGCGGCGCGCCCGCCTGGCGCCTATGCGCAGGAGCGTGTGATCGCCGCCTCCAGCGTGGTCAAGCTGCCGCAGTCGATCTCGTACGAGCAAGGGGCCGCCATGATGCTGCAAGGCATGACGGCGCAGTACCTGCTTCGGCGCGTTGTGCGACGCGGCCGATGCACATCGGGATCTGGAGGGCCGGCGCACGACCGGCTCATCAATCTTGCTGCCCTAGCGCCATATCGGCATTGTCACCGGCGTCGATGAGGCGTGCGATCGCGGCGTGTGCCGCACTGCGTTCATCGGCGCGCAGGAACGCAATCTGGTCGAGCGCATGCTGGATGACATCCTCCTCTCGCTCGCTCGTGTTGAGCGGTAGCAGCATGATTGCCTTGTGCCAGGCCGCCGCTCGCGTGTCGACGTGCAACGCCGGGACGCTTTCCAGCAGCGTCTGCGCGGCGAAAGCAGAGTACTGCGACGGCCAGCGCTCGATCATCGCGTACAGGGAGTACAACTGTGCCGGCTGCAGTTCCGCCGGAAACATCGGCAATGCCCGGAGCAGCCCGAGCCACGCTTCGGCCATCGCCGGTTGCGGTAGCGACATCGCGATCTGTCGAATCTGCCCATATTCCGTGATACTTGTCTGACGGCCCAACGCAGGCAGGGCGACACACAGTGCCGCCACCGCCTTGCCCTGGTCGGACGGTGGAAGGTCCAACAGCGCTTGCCGCAACGTGCGGTACCATTGCGTGGCTTGATGTAGCGTCGCTGCATCGCGTACATTGAATCCGTACACGAATGCCGGCAACTGGACCGCGAGCGCACTGATCAGCGTCGTCCGCTCGGCCGTGTCAAGCTGCGGGATCCATGCAACGAGTTCATCGTATCGCTGGATGAACCGTTCGCGCGGCAGTACGTGCAATTGTGATGCGAGGGCGGACCCATAGTGCGACGGTCTCGGATGGCGCTGCCACACATGCGCGTGACAGAATTCGTACGCGTTGGCGCGAACGCTTGGATCGAGGTATTTCAACGTGGTAACCACGGCCCTACTGACGACCGCATAACTTGCGGTAGGCAGTCCCGCGGCAGCGGTGAATACCGATTCGAAGGCTGCTGCTTGCTCGCGCTTGGGAAACCTTTGGCGCAGCAGTTGCGCCAACAGTGTCAAAATTGGGGTGACGCGCAGCCCAGGTCGCTCGACGATATCATGCTCGAGCTGTGCCACTAGCGCTTGTACGTCAGCGGCGCTGACTACGGTTTTGGCTTGGTCGGCATGGCGCTTGGATAGGGCCTGCTCGCGCAATACGGCATGGGTGCGCCGCTCGACCATCGACAGGTGGCAAAGGTCGCGGGTGTCCAGATACCGGCCGATTTGGATGATCAACTCGTCGGGCAAGTCGCAATAGGTGGCGGCTCGCGTACCTGCTACACCCACGCGGGGCTGCAAGTGTGCATGAATCAGTGACGCCGGCCCGGGTTCGTGCATCGGTTGATGCTGTCGTTCCTCTCGTGTCACGGATAAAGCGGCTTCAAGGGCTGCAACCGAAACGTTTGCATCGGTGTCCATTTATCTCTCCTAGTACCGGGCAGTCGCGATGGGCTCGCGGGGGCCGTCTATAAACGGTGAGCCTTGATTCAACCGCAACGGCCGCCGTGTGTGTCTGTGGCCGTTGATAAGCAGACAGGACTTGGCGGATGAGATGAGCATATCAGTCATATGTGAGCGTACACTGACATGATTTTGCGCCGCCTGCTTCACCTTTGATGCGTTTTTGGGCACGCGTGCGTTATGCAACCACGCTTGTGCCGGGCCGGCTTTGCGTGAAAGATCGTCTCCGGTTCTCGGGCTCGGGCATACTGGAGCCCGCGCGCAGGCGCGGCCTGCTTTGGACTTTCAATACGCGAATGGAACGCCCCGACCCTGACGAATTGCTCGATAAGCTGCAACGCGAGGAGGAAAAAAAACAGCGCGGCAAGCTGAAAATTTTTTTCGGTGCATCGGCGGGCGTGGGCAAGACGTTCGCGATGCTGCAGGCGGCACGGCGATGCCGCGACGAAGGCGTCGACGTCGTGGTCGGCGTGGCGGAAACCCACGGACGCAGGGAAACCGTGGCGCTGCTCGATGGAATGCCGTCGATTCCTGTTGCCCGTTATCCGTATCGCGGCAAGGTGTTGCCGGAATTCGATCTGAACGCGGCGCTGGCACGCAGGCCGCAGTTGATCCTGGTCGATGAGCTTGCGCATTCGAACGTGTCCGGCGCGCGCCACCTGAAGCGTTGGCAGGATGTGCAGGAACTGCTGGATGCTGGGATCGACGTCTACACGACGCTCAACGTCCAGCATCTCGAAAGCCTGAACGATGTGGTTGGCCAGATCACTGGCATTCGTGTATGGGAAACGGTTCCGGACCGAATATTCGATCTGGCGGACGAGGTCACGCTGGTGGATCTGCCCGCGGACGAACTGCTCGCGCGCCTGCGCGATGGCAAGGTCTATCTGCCACAGCAGGCAGAGCACGCGGTACGCCATTTCTTTCGTAAGGGCAACCTGATTGCGTTGCGGGAACTGGCGTTACGACGCACCGCGGATCGGGTGGATGCGCAGATGCGCGAGTATCGCGCGGACCAGTCGATCGAGCGTGTCTGGCACGCGCGCGAGCGGATTATCGTGTGTGTCGGCCCGGGCTCGGAAAGCGCGACGTTGGTGCGCGCGGCTGCGCGGCTCGCGGCGACCTTAAAGGCGGATTGGCTGGCGGTCTATGTCGAGACGCCGAAGCTGCAACGGCTGCCGGACACCGTCCGAAAGCGCACACTCGATGCGTTGAAATTGGCCGCCGAACTCGGCGCCGAAACGGTGACACTGGATGGGTCCGACGCGGCCCGCACGCTGCTGGCTTATGCGAGGATGCGCAACGTGTCTAGGCTCGTCGCCGGCATGCCGCGCACGCGACGCTGGCTTGCTCCGTCAGTCGGTGAGCGGTTGCTGCAATCAGCGTCCGACATCGACGTGACGCTGGTGGGCGCTGGCCGCGCGCATGAGCGGCGTGGTGCACGCGGCGACGTGCGCAGCTTCGCGTCGTCGCTGGGTGACGAGCGCCGCTCGACGTTGCGTCACTACACGTATGCGGCGGCGATCAGTGCCGGCATCACGGTGGTGGCGACCGAACTGCTGCACCGGATCGATCTGGCGAATCTAGCGATGCTGTACCTGCTTGGTGTGATCTTTGCCGCCGCAAGGCTGGGGCGCGGTCCGGGTGTGCTGATGTCGTTTCTCAGCGTCGCGTCGTTCGACTTTTTCTTCGTGCCACCGCGTATATCGCTGTCGGTGTCTGACACGCAATACCTGTTGACGTTCGCCGTGATGCTGCTCACGTCGCTGACGATTAGTCATCTGACGTCGAGTCTGCGCCGGCAGGCGCGTATCGCGACGCTGCGCGAGCGGCGCACCAGCGCGATGTACGCGATGACGCGAGAGTTGGGTGCGGCGCTTGCCACCGGCCAGATCATCGAAATCGGCATGCGGCATGTCGCGGAAGTGTTTCAGGCGCACGTGTCAATCTTATTGCCGGACAGCAACGACAAAGTCAGGCAGAAGGTCGAGGAGCCGGATCCGGCGATCATGCTGCAGCCACCGGCACTCGATACTGATATCGCGCAATGGGTTTACGACCAGCAAAAGCCAGCTGGGCACGGCACCGACACGTTGCCGGCCGCCGACGCACTCTATCTGCCGCTAAAGGCGCCGATGCGCACGCGCGGCGTGTTGGCATTGGTGGCGGCGCGCTTTGAGGACCTGGCGGTGCCCGAGCAGCGTCGTATGATTGATACATTCGCCGCGCAGATCGCCCTAGCGCTGGAGCGCGTGCACTACGTCGAGATCGCGCAGGACGCGCTGGTCAGCATGGAGTCCGAGCGGATGCGCAACTCGCTGTTGTCGGCCATTTCGCACGACCTGCGCACGCCGCTGACGGCCATCGTCGGCTTTGCGTCGATGCTCGCCGAGCAGCAGGGCGGTGGTGCGCCGCCTCGGCCGCAGGCCGAGCGCGACCTGATCGAGGCAATCCACGAGGAAGCGCTGCGCATGACGCGTTTGGTGACCAACTTGTTGGATATGGCCCGGTTGCAGGCCGGCGCGGTCCGGCTCAACCGCCAGTGGTTGATGCTCGAGGAAATGGTGGGCGCCGCGCTCGCCGCATGCCACCGGAGCTTGGCCGCCCATCCGGTGCACGCGCGCGTGCCGGCCGAGCTGCCGCTGCTGCGGCTCGATCCGGTGCTGATAGAGCATTTGTTCGCCAACCTGTTCGAGAATGCCGCGAAGTACACGCCGGCCGGCGCGCCATTGTCGATTAATGCGGGTGTGGTCGAGGACGGCGCGCGCCGCTATGTCAAAGTGGCGGTCGAGGACAGCGGCCCCGGTCTGCCGCCGGGCATGGAAGCGCGCGTGTTCGACAAGTTTACGCGTGGCGAAAAGGAATCGGCCAAGCCCGGCATCGGCCTCGGGTTGGCGATCTGCCGGGCCATCGTCGACGCTCACGGCGGTCGAATCGGCGCGGAAAACCGCGTTGATGCGCAAGGCCGCGTGCTGGGGGCGCGCTTCTGGTTCATGTTGCCGGCCGATGAGGTACCTCCGGGCGGCGGCGAAGCGCTGGAACAGGATGCCGACGCAGCGCGCAGCGGGCATGCGGTTGACGAGATCACACCGAAATCATGAGCGAGCCGAACGTGACAATTGTCCTGATCGAGGACGAAAAGCAAATCCGCCGTTTCGTGGGCACCTCGCTGCAAGCGCAGGGCATGGCGGTATTCGACGCGGACACGGGTCGGCAGGGGCTGGTCGAGGCTGCCACGCGCCGGGCGGATCTGGTGATCGTGGATCTGGGCCTGCCCGATACCGACGGCCTGGACGTGATCCGCGAATTGCGCGGATGGACCGATCTGCCGATCATCGTGTTATCCGCTCGCAGTCAGGAGGAGCAGAAAGTGGCCGCGCTGGATGCGGGGGCGGACGACTACCTGACCAAGCCGTTCGGCGTGTCGGAGCTGCTGGCGCGGATCCGCGCGCAGTTGCGCCGGCGCAATCGCGGGGGCCAAGACGACACGCCACAAGTACAGTTCGGCGGCATCGTCGTGGACCTGACCGCACGCCGCGTGACCCGGGATGGCGAGGTGGTGCATCTGACGCCGATCGAATACCGGCTCCTGGTCACGCTGGTGCGTCATGCCGGCCGCGTGTTGACGCACCGCCAATTGCTGCGCGACGTCTGGGGGCCTTCCCATGTGGAGAGCCATCATTACTTGCGCATCTACATGGGGCATTTACGACAGAAGCTGGAGCGCGATCCTGCGCAGCCCGAGCATATCGTGACCGAGACGGGTGTCGGATACCGGCTCGCCGGCGTGCAGTAGCAGCTTCACCGGGTGTGGCGCTGGGTCGCGGCACGGCCACGCTCGGCAGCGCACCCGGCACTTTGATAGAATCGATGCAACCCGTTGTGCGGGACGGCCCGCGCGCTACGGTTCGTATCGGGGACGACCCCATTTCGTCAAGGTTGTAGCCGATGGCATGGATCTTTCTGGTGATGGCGGGCCTGCTTGAAGTGGCATGGGCTGCCGGCCTGAAAAGCTCGGAAGGCTTTTCCCGGCCTGGCTGGTCGATCTTCACACTGGTGACGGCGCTGATCAGCTTCGGTTTGTTGGCACTGGCGATGAAACAGTTACCGCTGGGCACCGCGTATGCGGTGTGGACCGGCATCGGCGCGCTGGGCGCATTCGTGTTCGGCATCGTGATGATGGGCGAGGCGCTGACGCCGGCCCGGGCGGGCAGTGCAGTCCTGATCCTGGCCGGGCTGATCGGCTTGAAGCTCACGTCCGGCCATTGAGCGAGGCGGCGCTCGCGCGGCGACTGTCGCTATAATGGTTTCGGGTTTATCCAACACTGACGCTTGCGGCGCGCGCTGCACTGGCCCTTGCCGGTGCGCGCGGGGGCGCGCAAGGAGGCGTTAATGCTCTACGCCCTTTCTCTGGCAACCGGGCTTGCGTGGGCAAGCGGGCTGCGCTTGTACCTGACGGTTCTGTTGACCGGCCTGCTCGCGTCGTTCGACGTCGTGCGTCTTCCCGATGCGTTGTCGCTGCTAGGTTCACCGTGGATCATCGGTGCCGCAGCGCTGTTGGCGATTGCCGAATTTCTGGCCGACAAGGTGCCCGCCGTCGACTCGCTGTGGGACGCGCTGCACACGCTGATTCGCATCCCGGCCGGCGCGATGCTCGCCTATGGCGCGGCCGGCCATGCTGATCCGCGCGTTTTGGCGGCGGCGGCGTTGGCCGGCGCGGCGATCGCCGGCACTGCGCACCTGGTCAAGGCTGGCGCCCGCGCGTTAATTAATCTCGCGCAGCAGCCGCCGTCGCCCTGGGTCGTGTCGTTTGTGGAGGACACGATCGCCGTCCTTGGGTTGTTGCTCGCGTTGTTCATGCCGGGGCTGTTCCTGCTGGGCATGCTGGTGTTCCTGGCGCTTGCCGCGTATGCGTTGCCGCCGTTGTGGCACGGCGTGCAGCTCGGTTTTCGCGGCATGGCGACGGACATGGTGCCGGTGCGCCGTCAGCTCTCGCCGTTGGCGGCGCGCGTGCCGCGCGGCAAATGATCGGCGCCGATTTCGTCGTGCGGGCAGATCATCCCGTTGAGCCGCTATTCGCGTTGCATGCTCGCTCGCTTGGCCTCGCCACGGCCGATACCGCGACGATCCCTTCTTTGGAACCGGCATAGTCCACATACTCGCTTGGCGATCCTAACCGGCAGCCGGAGACAAGTCGATGATCGCGCCGCCGCGCTTGCCGCGATCCGTCCTCATGCGGTGAGCCGCTTCGCGCGCAGAGATCAGTGCCGAGCGCGTTGGTTTTGAACATCCGCCGCAGCCGCTCGACATCCATATCGGCTAGCGGCAACGACGGCGCCACGATGCGACTAGACCGCTTCGCGCTTCTCCGACCACTTGTCGCCGGCCGGCGGCACGTAGCGTTGCAGCCCGTCAAGCAACGCGTCGACGTCCGACTCCACTTGGAGCAGTCCGACGTAGTCGTGCCGCATGAAGCCCTCATTGGCGGTGTGGCGCAGCATTGCCAGCAGCGGATCGTAATAGCCGGCGATGTTGAGCAGACCGACCGGCTTTTGGTGATAGCCGAGTTGCGCCCACGTGTAGACTTCGAACAACTCTTCGAACGTGCCGGCGCCGCCAGGCAGCGCGACGAACGCGTCGCTCAGGTCAGCCATCATTTTCTTGCGCTCGTGCATGTTTGCGACGACGTGTAACTCGGTCAAGCCGCGATGACCGACTTCCTTGTCGATCAACAGCTGCGGGATCACGCCGATCGCATGGCCTTGCGCTTGCAGCACGGCATCCGCAATCTCGCCCATCAAGCCGACGTGGCCTCCGCCATAGACCAGTGTGAGACCCGCGTGCGCGAGCGCGCGACCAAACGCCTGCGCCCCCTGCCGGTATTCGTCCCGACGGCCGACAGCGGAGCCACAATATACGCACACCGAATTAATCATCGCGCCCCCTTCGGGCGTTGCGTCTCGGCCTTGCCTGCCTCGGACCGTGTCTCGCCCCTGCCGTCGCGCGGCGGCAGGTAGTCGGCGAATTCGCGCATCGGCAACCGGCCGGAAACCAGATCGTCGAACAATTGGCGCGAACGTCCGCGCAGATAAGGGGCCATCAGCGATACGATGTGTAGGCTCGCCTGATGCAATTCGGCCCGGATCGCTTCCTGCTCGTTGTACTTGCGTGGGTTCATCACGAACTGGTACGACAGCCAATAGGTCGAGATCACGCCGATGTTGGTCGAGATCACGCCGACCTCCTGGGGCGTCGCTTCCATCTCGCCGTCGGCAATCAATTGCTCGCACAACTGGCGCGCGAAATTGACTTTATGCGTGATGATCTGCTTGAAGTGCGTCTCCAGTGTGCGGTTGCGCGCCAGCAAATCGTTCAGGTCCCGATAGAGGAACCGGTACGTCCACAGAAAATCTGCCATGTAGGCCAGATAGGCCCACATCTCGTCGATTGTTGGACGATGGTCATCGGGAAAGCGCAATCGCTTGCCGATCTCTTGCTCGAACTGAGCGAAGATGCTGTTGATGATGTCGTCCTTGTTGCGGAAATGGTAGTACAGGTTTCCTGGACTGATTTCCATTTCCTCGGCGATCGTCGTCGTTGTGACGTTCGGCTCGCCGATCTCATTGAAGAGTCGCAACGACAGTTCGAGGATTCGGTCGCGGGTGCGACGGGGCGGTTTCGATTCCATGGCGTCGGCTCTGTGCGCCGGAAACTCCGGCTGGTGGGCTCGCACGGGCGAGATCGCCGGATTATAAACTGCCGTTTTCGCACTGAGGCGCAGGCTTTGTTGTATCGGACAGACTGATCGGCTTAGCAGACCTATGTAATAGATTCAGTGGAAGCATGCAGAGGTGCGAGCGGCGGCTCGGCGTTCCATGATCGGTCCGCTTCGGTGGCGTCCGGCAGCGGCGCGCCGGGCTGGGAGCGTTTAATATCGCGCACCAGAGAGCGGTATCGATGCATGCCGGAGTCGTCATCGACGTTGGCAACAGGCGGCGCGTTCGACGCGGACGGGGGCGCGAAGAGGCCGTCGGCGTGCCGGCCGGCTGGAGGTCACGCAGGGGACCGCCGTATGCGCCGGCTTGCTCTTTGCGCCGGTGTGCTTCAGGGGCTACGGGGGTAGGTTGGACACTTTGGTCCACGCTCGCGCAGTGTAATGGCCCGCATTGCACGATGCCGGCGTGAAACTGGCCGGCGTGAAACTGGCGCGACAGTTACAAGACGTTCTTATTACGGGGCAGCAACAATGCGGGTACCGGCCAGCCGGTCATGCAACCATTGCCGATCCGGATCCAGCCATTGCGTACTGGCCCATAGCGTTATCCACGCGGACAGCGCGAGCAGCGTGTGCGGCACCGACCCTCCGAGCACCGAATGGAGCGCCAGCGGCGGCAGGAACCATAGCCAGGCAAGCACGTAGCGCAGCATTGCGCGCCCCAACCCGACCGGTGCGAGCGCGTGGTCAACGAGCCGCAGTCGCCAAGTTTTCATCGGCAATGTTTGGCCGCCATGGGTCCAAAACCAGACGAAATACGCGCCGACGACGAGGGTGATCCAGCCAGCCAACAGATTGTGATGCGTTAATCCATCGCGTTGCTGGGTCAGCGCGCTGAATAGGTAGCCGGCAATAAAGACGACGCCGAACAAAATGATGCCTTCGTAGAGCGCGCACAGCAGGCGGCGCCACAGGGATGGGGCGCGGCCACGAGGCACGTGTTCACGCGGTGGTTTCACTGCGCGTGATCGTTGAAGAACCACGGCACCGACTGCGCCGGCTTTTCCGGCTCGGTTTGTGAGCCGGCGGCCGGGGGAGATGTCAACGCAGCGGCCGACGCCGACGGTGCCGGGTGGGTGCCGGGCGGCGTGCCCGGGCCAACTGGCGCCGTACTGGCCGAGGTGCCGGCGCGTGGTGCAGCCGCGGCGGCATCGGCGCGCTCGCGCGAGCGCTCGAGCTTGCCTAGGTCCTTGATTTCAGGCTTACCGCTTGGCGGCGCGCTGACTACGGTCGGGCGTCGTGCTTTCTCGGTGGCCGCCAGCTTGCGCTTTAATTCGTCGGGCAATTGCTGATAGGCGCTCCACGCCTTTTCGCGTGCCTGTACGGAGAGTTCCTTGGACAACTGGTAGTTCTCACGCGCGACGCGCCGCTGCTGTGGCGTCATGCGGATCCATTCGGCCATTCGTTGATGCAGTCGCTGTTGCTCTTCTGTGCGCATTTTTGGATATCTGGCTGCAATTTTCAGCCATTTCCGCTTGCGCTCGGCGCTGAAATGATCCCATTGGGGGGCCAGCGGCGCTAGCGCGTCGCGCTGCGCCGCGGTAAGGCGGGCCCAGGACAGTGGGTTGGCCGCATCGGCTGCCATGTCGGCAACGGCGGCGTGGCTTGCCACTGCTGCTACCCCGCTGCCGACCGGCGCTGGCGCGGCGTCAGACGGCAACGCGCGAGACGACGATGCTGGGTGAAAGCGCGGATAGGTTGCCATGAACGCGACAAATGCAGCCATCACACCCGCATAGACCATAGCCAAACCGCGCTTGTTACTCACCGACATTGCTCCTAGTTAGCGTATCAGTGCCCGTGCGACAGGTAGGCGTGAAAGCCGTGGTCCAAGTAGGCGGACAGCGGCAGCTCGTCGCTGAGCATGGCTGCGTCGATGGCGGCGATGTCGGCTAGGCGCTGCTGGTTTTCCCAGTCGCGGATCGCGGCGAGACCGCACACCAGCGCCAGTAGCGGCCAGACTAGGGCTAGGCGGCTCCAGCGGGCGCGCTTGCGTGCGCCGCTGGTGCTCGTTGGCACGTTGCCGGCGCCGGCCAGCGCCGGCAGGTAAACCGGCCGCGTGCGAGTATCGGGTTTCTTTCTCGCAAGCGCGGCCTGTCGCGCGGCCGCCAGCCGGTCAGTCGTCGCGCGTGGCAGGCGCGCTGCGCCCTCGTCGAGCGCTCGGCGTACTTTCAGTGCAAATTCGATTTCTTTTGTCTCAAGTGTACCGCTCATAGTGTGATTCCTTTCGCCTTCAGCGCGACAGCCAGCGCATGCGTGGCCCGCGAGCAATGGGTCTTGACGCTGCCCTGCGAGCAGCCCATCGCGGCAGCGGTTTCGGCGACATCCATATCTTCCCAATAACGCATCAGAAACGCTTCACGTTGACGCGCGGGCAGTTTTTGGATCTCCTCGTCGATCAGCGCGAGCACTTGCTCCCGCTCGAGCCGGTCGGCGCTGTTCTCGACCGCGGTCGAATTGTCCGAGGATTCGTAGGTTTCCAGCATGTCGAACTCGTCGTCATCGCCGTTGCCCAGCGACGAAAACAGGCTGACCCACGTGTTGCGCACCTTCTGGCGGCGAAAGAAATCGTGGGTCGCGTTCTGCAAAATGCGCTGGAACAGCAGCGGTAGCTCGGCCGCAGGCCGCTCGCCGTATTTCTCGGCGAGCTTGATCATCGCGTCCTGGACGACGTCCAGCGCGGCGTCGTCATCGCGCACCGCATACGCGACATGCTTAAATGCGCGCCTTTCGACGCCCGCCAGGAAATCGGCGAGTTCCTTGTCTGATGCCATCCTTGTGGAATTCGGCGCGACAGGTGACGCGTGACGCGCGGAAAGTGAATTGCCGGCTAGCTCGCGCCATCGGGGCGCGCCAACCCAACAAAAACGTGAAAACCCGCGGATGCTAGCAAAAAAAAAGGCCCTGTGGGAAGCCGGCATTTTTTGCTTGACCCTTGTTGCGCGACTCGATATGGTAATAGATTCGCAAGACGCTGTGATTGTCTCATTGAGGCGACGCTCACAAAGCTCGCATTCTCTCTAAGACGCGCCGCTTGAACCCGAGCCACAAGCCCGGTGGAGAGCCCCCGATCAATTTTTTGCCGAAAATTCGAAAGGTGAACGATGAATATGCCAAGCGCGGAATGCTCCACGTCGGATCTCTCCCCCCCTGCTGAAACCGAAACCGGCTCGATCGGCGCGACCGTGCTGATGCGCGCGCTCGCTGACGAAAACGTCGAATTCATTTGGGGATATCCGGGCGGCTCGGTACTCTACATCTACGACGAACTGTACAAGCAGGACAAGATCCAGCACGTGCTGGTGCGCCACGAGCAAGCCGCGGTGCACGCCGCGGACGCCTACGCGCGCTCCACCGGCAACGTCGGCGTGTGCCTGGTAACCTCCGGGCCCGGTGTGACGAACGCGGTGACCGGCATCGCCACCGCATACATGGACTCGATTCCGCTGGTGATCATCAGCGGCCAGGTGCCGACGGCGGCGATTGGCCAGGACGCGTTCCAGGAATGTGACACGGTCGGGATTACGCGGCCGTGCGTGAAGCACAACTTCCTCGTGAAGGACGTGCACGAACTCGCCGCGACAGTGAAGAAGGCGTTCCACATTGCCCAGAGCGGCCGCCCCGGGCCGGTGCTGATCGACATCCCGAAGGATGTGTCGAAGGCGCCGTGCCACTACGAGCCGATCAAGCATATTGCGCTGCGCTCGTACAATCCGGTCACGAAGGGTCATTCAGGCCAGATCCGCAAGGCGGTCGCACTGCTGCTGTCTGCGAAGCGCCCGTACATCTATACTGGCGGGGGGATCATCTTGGCCGAGGCTTCGCGCGAGTTGAACCAGTTCGCGGACCTGCTCGGCTACCCGGTCACCAACACGCTGATGGGCCTGGGTGGCTATCGCGCGACGGATCGCAAGTTCCTTGGCATGCTCGGCATGCATGGCACGTACGAGGCCAACATGGCGATGCAGCACTGCGACGTGCTGATTGCGATCGGTGCCCGCTTCGACGACCGCGTCATTGGCGACCCCACGCATTTCGCGAGTACGCCGCGCAAGATCATCCATATCGACATCGACCCCTCATCGATTTCCAAGCGAGTGAAGGTCGACATCCCGATTGTGGGCGACGTGAAGGAAGTGCTCAAGGAATTGATCGAGCAGTTGCAGACCGCGCCGCACGGCCCGGACGATGCCGCATTGGACGCGTGGTGGCAGCAGATCGAGCAGTGGCGTGCCCGCGATTGCTTGAAGTACGACCGCGACAGCGAGATCATCAAGCCGCAGTACGTCATCGAGACGCTCCACGAGTTGACCGGCGGCAACGCGTTCGTGTGCTCGGACGTCGGTCAACATCAAATGTGGGCTGCGCAATTCTACCGCTTCGACAAGCCGCGCCGCTGGATCAATTCCGGGGGACTCGGGACGATGGGCTTCGGTCTGCCGGCTGCGATGGGCGTGAAGATGGCGCATCCGGACGCCGACGTAGTGTGCATCACCGGTGAGGGCTCGATCCAGATGTGCATCCAAGAGCTGTCCACATGCAAGCAGTATGAGACGCCGGTCAAGATCGTGTCGTTGAACAACCGCTACCTGGGCATGGTCCGTCAGTGGCAACAACTCGAGTATAACAAGCGCTATTCGCATTCGTACATGGACGCGCTGCCGGACTTCGTAAAGCTTGCTCAAGCGTATGGCCATGTTGGCCTGCGTATCGAGCGCAGGGCGGACGTCGAGCCGGCGTTGAAGGAGGCGTTGCGGCTCAAGGATCGTACCGTGTTTCTCGATTTCCAGACCGACCCGACCGAGAACGTCTGGCCGATGGTTCAGGCCGGTAAGGGCATCACTGAGATGCTGCTCGGCGCAGAGGACCTCTGACGAAGCGCGCGTCGGCGCGCGCGAAGGCGGCGCTGCCCGCGACACGCGGCGTGCCGCGGGCAGCGCCGGGCGCAGGGACATCGAAACTGGAAAGAGAAACAAGATGCGACACATTATTTCCGTGCTGCTGGAGAATGAACCCGGTGCGTTATCGCGCGTGGTCGGCCTGTTCTCGGCGCGTGGCTACAACATTGAGACCCTGACCGTCGCGCCGACCGAGGACCGCTCGCTGTCGCGCATGACGATCGTGACGATTGGCTCGAACGACGTGGTTGAACAGATCACGAAGCATTTGAACCGCCTGATCGAGGTGGTGAAGGTGGTCGACCTGACCGAGGGCGCCCACATCGAGCGCGAACTGATGTTGATCAAGGTGCGGGCGGTCGGCAAGGAAAGGGAGGAGATGAAGAGGATGTCGGATATTTTCCGCGGCCGCATCATCGACGTCACCGAGAAGACCTACACGATCGAGTTGACCGGGGCCAGTGGCAAGCTCGACGCATTCATCGACGGGATCGACGCCACGGCGATCCTGGAGACGGTGCGCACTGGCGGCTCGGGCATCGGTCGCGGCGAGCGGATCTTGAAGGTTTGACCTGTTCTGGTGCCGCGGCGGGCAGCGCGGCATCGGGGGCAATGAACACTGAATCGAAGTGACACTACACGAAGGAAATCACATGAAAGTTTATTACGATAAGGACGCCGATCTCTCGCTGATCAAGGACAAGCAAGTCACGATCATCGGCTACGGCTCGCAAGGCCACGCGCACGCGCTGAACTTGCGCGACAGCGGTGTGAACGTGACGGTGGGACTGCGTCGCGGCGGCGCGTCGTGGGCGAAGGCCGAGACCGCCGGCCTGAGCGTGAAGGAAGTAGCCGAAGCGGTGAAGGGTGCCGACATTGTGATGATCCTGCTGCCGGACGAGCAGATCGCCGACGTCTACAAGCGCGACGTGCATGAGCATATCAAGCAAGGCGCGGCGCTCGCGTTCGCGCATGGCTTCAATGTGCACTATGGCCAAGTGGTACCGCGTGCCGACCTGGACGTGATCATGATCGCACCCAAGGCGCCGGGCCATACGGTGCGCGGCACCTACACACAGGGTGGCGGGGTGCCGCACTTGGTCGCGGTCGCACAGGACAAGTCGGGCGCGGCGCGTGACATCGCACTGTCGTATGCGGTAGCCAACGGCGGTGGCCGTGCGGGCATCATCGAGACGAACTTCCGCGAGGAAACCGAGACCGATTTGTTCGGCGAGCAGGCCGTGCTGTGCGGCGGCACGGTCGAGCTGATCAAGGCCGGCTTCGAGACGCTGGTTGAGGCAGGCTACGCGCCTGAGATGGCGTACTTCGAATGCCTGCATGAGTTGAAGCTGATCGTCGACCTGATCTATGAAGGCGGCATTGCGAACATGAACTACTCGATCTCGAACAACGCCGAGTACGGGGAGTACGTGACCGGCCCGCGCGTGATCACCGACGAGACGAAGCAGGTGATGAAGCATGTGTTGCGTGACATCCAGACCGGCGAGTACGCGAAAAGCTTCATCCTTGAGAACCGCGCCGGCGCGCCGACGCTGCAATCGCGGCGGCGCCTGACGGCCGAACACCAGATCGAGACGGTTGGCGCGAAGCTGCGTGCGATGATGCCGTGGATCGCGAAAAACAAGCTGGTCGATCAGTCGAAGAACTGATCACGCGCTCGCACCACGCACGCGCCATCGCGCGTTCGAGCCGCCTGGGGCGTCATGCCCGGGCGGCTTTTCTTTATTCGCCCACAGGCCGCGGGCGTGACAGGCGGCCGGGGTTTGCTATCCTTCTATTTTCTTGGAACTGGCGTTGCCTATATGACTTATCCTCACCCGATCATTGCCCGCGAAGGTTGGCCTTTCATCGCTGCCGCGTTCGTCGTGACGCTGCTGATCCATGCATTCGTGGGCTTCGGCTGGGCGTGGCCTTTCTGGCTGCTGACACTATTTGTCGTGCAGTTCTTTCGCGATCCGCAGCGGCCGGTGCCGCAGCAGCCGAATGCCGTGTTGTGCCCGGCTGACGGACGGATCGTCGCGGTCGAGACTGCGCACGATCCGTACGTGAACCGCGACGCGCTGAAGATCAGCGTGTTCATGAACGTGTTCAACGTTCATTCACAACGCTCGCCGGTTGACGGTGCGGTGACCCAGGTCGAATATTTTCCCGGCGCCTACCTGAATGCAGCAATCGACAAGGCGTCGCTGGAGAACGAGCGCAACGCGATCGTGCTGCAGACCGCGGACAATCACATTGTCACCTCGGTGCAGGTGGCCGGATTGATCGCTCGGCGCATCCTGTGCTACGTGCGCACCGGCGAGCCGCTCGCCCGCGGCCAGCGCTATGGCTTCATCCGCTTTGGCTCGCGCGTGGACGTCTATCTGCCGTTGGGCAGCAAGCCGCGGGTGTCGATCGGCGAGAAGGTACAGGCGTCGGCGACGATCCTGGCCGAGCTTTGAGCGGCGCAAGGAGGGCTTGATGGCTGATTTCAAACCGCGACGCCCGCGTGCGGGCGGGCCGCGCCTGGCGCGGCCGTTCCGGCGCAACCGCACGGTGCAAGAGCAGATCGCGCGGCGCAGCCTGCGGGCCGCGCGCCAACAATTGCTACGCAAACGCAGCGTCTACCTGCTGCCCAATGCGTTCACAACCGCTGCATTGTTCTGCGGTTTCTTCGCCGTGGTACAGGCGATGAACGTGCGTTTTGAGATCGCCGCGATCGCCATCTTCGTCGCGATGGTGCTGGATGGCATGGACGGCCGCGTGGCACGCATGACGCATACACAAAGTGCGTTCGGCGAGCAGTTCGACAGCCTGTCGGACATGGTGTCGTTTGGTGTTGCGCCAGCGCTGGTGATGTACGAGTGGGTGCTCAAGGATCTAGGTCGCTGGGGGTGGCTTGCCGCGTTCGTCTATTGCGCTGGCGCCGCGCTGCGCCTGGCACGCTTCAATACGAACATCGGCGTGGTCGACAAGCGCTATTTTCAGGGCCTGCCGAGTCCGGCCGCTGCCGCGCTGGTGGCCGGCTTCGTGTGGCTGGCGACCGATAATCGGGTGCCGCTCAAGCTCGGCTGGCTGCCGTGGGTCGCATTTGGCCTGACGATCTATGCGGGCGTTACCATGGTCTCCAATGCGCCGTTCTACAGCGGCAAGGCGCTCGACGTCCGGCATCGGGTGCCGTTTGCGGCGATCCTGCTGGTCGTAGTCGCCTTCGTACTTGTGTCGTCTGATCCGCCGCTGATGCTGTTCGGCCTGTTTGTATTGTATGGTTTGTCCGGCTATGTGCTGTGGATGTGGCGCGCGATATCGCGCAAGCCCAATCCGGTCGCGTTGGGTGCTGTCAAGCCGGCCGCCCACGAGCCCATCACGGATAAGGCGTCGGACAGGGTACGCGCGGTGGAAAGATCTGCCACCCAGGAGCACATCGCAAACAAGGCGTTGGACAACGAGTGCCGCGCGGACAAGCGGCCATAGTCATCGACTATTGGCCAATGGCACGGTTAGGTTGCGTTGCACGTTGACCTAATTGACGCTATAGTCGTCCGAATCAATATGGCTGCACGGCTTCTACTATCTCTACCGGTCGGCGCGTTATCTCGCGCGCCGACGTCGGCGTGTCTATCGCGCTGAATCGATTCTGCCTCCGCTTCGTCTCGCCTGTTCGCACCGGCGTCACCTGCGGTGTGCCGATAGAGGAGGTTGCCGCTTACCCCACTGATTCGAGTCCGGAGACTGACATGGCAGACAAGTTGATCATATTCGACACGACGTTGCGTGATGGCGAGCAATCGCCGGGCGCGTCGATGACGAAGGAGGAGAAGATCCGCATCGCACGACAGCTCGAGCGCATGAAGGTGGATGTGATCGAGGCGGGCTTCGCGGCCAGTTCGGACGGAGATTTTGACGCGATCCAGGCGATCGCCTCGCAGGTCAAGGACAGCGTGATCTGCTCGCTGGCGCGCGCCAATGACAAGGATATTGCGCGTGCGGCCGAGGCGCTTAAGCCGGCGGGGCGGTTCAGGATCCATACATTCATCGCGACCTCGGCGCTGCATATGGAGAAGAAGCTGCGCATGACGCCGGAGCAGGTGTACGAGCAGGCGCGGCTGGCAGTGCGTTTTGCTCGGCAGTTCACGGACGACATTGAGTTTTCGCCAGAGGACGGTAGCCGCTCGGACATGGATTTCCTGTGCCGGGTGCTGGAGGCGGTGATCGCGGAGGGCGCCACCACGATCAACATTCCGGATACCGTCGGCTATGCGGTGCCGGACGGCTATGCGGCGCTGATCCGGCAGATCCGCGAACGGGTGCCGAACTCCGACAAGGCGGTATTCTCAGTGCACTGCCACAATGATTTGGGTATGGCGGTGGCTAACTCGCTGGCGGCGGTGAAGCTGGGCGGCGCGCGGCAGATTGAGTGCACGGTGAACGGGCTTGGCGAGCGGGCCGGGAATACGTCGCTGGAGGAAGTGGTGATGGCGGTGAAGACGCGCCGTGACTACTTCGGGCTAGAGGTGGGCATCGACACGACGCAGATCGTGCCGGTCTCGAAGCTGGTGTCGCAGACGACGGGCTTTGTGGTGCAGCCGAACAAGGCGGTGGTGGGGGCCAATGCGTTTGCGCACGCGTCGGGAATTCATCAGGACGGGGTGCTCAAAGCGCGGGACACGTACGAGATCATGCGTGCGGAAGACGTGGGCTGGAGCGCGAACAAGATTGTGCTCGGCAAACTGTCGGGCCGCAGCGCGTTCAAGCAGCGGCTGCAGGAATTGGGGGTGGCGCTGGACAGCGAGGCGGAACTGAACGCCGCATTCGCGCGCTTCAAGGAACTGGCCGATCGCAAGGCGGAGATCTTCGACGAGGATATCTTGTCGATCGTCAGCCAGGAGGCCAATGCCGCGCACGATCACGAGACCTATCGGTTCGTGTCGTTGTCGCAGCATTCGGAAACGGGCGAGCGGCCGCACGCGAAGGTGGTGTTCACCGTCGACGGTAGCGAGACGACCGGCCAGGCGCACGGCAACGGCCCGGTCGATGCGACGTTGCATGCGATCGAGTCACGGGTCAATAGTGGTGCGGAATTGATACTGTATTCGGTCAACGCGATCACGGCTGGCACGCAGGCGCAAGGCGAGGTGACCGTGCGGCTGTCGAAGGCGGGGCGTATCGTCAATGGCGTCGGCACCGACCTGGACATCGTCGCCGCGTCGGCAAAGGCTTATATTGCGGCGTTGAACAAGCTTGATCCGAGCGCCGAAAAGCTCAATCCGCAGCGCTCGTAGCGGTGCGGCCGCACGTCGCACGCTGCCATTCGTGCCGCACGTTGCATGTCACCATCCGTGCCGTGCCGTGCCGTGCCGTGCCGTGCCATGCCATGCCATGCCATGCCATGCCATGCTGTGCCGTGCTGTGCCGTGCTGTGCTGTGCTGTGCTGTGCTGTGCCGTACGGCGCGCGCCGCCATCCGTGTCACGCGGCGCTGCTCGTCGGTTCGCCCACGCTTGGTCGTGACGGCGCTGCCCTGCCGCCGACACCGGCGTGGTCGCCGTCCGCTCTGGCGCGGCGCCGCTAAAATAGGAAGCGCCGGCGCTCTGGATCGTGCAGCGGGTCAGGCGTCTTCTGCGTGAGCCGCAACACACCGGCGTCGTCAAAATAGAAGTGGTACAACTGGTACCAGACGCCGTCATCCATGTAGCGATAACTCCACACTTCCCGCTTCATCCTTGGGAAATAGGCGGTTTCCTCCGGCTTGCCGAAGCGGATCAGCACATCGTTCTTCGTCCATTTGCCGACCTGTGCTTGATAGAATTCGCTGTTTTGCAACACCTGTTGCACGTCAACGACCTTGCCCGTGCCGTCGACATCGGCCGCCGTTGTCGTTTCGCCCATCGGCTGGGTTGGCCACATCAACCGCTTGCCCCCTTTTGGCAGGTCATACACTTCACGGGGTGCGCCGAGCCGCGCGATCAGCATCGACGCATCGTCACCGGGCTTGAAGCGTTGCCAGGGCTGTACGCAACCGCACAGCGCCAGCAGGGCAAGACCGGCGGCGGCTCGTGCTCGAGCGGGCGCGGCCCAGGCCGACCACGCGGGCGAATCCGATAATGACATGGTCCGAACTCCTTCTTCCATTGCAGCAATTTTGCCATGCATTGACGCAAAAGATCGCACCGGTCTTGCCGCGCGAGGGCACGCTAGCCTATGATCCGCGCTTTGATGTGAACGGCGAGGACTGGATGGGCAGCGAGCAATGCGGACAGGATCGAATGAATGGACGTGTAGGAGACTTGCCGGCGGGCGGGCCTCTAGCTGTGGCGCGCCGTGCGCATAGGCGCATCGCGCAGTCCGTGTGTGCTGGATGGCGGCGCTTGCGCGGCGTGGCCGCAGTGTTGCCGATGTCGATGACGCTTGCCTGCGCGGCGCACGCGCAGGCAAGCGCCGCGGCCGCGACGGCTGTGCCCGGCCCGGGTTCGGCGCAGCGCGCGCTGCCCGCCGGCGCGCCGGTGCGGCTCGCGCTGATCGAAGGGATGTCCGGTGCATTTGCGAATGCGGGCGCGGCAGTCGAGCGCAATCTGCGCTTTGCGATCGAGCGGGTCAACGCCCGCGGCGGGGTGATGTTGCGAGACGGCGCGCATCCGCTGCAGTTGGTTGTGCTGGACAGCCGAGGGGCCACGGATGAGGCGCTGGTGCAGTTGCGCGCCGCCGCCGACGCGCGGATTGCTTTCGTGCTGCAAGGCAATAGCTCCGCGGTGGCCGCGGCGCTGATCGCCGCGATCAACAAGCACAATGTGCGCGAACCCAACCGTCGCATGCTGTTGCTGAACTACTCGGCCGATGATCCGGCGCTGACCGAGGACGACTGCAGCTTTTGGCATTTCCGCTTTGACGCGCACGCGGGCATGCGGATCAACGCGTTGACCGAGGTGATGCGCCGCGATTCGTCGCTCAAGAAGGTTTATTTACTTAACCAAGATTACAGCTTTGGCCGCCAGGTGAGTTCACTGGCCCGTTCGTCGCTTGCTGCGCAGCGGCCCGACGTGGCGATCGTGGGTGACGAGTTTGTGCCGGTGGGTCGGGTCAAGGACTTTGCGCCGTATCTGGCAAAGATCCGGGCGAGCGGCGCTGACGCGGTGCTGACCGGCAATTGGGGCAACGATCTGACGCTGCTGGTGCGCGCGGCGCGCGAGCAGAACCTGAAGCTGCGGTTCTACACCTTCTACGGCAACAGCCTCGGCGCGCCGGCGGCGCTCGGCGATGCCGGCGTGGGCCGTGTGATCGCGGTGGCGGACTGGCATCCGAATGTGGGCGGGGCGGCGTCCGACGCGTTCTACACGGCATTCCGGGCGCGGTATCCTGCGCCGTTGGACGATTATCCGTTGCTGAGAATCAGCGTGATGATCGACATGCTGGCTCGCGCGCTCACGCACGCCGGTTCGGACGACGCACTGGCGGTGGCAACCGCGCTGGAAGGCGCGCGCGCCGACTACGGCAGTGGTTTCCATCCGTCGTGGATGCGTGCCAACGATCACCAGCTAATCCAGCCCCTTTACGTCATGCAGATGGAGAAGGCGGGTACCGCACACGTGCGCTTTGACAATGAAGGTTCCGGCTATGGTTTTCGCACGCTGCTGACGCTCACGCCTGAGCAGACGATCCCGGCCAGCACGTGCCGGATGCGCCGTGTGCGCTGATCCTAGCTTGCCTCGGCTATGCTACAATTAAGTTTAGTTGTAAACCCACGGCACGGCCTTTCTTCCGTGACCGCCTGTTGATCAATAAAGGAAATCATGTCTGTAGCGAATATCAACAAATCGGAAGTCGTCGCGCAATTCGCGCGCGGTACGAATGACACCGGTTCCCCGGAAGTGCAGGTCGCGTTGCTCACGAGCCGTATCAACGAGTTGACGGTGCACTTCAAGGCTCACATGAAGGATCACCACAGCCGTCGTGGTCTGCTGCGCATGGTGAGCCGCCGCCGCAAGCTGCTCGACTACCTGAAGGCCAAGGATGCTGACCGCTATCGTGCGTTGATCCAGAAGCTGGGTCTGCGCAAGTAAGCGGCTCGATGGCAGACTTCTGCCTGCTACATGCAAAAGATGCCTGCGTCAGCATGCTGATGCAGGTATTTTATTTTTAGCGTTTCCGGTGTGATGCGTTCCGCACGTGCGCGTGCGACCGTCCGGCAAACGAGGCGGGGTTTTGTGTCATTCCAGCGCGGCAGCAGTACTGCTGTCGCGCTGGAATGGCATAACACTTCCCTGTTTCGAGCGGCTGGCAACGGTTGAGGAACGGTCGATGGACCGGCCGCGCATAGGCGCGGCGTCTCGAAGGAGTGAAAATGTTCAATAAAATCGTCAAAGAATTTAAATGGGGTCAGCACAACGTGCGGCTCGAAACGGGCGAGATTGCTCGTCAGGCAAGCGGTGCGGTGATTGTCGATGTCGAGGACACCGTCGTGCTGGCAACGGTGGTGGCGGCCAAGGCGGCTAAGCCGGGCCAGGACTTTTTCCCGCTGACCGTCGACTACATCGAGAAGACGTATGCGGCCGGCAAGATCCCGGGCGGCTTCTTCCGTCGCGAAGGCCGTCCTTCCGAGGGCGAGACATTGATCTCGCGGCTGATCGACCGCCCACTGCGTCCGCTGTTTCCGGAAGGCTTCTACAACGAAGTGCAGGTCGTGATCCATGTGCTGTCAATCAACCCGGACATTCCGGCGGACATCCCGTCGATGATCGGTGCATCGGCAGCGTTGGCGATCTCCGGTATTCCGTTCAATGGGCCGATCGGCGCAGCGCGCGTCGCCTATATCGACAATCAATTCGTGCTCAATCCGACCCGCTCGCAGTCCAAGGCATCGAAGTTGGACCTGGTGGTCGCCGGTACCGAGCGCGCGGTGCTGATGGTCGAGTCCGAAGCAGACCAGTTGCCGGAGGAGGTGATGCTTGGCGCGGTCGTGTTCGGTCATGAGCAGATGCAGGTGGCGATCGACGCGATCCACGACCTCGTTAAGGAAGGCGGCAAGCCTGAATGGGATTGGCAGCCGGCGCCGAAGGACGAAGCGTTGATTGCGCGCGTGACAGAGTTGGCGCTCGCCGAGTTGCAGGCGGCATACCAGATCCGGCAGAAACAGCAGCGCTCGGCCAAGCTGAAGGAGGTGTATGCGGCGGTCACGGCCAAGCTGGCCGAACAAGCCGTGGCAGCCGGGGCGGCCATCGTCGATGCCGCGACGGTTGGCAATATCCTGTTCGATCTCGAGGCGAAGATCGTGCGCAGTCAGATCCTGAACGGCGAGCCGCGTATCGACGGGCGCGACACGCGCACCGTGCGTCCGATCGAAATCCGAACCGGCGTGTTGCCGCGCGCGCACGGCTCGGCGCTGTTCACCCGGGGCGAGACGCAGGCGCTGGTGGTGGCCACGCTTGGCACGAAGGGCGACGAGCAGATCATTGACGCGATCGAAGGCGAATATCGCGAGCGTTTCATGCTGCACTACAACATGCCGCCGTTCGCGACCGGCGAAACGGGTCGTGTCGGCTCGCCGAAGCGCCGCGAGATCGGTCACGGCCGGCTCGCCAAGCGCTCGCTCGTCGCGTGCCTGCCGGGTGATGATGAGTTCGGCTACACGATTCGTGTGGTATCTGAGATTACCGAGTCGAACGGCTCATCGTCAATGGCGTCCGTGTGCGGCGGCTGTCTGGCGCTGATGGACGCGGGTGTGCCGATGAAGGCGCACGTGGCGGGCATCGCGATGGGGCTGATCCTGGAAGGCAACAAGTTCGCGGTGCTGACCGACATCCTAGGCGACGAGGACCACCTGGGCGACATGGACTTCAAGGTGGCGGGTACCGCGCAGGGCGTGACCGCACTGCAGATGGATATCAAAATCCAGGGCATCACGAAGGAAATCATGCAGGTTGCCCTCGCGCAAGCGAAGGAAGGCCGCTTGCACATCCTGGATAAGATGACCTCGGCCGTGCCGTCGACGAACACGCAGCTGTCGCAGTTCGCGCCGCGGATGATCACGATGAAGATCAATCCGGAAAAGATTCGCGATGTGATCGGCAAGGGGGGCTCGGTGATCCGGGCGCTGACGGAGGAAACCAGCACGACGATCGACATCTCCGACGACGGTATCGTGACCATCGCGAGCACAAGCTCCGAGGGCATGGCCGAGGCGAAGAAGCGCATCGAGAACATCACGGCGGAAGTGGAGGTCGGCCAGATCTATGAGGGCGCGATACTGAAGCTGCTGGATTTCGGCGCGATCGTGAACATCTTGCCGGGGCGCGATGGCCTGTTGCATATTTCTGAGATCGCAAACGAGCGGATCAAGGACATCAACGACTACCTGAAGGAAGGCCAGCAGGTGAAGGTCAAGGTGATCCAGACCGACGAGAAGGGTCGAGTACGGTTGTCTGCGAAGGCGCTGCTCAACGAGGTGCCGGCCACGCCGCCCATAACACCGCCTGCAACGCCAGTGATGCCGCCTGCGACGCCGCCGGCGGAGCAGGAATAACGCGCCCAGGACGGCGGTCACCACGCGGGTCTGACAAGATCGCGCGCGGCGCCGCGCCGCATCCGATTCGCACGGCCGGAGTGCTTCGCGCACTGCCGGCCGTTTTTCTTTATCATCGTCGTCAACCTGACGACCACGCAAAGTTCCGCATGAAAGCGATCGAGATTACCGAATACGGCGCCCCCGACGTATTGAAACCTGGTGAGCGCCCGATGCCGGAACTCAAGCCCGGCGAAGTGCTGATCAAGGTTGCGGCAGCCGGAGTGAACCGCCCGGACGTTTTCCAGCGCACCGGCAATTATCCCGTGCCGCCGGGCGCGTCGGACATTCCCGGCCTGGAAATCGCTGGCGAAATCGTCGATGGCGAGCTCGGCGGTGCGAATAATCCGTTTGGCCTGACGCGCGGGCAACGCGTGTGCGCGCTGGTGCAAGGCGGTGGATACGCCGAGTATGCAAGCGCACCGCTCGCGCAGTGCCTGCCCGTGCCAGCGGGCTTATCGGACGTGCAGGCCGCGTCGTTGCCCGAGACGTTTTTTACCGTCTGGAGCAATGTGTTCGATCGCGCTCGGCTGGGTGCAGGCGAGCGCGGTCCCGACGAGACGCTGCTGGTACAGGGCGGCTCCAGTGGTATCGGCGTGACCGCGATCCAGCTCGCGCATGCGCTTGGTCATCGGGTGTTCGCCACGGCTGGCAACGCACAGAAGTGCGCCGCGTGCGAAGCGCTGGGCGCCGAGCGCGCGATCAACTACAAGACCGAGGACTTTGTCGCCGTCGTCAAGTCGCTGACCTATGACCGCGGTGTCGACGTGATCTTGGATATGGTGGGCGGCTCCTATGTAGGCCGCGAATTGAGTGCGCTGGCCGAAGGTGGCCGCATCGTGCTGATCGCATTGCTCGGCGGCGCCAACGCGCAGATTAACTTGGGCGAGGTATTGCGCCGGCGCTTGACGTTAACCGGCTCGATGCTGCGGCCGCGGCCGGTGGCGTTCAAAGCCGCCATCGCCGCACAATTGCACGAGCGGGTGTGGCCGCTAATCGAGCAGGGCGCGATCAAGCCGGTGATCTACCAGGTGTTTCCGGCCGAGCAGGCGGCCGCGGCGCACGCGATGATGGAGAGGGGGGAGCACATCGGGAAAATCGTGCTGACCTGGTGAGCCATGCCGGTTTGACCGCGACTCGTGCTGCACAGTAGAATTGCACGTTTGTGCACGGCTTTTGCTTATTGACTGACGCCTGCGCGTCACAGATCCACGAGACCCATGTCGAAGCAACAACGATCGAAGCTGGTAGTCGGAAACTGGAAGATGCACGGCCGCGTCGCCGACAACGATGCGCTGCTGCACGCGCTTGTGCAACGCGTGGCGACACTCGGGCCGCAAGTGCGACTCGGCGTGTGTGTGCCGCATCCGTATCTCGCGCAGGTCCAGGCGCGTCTTGCCGGCACGCCAATCGCGTATGGCGCGCAGGATGTGTCCGCGCACACGCAGGGCGCGTATACGGGTGAGGTCGCCGCTCCGATGGTCGCCGAGTTTGGCGCGACATTGGCGATCGTCGGTCACTCGGAGCGCCGCGCGTTGCATGCGGAATCGTCGGAGTGGGTAGCGGCTAAGACGCAGCGCGCACTCGAGGCCGGTATCACGCCGATCGTTTGCGTCGGCGAAACGCTGGATGAGCGGCAGGCCGGGCAGACCGACAGCGTGGTGTGTGCGCAGCTTGCAGCGGTACTCGACGTGCTGGACGAGGCCGACGTGGCGCGACTGGTTGTGGCATACGAGCCGGTTTGGGCCATTGGTACCGGTCAGAGCGCGACGGCGCAGCAGGCGCAGCAGGTCCATGCCGCGTTGCGGGCGCAGCTCACGGCCAAAGGGGGAGGGCAGGTACCGCTGCTGTATGGCGGCAGCGTGAAGCCGGGCAATGCACAGGAATTGTTTTCGCAGGCGGATATCGACGGCGGCCTGATTGGTGGCGCATCGTTGTCGGCGACCGATTTCCTTGCGATCGGCGCGGCGGCAGCCGCGGCACTTGCCGGGGATCCGGCTCATTCTAGGTGATGCAAATGTTGTTCTTGAAGACGTTGATTATCGTGGTGCAGGTGCTGTCGGCGCTCGGCGTGATCGGGCTCGTTTTACTGCAGCATGGCAAGGGTGCCGACATGGGCGCGGCATTCGGCAGCGGAGCGTCGGGCAGCCTGTTCGGCGCCAGCGGTTCGGCCAATTTCCTGTCGCGTACCACGGCGGTCCTCGCCACCGTGTTCTTCGTTAGCACGCTCGCGCTGACCGCGCTGGGTAGCTACCGTCCGAAGACTGGCGGCGGCTTGTTGGGCGGTGCGGTGCCACTGGCAGCGAGCGCGCCGGCAGCGGGTTCGGGACCGGCTTCCGGTATTGCAGCGCCGGGCAGCGCAGCGTCGTCTGCGGCTGCGTCCACGCCGGGGCAAGATGTGCCGAAATAACGCGAAAGTTGGCAAAACTATGTTTCCTGCGGTATGCAGAAAAACGTGTTTTGTGCGTTGAACAAACGACCTAACCAAGTTACAATTCAAATCTTGAAGCGATTCGCGGTAACAGTGGTAACGAAGGGTTAACGCTCCGAGTGGCCTCCCGGATTGCAAACAGTGCCGACGTGGTGAAATTGGTAGACACGCTATCTTGAGGGGGTAGTGGCGCAAGCCGTATGAGTTCGAGTCTCATCGTCGGCACCAACGTTATCCAATGCCAGCCGCTTGCATTTACGCTTCGGCTGGCATTTATTTTTTTAAGCGCTGTTTCCGTCACGGTGCTGCGGCTTCGAAGTGACGCATCCGCGCAGTATCCTGGTCGGAGCGGTCGGGCCGGCCGGCACCTTGAACCAACCGATAGAGGATAGTTTTGAACCTCGCTGCCTATTTCCCCGTCCTGCTGTTTCTTCTCGTAGGCCTCGGTTTGGGGATTGCTTTAGTCGGTATCGGCAAGCTCTTGGGTCCGAACAAGCCGGACAGCGACAAGAATTCCCCGTACGAGTGTGGTTTCGAGGCGTTCGAAGACGCGCGCATGAAGTTCGACGTGCGCTACTACCTGGTTGCCATTCTCTTCATCATTTTTGATTTGGAAACGGCCTTTCTGTTCCCTTGGGGCGTTGCGTTGCGCGACATCGGTTGGCCGGGCTTCATCGCGATGATGATCTTCCTGCTCGAGTTCCTGCTGGGCTTCGCCTATATCTGGAAACGGGGTGGCCTGAACTGGGAATGAACGCCAATCACGCTTGAATGTCGGGTGCAAGGCTTGCCGCCCGTCTGGAGTCAAAAGCAATGAGTATCGAAGGGGTCTTGAAGGAAGGCTTTGTCACCACGACGGCTGACAAGCTGATCAACTGGACGCGGACCGGTTCGCTGTGGCCGATGACGTTCGGGCTCGCCTGCTGCGCGGTTGAGATGATGCATGCCGGCGCCGCACGCTATGACCTGGACCGTTTCGGTGTTGTGTTCCGACCGAGTCCGCGTCAGTCCGATGTCATGATCGTGGCCGGTACGCTGTGCAACAAGATGGCGCCTGCGCTGCGCAAGGTCTATGATCAGATGGCCGAGCCGCGCTGGGTGATCTCGATGGGCTCATGCGCGAATGGTGGCGGCTACTATCACTACTCGTACTCAGTCGTGCGCGGATGTGACCGGATCGTGCCGGTCGACGTGTACGTGCCCGGCTGCCCGCCGACCGCCGAGGCGCTGGTCTACGGCGTGATCCAGTTGCAGGCGAAGATTCGTCGTACTAACACCATCGCCCGGTCGTAACGCGGAGTTCCCCACATGGCAAGCAAACTCGAGATCCTGAGGGCGAACCTCAATAAGGCGCTCGGCGACAAGCTGAAAAGCGCGACGGAGTCACTCGGGCAATTGACGATCGTCGTCGCCGCTAGCGATCTGATCGACGTCGCGACGCGGCTGCGCGATGACCCGGCGCTTGGCTTCGAGCAATTGAGCGACTTGTGCGGCGTCGATTATTCGACGTATGGCGATGGCGGATACGACGGTCCTCGCTTTGCCGCGGTGTCGCACCTGCTGTCGATCCGCCACAACTGGCGACTGCGTTTGCGGGTCTTCGCGCCGGACGACGATGTGCCGATTCTGCCGTCGCTGATCGACGTGTGGAATTCGGTGAACTGGTACGAGCGCGAGGCGTTTGATCTGTACGGGATCGTGTTCGAAGGTCATCCCGATTTGCGTCGGATCCTGACCGACTACGGTTTCATCGGCCACCCGTTCCGCAAGGATTTCCCGCTGTCCGGCTATGTCGAGATGCGCTACGACGCGCAAGAAAAGCGCGTTGTCTACCAACCTGTCACGATCGAGCCGCGCGAGATCACGCCGCGCGTGATTCGCGAAGAACGCTATGGCGGCCTCAAGCACTGAGCGCCAGCCTGGCCGGCTGCGGACCGTTTGCGCGAGCGCATGCGGTCCGTGCGAGTCATTGAATTTCTAGCAAGCCCGCGAACATGGCTGACATCAAGAACTACACGCTGAACTTCGGTCCCCAGCATCCGGCAGCGCACGGCGTGCTGCGCCTCGTGCTCGAGTTGGACGGCGAGGTGATCCAGCGTGCCGATCCGCACATCGGTTTGCTGCATCGCGCGACCGAAAAGCTCGCCGAGCACAAGACGTTCCTCCAGTCGGTGCCGTACATGGACCGCCTCGACTACGTGTCGATGATGGCCAACGAGCACGCGTACGTGATGGCGATCGAGAAGCTCGTCGGTATTGACGTGCCGGTCCGGGCCCAGTACATCCGCGTGATGTTTGACGAGATCACGCGGATCCTGAATCACTTGATGTGGATCGGCGCCCACGCACTGGACGTCGGCGCGATGGCGGTGTTCCTGTACGCGTTCCGCGAGCGCGAGGATTTGATGGACGTCTACGAGGCGGTGTCCGGCGCGCGCATGCACGCGGCATACTATCGGCCAGGTGGCGTCTACCGCGATCTGCCAGACGCGATGCCGCAATACAAGGCCTCGAAGATTCGCAACGAAAAGGCGCTCGCTCGGCTCAACGAGAACCGCCAGGGTTCGCTGCTCGATTTCATCGAAGACTTCACGAATCGCTTCCCTGGCTGCGTCGATGAGTACGAGACGCTACTGACCGACAATCGGATCTGGAAGCAGCGGTTGGTCGGCATCGGTGTCGTCACGCCGGAGCGTGCGCTGCAACTGGGCATGACTGGACCGATGCTGCGCGGTTCGGGTGTTGAATGGGACTTGCGCAAAAAGCAGCCGTACGAAGTGTATGACCAGCTTGATTTCGACATTCCGGTCGGCGCGGGCGGCGACTGCTATGACCGATATCTCGTGCGCATCGAGGAGATGCGCCAGTCGAACCGGATCATTAAACAGTGTATTGCATGGCTGCGTAAGAATCCGGGCCCGGTGATGGTCGACAATCACAAGGTCGCGCCGCCGTCGCGGCTAAACATGAAGTCGAACATGGAAGAGCTGATCCACCATTTCAAGCTCTTCACAGAAGGCATGCATGTTCCCGAGGGCGAAGCATACGTCGCCGTCGAGCACCCGAAGGGCGAGTTTGGTATCTATCTGGTGTCGGACGGCGCGAACAAGCCGTACCGGCTGAAGATCCGCGCGCCCGGCTACGCGCATTTGTCCGCGCTCGACGAGATGGCGCGTGGTCACATGATCGCCGACGCGGTCACGATCATCGGGACACAGGACATCGTGTTCGGCGAGGTTGACCGATAGTGTCACCGCTTGGCGCATCGCGCGTGGCGCGATGCTGTCGTATCAAGGAGCGTCAGGTCTGCCGGTAGCGGTTCGCCGGCAGGTTTTCGTTCGGTAAGCATTGAATGAGTCGTGTCTGGAAATGATCTCAGCTGAAGGCCTCAAGGAAATCGATCGCGCGGTGGCGAAGTACCCCGCCGGTCACCAGCAGTCCGCCGTGATGGCGGCGCTTGCGATTGCGCAGCGAGAGCAGGGCTGGCTGTCGCCGGAGCTGATGCAATTCGTCGCCGACTATCTAAAGATGCCGGCCATCGCGGTGCAGGAAGTCGCGACGTTTTACACCATGTATGAGACTGCGCCAGTCGGTCAACATAAGATCACGCTGTGCACGAACCTGCCGTGCCAACTGGGCGGTGCAGAAGAGACCGCAGAATATCTGAAGCAGAAGCTGGGAATCGATTTTGGCGAGACGACGCCGGACGGCAAGTTCACGCTGAAAGAAGGCGAGTGCTTCGGCGCCTGTGGCGATGCGCCGGTGGTGTTGCTGAACAACCATCGGATGTGCAGCTTCATGAGCCGCGAGAAGATCGACCAGTTGCTCGAGGAGCTGTCCAAATGACGTCTTTGCACGATCGGCATATTAATCCGCTGATTCTCGCGGGCCTAAACGGCGAGAACTGGCATTTGCAGGACTACGTCGCGCGTGGGGGCTACCAGCAACTGCGTCGCATTCTCGAGCAGAAGATTGCGCCGGAGCAGGTGATCGCGGACGTGAAGGCGTCTGGCCTGCGTGGCCGTGGCGGCGCAGGGTTCCCGACGGGACTCAAGTGGAGTTTTATGCCACGTCAGTTCCCCGGGCAGAAGTACCTGGTGTGCAACTCCGACGAGGGCGAGCCCGGCACATTCAAGGACCGCGACATCCTGCGCTGGAATCCGCACGCATTGATCGAGGGCATGGCGATCGGCGCGTACGCGATGGGTATTACCGTCGGCTACAACTACATTCACGGCGAGATCTGGGAAGTCTATGAGCGCTTCGAGCAGGCGCTGGACGAGGCGCGTGCTGCCGGCTATCTCGGTCATAACATCCTGGGCAGTGGGTTCTCGTTCGAGTTGCATGCGCACCACGGCTATGGCGCCTATATTTGCGGCGAGGAAACCGCGCTGCTCGAGTCGCTCGAGGGCAAGAAGGGACAGCCGCGCTTCAAGCCGCCGTTCCCGGCCAGCTATGGCGCGTTCGGCAAGCCGACGACGATCAACAACACCGAGACGTTCGCGGCGGTGCCGTTCTTGCTGGCGATCGGTCCGCAGCAGTACCTAGAGTTGGGTAAGCCGAACAACGGCGGCACGAAGATCTTCTCGGTGTCCGGCGACGTGAACCTGCCGGGCAATTATGAAGTGCCGCTCGGCACGCCGTTCGCAAAGCTGATGGAGCTGGCCGGCGGCGTGCGCGGCAAGATCAAGGCGGTGATCCCGGGCGGCTCATCGGCGCCGGTGGTGCCAGGCGAACAGATGATGCAGACCGACTTGGACTACGACTCGATCGCGAAGGCCGGCTCGATGCTCGGTTCCGGCGCGGTGATTGTGATGAACGATACGCGCTGCATGGTGCGCTCGCTGCTGCGTCTGTCGTACTTCTACTACGAGGAGTCGTGCGGGCAGTGCACGCCGTGCCGCGAGGGCACCGGCTGGCTGTATCGGGTCGTGCACCGGATCGAACATGGCCAGGGGCGCCAGGAAGACCTGGACCTGCTGAACTCGGTTGCGCAGAACATCATGGGCCGCACGATCTGCGCGTTGGGCGACGCAGCGGCGATGCCGGTGCGCGGCATGTTGAAGCATTTCTGGAACGAATTCGAATATCACGTCGAGCACAAGCATTGTCTCGTTCCGACGCAAGGCGGCATACCACGCGATACAGCGCTCGCCGCGACCGCGTGAGCGGGCGCCGCAAGTCGCCACGGCCCGCCGTGAGCGGGTGCACAGGATTAGGTTAGGGACCCTTCACCATCATGGTTGAACTTGAAATAGACGGCAAGAAGGTCGAGGTGCCGGAAGGCAGCATGGTGATCCAGGCTGCGCACAAGGTCGATACGTACATTCCTCACTTCTGCTATCACAAGAAGCTGTCGATCGCGGCGAACTGCCGGATGTGCCTGGTCGAGGTTGAGAAGATGCCGAAGGCCGTGCCGGCATGCGCGACGCCGGTGTCCGCCGGCATGGTCGTGCGCACGACGTCGGACAAGGCGGTGAAGGCGCAGCAGTCGGTGATGGAGTTCCTGCTGATTAACCACCCGCTGGATTGTCCGATCTGCGACCAGGGCGGCGAATGCCAGCTGCAAGATCTGGCGGTCGGCTACGGCAAGTCCGCGTCGCGGTATTCAGAAGAGAAGCGCGTCGTGTTCCACAAGAACGTCGGGCCGCTGATCTCGATGGAAGAAATGACGCGCTGCATCCACTGCACGCGCTGCGTGCGCTTCGGCCAGGAAGTGGCCGGGATCATGGAGCTCGGCATGCTGGGCCGCGGCGAGCACTCGGAGATCACGACGTTCGTCGGCAACACGGTTGACTCCGAGTTGTCGGGCAACATGATCGACCTATGTCCGGTGGGTGCGCTGACCAGCAAGCCATTCCGTTACAGCGCGCGGACGTGGGAATTGTCGCGTCGCCGCTCGGTCAGCCCGCACGACTCGGTCGGTGCGAACCTGATCGTGCAGGTGAAGAACAATCGGGTGATGCGTGTGCTGCCGCTGGAAAACGAGGCGATCAATGAGTGCTGGATTTCGGACAAGGATCGCTTTTCATACGAGGCGCTGAATAGCGCGGAGCGGCTGACGCAGCCGATGCTAAAGCAGGACGGCAAGTGGTGCGAGGTTGACTGGGAAACCGCACTGAACTACGTCGCGAACGGCTTGAAGAACATCAAGGCCGAGCATGGCGCGAACGCAATCGCTACGCTCGCTAGCCCGCATAGCACGCTCGAAGAATTGTTTCTGCTCAAGACGCTGACGCGTGCGCTGGGTAGCGCGAATTTGGATTTCCGGCTGCGCCAAAGCGATTTTTCCGCGCCGCTGCAGGGCGCACCGTGGCTCGGCATGCCGATCGCGACGCTGTCCAGCGTCGATTCCGCGTTTGTGATCGGCTCGTTCCTGCGCCGCGATCATCCGCTGCTGGCGGCACGGCTGCGCCAGGCCGCCAGCAGTGGTGCCAAGGTGAGCTTGTTGCATGCGAGCGCCGATGATTCGCTAATCAATGTCGCGCACAAAATCGTCGCGGCACCGTCGGCTTGGGTCGACGCGCTGGCCGGCGTGGCTGCCGCAGTGGCCGAGATCCGTGGCGCAGCGTTGCCGGCCGAGCTCGGCGGTGTGCAGCCGGACGTTGCTGCGAAGGACATCGCCGCGTCGCTGTCGAACGGCGAGCAGCGCGTGATTCTGCTGGGCACGAGCGCGGTGAACCATCCCGAATTCGCGAAGCTGCATGCGATGGCACAGTGGATCGCGCAGACGAGTGGCGCGACGCTCGGCTTGCTGCCGGAGGCGGCCAACACCGTCGGCGCGCATCTGGTTGGCGCGCTGCCCGGCGAAGGCGGTGCTGACGCTGCGCAGGCATTTGCGTCGCCGCGCCGCGCGTATGTGCTGTTCAACGTCGAGCCGGAGTTCGACGTCGCGAATCCGCGGCAGGCCCGCGCGGCGCTCGCGCAGGCCGACATGGTCGTCGCGCTGTCGTCGTTCAAGACCGGCGCCGACTACGCGGACGTGCTGCTACCGATTGCACCGTTCACCGAGACGGCTGGTACGTTTGTCAACGCGCAGGGCACGGTGCAACCGTTCACGGGTGTCATACGCCCGCTGGGTGAGTCCCGACCGGGCTGGAAGGTGTTGCGCGTGTTGGGTAACCTACTTGGGCTGCCGAATTTCGATTACACGAGTGCCGAGGAAGTGGCCACTGCGGCGTTGGAAGGCGTGGACGTGCAGGCCCGTCTATCGAACGCGACGCATGCGCCGCTGGCGCGCGGTGCCTCGACGCGCGCGGCCGGCGCATTCGAGCGGATTGCCGACGTGCCGATCTACGATGCCGACCCGCTGGTTCGCCGTGCACCGTCACTGCATCTGACCGGGGCCGCGAAGGCGGCGCTGCGCGTGTCGTTGCCCGCCGCGCTGTTTGACCAACTTGGACTGAAGGAAGGGGACGCGGTACGCGTGCGACAGGGCGAGGCATCGGTGACGCTGCCGGCGCTGCGCGATGCGAAGCTGCATGACGCGGTGGTGCGCGTGCCGGCGGCGACGTCCGCCGCCGCTGAACTTGGCAGCCTGTTTGGTGATCTGCTGGTGGAGAAGGCTTAAATGGGCGTGTTCGAAACGATCAATGCAACCGGTAGCCAACTGCTGGGCGTCGCGTGGCCGACCGTATGGGCGTTAGTGCGTATACTCGTCGTGTCGGTCGTGATCCTGCTGTGCGTCGCCTATCTGATTCTGTGGGAGCGCAAGCTGATTGGTTGGATGCACGTGCGGCTCGGACCGAACCGCGTCGGGCCGAAGGGGCTGTTGCAGCCGATCGCCGACGTGGTCAAGCTGTTGCTCAAGGAAGTGATTCAGCCGGCGCAGGCGACCAAGTGGATCTACCTCGTTGCGCCGATCATGGTCGTAGTGCCGGCGTTTGGCGTCTGGGCGGTGATTCCATTTCAGGCTGAGGCGGTGCTCGGCGACATCAACGCTGGTTTGCTGTATGCGATGGCGATTTCCTCGCTCGGCGTGTACGGCGTGATCCTCGCCGGCTGGGCATCGAATTCGAAGTACGCGTTCCTTGGCGCGATGCGCGCGGCCGCGCAGATGGTGTCGTATGAAATCGCGATGGGCTTCGCGCTGGTCGTCGTGCTGATGACGTCGGGCAGCCTGAACCTCTCCGATATCGTGCACTCGCAACAGCGCGGGTTGTTCGCCGGGCTCGGCCTGAACTTCCTGTCGTGGAACTGGCTGCCGCTGCTGCCGATGTTCGTCGTCTACTTCATCTCCGGCATCGCCGAAACCAACCGGCACCCGTTCGACGTCGTCGAAGGGGAGTCGGAAATCGTTGCTGGGCACATGATCGACTACTCGGGGATGGCGTTCGCGCTGTTCTTCCTCGCCGAGTACATCAATATGATCGTGATCTCGGCGCTCGCCGCGACGCTGTTCCTCGGTGGCTGGAGCGCGCCGTTCGAGTTCCTGTCGTTCATCCCGGGCATCGTCTGGCTGGTGCTCAAAGTGTTTTTCCTGCTGTCGGTGTTCATCTGGGCCCGTGCGACGTTCCCGCGTTACCGCTACGACCAGATCATGCGCCTGGGCTGGAAGATCTTCATTCCAGTATGTGTCGTGTGGCTGGTCGTGGTCGGTTTCTGGATCATGTCGCCGCTGAACATCTGGAAATAAGGTGTTGCCATGAACGCAATTCAGAATTTTTTCAAAACATTCTTTCTGACCGAGCTGCTCAAGGGGCTCGCGCTGACTGGACGGTATGCGTTCCAGCGCAAGATCACGGTGCAGTTCCCCGAGGAAAAGACGCCGGTTTCGCCGCGCTTTCGCGGGCTGCATGCGCTGCGCCGCTATGAGAACGGCGAAGAGCGCTGCATCGCGTGTAAGCTGTGCGAGGCGGTCTGTCCGGCGTTGGCGATCACGATCGAATCGGAAGTGCGCGCCGACAACACGCGCCGCACGACGCGTTACGACATCGACCTCACCAAGTGCATCTTCTGCGGCTTCTGCGAAGAGAGCTGCCCAGTCGATTCGATCGTCGAGACGCAGATCCTCGAGTATCACGGCGAGAAGCGCGGCGACCTGTATTTCACGAAGGACATGCTGCTGGCGGTCGGCGATCGCTACGAAGCCCAGATTGCGGCGGCAAAGGCGGCCGACGCACCGTACCGGTGAGCGTCATGGGGCTGGTTGCCCCGACGCATGATACGACAACGACACGCCTAACGATGATCCGGTAAACATGGAATTCACGACCGTCCTCTTCTACCTCTTCGCGCTGCTCATGACCGTGTCAGGGCTCAAGGTGATCACCGCGCGCAACCCGGTGAGCTCGGCGCTGTTTTTGGTGCTCGCGTTCTTCAACGCCGCGGCGATTTGGATGCTGCTCGAGGCCGAGTTCCTCGCGATCCTGTTGGTGCTCGTCTACGTCGGCGCGGTGATGGTGCTGTTCCTGTTCGTCGTGATGATGCTGGACATCAACCTCGACGTGTTGCGGCGCGACTTCCGCCGCTTCGTGCCGATGGCGACGATTGTCGGCGCGATCATCGTAATCGAGACCGCGCTGATCCTCTGGCACGGTTACGGCGCGACCGTTTCGCCGGTGCATGACACTGCGCAGACGATGCAAGCAGCTGGAGCCGGGGGCGCGCTGTCGAACACCCGCCTGATTGGCCGGATCATCTACAGCGACTACATCTTCGCGTTCGAGGTCGCGGGCCTCGTGCTGCTAGTCGCGATCGTCGCGGCGATTGCACTGACGATCCGCGACGGCAAGGACGTGAAGCGCCAGCGCGTCAGTGAGCAGGTGCGGGTGCGGCGCGAGGAGCGCGTGCGGCTGGTACGAATGGCTGCCGAAACGCAGGCGCCGGACGCATCGACGCAACCGGCGACGCCGGGCAACACCGGTGCTGGCGCGGTCGGCAACACCCGCTGACCGGGACAAGGAGAAAAGAACCATGTTGAGCCTCGCCCATTACCTCGTGCTTGGCGCGATCCTGTTTGCGATCTCGATCGTTGGGATCTTCCTGAACCGCCGCAACGTGATCATCATCCTGATGGCGATCGAGTTGATGCTGCTCGCGGTGAACACCAATTTCGTTGCGTTCTCGCACTATCTCGGCGACGCGCATGGCCAGATCTTTGTGTTCTTTGTGCTGACCGTGGCCGCGGCTGAAGCGGCAATCGGCCTTGCGATCCTGGTCACATTGTTCCGCAGCCTCGACACGATCAACGTCGAGGATCTCGACCGGCTCAAGGGTTAAGAAAAAAGGCCCTGACTGTTATGGCAACGACACTCAATCCCAACCTGCTGCTGGCGGTCCCGCTGGCGCCCCTGGCCGGCTCGCTGATCGCCGGCCTGTTCGGCAAGACCATCGGCCGCCACAACGCGCATCGCGTGACGATCCTCGGCGTGGCGATCGCATTCGTGATCTCTGCGCTGGTGTTCCTCGACGTGCTCGATGGCGCCAGCTTCAATGGCACGATTTACGAATGGGCGACGCTGCCAAGTCTCGTACCGGGACAGGGCAGCTTGAAGCTCGAAATTGGTTTCCTGGTCGATTCGCTGACCGCGATGATGATGTGTGTGGTCACCTTCGTGTCGCTGATGGTGCACATCTACACGATCGGCTACATGGTGGAGGACCCGGGCTATCAGCGCTTCTTCTCGTACATTTCGCTGTTCACGTTCTCGATGTTGATGCTCGTGATGAGCAACAACTTCCTGCAACTATTTTTCGGATGGGAAGCGGTCGGGCTGGTGTCCTACCTGCTGATCGGCTTCTGGTACACGCGTCCGACGGCGATCTACGCAAACCTGAAGGCGTTCCTCGTGAACCGCGTCGGCGACTTTGGCTTTCTGCTCGGCATCGGCCTGGTGCTCGCGTATGTCGGCTCGTTGAACTATGGCGACGTATTCGCGCATCGCGACGCGCTGACCAGCGCAGGTGTGCTGCCGGGCACGCAGTGGCAGCTGATCACGGTGACTTGCATCTGCCTGTTCATCGGCGCGATGGGTAAGTCCGCGCAGTTCCCGCTGCACGTGTGGCTGCCTGACTCGATGGAAGGTCCAACGCCGATTTCCGCGCTGATCCACGCCGCCACGATGGTGACCGCGGGCATCTTCATGGTCACGCGGATGTCGCCGTTATTCGAGTTGTCCGACGCTGCGCTGTCGTTCGTGATGGTGATCGGCGCGATTACCGCGCTGTTCATGGGCTTTCTCGGCATCGTACAGAACGATATCAAGCGGGTCGTCGCTTACTCGACGCTGTCTCAGCTCGGCTATATGACCGTGGCGCTCGGCGCCTCCGCTTACTCGGTCGCGGTATTCCACCTGATGACGCACGCGTTCTTTAAGGCGCTGCTGTTCTTGGGCGCCGGTTCGGTGATCATCGGCATGCATCACGACCAGGACATGCGCAACATGGGTGGGCTGCGCAAGTACATGCCGATCACGTGGATCACGTCGCTGGTTGGCTCGCTTGCGCTGATCGGCACGCCGTTCTTCTCCGGCTTCTATTCGAAGGACTCGATCATCGAGGCGGTCAAGTTGTCGCACTTGCCGGGTTCGGGATTCGCGTATTTTGCGGTGACCGCCAGTGTATTCGTGACCGCGTTGTACTCGTTCCGGATGGTTTTCATGGTGTTCCACGGTCCGGAGCGCTTCCGCAACGTGCATCACGATGACGATGGGCACGGCCACGGTGCGCATCATGGGCATGGCGCGCACGAGCCGCACGAGACGTCGTGGGTGGTTACGCTGCCGCTGGTGCTGCTTGCGATCCCGTCCGTCGTGATCGGTGCGATCGCGGTTGGCCCGATGATTTTCGGCAACTTCTTCTCGCACGGCGTCGTGTTCGACAAGGTTGTTTACGTCAGCGAGCATCACGAGGCGCTGTGTGAGATGGCCGAGGCGTTCCATGGCTGGATGGCGATGGGGTTGCATTCGGTCTCGGGCTTGCCGATTTGGCTCGCGCTGGCCGGTGTCATCGTCGCCTGGTTCCTGTACCTGAAGCGGCCTGACATCCCGGCGGCGATTCGTCAGCGTTTCTCGGGCATTTATACGCTGCTGGACAACAAGTACTACATGGACAAGATCAACGACGTTGTGTTCGCCAAGGGTGCGGTGACATTCGGCAAAGGGCTCTGGAAGGAGGGCGATGTCGTCGTGATCGACGGTCTAGTCAACGGCAGCGCGCGCGCGGTCGCGAAGTTTGCCGGCGTGGTCCGCTTTCTGCAAACCGGTTACATCTACCACTACGCGTTCGCCATGATTATCGGCATGTTGGGGTTGCTGACCCTGTTCGTTACGTTGAATAAATAACGCGAGGACAGGTATGCACGCTCATTTCCCCGTTTTGACTTTCGCGATCTGGCTGCCGATCGCGTTCGGTATCGCCGTTCTTGCGGTCGGCTCAGACAAGACACCGGGTGTCGCGCGCTGGACTGCGCTGATCGGCTCGGTGATCAGCTTCATCGTCACACTGCCGTTGATCAGCGGCTTCGACGCAAGTACGTCAGCGCTGCAGTTCGTTGAAGTCGCGCCGTGGATCGAACGTTTCAACATCACGTACCACCTCGGCGTCGACGGGCTGTCGATGTGGTTCGTTGTGCTGACTGCATTCATCACGGTCATCGTCGTGATCGCCGGATGGGAGGTGATCACAGACCGCGTGGCGCAGTACATGGCCGCCTTCCTGATCCTGTCAGGTCTGATGGTGGGCGTGTTCTCGGCGGCCGACGGGATGCTGTTCTATGTGTTCTTCGAGGCGACGCTGATCCCGATGTACCTGATCATCGGCGTCTGGGGCGGCCCAAACCGCGTGTATGCGGCGTTCAAGTTTTTCCTGTACACGCTGGCCGGCTCGTTGCTGATGTTGGTCGCATTGATCTACCTGTACACGCAGTCGCAATCGTTCGAGTTGTCAGCTTGGCATGCGCTGCCGCTCGGCATGACGCCGCAGGTGCTGTTGTTCGTCGCGTTCTTCCTCGCGTTCGCAGTGAAGGTGCCGATGTGGCCGGTGCACACGTGGTTGCCCGACGCGCACGTTGAGGCGCCAACCGGCGGCTCGGTCGTGCTGGCGGCGATCATGCTGAAACTGGGCGCGTACGGCTTCCTGCGCTTCTCGCTGCCGATCGCGCCGGATGCGAGCCACGTGCTGGCGCCGGTTGTGATCACGCTGTCGCTCGTTGCCGTAATCTATATCGGCTTCGTCGCTCTGGTGCAGGCCGATATGAAGAAGCTGGTCGCGTATTCGTCGATCGCGCATATGGGCTTTGTCACGCTCGGCTTCTTTCTGTTCAGTCAGCTCGGCGTCGAAGGGGCCATCGTGCAGATGATCTCGCACGGTTTCGTGTCGGGTGCGATGTTTCTGTGCATCGGCGTGCTGTATGACCGCGTGCACTCACGCCAAATCGCCGACTACGGCGGTGTCGTGAACACGATGCCCAAGTTCGCGGCGTTCGCGGTGCTGTTCTCGATGGCCAACTGCGGGTTGCCGGGCACGTCCGGGTTCGTCGGCGAGTTCATGGTGATCCTGTCGGCCGTGAAATTCAATTTCTGGATCGGATTGCTCGCGGCGATTACGCTGATTCTGGGCGCTGCGTACACGCTGTGGATGGTCAAGCGCGTCTATTTCGGCGCGGTCGCGAACGACCATGTCGCGAAGCTCGTCGACCTGAGTTGCCGCGAGTTCTGGATGTTGATGGCGCTGGCGCTGCTCGTGCTGTACATGGGCATCTTCCCGAAGCCGTTCACGGATGTGATGCACGAATCGGTGATTAACCTGCTCTCCCATGTCGCGCAGTCGAAGCTGCCGGCGACGCCGCAGTAAGGGAGGATTGAAAACACTATGCAAAACGCTCCTCTCAACGCCCTATTGCCCGATGCATTCCTGATGATCGTGACCGTCGTCGCATGGCTGAACGACATCATCACCGGCAAGAAGGGCCGCGGCCTGACTTATGTGATCGCGGTCGCGTCCGGCTTGATCGCCGCGCTCTGGTATGCGGTGATCGCGACCGATCCGCATCCGCACTACTACTTCTCGAACATGTATGTAGTCGACCCGTTCGCGAGCCTGATGAAGTCGTTCATCTCGCTTGGCTTTGCGGTGTCGCTGATCTATTCGCGCAAGTATCTCGAAGAACGTGACCTGTTCCGCGGCGACTTCTACCTGCTGGCGCTGTTCTCGCTGCTTGGGCAGCTGGTGATGGTGTCGGGCAACAATTTCCTGACGCTGTACCTGGGACTGGAACTGATGTCGCTATCGTTGTACGCGATCATCGCGCTGCGTCGTGACGTGCCGCAATCTAACGAAGCGGCAATGAAGTACTACGTGCTCGGGGCGCTGGCGTCCGGCTTCCTGCTGTACGGCATCTCGATGATGTACGGTGCGACTGGCTCGCTCGACCTGCATGACGTGTTCACTGCGGTCGCGTCGGGTCGCATCAACTATGCCGTGCTGCTGTTCGGTGTGATCTTCATCGTTGCCGGCATCGCGTTCAAGATGGGAGCTGTGCCGTTCCACATGTGGGTACCCGACGTCTATCATGGCGCGCCGACCGCGATGACGTTGCTCACTGGCGGCGGCCCGAAGGTCGCGGCCTTCGCGTGGGGGCTGCGCTTCCTGGTGATGGGGCTACTGCCGCTGGCGGTCGATTGGCAGACGATGCTGGTGATTCTGGCCGCGCTGTCGTTGATCGTGGGCAACATCACCGGTATCGTGCAACGCAACGTGAAACGGATGCTCGCCTACTCGGCGATCTCGAATATGGGTTTTGTGCTGCTCGGCCTGCTGTCCGGCGTCGTCGATGGCAAGGCAAGCGGTGCGGCGAACGCGTACGGATCCGCAGTGTTTTACAGCATCACGTATCTACTGACGACGCTAGGCTCGTTTGGTATCGTGATGCTGCTTGCGCGCCGCGATTTCGAGGCCGACACGCTGGACGACTTCAAGGGTTTGAACAAGCGCAGTCCAGTGTTCGCGTTCGTGATGTTGTTGATGATGTTCTCGTTGGCGGGCATCCCGCCGACGGTTGGCTTCTATGCGAAATTCGCGGTGCTCGAGGCCGCCGTGAATGCGAATTTGACGTGGCTGGCGGTGCTCGCGGTCGTCACGTCGCTGTTCGGCGCGTTCTACTACCTGCGCATCGTCAAGCTGATGTACTTTGACGAGCCAGTTGACGCGACGCCGATCACCGCCTACGGTGGCAATCGCGCACTGCTCGCGCTCAACGGTCTCGCGGTGCTGTTGCTTGGCATCGTTCCCGGACCGCTGATGTCGAGTTGCTTGCAGGCGGTGCGCCAGACACTGTCGCTGTAACGGCGGTTGCCACGATGTCGCCCTCTGGCTGGTTCATTGTCCTGGTCGCGCTGCTCGGCGCGAACCTGCCGTTCGTCAACCAGCGGTTGCTGGCGATACTGCCAGTACCCGGCGCCGCGCCGGGCGCACGCAAGAGCGCCTGGTGGCGGATCGCTGAATTGATTGTGCTTTACTTTGTCACGGGACTGCTCGGCTTCGCGCTCGAGGCACGGGCCGGCAATCGCTTCGAGCAAGAGTGGCAGTTTTACGCGATTACGTTCAGCCTGTTTGTCGTGCTTGCGTTTCCCGGCTTCGTTTTCCAGTATCTCGTCAAGCGGCGCGCCGCGTGAATCGGCGACCGCTCAAAAAGGGGCGACATGACACGCATTCCGACAGACGACGCTCATCTAGTCGAGACCCGTCTCGACGGCCAGACGCTATATGACGGCCATTTCCTGACGCTCAAGCGTGACATCGTGCGGTTGCCGGACGGCAAGACGGCCACGCGTGAGTTCGTCGAGCATCCCGGTGCGGTGATGGTATTGCCGCTGTTGGATGACGGTCGCGTGCTGATGGAGCGCCAGTATCGTTATCCACTTGGCCGTGTGATGGTTGAGTTCCCGGCCGGCAAGCTCGATCCGCAGGAAGGGGCGCTCGCATGTGCTCAACGCGAACTGCGCGAGGAAACCGGCTATCGTGCGAACGAGTTCGTCTACTTGACCCGCATCCACCCGGTCATTTCGTATTCGACCGAGTTTATCGACCTGTACTTGGCGCGTGGGCTGACTGAAGGTGAGCGCGCGCTGGACGACGGTGAGTTTTTGGAAACGATTGTCGTCGAACCGGCCATATTGCACGAGTGGATTCGGTGCGGGGACGTTAGCGATGTCAAGACGATCATTGGTGCGTTTTGGCTTGAAAAAATTTTGTCTGGCGCTTGGCCGGAAAATACCGCGCAGGTAGTTTGATGCCGGCGTGGCCGATCCAAGCGCTGCGCTCGCAGCGGATCGCGCCCCATTAGATAAGGTTGAATTGAGCTGCCAGCCCGTTGAGGGCCCCGACACAGACGTCTCCACGACTGTTCAGCATTTGTGCGGGTGACGCTCTCGGGCGTGGTGACGGTAGACGACAATATTTGCATCCGAGAGATCCTACAGCGCTGGACATCAAGCGCGACGCTTGCCGGCTACGCACTGATCGTCGATGAAGTGGACACGCAGCTGCACTTGCTCCCGACACCCTACCACTAGATGCGCACGGACTTGAAGCGATCTCGTGCACGGCAAATCGGTATTGTGTCAGATTCGAACCGATGATATACAGCTGTTATGGATGTATTGCTACGTCAACCTAGCGCAAAATCATTGCATTGACGAGGTGGATGATGGGAAAGAGGGCTTACGAGGTCCAGTCCGACCAACAGAGGAAGGCAGGGCGAGCGCAGGTTGTACCCGACCAAGATTCATCTGTCAGGCTGGTCAGCCGGCTGGATATCGATCCAGAGAGGCCATTCAAGGGAGTGGAAGCCATTTCGAGACGCTTGTACAATGGATCGCAAGAGATTCATACCACCAATCTTGAGATAGGCCACGATAAAAGTATTCCCAAAGACAAAAAAGAAGCCGTCTCGAAAGCCACACAGGAGCAAATGACCTATGGCTTATTGAATTTCTTGCACAAAATGCCCTATCTTAATCGCCCACCCAATTTTATCGGGCCGTCCGAGCAATCAAACAATGGCATTGAAACCATTTTAGTGCATGGCACGTTCAACGCCACCGCAGCCGAAGTAGGGTGGACCAGCCCGAATGGGAAATACGCCGATATTGTCCGGGAAAAATTTGGCGGGAAAGTGAGTGCTTTACAATGGAGTGGAAAAAATCATCGACTTGCCCGTATTGAGGCGGCGCAAACCCTTGCGAAAAAGATCGATGAAAACACACGGGCCGGTATCATCACGAATGTCATTGCCCATAGTCATGGTGGCAATGTCGCTTTTGAAGCGATTAAGCTGACACAAGGTAATATTGAACAACTGGTCACCTTAGGCACACCCATCCGAGGTGATCATTTACCGCCGACAAAGAAGCTTAGAGAAACGGTAGAACATTATATTCATATTTCAGGTGGCAAAGATACCATTGCCCCTAAAGGCGGCCTAGATTTTGTCACGCCATTTAAAGACAATTTTTCCCAAAAAATGGGATTCAATAAGGCTAAGATAAGCAATCCGTTGGCCAATACCGAACTTCATGTGGCGGACGCCACCCATAGCGAACTCCATTCGAAAGCCGTTTTAGGGCTGCTCACCGCGATAACCCAAGCGACACGGTTGTAAGGCTGGCCAATGGACAGCGCAGGACGTGGCGCCTGAACCTTCTGTGCTTCGCTGGAATTTTCATTAGTTTTGGACGGGCGGCCGATCATTGCATCGCCCACAAGACCGCTCCCACTTTAACCGCTGCTTTTCCCAATTTGGCTGCCCACATGCCACCTTCCGCGTTTATTGACCTCGCCTACTGACCGACTCGTACGCCTTTAGGTAGACCTCTTTATACTTGACGCTGCGCCGCATGCGTTCAACGAACACGTTATCACGCCAGCTTCCTTTGCCGCCCATCGACAGTCCGAGGTCTCAGCCCAACACGGCATCAGTGAACGCGTTCGCCGTGAACTGGCTTTGCACGGCCACCTTTCATTTTATGCTCAGGCCATTTCTACTGCCAATGTAGAGGAGGTTTCACGAAATAAATCTTCTTCTTTGGGGCGAATAAGCTGTTCGACCGTTCCATCAGCAGCAGGTAAATTCGCGCCGCGGATCAGCACAACAGGTGATCCTTCATCGGCTTGTCCCATTAGGAAAGACGCTGCTGCGGCGAGTTCATCGGCCACTGCCACCTGGGTTGTTCGTAAGAGCTGCCCAAACAAATCTGGCTTTCCAATATAATTTTTAAGCGGGGAAAAGCCTGCTACACCGATTGCGCACCCTGCCGTGCCATGGCGCCACACTCTGCCAAAACTATCGTTAATGATAATGTGGACATCGACGCCGCACAAGTGATGAAACTGTTTTTTTAATTCACGGGCACTGTGATCCGGGTCTTTCGGAAGTAGAAGCACACTGTCTTCATCGCCTACATTGGAATGATCGATACCGGCATTCGCCATCACGCATCCGAGACGGTGAGCGGTGATCAGTACACCATCCTGCCTGTGCGCAACGATTTCTGCCGACTCCGATAGGATAAGTTCAACGAGCCGTGGATCCTTATCCACTTTCTGCGCCAAATCGATAGCTTGCTTGCCGGGCGTGACAGAAGATAGCGCAACCCATCGCCCTTCGGACTTTGAAACGATCTTTTGTGCAAGTACTAACACATCGCCATTTTCTAGAGCGATACCATTTTTTTGGATCGCTTCCGTAATAATCTGGCCAAGATCATCCCCTGTTTGTATAAGAGGGATGCCACCGATGGCGGATACAGTCATGCTTCTTTCTGTTCGTGTAGCGTGGCTCATCCTCTTAGCTCCTTAATCTTCCCTTTAGTGGTAGAAAGATTCTCAGAAAAAATAGGCTCAGTCAATAACAAGTGACTAGACAATTTGCTTGCTACTATGCCAGCATGTCGTCGAACTATGGTAATGCAGTGCTTGTACGCAAGTTAGCGGTTCACGATGGAAGCAGACGTACCAATTTGTTGTGCAATAGGTACCTAAGCCAGGTAATTGTTTCGGTTGCTTTGAGCGCGACACAGTTGTCCTGATTTTCCGGGAAGTGAAACAATATGGGATGCAATGGGATGTCTCCTGTTTCTGTCGCCCAGCGTAATACCGGCATCTGGGCGGTCGTGCCGTTGAAAGCGCCTGAGTGTGCCAAAACCCGGTTGGCTGGCGTTTTGAGTCATGCTGCGCGCCAAGCGTTGTTTTTTTCCATGGCGAGTCATGTCATTGGCACGTTGCGCGCATCGCCTCGAATTGCTTCTCTATTGGTGGTGACGCCGTCGGAAAGTACGGCGGAGATGGCTCGGGCAGCGGGTGCTGAAATCTTGTGGGGGCCGCCGGATGAAGGCATGGCGAATGCCTGTTCACGAGCGATGGCCCACATTGCAGCGGCAGGCGGGGAGCGTGTGATGTTTGTCCCTGGTGATTTGCCGCTGCTGGATGAGGCAGCCATCGACATGTTGAGCTGTGCACCGGTCGATGCAATTGGCATGGCGCCGAACCGGGACGGTCATGGCACGAATGGATTGATTTGCCGACCTGGCGCCATTCCGTTGTTTTTCAGCGGGCCAAGCTTTTCCGCTCATCAAAACGCCGCTCGACGCGCCGGAATTGATGTTTGGGTTGTCCGTTCAAGGGAGTGGGCGCTGGATGTTGACTTGCCTGCCGACCTTGAGGAATTCGAGTCTTCCGTCAGAGACGCCAAGAGGAGGGTGCTATGTCAAAATTAGTAAACGATCCTGTTTATAGGGTGATTCAAGAGGCCGAACGTTCCGCTAAGGGCAACCAGCCAAGGCTAGATGACAAGGCTTTGGCATATGAGCTTGAAGCGGTGCAAGATTGGCGTGAGTTGGCCGGTCTGGCATCGGCATGGCGAGACATTGGATGGGGTAATGTCATCACCTATTCACGCAAGGTCTTTATTCCGCTCACCCATCTTTGTCGAGATGTCTGCCATTACTGTACCTTTGCCAAAGCGCCACGGGTCATTGGCCAAGCATTTCTTACCGTGGACCAAGCGCTGGACATTGCACGGGCGGGCGCTGCAGTAGGCTGCCGTGAGGCTTTGTTTACGCTCGGTGATCGGCCCGAAGCGCGTTATGCCGCTGCACGCGAAGCGCTGCAGCAACTGGGTCATGCTACGACGGCCGACTATGTCGCTGAGGTTGCGCAACGTGTACGAGCTGAAACCGGGCTGCTACCGCACTTTAATATGGGCGTGTTAAGCGCGGCAGAATACCAGATGCTACGGCCCCATGCCCCTTCCTTCGGGGTGATGCTAGAGACGGCTTCTGAACGTCTTTCCGAGCGTGGCGGGCCGCATTACGGTTCTCCCGATAAGCACCCGGCAGTGCGGCTTGAAACGCTTCGCTTTGCCGGCGAAGCGCATATACCGATCACCTCAGGCATATTGATTGGTATCGGGGAGACACGCCGCGAGCGGCTTGAATCGCTCTTTGCGCTGCGGGATTTGCATGATCGCTATGGCCATCTGCAGGAAGTCATTATTCAGAACTTTCGCGCGAAACCCGGCACCAAAATGGTCAACGCGCCTGAGCCGTCAATGGACGAATTGTGTTGGACAACAGCGGTCGCCCGGTTGGTTCTGGGTTCCGCAATGAGCATTCAGGTGCCGCCTAATCTTTTCGATGGTGACCTGACCGACTTGATACGCGCGGGAATCAATGATTGGGGAGGCGTCTCACCGGTCACGCCTGATCACGTTAACCCAGAAGCGCCGTGGCCGCAAATTGACCGCTTAAGTGAGGTCACCGACAGGGGGGGGAAGACGTTGACCGAGCGGATAACCGTCTATCCTGCCTATATCGAGGAACGTGATCGTTGGATCGACCCGGGCTTGCATGCTGATGTGCTGCGCCATTCAGATTGCAGTGGTTTGGCAACAAGCGATCTATGGAAAGCAGGCTCCAAGACGATGGGGGATATTGCTCGCCTGGCAGTGACTACCACGGCTTCTCATGCTGACCGTGTTTGTTCGCAGACGATCGATATCGTGGATAAATGCGTGGCGGGCGAGCGCCTCGAAGAAGCCGAGCTTGTCCATTTATTCAACGCCCGCGGCCACGATTTTACGTACTTGACGCACACGGCGGACCGTTTGCGTAGGCAAACGAAGGGTGACACGATCACTTACGTCGTCAATCGGAACATCAACTACACAAACGTCTGCCAATACCATTGCAATTTTTGCGCTTTTTCGCGAGGGCCGATACAAGAAGACCTGCGCGAAAAGCCCTATATCGTTGACCTCGACGAAATCCGTCGCCGCGTGAAAGAAGCGTGGGATCGCGGTGCGACGGAGGTTTGCCTGCAAGGAGGCATTCATCCCGACTATACGGGACGCACTTACGTTGATATCTGCGAAGCGGCTAAAACAGAATGTCCAGACATGCACATTCACGCCTTCTCGCCCCTTGAGGTGATGCATGGCGCAACTAGCCTGGGGAAATCCATCAGCGCTTTTTTGTCTGATTTGAAAAATGCCGGGTTAAGTACTTTGCCTGGGACCGCAGCCGAGATCCTGGACGATGAAGTGCGGCGACAAATCTGTCCGGACAAGCTGAATACGCAAGAATGGCTGACAGTCGTGCGATCGGCACACGAGTTGGGATTGCGAACCACTTGCACGATCATGTTCGGCCATGTCGAATCTTATAAGCACTGGGCGCGACATATCCTCAGGCTTGCGGAGCTGCAACGCGATACAGGCGGTCTGACTGAGTTTGTTCCATTGCCCTTTGTCCATGAAGAAGCGCCGTTATTTAAAAAGAAAGGCGCGCGCCAGGGGCCGACTTTGCGAGAAGCCGTTTTGATGCATGCAGTCGGGCGTCTGGCGTTTCATGGCCTGATTGACAATATTCAAACGTCTTGGGTGAAAATGGGTGAGCAGGGCGCGCAGCTTTGCTTGCAGGCGGGGGCCAACGATTTGGGTGGTACCCTAATGAACGAGTCGATCAGCCGCGCAGCCGGTGCAGCCCACGGGCAGGAAATGCCGCCTGCTGCCATGGAAGCACTGGCCGCCAGACTCGGGCGCCGTGCGATGCAGCGTACCCCTCTTTACCGTGACGTCAGTACTGAGCGGCAGCAGGCTTCGTATGCTGCTCCTGCGCTGGCACCTGTGCGGTTCATGAAGGCCGGACGTTTGGTGCGTGGGCACGGCCATCAGGTCTTGAACGAAGCGTAACAATAATCGGGCCTGTATCAGTGGGTTCATGGTGTGGCTTGCCTGCAGACTGCCTAAATCGATGTTGTGATGGCGCTCACGCAGTGCTTCACATCATGGATTCACTAAGATGCTCAAACGTCTATATCAAAGTAGACAGACACTATTCGGCCTGACAGGATCGGAAGGGTGATCTGTTTAAGTCAAAAATGCTTGACCTTTACATAGGAAGGAAATGGCAAAGTATGTTGCGTTGTGCGGCGGGGTGGGCGGCGCTAAGTTGGCTTATGGTCTAGCGCATGTGCTTTCTGCGGACGAGTTGACGATCGTTGTCAACACGGGTGACGATTTTGAGCATCTTGGCTTGCTCGTCTGTCCCGATCTGGACACGGTTGTCTATACGCTGGCCGATGTGGCGGATGCAAAGAAAGGGTGGGGGCGGGCGAACGAGAGCTGGTCTTCGCAAGAAGCGCTGGCTCGTTTGGGCGGGCCGGTCTGGTTTCAGTTGGGTGACAAGGATCTTGCGCTTCATCTCTATCGGCGCAGCTTGCTTGACGGCGGTGCCAGCTTATGTGATTTAACTGCGACCATTGCTAGCGCATTCGGTGTCAAGCATTCGATCGTCCCGATGTCTGACGATCCGGTTAGAACTGTCGTTGAGACAGAAGAAGGCGATTTGCCTTTTCAGACGTATTTTGTTAAACGGCGATGTGAGCCGCGCGTGTCGGGGTTTCGCTTTGAAGGTGCTTCGTCGGCACGATTATCGTCGCCATTTGAAGCAGCGCTGAGTGCGCCCGACCTGGCTGGCGTGATCTTATGTCCTTCTAATCCTTTCGTCAGCATTGGACCGATTCTGGCATTACCAGGCGTGCGTGACAGGCTGCGTGCCTGCAATGTGCCTGTTTTAGCTGTTGCACCGCTCGTCGGCGGCGAAGCAGTCAAAGGCCCATTGACTAAGATGATGCATGAACTGGGAATGAAGGCTTCGGTTGGCGCGATTGCTTCTCTTTATGCCGATTTCCTCGATATCTTGGTGATTGATCCGTCGGATGAACGCGATCATGACCTCTTGCGCACAGACCTTATGGCAGTCGATAAAGTCAAGACGCTCATGAAAACGCCTGATGAGCGTATCGCGCTTGCGCGACATGTGCTGGCTTGCGTTGAACACTATCGAAACAATCGACAGGCGACCCATGCTGCATAGCAGCGCGCCGCATGAATCACATTGACCACGATTTCTTGCGAAGTAGATTGATTGCTATAAAGAAATAAAAAAATGATTAAGGGCATGCAGTACGGCAAACGCTTGCTGAACCAATCACGAAGAATGTACTATCCATTACGCATGCGCCGCCTTTGGGCTTTTGTTTCTCCTTTGGTATCTTTGAATCGGCGTGGTGACTGGCAGACAATCGCTGCGCTATTTCCTTATTTGATGGTTTATAAAGGGCGCGTCGCATTTGCACTCGCCTGCCTGGTTGGCGCAAAACTCGCCAATCTGGGCGTTCCGGTTGTGATGAAAGCGATTGTCGACCAGCTATCTGAAATTGACCGGTTGGCAGTTCAGGAGTCGTCGTTTTCATTGTTCCACGGCGTTGGTTTTCTTATTGTCGCTTATGCGGTCGTGCGCTTATCCAGCTCGTTTTTTGCGGAGCTGCGTGAAATTATCTTTGGAAAAGTGGCTTACAACGCGGCGCGACAAGTGGCACTCGCAGTATTTCGGCATTTGCACACGCTGTCATTGTGCTTTCACCTTGAGCGGCAAACGGGTGGCCTATCACGCGATATCGAGCGAGGGACGCGTGGCGTCAAGACGCTTGTTTCGTATTCACTCTACAATATTCTACCAATATGTGTTGAAGTCGTGTTGGTACTCATTTTCTTTGCTATTCGCTACGATATCTATTATACGATTGTTACACTGTTCGTGCTTGCGGCTTACATTACGTTTACCGTGATGGTGACGGAATGGCGTACGCGCTTAAGGCAGGAGATGAATAAGCTTGATTCGCGCTCCAATACGCTAATGGTCGATTCGCTTATTAATTACGAGACAGTCAAGTGCTTTGGTAACGAGCAACACGAAATTCGGCGCTATGATGAAGGCATGATGCTTTATCATGATGCGGCGGTTCGGTCCCAAAGATCGCTTTCTTTTATGAATTTGGGTCAGCAGTCGATTATTGCGATCTGCATGATCGCCGTTTTATGGAGGGCGACGCAACAGGTTGTGGATAAGCAGTTGACATTGGGCGACTTTGTGTTAATCAATACGTTTATGCTGCAGATATATATTCCACTGAGTTTTTTGGGGAATATGTATCGAACTTTGAAGCAAAGTCTGACCGATATGGATCAGATGTTTTCGCTGCTAAATCTCAAGCGTGAAGTTGACGACATTCAAGGTGCGTTTCCGCTTGCTGTCCGGAGCGCTGAAGTATGCTTCGAGCATGTTAGCTTTTCATATGAGCCGCAACGGCAAATTTTACGAGATATAACGTTTACGATTGCGGCGGGCACGACGACCGCAATTGTTGGACATAGCGGCTCAGGTAAGTCAACACTCGCACGACTGTTGCTCCGCTTTTATGATGTGGACCATGGCGCTGGGCGTATTCTGATCGGTGGCCAAGATATTCGAGCTGTGACGCAAGATTCGCTGCGCGCGGCCATTGGCATTGTGCCGCAAGATACGGTGCTTTTCCGTGACACAATCTATTACAATATTGCGTATGGTCGGTTGTCTGCTTCGCCAGAAGAGGTGATTGCGGCTGCGCGCGCCGCCCATATTCATGCTTTTATTGAAAGCTTGCCTGCTGGCTATGCCACCATCGTGGGTGAGCGTGGTTTGAAATTATCTGGCGGCGAAAAGCAGCGCATCGCAATCGCCCGCACATTGCTGAAAAAGCCGCCTATTCTAATTTTTGATGAAGCGACTTCAGCACTCGATTCACGTGCTGAGCGTGCGATTCAGCGCGAGTTGAAACAGCTTGCGCGTCATCGTACAACGCTGATCATTGCGCATCGTCTATCGACAATTACGCATGCGCAACAGATCCTTGTCATGGATCAAGGCCGTATCGTTGAGCGCGGCACCCATAGAACATTGCTGAATGCAGGCGGCCTATATGCGCAAATGTGGGCATTGCAGCATAAGCAGCCTGAATAAAAGCATGTAAATAGAAACGATTGCTTTGATCAGCGCTCACCACGTAAAGCAGTGGATATATTGTAGTGAGCGCCGAGTTAAATATAATGACAACGGCTATAATGACAACGGGCACTGAAGTTCATTCTCGTCAAAATAATGCCCGAAACGATTACGCTTGGTCCAGATATAACGCTCATTTTCCTCTCGTAATGCAACCGCGAGGTCAACGCGCTCACATACCGGAATGCCATGGCGCTGCAGCGCCTCAAATTTATCCGGGTTGTTGCTCATCAGCCGTACCGACAGGATGCCAAGTTGGCGCACGATGCTCGCCGCGCAGTCATACTCGCGCGCGTCGTCTGGCAAACCCAGGTCGCGATTGGCATCGACAGTGTCACGTCCTTGTTCTTGGAGTCCGTATGCAAGAATTTTGTTGCACAAGCCAATGCCGCGTCCTTCATGGCCTCGCAGATACAATAGCGCGCCAACACCCTCGGATGCGATATGGCGTAGTGCAGCGTCCAATTGTTCACCACAATCGCAACGCAGTGATCCTAGTACATCACCCGTAAGGCACTCAGAGTGCAGTCGTGTCAGTACTGATTCACGCTGGCAAACATCGCCCATTACTAGCGCGAGATACTCATTGTCATCGCTTTTCGAACGAAATGCGTGGGCAACAAAATTTCCGTAACGAGTTGGTAGTGCCGCTTTGCCAACATGCGTCACGTATTCGCTGCTTCTATCATGGCATTGTAGTAGCATCGGATCACCCCGGGAGGCTGAAGTGGTACTGCTGCAATACACAAAATTTTCTGTATCAGACAAAACTTAATCTTTATTCAGCATTGCTCACTGAGCAAGCACACCCAACATGCCAAATGGACCTATGTGCTTAACGATCGCTATGTAATGTTGAATACCCTAACAGCGCAGTGTGCAATGATGTTTTTAAGCTATGTCGTCGAGCAGGATTGCATACTTGTATGGAAATGGCAATAGAAAAATTGCATGTGGTATAGCCCTTTGCGGGAACGTGCGCTATACGGGCGGCAAGTGATGCGTGCGTGAATTTCGTTGTAGATAATAAAGCATTATTTGATGGCAGATTGCCGTAATTGTTGCTCTGTTGTTTCATCCGGCACGGTAGCACGTCAGCAGGTTCGACCGGTTGTTGCAACAACTTCGAATTAGCGGTGTTATAGGGGACGACCACGGGGTTGGGCCTCGAGGCAAACGGGACGGCCAATGATGTCATCGCCTGGCAGACCAAGCGTCAATCAGTTGGAGACGAAGCAAGCGTTCTGAAAATGCATTACCGAGGGAAGGGAGGGTGACGCCGCGGCGTTGGCGTGCAGCGCTTTACATCCAGTGCTGCGACGCTTTGCGATTTGAACTATCCGCGTGTCTGCGTATCGGCCGAGCACTGCGTGTACTACGGCCAGAACGCCACAACGACGTAAAAGCTTCGTCACCGCCGAGATGATGAGGAGGACAAGGCGGGCGGTGAGTGGGCGGGTTGCGCCACGCGCAAACGCGCTAGAATGGTCGGCCACGGTCTGATAATTTAGAACGATCATGCACAAATCGCGCGGATTGCGCTACACTGGATCGTACATTTCATGGGTATGAAAGTTCTCGATTTAACCTGCGAGCACGCGCACCGGTTCGAAGGCTGGTTTCAGTCGGCTGAGGACTTCAAGTCGCAACTGGAGAGGCACTTCGTCGAGTGTCCGATATGTGGTTCGAAGACGGTGCAGCGCGTGCCGTCGGCGCCCCGGTTGAACCTGTCGGGTGCGGCCGCGCCGGCGCAATGCGATGGCGCGCCGGGCGTCGGCGGGCAGTCGCTGAATGCGGGCGAATTGCAGGCGCGTTGGCTGCAGATGATGCGGCAGGTGATCGAGCACACCGAAGACGTAGGCGAGCAGTTCGTTGAGGAAGCGCGGCGGATCCACTATGACGAGGCGCCGGCCCGCAGCATCCGCGGGGTCACGACGCTTGACGACGCGCGGGCTCTGTTGGACGAGGGCATCGACGTGATGCCGTTGCCATTGCCAGCGTTGCTGAAAGAGCCGCTCCAATGATCTGGGCGGCGCTTCAGCTGCGCGTAACAGCGTGCGGCAAGAAAACGAGCGCATGGATTTCAGTACCCGCCCTGCCGACTCGGTTTCTTTAGCGTTGCGCGTACTGCGTGGCGCCGAACAGGACTTCGCGCGCCTTGTCGTCGGTCAGCGCCTTGCGCGCGGATACCAGCACTTCGACGCCCCGCTGCACCGCGGGCCGCGCATTGATGCGTTGCTGCCATGCGCTCACGTTCGGGAAACTGTCGAGATCGATTCCCTGATTCTTCCACGAGCGCGTCCACGGGAATGCCGCGATGTCCGCGATCGTGTAGTCATCACCGGCCAGATAGGGATGCTTACCGAGCTGTTTCTCCATCACGCCATACAGCCGTCGCGCTTCGTTCGTGTAGCGATTGACCGCATATTCGATTTGCTCCGGCGCATAGATCCGAAAGTGGTGCGCCTGTCCGAGCATCGGGCCAAGTCCACCCATCTGAAACATCAGCCACTGCAATGTCGCATAACGTTGGGCCGGATCGGCTGGCAGAAATTTTCCGGTCTTCTCCGCGAGGTAGATCAGGATCGCGCCCGATTCGAACAGCGCGATCGGCTGGCCACCGGGACCCTCGTGATCGACGATCGCCGGGATCTTGTTGTTTGGGCTGATCGCCAGGAACTCGGGCTTGAACTGGTCGCCTGCGCCGATGTCGACCGCATGGACGGTGTAGGGCAGCGCTAGCTCTTCAAGCATGATATGGACCTTGTGGCCGTTCGGCGTGGCCCAGCTGTAAATATCGATCATATCCGCTTATCGAGGCGCGTCCCCGGTGCGCGGATCCGGCCCGCGCGCGTTTTCGGCGCCCCATCCTGTAGAAAGTTGAATGTTTACACGATGCCTGCAGCGCATCGAGCGCCGTTGGCTGCGAGGTGCATGCTATTTAAGCATAGAACCGGCTGGATCGCAGCGTCACGGGCCAGGCTCACACGCGGGACGCCGTTTCTGTCTTTCAGATACGATGCCAGCTCCAGTCGGACGATTGCTGCGATGGACTTCATTCGGTCCGTTGGCCTGTCGCAGCGTACGCGCCGACGTGTACGCGTAGGCCCGCGGTCATTTATAGCGCGCTTCGCGATTTTCCAGGAACGCGCTGATCCCTTCGAGACCATCGCGATGATGCAGCGACGCGACGAAATGGTCCCGTTCGGCGACCAGCTGCTCGGCCAACGGTTGCCTGGGAGCATCGTCGACGAGCGCCTTAATCCGGGCCACCGCGTTTGGCGACAGCCGCGCCAGCTCGTCAGCCCATGCGAGTGCGCTCTCCAACGCTGCGCCTGCTGCGCTGAGCCGGTTGACTACGCCCAGCGCCGCCAGGCGCGGCGCCGGCACCGGCTTGCCTTCCAGGATGATTTCGGTGGCTAGCGCGCGCGGCAGTGCCCGGGACAGGAACCACGAGCCGCCGCCATCGGGCGTGAGTCCGACACGCGCATACGACATCACGAATTTTGCGTTATCCGCTGCCACCAGCAGGTCGCAGGCGAGCGCGAGCGAGAAACCTGCGCCGGCCGCTGCCCCTTCGACCGCGGCGATCACCGGTTTGCGTGAGGCGCGGATCGCGCTGATCCACGCGCCGAGCAGGTCGATGCTGTCGGCCTGCACCGATGGACCCTTCGCCCGATTCTCCAACAGCCGGTGCAGGTTGCCGCCCGCGCAGAAGAAATCGTCGGCGCCGGTCAGCACGATGACCCGGATCTCCGGGTCGCGCTCGGATGAATCGAGCGCCTCGATGCCGGCGGCGTACATGTCAGGGTGCAACGCGTTGCGTGCGCCCGGGTTGGACAGCGTGAGCACGAGCGTCGCATCCCGGCGGGTGGCGAGCAATTCGGCGGTCATCGGTGGATTCCTTCATGTTGGGGGGCGTCGCTCTCGACAGGCAGCAGCGACAGGCCCAGTTGTGCGCGGCGCGCCAGCCATGGCGACGGCCGGTAGTGCGGATCGTTCAGTGGGGCGCAGATGGGCGCGCGCCACACGCTACAGCGCGGCAAGGCGCTCGAGCGCGCTTGCCAGCGTTGTTTCGCGTTTGGCAAAGCAAAAGCGCACGACGCCGGCGTCGTGCGCCCGATGATAGAACGCGGACACGGGAATCGCCGCAACACCGATCTCGACGGTTAACCACCTGGCAAACTCCGCCTCTGGCAGTGCCGAGATTGCCGAATAATCGACGCACTGAAAATACGTACCTTCACATGGCAATAGCTTAAAACGCGTGCGTTCCAGGCCGGCACGAAAGAAGTCGCGCTTGGCCTGGTAGAACGCCGGCAACGTCAGGTAGGGCGCTGGGTCGGCCATGTACGCGGCGACGCCTGCCTGGGTGGCCGAATTCACCGTGAACACGTTGAACTGGTGGACCTTGCGGAACTCGGCGCTCAATTCGCGCGGCGCGGCGACGTAGCCGAGCTTCCAGCCGGTCACGTGATAGGTTTTGCCGAAGCTTGATACGACGAAACTATGCGCCGCGAGGTCCGGATAGCGCGCAACACTCTCGTGGCGGGCGCCGTCAAACACCATATGCTCATAGACCTCGTCAGACAGCACTAGGATGTCCGTGCCGCGCACGATGTCCTGCAGCGCCCGCATGTCGCTGTCGCGCCAGATCGTGCCGGTTGGGTTGTGCGGCGTGTTCACGATGATCAGCCGGGTCTTCGGCGTGATCGCCGCGGCGAGTTGGTCGAACGCAATCCGATAATCGGGTGCGTCCAGCGTCACGAACACGGGTTTGCCACCCGCCAGCTCAATTGCCGGCAAGTAGCTGTCGTAGTAAGGCTCGATCACGATGACCTCGTCGCCCGGCTGCACACAGCACAGCACGGCAGTGAGCAACGCTTGCGTTGCGCCCGCGGTGATGGTGATTTCGCTGGCCGCATCGTAACGATGGCCGTACAGCTGCTCGATCTTTGCGGCAATCGCATTGCGCAGCGACGCAAGACCGGCCATCGGCGGGTACTGGTTGAAGCCGTCACGCATCGCCTGCGCGACCGCATCGATAATTGTCGGGTCGCAGTCGAAATCCGGAAACCCCTGACCCAGGTTGACGGCGTTGGCCTCGGACGCGAGCGCGCTCATCACCGTAAAGATCGTCGTGCCGACTTGCGGCAACCGCGATGGGAAGGAGGGCACGCGGGGCGACGTATCGGGCGGGCGATGCGAGGCGTTCATGGCATAAGCGTTGTGTCGATAGGGGGAGCCGTGCGACCGGATGATCGATGCCAGCAGGCCTATTGTACGGTAGGCTCGTGCGTTGCGTCGCCCGCCGCCGACTGGGCAAGGCCTGCGGCCGCGACGAACTGGGCCGGCTGCGCAATGCGCAAGTTGAACTCGCGCGCCATCCGGCGCGCCATCTTTAACAGCGCCTTGTCCTTGGTGACCAACCACTGTGCGGCTGCGTCATACGCTAATTCGAGGAACTTTTGGTCGTCGCGGTCTCGGCACAGCGGTAGTGCGCGCGGTGCGGCGCCGGCTGCGCGCGCACTTGCGCTCGCATTCGCGCCTGCCTCCGGTACAGACATTGCAGTGCCGCCCTTCGTGCGCAGCGCCGGTGCTACGCGCACACACAGCCGGGCGAGCCGCGCGAGTGCCGCCGGCTTATCGATTGCGTAGCGCACGAACTGCGGGTAGTCGAGCACGCGCTGCAGCTCGTTGAGGCAGCGGTCGTTCTGCACCGCGTCGAGGCTGCCGTCCTGCAGCGCTATTGCAATCAGGCGGGTCGCGGGATCGTCGAATACCAGGATGTCGATCCACACGTTCGTGTCGAGTACCACCCGGGGACGGACGAAGGCAGCCGCAGGGGCGCTCGATGGTGCGACAGGGTCGGCCGGCAGCGGCGGGGCGGAACGGGAGGGCGTCATTGTCGATACAATGGCAACGCTTGCGGCCAATCACGCCGCGCGATGCCTTTTTTCAGTCAGCCTTCCATGATAATCGTTTTATCGCCCGCCAAGTCACTGGACTATGACACACCGCCCCATGTACGCAAGCATACGCTACCGGCGTTCCTTGACGACTCGGCCGAGTTGATTACGCAGTTGCGCACGTTCTCGCCGCAGCAAATCGGCACATTGATGCGTCTTTCCGATCCGCTCGCGCGCTTGAACTATACGCGGTACGGCGACTGGTCTGCCGCGCGGTTCGCGCCACCGCATGCCAAGCAGGCGATGCTCGCGTTCAATGGCGATGTCTACGATGGGTTCGACGCGCGGTCCTTGTCTGCCGCCGATCTGGATTATGCGCAACGCCATATACGCGTGCTCTCCGGCTTATATGGGGTGCTGCGTCCGCTTGATCTAATGCTGCCGTACCGGCTCGAAATGGGTACGCGGCTTGTCAACCCGCGCGGCAAGGATCTGTACGCATTCTGGGGCGACAAGATTACCGCTGCGCTGAGCGCACAGCTCAAGCGCGCAGGTGGCGCGCGGGTATTGATCAATTGCGCGTCGGACGAGTATTTCCGTTCGGTCAGGCCGCGCCAGCTTGACGCACCGGTGATCACCCCAGTGTTCGAGGACTGGAAAAACGGTCAATACAAAATCATCAGCTTCTACGCCAAGCGTGCGCGTGGCGCGTTCGCCCGCTTTGCAGTCGTGAACCGGATCGACGAGCCGGCTAGGCTCATCGCGTTCGACGCCGACGGCTACCGGTTCGATGCGAAGGCGTCGAACGATTCGACCTATGTATTTCGTCGCAAGCAGGCCACCTGACTCCATTCGTTGCGGATCCGACCCATGAGCATTCACATCAGTAGTCAATTCGATTCAGGGGCAATTGATATCGTATCGTGCGAGCGCGCGGACGACATTCGATTGCGGTTGCGCGCCGACACCCGAGCGGCGTTTGCGCAGTGGTTCTATTTCTCGCTGAGCGGTGCGAAAGACGTGGGCTGCACGATCACGTTCGAGAACGCGTCGCACAGTGCTTTTCCGGATGGATGGCACGGTTATCAGGCTGCCGCGAGTTATGATGGCATCGACTGGTTCCGGGTGCCCACCACGTATGACGGTCAGGTGCTGCGCATCTGTCATCGGCCGGCGCACGACCGGATCTATTACGCGTATTTCGAACCGTATCCGTATGCGCGACATGCACAGTGGGTCGACACGCTGGTCCAGCAGCCTGGCGTGCGCCTGACCGAACTGACCCGTACCGTGCAGGCGCGTGCGCTGGATCTGTTGACCGTTGGCGAACCGGCGCCGCACAAGCGCAACATCTGGATCATCGCAAGGCAGCATCCGGGCGAGACGATGGCGCAGTGGTTCGTCGAGGGTCTGCTCAGGCGCTTGTGCGGCCTTGGCGATTGGCGGGGCGACCCGCTGGGCCGCATCGTGCTCGAACGTGCGGTCTTTCACGTGGTACCGAACATGAACCCGGATGGCAGCGCGCTGGGTAACTTGCGCACCAATGCCGCTGGCGCGAACCTGAACCGGGAATGGTTGCAGCCGGACCTGCATCGCAGCCCCGAAGTGCTGGCCGTACGCGACGCTATCCATGCGAGCGGTTGCGACATGTTCTTCGATATCCATGGCGATGAAACGCTGCCATACGTCTTCGTCGCCGGCTCGGAAATGCTGCCCGATTTCTCTCACGCGCAACGCCGTGTGCAAGACGAATTCATCCGCCATTTCAAGCGCGCCAGCGCGCACTTCCAGGATGAGCACGGATACGAGTCCGGGCGTTACCAGCAGGATGCGCTCCAGCTCGCCTCCAAGTATATCGGCCACACCTTTAAGTGCCTGTCGCTCACGCTTGAAATGCCATTTAAGGACGATGCGAACTTGCCTGACCCGCACGTCGGCTGGAACGGCGCGCGCAGTGCGTCGCTGGGTGCGGCGATGCTGCAGGCCATCGGTTGGCAACTCGACGCGATGTGACGCACTGCGGCATTGTGTGCGCAGCGTTTGTCACACGCAGGCGCGTGCATGGTGGGCTCAGCGCCGCCGGCCTTTCTTGCCGGTGCCTTTGCCTGCCGCCTTCGCTGGACTCTTGCGGCCCGAGCCGCGCAACGCCTTTTTGGCCTTGCCGGCCTGGCGACTCGGCGCAGCGCGCTTAAACGGCGCGACCGGATCATTCCAACTAAAGGCGAGCATTTTCGCGTCGACGTAGCCGCAGCGGAATTTCAGCGCGTCGGGCTTCGTTGAACCATCCTTGCGCATGCCGACCCCTTGGACGGTGACGATCGAATCGACCTTGATCCGTTGCTTGCCCTGGTCGAACGAGCCTTTCCATGGCTTGACTTCGGCGTGCGCGGGATCGAACGAGCTGTGTGGAAATTCGACGTGGTCAAACGCGCTCGATGTGCCGACGATAAAGTCGGCGTGCGCCGCGCAGTCCGCGACTAGCGGATTGGCTCTCATTTGCGTGATGAATTGGTAGACTAGCTCGTTGTGGTGTTCGACTTGGTCGGCGCAGGCCATCGTGGGAATGGCGATTGCCATGGCCACGAGCGCGCATGAGGCCATGGCGCCGATCAGTCGTTGCATCGGGCGCGACGTAGAATGACGATCCATCTAATCCTGTTGCTAGGTGCCGTGAAAAAAGCCGCGGTCGAAGTGAGAGGATGTGCGCAAGTGGATTCGCACGCGATGTCGAGTCCGGACTTGGATACACTCAGAGGCCCGCGGTTGAGCTAGCGTTCTATCTTAACGCAAAACAGAGGAGGTACTGCGGCCGGCCGGCGTAGCGCGCGGCAACTGTTGCACACGACATAGTGGACCGCCAGGCTGCTGGGTCAGGCGCGCGGGCCCCGGTCCATGTGGCGGCGATCGAACCGGTAGCGGCGTACATCGTACGTGGTGACCCACGCCGGGCGATAGACGGCGAACAGCGCGGTTAGCATGCCACAGAACCACGCTTCGCCGGAGGCGAGCATGCCGACGGCCATCCCGTAGCCGGGCGGGATCACGGCCGTATCGCCGTGGGCCAGCACCAGGTATAAGCCTAGTGCACCGGCACAGGCGGCAACCAGCGCTAGCGCGGCGGTCACGAAGCCGTGGCCGAAGATGAACATCAACAAGTTTCGCGGTAACCATGCGGCAATAACCCGCTGTAGCAGCGTCGAGACAAAGACCGGCACTGCCCCAAATATGACAAAGGTCAGACCCACGCCATCCCACGGTACGCTGAAGATCGCGGCCACCAGCGCGCATATGACTGCCATCGACACCAACGCGAGCGACCAGCCGAACAGCGTGACCATCAATGTCGCGCCAAGCAGATGCATCACCGGGCCATCGTTCAGCCATGCGTTGGTGGCCCACATGACCGCGATCGCCACGGTCATGCCAAGCCACAGGTGCTGCAGCGTATCGTCGCGCAACCGCGCGAAGGGCTTCTTCCACGCCGCGAGCACAAGCAGAGCCACGGCGGCAAGGTTGCCACCTATCGCCAACCACCATGGTAACGACGTGTAGAGGAATCCCATATCACACATATTACTCGCTGCGCGGCTCCCGGTGGTGGAAGCAAATCGCACGCCCGCGCACGGCGTTGCGATTCAACGACGCTTGCGTGGAACGACCTTGTATGGCACGCCGTCTGGCTCCGCGGCTTGCAGTATCGCTTGGTCGCGCCCATTGGCTGCGTCGCGCCGTCGGTGCTCGCGGGTGGCCGCACGCAGCGGCGTCGGCCCAGCCTCACCATAGACCGGTTGCCGTGCCTGCTGGGTCGCATCGCGTAGCACTTCCAGTGCGCCAGTCTGCCAACCATTGTAAATCGCCACCGCGGCCGCGCGATTGGTCGCGCCAAGCTTCTCGAAGATCGCGCCGAGATGGATCTTGACCGTTCCTTCACTGATGCCCAGCGCGCGTGCGATGCTTTTGTTGGTCGCACCCATGTGCACAAGCCGCAGGATTTGCTCTTGGCGCGGCGACAGTAGGCCAGACGACGCACTTTGGCGCCGGCAGGCTGCTCGGTTCAGCGAACTGTCCCCGTACGCGTTGATCGGCACGACGGTGGGCGTGTGCAGATTCAGTCCACTGGGCGGCACGTAGTGCCCGCCGAGCAGCACGATCTCGAACGCGCGAACGATAAGACGCGGATTGAGGTGCCGCGGCACAACGCCGAGCACGCCGGCGTCGACCAGCGACTTGACCCGCGTTGGGCTGGCATCATCGACCAACGCCGCAATCGGCAGGTTGGGATAATGGCGCCGGAGATCGAAGATATCCTGCACACTCATCCCGTCCTGCCAGTCGATGACGAGCATGTCTGGGCAGGCATGTTGCAGGACGCGCTGCGCTTGTCGCCAGTCACGCGCATCGTAGAATGATGCATGTCGATTAATCTGGCGCAGCAATGTTTTTAGCCCTTCGCGCCTCTCGGCTTGCTCATTCAGCAAGCAGACTTTCATGACCACTTCTCCCTGACTGAGTCCACACAACCGCGCCGCCGCGTTGGCCAGCGCGGCGGACATCAGAGATCAATGATGGCAAGAACAAGCAGTGGGCCGGCATTAGCCGAAAGGCCAGTCGGGCCGCGTCTTGACGGCTCTTCGGCCGATGACGCGACGCACGTGGCGGGTGGGAAAAGCGCGGGTCTTAGTGGAAGTGAGGTTGCGCTGGTTCGGCATCCTCAGGCATTTCGGCATGCACGATCTCACCGAGTGGGTCAGCATACAGTGGCACGCCACAGTCGTCGCAGTACTCCGGTTCGAATCGTGCCGCGTGACGACGGATATCAGTGACACCAATTTCCTTGAGCAGTCCGATGACATCGTCGAGCATGCCACCGGCCTGATCTTCGTCGGGCGGCACGTCGTCATCTGGGCCGAGATCGCCGTTCTCGCGGCCGTACAGCGGCCATACCACGCCGTAGATCACGTCGTTGCTGCCGCGCCGGGTGAAGGCGATCCGATATTCATCTACGCGCCGTTCGCCGAAACCGGCGACAACCGCACGTAGTCCATCCGGTTTGGCACCGATCGTGTCGCCCAGATACCTGACTGCAGTGCGCACGGTATGCGGGCGGATTTGCTCATCCGCGTCGCGGCAGGCCGAGTAATACGCGTCTGGCAGCAGGCAGTCGAATTCGCAGCCGGGCAGCACACCCGACAAGTTCGCGCCGCCCTGCGCACGCCATTGTTCCAGGCACTGTCCGCGCTCAACGCGTGCGCCGTTCTCCTCCTCCTGCCAGCGAAACAGCGGCTCGCCGGCCGGCACGGCGACCACAGACAGCAGAAAGCGTGGATCGGCGAGGATCGGTGATGTTTCAGGAAGATCGCCGAGATTTAGCTTGATCGTGCCGCCGACCAGCGCCGCTTGGCCAAGTTGCTGCGCGAGCCGGAACGTCTCGACGTGATGGCGTGGTAACTGGTCGATGCTGTACAGATACGGCGCTAACGCGACGAGCGCCCGTGCCGCGAAGATGTGCGCTTGCAACTGCGCACGCAGCGCATCGACGATGTCGCCTTTCAGCGGGCCGGACGGGATCATGTAACGCGTCCATGCGAGCACTGGTGCCGCGATCAGCAGTACGTCGTACGGTTGACCCTCGTGCTCGATGCGGAACGATTCGCTATGGGTCTCGGCCATGTCGGCGAGGGCGCCATAGGCGTCCGTATGTTTTTGCTGCAGATGGTCTAAAGCGGCATCCAGTGTCGTCTGGTTGCCATTGCGGATCACTTTTTCGATGAGCGCATCGAGCTTTGCTTCCCAGAAGCGGTCTTCGATGCGGCTGCCGGACGCGAAAAGCGCGAGCGACAGACCGACCAGCTTGTCGGCGTCGGGTGGGAGACGTTTAGCGATACGCGAGCGCATGGTGTGCCAATTCAGGTGCAGAGAACCTTACATTTTAGTCCGGATCGAGGCTGACGGTACATTTTCCGTCGTCCATGGAGGCGGGCTTTCGTGCAATGGCACGTTTGCTGCCGCAGCAGGACTGCGTCGTGTCGAAGTTGCGATGCACTTGCGTGATACACGCGTCTCACGGGTATGCTGCCGCGGGCTTTGGTCGCCAGGAAGGCCAAACAAGCACGGAAAGACAGCAGAGACGACGGTCTCACGTGCGCTGTGACGCCGCGTCTCGGCGCAGGTCACCGGCGACCAGTCCGCGTCCGGCCGGGTTGCGTTGTGCAGTGCAGCGCTACAGCCCTCGCGAATTCAGGAGCGCATCGATGTAGTGGATTTTACGAGCCTGTTGCGCTGCTACATCGTGCCGCCCGTGAACGAACCTGCCGCAGGTCCGCCGGCTGGCACCGTTCCTGCATGGGCATACCAGCGCGCAAGTAACGACGGTCGCGTAAGTAACGGCCGCCGTGCAAAACGGCTCCCGCACAAGCATGCAGGTATAGCGGACGCGGCGAGCCAAGCCCTCGGTACGCAGGCATAAAGCATATAGCACACGGACACACAGGCATACAGGCACGCAAGCCGCAGGCACGCGTGGTGCCCGGCTGGCCCATTCGTTGATTTGGCATCGAACAACTAGGATGGAGGCACAATCGTGAACGTCACAACTCCCTTACAGCAACCCAGCATGAAAGCCGCCGTTTGGCGCGGCCGCAAGGACATTCGCGTCGAGCAGGTGCGGGTTCCCGATGCCCCTCCGCCAGGGTGGGTCAAGATCCGGGTGCACTGGTGCGGTATCTGCGGCTCTGACCTGCATGAATATGTGGCGGGACCAGTGTTCATCCCGGTCGAGCGTCCTCACCCGCTTACTGGGCTGAAAGGCCAGTGCATCCTCGGGCATGAATTCAGTGGCGAGATCGCCGACATCGGCGCTGGCGTAAGCGGTTTTCGCGTCGGCGAGCGGATCACAGCGGATGCATGCCAGCACTGCGGCACGTGCTATTACTGCAAGCATGGCCTGTATAACATTTGTGAAAACCTAGCGTTCACCGGCCTGATGAACAATGGGGCGTTCGCCGAGTACGTGAATGTGCCGGCGGAGCTGCTTTACAAACTGCCGGATGATTTTCCGACCGAGGCTGGTGCGCTAATTGAGCCGCTCGCCGTTGGGCTACACGCGGTGAAGAAGGCGGGTAGCATCGTGGGGCAGACCGTGGTGGTGGTAGGTGCCGGTACCATCGGGTTGTGCACGATCATGTCCGCCAAGGCCGCTGGCGCTGGCCGTATCATCGCGCTCGAAATGTCCGCCGCGCGTAAGAAGAAGGCGCTGGAGGTCGGCGCTACGACGGTGATCGACCCGACCCAGGGTGACGCGATCGAACAGGTGCGCGCGTTGACCGGTGGCTATGGCGCGGACGTGTCGTTCGAGTGCATCGGCCATCGCACCACGGCCAAGCTGGCGATCGACTTGATCCGCAAGGCCGGCAAGTGCGTGATGGTCGGTATCTTTGAAGAGTCGAGCGAGTTCAATTTCTTTGAGCTCGTCTCGACCGAGAAGGAAGTCATCGGCTCGCTAGCCTACAATGGTGAATTCGCCGATGTGATCCGCTATGTTGCGGATGGGCGCATCGACGTGCAGCCGCTGATTACCGGTCGCATCGCGCTGTCTGACATCGTGAGCAAAGGATTCGAGGAGTTGGTCAACAATAAGGATGCGAACGTCAAAATCATCGTGTCGCCGGTCGCCGCCTGACGTGCGCGAAGTCAAGCCTGACGCGCGCGAAGTCAAAAAAGCCCGACGCCGTTGAACTGCACCCCAAAAGTTGGACGCCGATCCAACCTTTGGGGTGCAGTGGCGTAGGGCTTTTCCATTGCTGCACCGGTACAGCAGATCCGGTGCGGTGTCTGCAACGGCGTGCGTTATGCGGTCAGCAACTGGCGCAGCACGAACGGCAGAATACCGCCGTGCTTGTAGTAGTCGACCTCGATCGGCGTGTCGATGCGCAGCAGCACCGGCACCTTCTTCACGCCGTTTTTGCCGCGGACGACCAGCGTGACTTCCTGTTGTGGCTTGAACTCATCCGTCAGGCCCTCAATGTCGTAGGTCTCCTCGCCGGTGATGCCGAGCGACTGCACGCTGTCCTCATTGATGAACTGCAGCGGTAGCACGCCCATGCCCACCAGGTTCGAGCGGTGGATGCGCTCGAAGCTGCGCGCCACGACCGCCTTCACGCCGAGTAGGTACGTGCCCTTGGCCGCCCAGTCACGCGATGAGCCGGTGCCGTACTCTTCGCCGGCAAATACGATGGTTGGCGTGCCTTCGGCGATGTACTTCATCGCGGCGTCATAGATCGACATCTGTTCGCCGCTCGGCTGGTGAATGGTCAGGCCGCCTTCCACCCGCGAGCCGTCCGGCTTGGTGGGAATCATCAGGTTCTTGATCCGCACGTTGGCGAACGTGCCGCGCATCATCACGTCGTGGTTGCCGCGCCGCGAGCCGTAGCTGTTAAAGTCGGCCTTCTGCACGCCGTTCTCCTTCAACCAGCGGCCGGCCGGCGAGTCTTCCTTGATTGATCCGGCCGGGCTAATGTGGTCGGTCGTCACCGAGTCGCCGAAGATGCCCAGTGCCCGGGCGTTCTTGACCGGCGTGATCGACTTGGCCGACTGCATCGAGAAATGCTCGCCGAAGAACGGTGGCTCGGCGATATAGGTCGACTTCGGCCAGTCATAGACCTGACCCTCGGCGCCCTCAATCTGGCTCCACAAGTCGCCTTGCTGGGTCAACTGCGAGTAGTTCTCCTTGAACTTTTTCGCGTCCAACGCGTACTTGAGTAGCTGGTTGACTTCATCACTGGACGGCCAGATGTCGCCCAGGTAGATGTCGCGGCCGCCCTTGCCTTTGCCGACCGGCTCGGTCATCAAGTCGCGTGTGATCGTGCCAGCGATCGCGTACGCGACCACCAGCGGCGGCGACGCGAGGAAGTTTGCGCGGATGTTTGGATGGATCCGCGCCTCGAAGTTACGGTTGCCCGATAGCACCGCGGCGGCGACTACGTCATGCTTGACGATTGCATCATTGAGCGGCGGAGTTAGGTCACCGGCGTTGCCGATACAGGTCGTGCAGCCGTACGCTGCGACCGTGAAGCCGAGCTTCTCCAGGTACGGCAGCAGGCCGGTGGCGCTCAGGTACGCTGTGACGATCCGCGATCCCGGCGCGAGCGACGTCTTGATGTGCGGGGCCACCGTGAGGCCCGCGTCAACGGCCTTCTTCGCGAGTAGGCCAGCGGCGATCAGCACGCTCGGGTTTGATGTGTTCGTGCACGAAGTGATCGCGGCGATCAGCACGTCGCCGTTTTTCAACTCGACGCCATCGGTGGTCTTGTATACCTTGCCCAGGTCGTCGGCTTTCTTTGCGAAGCCGTTTTGCGTGACCGGCAGCGAGAACAAGTCAGCGAACGTGCTTTTCACGTTACCGATCTCAATCCGGTCCTGTGGGCGCTTCGGACCGGCAAGCGACGGCGCGACCGTGCTCAGATCTAGCGTCAGCGTCTTCGTGTAGTCGATCTGGCCGGTACCCGGGATGCCATACAGGCCCTGCGCCTTGAAGTAGTTCTCGAACGCGGCGATTTCTTCCTTCGTGCGGCCCGTGCCCTTGAAGTAGTCGATCGTCTTGTCATCAACCGGGAAGAAGCCCATCGTCGCGCCATATTCTGGCGCCATGTTGCCGATCGTGGCACGGTCCGGCAACGTCAGCGATGCGGTACCTTCGCCAAAGAATTCGACGAACTTGCCGACCACCTTCTCCTTGCGCAGCATCTCGGTGATTGTCAGCACCAGGTCCGTCGCGGTCACGCCTTCGCGCAGCCGGCCCTTGAGTTCGACGCCGATCACGTCAGGCGTCAGGAAATACACCGGCTGGCCGAGCATGCCCGCCTCCGCCTCGATGCCACCCACGCCCCAGCCGACCACGCCAATGCCGTTGATCATCGTCGTATGGCTGTCGGTGCCCACCAACGTGTCGGGGTAGTAGACCATGCCGCCGTCCACGCTCTTTTTGTGCACGCCACGCGCCAAGTATTCCAGATTCACCTGGTGCACGATGCCTACGCCCGGTGGCACGACCTTGAACGTGTCGAATGCCTGCATGCCCCATTTCATGAACTGGTAGCGCTCCTTATTGCGCTCGAACTCCAGCTTCATATTCAGGTCCAGCGCATCCTTCTGCCGAAAGTAGTCAATCTGCACCGAGTGGTCCACGACCAGGTCGACCGGCACCAACGGCTCGATGCGCTTCGGATTCTTGCCGGCGCGCTGCGCGACGCCGCGCATTGCCGCGATGTCGGCCAGTAGCGGCACGCCAGTGAAGTCTTGCAACACGACGCGCGACACAACAAACGGGATCTCGTCGGTGCGCGCGGCGTTGGGCTGCCACTTCGCCAACTGCTCGACGTGCTCCTCGCTGATCTTCTTGCCATCGTAATTGCGCAGCACGGATTCGAGCACGATACGAATCGACACGGGCAGGCGGTCGATCTGAATGCCGAGGGCTTTGCCGAGCTGCGGCAACGAGTAGTATTTACCCTTGCCTGAGCCGCTGTCGAATTCCTTAAGCGTTTTGTGGAGATTGTGGGCCATGGTGTTTCCCTTGGGTTGATACGCGTGGGTTCAGTCAAATCACGTACAAATCGACATACTCGTTGACGGGCATCGCCCCTCGAGGCGGGCCGGCTCCAGCGAGACGTCAACAATGGCGTTGCGCTGCTTGTCGACGAAGCGACGCGCAAGATTCGCGCGGAACTTATCAACCAGCAACGAGATGCCGTCGGCGCGGCGGCGCGGGTGCCCGATCGGGTACTCAACCACCACCTCGTCGAATTTCGTGCCGTCGTCCAATTCGACGGTTAGCGCGTCGATGCGCGCGTCGCGTGCGACTTCGTCCTCATAGTCAGCCGCCTCAAGCCGGCCGGGCAGCTTCGTGCAGGCCGGGTAGGACAGCGCCTGTAGCCCACAACCAAGCGTGTCGAGCAGGCAGTAGCACACCGTCTCTAGCGCGAGCGCACTGTCGACGCGGCAGTGCTGCACGTAGTCGATGCTGTCGACCAGCACGGAATCCGGTTCGGGGCGCACGTTCGAGGTCGGTGCAGACATGGCGGGGGCCCTGGTATACGGCCGGGTGTCGCTCAGTTACCTTGCAACAGACCCGGACGCTGCTTGAGCGCCTCGGTCTGGATCGGCGCCGGCGCACCGGCGACCATTGCGGGCGTCTTACATTCGTCGGCCAGTCGAGAGCTATTCTTGTCGGAGAACAGCATCGCCTTGGTCGGAATCACGATTAGATCCAGTCCTGTCGCTGCGTCGTGGAAGCGATCGGCGCCGGTGGTCGTCTGCTCGCGCGGCAGCTTGTAATTCTTGCCTGCCCAATGCACGGTGACAATCTGGTCGCGCTTCATGTCGCCACTCACGAAAAACTCGCTGTTTTCCGCGCAGCCCCATTTTGTCGCGCCTTCCGGCACCGGATCGGCGATCGTTTTCGCGGCGCCCTTTTTGGCGACGCGCTTCTTGAACAATCGATGGCTTGGCTCGGGTTTCTTTGCGCCGGATTTGACGGACGCGGAACTGGCGCCGGTTACGGCGGCCGTGGCGGCGCACGCGTCGGCAGTGACGAACAGCGTGGCGCAGAGCACGCCGATGGCGGTGGCGATAGCGAGTGTCTTCATCTGTATCCATACCTCGAAAAATGGGCGTCAACCGGGCGCGCGGGCGGCGCGCGCTGTTGGCCGGACGTTATTCTCGCCTACTTAACAAGGGGGCAGATATTGGGTTTGCCGTTGCAGCGCGATTCGCCGCGGCGGCATCCGACACGGTGCCCCCAGCAGGCGTGAACCAGGCTGCAACGTCGCTCGCAAGCGGCCGACCGGACGCTTGCGCACGGCGCAGCACGCACCAGTAGTAGCGGTAGCTCGCGCGGTCGTGCAGCGTGTCGCGGTGGCGAATGGGTCCCCATTGCGCCTGCTGTGCGGCACGCAGGATGTCGGTGGCAAGCGCCAATTCGTCGTCGCGCGGCGCGAAGGCGGCGACGATTGGCTCGATTTGCGCCGGATGGATGCTCCACATCCGCGTGTAACCGAATTCGTCGCGGGCTCGCGCGGCATCCTGCGCGACGCGTTGCGCGTCGCGAACATCGGTCGTCACATTGTGCGATGGCACCTTGCCGTGCGCATGACAGGCCGCAGCAATTTCGAGCTTGGCGCGGCGCACCAGCGGATGGTCGAATTGCCCCGGCGAGCGCATCGCGGCGTCAGGAACTGCGCCGTGATGCGCGGAGACGAAATCCATCAGGCCGAACGACAGCGATTGCACGGCTGGCAGCGCGGCCAGTGAAAATACCGCGTCGAGCGCGGCATGCGTCTCGATGAGCAAATGAACCGGGATGGGGGCGGGCAGACCCGTCTCGCGGCGCACCGCGTCGATGAATGCGCACTGCTCGGCCGCCTCGTGTAGCCCACGCACCTTCGGCAACATGATGTACGCGGGCGGGCGCCGTGGTGCATGTAGCACGATGCGCACGTCGTCGCGCCAATGCGGATGATCGTACGCGTGGATGCGCACGCCGACGCGTCCAAAGTGATTGGCCTCGCCGTGCAATAGCGAGGCGACCAGCGCCGCGTGCTCGGTCTCACGTCCGACCTGCGCGCCGTCTTCGCAATCGAGCGTGATGTCGAACACCGGTCCGAGCCGCTGCTGCAGCTCGAGCGACTTGCGCATCAGCTTCTCACTGCCCGCGTAATGATCGCACGCGGGCAGCAGCGCGGGCGGCACTTCGCCATCGAACAGGACATCGGCAGGCGTCAAGGCGCGCATTGTCGGCGTGAAGCGCGTGCCGGCTCAGCCGAGCAGGTGTTGCACGCCGTCACGCTCCTCGAGCAGCTCGCTGAGCGTGGCGTCCATCTTCTCGCGCGAGAACGCATCGATCTCCAGACCCTCGACGCGCTTGTACTCGCCGTTCTCGGTGATCACTGGCACGCCATAGACGATGTCTTCCGGGATGCCGTACGAGCCGTCGGACGGCACGCCCATCGTGACCCACTTGCCGTTGGAGCCGAGCACCCAGTCGCGCACATGGTCGATTGCCGCATTGGCTGCGGACGCGGCCGACGACAGTCCACGGGCCTCGATGATCGCCGCGCCGCGCTTGCCCACCGTCGGGATGAACACGTTGCGGTTCCATTCGTCGTCGTTGATCAGTTGAGTCAGTGACTGGCCCTCAACCGTTGCGAAGCGGAAATCCGGGTACATCGTCGGCGAGTGGTTACCCCATACCACGAGCTTCTCGATTGAGGCGACCGGCTTGCCCGCCTTAGCGGCCAATTGCGACAGCGCGCGGTTGTGGTCCAGGCGCAGCATCGCGGTAAAGTTCTTCTTGGATAGGTCCGGTGCCGACTTCATCGCAATATAGGCGTTGGTGTTGGCCGGGTTGCCCACCACCAGCACCTTCACATCGCGGCTAGCGACCTCATTGAGCGCGCGACCCTGCACCGTAAAGATCTCGGCGTTGGCCGACAGCAAGTCCTTGCGTTCCATACCCTTGGAACGGGGGCGGGCGCCGACCAGCAGCGCAACGTCGGCATCCTTGAATGCAACTTTCGGATCGTCGGTGACGACCACGTCGGACAGCAGCGGGAAGGCGCAGTCCTCGAGCTCCATCACCACGCCCTTGACGGCGGCTTGCGCCTGCGGCAAATCGAGCAGTTGCAGAATGACGGGTTGGTCTTTGCCAAGTAGGTCGCCATTAGCGATGCGAAATAGCAGCGAGTAACCAATTTGACCTGCGGCGCCAGTGACGGCAACGCGCTGAGCGGGCTTAGCCATTGATAAATCTCCAGGACGAGACGTTGAACGCAACAAAGAACGCCATTTTAAGCGCGCCGCGTGGCTCTTTGCAGCATGCCCGGGCTGACGTTCGTCGCGCGTTGGTGAAGCGCGGTCTCGTTTGCCGCATGGGCGAACCACCTGCTGGGATGCGGTGCTCGCGCACGCGGCTAAACGGGGCGTGCCGGTAAATTTCGGTCTTTCCGTATTGCGCGGTGTATCGCGCACCGATCCGGCACGATACGCCGTAAAGCATTGCATAGCAACGAAGTTTAGGAGCCAAAGGGGGTAAAGTCAACCGTATCTTATATCTTATATAAGACAGATGAGTAGGGCGAAAAAAGATGGACGGTGTGGCGACCTTCATGATGAAATAGCGCCATGAATTCGATCCACGCGAGCCCGGGCAACACGACGGACGGCACCGAGCGCGGCCTGGCCGCGGGCGCGCCGTCGCCCACATTCAGCCCGCTTTATCAACAGATCAAGGCGCTGATCACGCAAAGCCTGGAGTCGGGCGAGTGGAAGCCGGGCGAGATGATCCCGAGCGAGGTGGAATTAGCTGCACGCTACAAAGTCAGCCAGGGCACTGTGCGCAAGGCGATCGACGAGTTGGCCGCCGGCAATCTCCTTGTGCGCCGCCAGGGTAAGGGCACGTTCGTGGCGACCCACCACGAGGACCGCGTGCAGTTCCGTTTCCTGCGGCTGTTGCCCGACCAGGGCGAGCTGCAGCCGCACGAGAGCCGCCTGTTGGAGGTACGGCGCTTGCGCGCACCGGCGGAGATCGCACGGCAGCTGGAACTCAAGCCCGCGGACCCCGCGGTGCTGGTCAAGCGCGTGCTTGAGTTCGAGGCCAAGCCGACGGTGCTCGACGAAATCTGGCTGCCCGGTGCGCTGTTTCGCGGGCTCACGCTGGAGCGGCTGTCCGAGTATAAGGGGCCGCTGTATGCGATGTTCGAGACGGAGTTCGGTACGCGAATGATCCGCGCGTCCGAGAAGATCCGCGCGGTGGCCGCCGACGCGGCGGTGGCCGCGCTGTTGGGTGTCGCACCCGGTTATCCGCTGCTGTCGGTCGATCGCGTATCGTACACGTACGGTGATCGACCGGTCGAAGTGCGGCGCGGCTGGTACGTGACGGCCGGATACCATTACCAAAACGATTTGAGCTGATAGAAAAAGACGATGGCACCGACGCGCGGCAGTCCAGTCTGGCGCGCGCCGCGCGCGTTGTGCAACCCCTATTGTTGCGTATAAGGCAAAGCAATCTTGCAACACTGGCGCCCGAAAGAACGCCGGCGCAACATTGTTGCGATGCATTGCGAAAAGAAAAGGCGTTAAAATTACGGGTTGGTGTCTCAACTTGGGGTCTAGCAATGGCTGAAGCCGTAAAAAAACCAAGACCGGAGTACCGGAACATCAGTATCGGCCAGATACTGACATACCGACTACCGCTCGCGGGCCGTGTGTCCATCCTGCATCGCGTCAGCGGTGCGCTGCTGTTCCTGCTGCTGCCTTTCTCGCTGTACCTGCTTGAGCAGAGCCTGACTTCGGAGCTCAGCTTTGCGTCCCTGAAAGCTTTCTTTTCCTATCCCTTAGTCAAACTCATCGTGCTCGTGCTGTCGTGGGCGTACCTGTTCCACTTCTGCGCCGGACTGCGCCACTTGCTGCTAGACACGCACCGTGCGGTCACGAAGCAGGGCGGCAAGCAAACGTCGATCGTCGTATTCGTGGTGTCGTCGGTGCTTACGATCGCCGTCGCGCTCAAACTGTTCGGAGTCTTTTAAATGGCAGCGAATCACCGCATTGGTCCGAAGCGTCTGGTCGTCGGCGCTCACTATGGGCTGCGCGACTGGATTGCGCAGCGCGCGACCGCGGCGATCATGGCAATCTACACGGTCATCCTGCTCGTCTGGTTCTTCTCGGCCGGTAACTTTTCGTATGACGGCTGGGCGGCGATCTTTTCGATCCAATGGATGAAGCTCGCGACGTTCGTCACGCTGCTCGCGCTTTTCTACCACGCCTGGGTCGGCGTGCGCGACATCTGGATGGATTACGTGAAGCCGGTCGGCGTGCGGCTCGTGCTGCAGGTGCTGACGATTGTCTGGCTCATCGCGTGCGCGGGCTACGCCGCACAGATTCTCTGGAGAGTTTAAAGCATGGTTGCAATTAAGAATTCGCTGCCGCGTCGCAAGTTCGACGTGGTGATCGTCGGCGCGGGCGGCTCTGGGATGCGCGCGTCGCTGCAACTGGCGAAGGCTGGCTTGTCGGTCGCCGTGCTCTCCAAGGTGTTCCCGACCCGCTCGCACACGGTGGCTGCACAAGGCGGCATCGGCGCATCGCTCGGCAACATGAGCGAGGATAACTGGCACTACCATTTTTATGACACGATCAAGGGCTCAGACTGGCTTGGCGACCAGGACGCGATCGAGTTCATGTGCCGCGAGGCGACGAACGCGGTCTACGAGCTTGAGCACTTCGGCATGCCGTTCGACCGCAATCCAGACGGCACGATCTATCAGCGCCCGTTCGGCGGCCATACCGCGAACTATGGCGAGAAGCCGGTGCAGCGCGCTTGCGCGGCCGCGGACCGCACCGGCCACGCGCTGCTGCATACGTTGTACCAGCAGAATGTGCAGGCCAAAACGCATTTCTTCGTCGAATGGATGGCGCTGGACCTGATCCGTGACGCCGAAGGCGACGTGCTCGGTGTAACCGCGCTCGAGATGGAAACCGGTGACGTCTACATTCTCGAGGGCAAGTGCACGCTGTTCGCGACCGGCGGGGCGGGGCGCATCTTCAATGCGTCGACGAACGCGTTCATCAATACCGGCGACGGTCTCGGGATGGCCGCGCGCGCTGGCATCGCGTTGCAGGACATGGAATTCTGGCAGTTCCACCCGACCGGTGTTGCGGGCGCGGGCGTGCTGATTACCGAAGGGGTGCGCGGCGAGGGCGGCATTCTGCGTAACGCGAACGGAGAGCGCTTCATGGAGCGCTACGCGCCGACGCTGAAGGACTTGGCGCCCCGCGATTTTGTGTCGCGCTCGATGGATCAGGAAATCAAGGAAGGGCGCGGCTGTGGTCCGAACAAGGACTACGTGCTGCTGGACCTGTCGCACATCGGCGCGGAAACGATCATGAAGCGCTTGCCGTCGATTCGCGAGATCGCGCTGAAGTTTGCGAACGTCGATGCGATCAAGGAGCCGATTCCGGTGGTGCCGACGATCCATTACCAAATGGGCGGCATCCCAACGAATATCCATGGCCAGGTCGTCGGCACGCCGAAGGGCCATGAGGAGCCGGTCAACGGCTTCTACGCGGTCGGCGAATGCTCGTGCGTATCGGTCCACGGCGCGAACCGTCTTGGCACGAACTCGTTGCTGGACCTTGTGGTGTTCGGCCGCGCGGCCGGCAATCACATCATCAAGCACGTGAAGGACGTGAAGGAGCACAAGCCGTTGCCGGCCGATGCGGCCGATTTTGCGTTGGCGCGGCTGGCCAAACTCGATGCGTCCACGTCGGGCGAGTACACGCAGGCGGTGGCGGCGGACATCCGCAAGACGATGCAGGCGCATGCGGGCGTGTTCCGCACGTCGAAGCTGCTTGCCGAAGGTGTCGTGAAGATCCGCGAAGTGTGCGCGCGCGCTGGCGACGTGCATCTGAAGGACAAGTCGAAAGTGTTCAATACTGCGCGCGTCGAGGCGCTCGAGCTAGCCAACCTGACCGAAGTCGCTCGTGCGACGATGGTGTCGGCCGAGGCGCGCAAGGAGAGTCGGGGCGCGCACGCGCAGAGCGACTATGAGCACCGCGACGATGAAAACTGGCTGCGCCATACGCTGTGGTTCAGCGAAGGCGACCGTCTGGACTACAAGCCGGTCCACATGAAGCCGTTGACGGTCGATTCGGTCCCGCCGAAGCCGCGGACCTTCTGAGCGACGCGCAGCAAGTCAAAGGAAACGAACATGGCAAAACGTATTTTTGAAATTTACCGCTACGATCCGGACAAGGACGCCGCGCCGCGCATGCAGACGTACGAGATCGAGCTCGACTCGCATGACCGGATGCTGCTCGACGCGCTGGTCAAGCTCAAGTCAATCGATGAGACGATCTCGTTCCGCCGCTCGTGCCGCGAAGGCGTGTGCGGTTCGGATGCGATGAACATCAACGGCAAGAACGGGCTGGCGTGCCTGACGAACCTGAACGAGCTGCCGCACAAAATCGTGCTGCGTCCGTTGCCGGGACTGCCGGTCGTGCGCGACCTGATTTGCGACTTCACGCAGTTCTTCAACCAGTATCACTCGATCAAGCCATACCTGATCAACGACACGCCGCCACCGGAGAAGGAGCGGTTGCAGTCGCCCGAGGAGCGCGACGAACTCGACGGCCTGTATGAGTGCATCCTGTGCGCGAGCTGCTCGACGTCGTGCCCCAGCTTTTGGTGGAACCCGGACAAGTTCGTCGGCCCGGCGGGTTTGTTGCAAGCGTACCGATTCATCGCCGACAGTCGCGACCAGGCAACCGGCGAGCGGCTGGACAACCTGGAAGACCCGTATCGTCTGTTCCGTTGCCACACGATCATGAACTGCGTCGACGTGTGCCCGAAGGGGCTCAATCCGACAAAGGCGATCGGCAAGATCAAGGAACTGATGGTGCGCCGGGCGGTTTGAGGCTGACGTGTCTTCGTCTCATCAGTCCGACCCTACGCGTCGCGCGCGGCTTCGCTGGCGCGCGCGACGCGGCCTGCTGGAAAACGATCTGATTTTTGAGCGTTTTTTCAGCCGATATGAACATGCACTCAGCGACGCGGACGTTGGCGCGTTCACGCAATTGCTGGAGCTGTCCGACAACGAGCTGATGGACCTGCTGCTGTCGCGCAGCGAACCCGATGGCGCGCTCGCGACGCCCGACGTGGCGCGCGTACTCGGCTGGCTGCGTACGGTGTGATTCATGCGTCATATCGCAAACTGTTTCCCATACCACGATTGAGGATCTGCCATGACCCCGTCAGACGTTAAAGCCACGCTATCGTTCAGCGACAATTCGCCGAGTGTCGAACTGCCGATCTACAAGGGCACGATGGGCCCCGATGTGATCGACATCCGCAAGCTGTACGGCCAGACCGGCAAATTCACGTATGACCCGGGGTTCATGTCCACCGCGTCGTGCAACTCCTCGATCACTTATATCGATGGCGACAAGGGCGAGCTGCTGTACCGCGGTTACCCGATCGACGAGCTGGCGCAGAATGCGGACTTTCTCGAGACGTGTTATGCGCTGCTCAAGGGCGATCTGCCGAATCAACAGCAGAAGAAGGAATTCGTCGATACCGTGGCCAAGCATACGATGGTCCACGAGCAGATGCAGTTCTTCTTCCGGGGCTTTCGCCGCGATGCGCATCCGATGGCGATCCTGACGGCGGCGGTGGGTGCGCTGTCGGCGTTCTACCACGATTCGCTGAACATCAACGATCCGCGTCATCGTGAGGTATCGGCGATCCGGATGATTGCGAAGCTGCCGACGCTCGTCGCGATGGCCTACAAATACAGCATTGGCCAGCCGTTCGTCTATCCGCGTAACGATCTATCGTACAGCGCAAACTTCATGCGCATGATGTTCGCGAACCCGTGCGAGGAATATGTGATCAACGACGTGCTGGTGCGCGCGCTTGATCGTATCTTGATCCTGCACGCGGATCACGAGCAAAACGCATCGACGTCGACCGTACGGCTGGCCGGCTCGTCCGGCGCGAATCCGTTTGCGTGTATCGCCGCGGGGATCGCGTGTCTGTGGGGGCCGGCGCATGGCGGTGCCAACGAGGCGGCGCTGAATATGCTCGAGGAAATCGGCTCGCCGGACAAAATTCCCGAGTTCATCAAGCAGGTCAAGGACAAGAACTCCGGTGTCAAGCTGATGGGTTTTGGCCACCGCGTGTACAAGAACTACGATCCGCGCGCGAAGTTGATGCGCGAGACGTGCCACGAAGTGCTCAACGAGCTTGGCTTGCACGATGATCCGCTGTTCAAATTGGCGATGGAGCTGGAGAAGATCGCGCTCGAGGACGAGTACTTCGTGTCGCGCAAGCTGTATCCGAACGTGGACTTCTATTCCGGCATCGTGCAGCGCGCGCTCGGTATTCCAACGTCGATGTTCACGTGTATTTTCGCGATGGCTCGTACGGTAGGCTGGATCGCGCAGTGGAGCGAGATGATTTCGGAGCCGGAGCAAAAGATCGGTCGTCCGCGTCAATTGTTCATCGGCCATACGTCGCGCGAGGTGAAGCCGATCGACAAGCGGTAAGAGCGGACCGGCGTGTTGCGGCTGTCGGTATTCGGCGGCTCGTAACCGGTAGCCTGTGTGAACGGGCAGTCTGCGTGAACCGGCCGTCAAGGTTGATTAGGCCGAGGACAGAGCGGGCCAGAGGTGCTGGACAGGCGCCTCTGGCCCGTGCGCTTTTTCCGCGCCGGGATGGTTGTAGGCTGGGCCGCCGTCTGCAGCCCTCTCCGATGCGTATGCGTTGGGATTGCCGGTAATGACTGGCAGCAGTCGAGACCGGCAGCAGTCGAACGCCGTAGGGCTGCAGCGTGCCCTGCGTCGCAAACGCGAGATCCACACTTGGCTCGATCTGACAAGGGAGCCTCGTGACGGGGCAAACGAGCTGTGCGGAGGATCCGCATGCGGGGCGGCGGGCACATCGGCGCTGCGCCGGGACATCGCTGTCCAGCGTGCATCAGTCAAGCTGGCAGTATTTATCCAGGTATTGCGAATACCACCGTAACTTTTTGTTTTTATTGGGTTTTTTTATCAAAGGGCTAGCGAATCGGCCAGTGCTGCTGGCATAATCGGTGCGTGGACCCACGCAGCATCGACCTACGCTGTCCCTTCAATACCCCGGTCCAGCACTGACCCGAGACTGAACGCCATGCCCCAGACCCTGTATGACAAATTGTGGGATTCGCACGTCGTCCATACCGAGGAAGACGGCACCACGCTGCTCTATATCGACCGGCACCTGTTGCACGAGGTGACTTCGCCACAGGCATTTGAAGGCCTGAAGCTCGCGCAGCGACCGGTGTGGCGCATCAGCGCGAACCTGGCAGTGTCGGACCACAACGTGCCGACTACCGACCGCAGCCACGGCATTGCCGATCCGGTGTCCAAGCTGCAGGTCGATACGCTGGACGCCAACTGTGACGCTTATGGCATCACGCAATTCAAGATGAACGACCAGCGGCAGGGCATCGTTCACATCATTGGGCCGGAGCAGGGCGCGACGTTGCCCGGCATGACAATCGTGTGCGGCGATTCCCACACGTCGACGCACGGCGCGTTCGGCGCGCTCGCGCACGGCATCGGCACGTCCGAGGTCGAACACGTGCTCGCCACGCAAACGTTGCTGCAGAAAAAAAGCAAGAACATGCTGATCAAAGTTGATGGCGTGTTGCCGCGTGGATGCACGGCCAAGGACATCGTGCTCGCGATCATCGGGCGCATCGGCACGGCGGGCGGCACCGGCTACGCGATTGAATTCGGTGGCTCGACGATCCGTGCGCTGTCGATGGAAGGTCGCATGACCGTGTGCAACATGGCCATCGAGGCCGGCGCGCGCGCCGGGATGGTGGCGGTCGATGACACGACAATCGACTATTTGCGCGAGCGGCCGTTCTCGCCGAAGGGCGCCGAGTTTGAGCAGGCCGCGCAGTATTGGCGCACGTTCCGCTCCGATGAAGGCGCGTACTTTGATCGCGTCGTCGAGCTGGATGCCGCGCAGATTGTGCCGCAAGTGACGTGGGGCACGTCACCGGAGATGGTCACCTCGATCGACGCACGGGTGCCGGACCCGGAGCGCGAGAACGATCCGGTCAAGCGCGATGCGATGGAGCGCGCGCTCCAGTACATGGCGTTGGAGCCCGATACACCGATCGAGGCGATTAAGCCCGACAAGATCTTCATTGGCTCTTGCACGAATGCGCGGATCGAGGATCTGCGCGCGGCCGCGCACGTGGTGCGCAAGCTCGGGCGGCGCATTGCACCGAGCATCCGACAGGCGCTGGTCGTGCCGGGCTCCGGGCTCGTGAAGGCGCAGGCCGAGCGCGAGGGGCTCGACAAAGTATTTAAGGACGCCGGGTTCGAATGGCGCGAGCCGGGTTGCTCGATGTGCCTGGCGATGAACGCGGACCGGCTCGAGCCAGGCGAGCGCTGCGCATCGACGTCGAATCGCAATTTCGAGGGGCGCCAGGGCAACGGCGGACGCACGCACCTGGTCAGCCCGGCGATGGCAGCCGCGGCGACCATCGAAGGTCATTTTGTCGACGTGCGTCAGCTGGCCTGACGCGACGGGGAGAGCACCAGAATGAAGCGCGTATTCATCGGGTGGTTCGCAGTGGCCGCGGCGGTGCTGGGCTGTGCCGCGATCGCGGGATGCAACACCGTGTCGGGTTTCGGGCAGGACATGCGCGAGGCCGGCGCGGCGATCAAGAAGGCCGCGGAGTAATGCGGGTCGCGCCGCAGGTCACGGGTCACGCGCAGGGCCCGCGACGGCGGGCCTGACCTGGTCCGATCAGGACTCGATCACGTTCGAGGAAGTCATGAAAAAATTTGTCGTTCACACTGGTATCGTCGCACCGCTCGATCGCGAGAATGTCGACACCGATGCCATCATTCCGAAGCAGTTCCTGAAGTCGATCAAGCGTACGGGCTTTGGTCCCAATCTGTTTGACGAGTGGCGCTACCTGGACCATGGAGAGCCGGGCCAGGATTGCTCGAAGCGGCCGCTGAACCCGGATTTCGTGTTGAATCAGCCGCGCTACCGGGGCGCCTCGATCCTGCTTGCACGCCAGAACTTCGGCTGCGGCAGCTCACGCGAGCATGCGCCGTGGGCATTGCAGCAGTATGGCTTCCGGGCGATCATCGCGCCCAGCTTTGCAGACATCTTCTTCAACAACTGTTTCAAGAACGGCTTGCTGCCGATCGTGTTGCGCGACTCCGATGTACACCGGCTGTTCAACGACACGGCCGCATTCAACGGTTTCCAGCTAACGATTGACCTGGAACAGCAGCAGGTGCGCACCGTGGACGGTGCCCACGTGTTCGAGTTCGATATCGCACCGTTTCGCAAGTACTGTTTGCTCAACGGGTTCGACGACATCGGTCTTACGCTGCGTCATGCTGACCGGATTCGTCAGTTCGAGGCCGAGCGGCTGGCCCGTCAACCGTGGCTGAACAATCGTCTCGTTGGTTGAGGCGGCACGCGTCGCCGCACATCGCGCCTTTCGATTCAATGTCTTTGGAATGGAATGTATGAAGATTGCCGTGTTGCCGGGCGATGGGATTGGCCCGGAAATCGTTACCGAGGCGGTAAAAGTCCTGAACGCACTCGACGAGCGATTTGAGCTAGAGCAGGCACCGGTCGGCGGCGCTGGCTACGAGGCAAGCGGGCACCCGTTGCCGGACGCCACGTTGGCGCTGGCCAGGCACGCGGACGCGATCCTGTTCGGCGCGGTCGGCGATTGGAAATACGACCAGCTCGAGCGTGCGTTGCGCCCGGAGCAGGCAATTCTTGGCTTGCGCAAGCACTTGCAGTTGTTTGCAAACTTTCGTCCGGCGATTTGCTATCCGGAGCTGACCGGTGCGTCATCGCTGAAGCCGGAGATCGTGTCTGGACTGGACATCCTGATCGTGCGCGAACTGAACGGCGATATCTACTTCGGCCAGCCGCGCGGCCTGCGCGACGCGCCGGACGGCCCGTTCCACGGTAGCCGCGAGGGTTTCGACACGATGCGCTATGCGGAGCCGGAGGTGCGACGGATTGCGCACGTGGCCTTCCAGGCCGCGCAAAAGCGCGCGAAGCGGTTGACCTCGGTCGACAAAGCCAACGTGCTGGAGACATCGCAACTGTGGAAGGACGTCATAATCGACGTGGCGCGCGACTATCCGGATGTCGAACTCTCGCATATGTATGTCGACAACGCGGCGATGCAACTGGTGAAGGCGCCCAAGGCGTTCGATGTGGTTGTGACGGGCAACATGTTTGGCGATATCCTGTCCGACGAAGCCGCGATGTTGACCGGCTCGATCGGGATGCTGCCCTCCGCGTCGCTTGACGCGAACAACAAGGGCCTATATGAGCCGTCGCACGGATCGGCGCCGGATATCGCGGGCAAGGGCGTGGCCAATCCGCTCGCAACGATCCTGTCGGCTGCGATGATGTTGCGCTACTCGCTGGGGCGCGCCGAACAGGCCGGCCGGATCGAGGACGCGGTTAAGCGTGTGCTCGCGCAAGGTTATCGCACGGCGGACATCGTCACGCCGGGTTGCAAGCAAGTCGGCACGCGCGAAATGGGCGATGCGGTCATCGCGGCGCTGGCGCGCTGATACACCGCCCAGGCGATTTGTCCGAGGCGGTGCAAGTTGCTGAATCGGTTCGCTTTTTGAACCGGTTTGGCGCCATCGCGTCACGATTTCGTGTACACTGCGCACCATGATGCCAGCATCGTGCTCCACGAACCTAGTTGCCGCGATCATTGGTGACGATCGCGGTGTGCGTTCGCGCGAGCGGAAATTAGCGGCCGTGCGTGTTCGCGCGGCGCATCGCACGCTTATTGGCACGACGATTATTCGTACCCGCAAAACGATCAAAGCTTGATCGTGTCCAGTCGTGTCCGCCCCATCTTCCCCGCGCGGCCACACTGGGGACAGATGCGGGGAAGAATCGATCCCAAAGGTAAGTCATGAACGTAGGTTTCGTTGGTTGGCGCGGCATGGTCGGCAGTGTCCTGATGCAGCGTATGCAACAGGAGCGTGATTTCGACCTGATAGAGCCGGTCTTCTTCAGTACCAGCAATGCGGGCGGTGCGGCGCCGGCATTCGCGAACACGAACACGAAGCTCAAGGACGCGTCCGATATCGACGAACTAAAGCGCTGCGACGCGATCATCACGTGCCAGGGTGGTGACTATACGAACGACATTTATCCGAAGCTGCGCGCAGCCGGCTGGAAGGGCTACTGGATCGACGCGGCATCCGCGCTGCGGATGAAGGACGATGCGGTGATCATCCTGGATCCGGTTAATCTCGACGTGATCCGTGATTCGCTGGTGCGTGGCGGACGCGATTTTATTGGTGGGAATTGCACCGTAAGCTTGATGCTGATGGCGCTGGGCGGATTGTTCCAGCACGACCTGGTCGACTGGCTGACCGCGATGACGTATCAGGCCGCGTCCGGGGCCGGCGCACAAAACATGCGCGAGCTTTTGGCGCAGATGGGGACGCTGCATGGCGCGGTGGAGCCGCAACTGGCCGATCCCGCGTCGGTCATCCTGGACATCGACCGCCGCGTGTCGTCCGCGATGAACAGTGATGCGATGCCGACGCAGCATTTCGGCGTGCCGCTGGCCGGTTCGCTGATTCCATGGATCGACAAGGACCTGGGCAATGGCATGTCAAAGGAAGAATGGAAGGGCGGCGCCGAGACGAACAAGATCCTCGGCCGTCCAGCCGTCGGCGAGCCGGGGTCGATCCCGGTCGACGGATTGTGCGTACGCATCGGTGCGATGCGTTGCCACTCGCAGGCATTGACGATCAAGCTGAAGAAGGACGTGCCGCTTGACGAGATTGATCAGATGCTGGCGACGGCGAACGATTGGGTGAAGGTCGTGCCGAACGAGCGCGACGCGTCGATGCACGGGCTGTCGCCGGCCAACGTGACCGGCACGTTGTCGGTGCCGGTCGGCCGGCTGCGCAAGCTTGCGATGGGCGGCGAATACTTATCGGCATTCACGGTCGGCGACCAGTTGCTGTGGGGCGCTGCCGAACCGCTGCGCCGGATGTTGCGCATTTTGCTCGAGCGTTGATCCGCCAGCGAACAACGCGCGTGCCCGTGCGCGCGAAAGACAAGGGCGTTACGCGCTGCGTGGCGCCTTTTTCGTTTTAAGATTCTGCTTTTGTGATCAAAAGCCGTTTTGTGATCGAAAGCCGACTGGGATCGGCGTCGGCGTGTGGCACAGGCCAACGGCGGCTCAGGTTAGCACGCATTGTGGCGCTGCAGGAGTATCAATGACTGTTCGAGCAGGGGGGGCGCGCGCGTGCGCTGTGGTGGTGGCGGCAATGGTTGCGGTGTTGCCGCCGGGCGCGGCGGCAGCCGGAACGAATACCAGCGCGGACGGCACGGGCGGCGCGTCGGTTGCCGAGAGCGCAGGCCCCAATCGTTTTGTCGTCAAGCCCGGCCAATCGCTGAACGACATAGCCAGTGCTGTGGTCCAGTCCAACGACCGGGCGATGCGTGACAGGATGGTGGCACTGCTGTTCGAGGCCAATCCCAGCGCGTTCATGGGGCGCGATCCGAACCGCTTGAAGATCGGCGCGGTGATCCGCGTACCAGACGACGCGGCGGCGACGGTGACGACCGGGGCGTCGGCGATGGCCGCGTCGGGCGCCGGCAATGCACTGCCGCCCGCGGCGTCGGGCACGGCCGCGCCGGGTGGCGCCGCGTCCTCATCTGCGGCGCGGGCGGTTTCGACACCTACCGTGGCGGCGAGCCAGGGTACGGACCACGCGTCGGCCCGCACGGGTGCCTCACTACGTCTGTCGTCGGCGATCGCGGCGGGTGCTGCTGTGCTGGCGGTCCTGTTGGTGGGGTTGCTGAGTGCACTGGTGCGACGACGGCGGCGCACGGCAGCTAACGGCGACATGGGCGGTGCACAAGGCGTTGGCCCACGCGAAGAGACTCGAGCGGGTGCGGCGCGTGCGCCGGATGATGGCTTGCCGCATCGCGTCTTGGCGATACGGACCGGATCTGAGCCGTCTGACGGCGCGGCAGCCCATGCCGCTGACACGGCGTGCGAAAGCCCGACCAGTGACGCTGGTCAGGCCGGCCTGCTGCCTAGGGCCGTTTCCGCCGCCGGAGCGCACGACGCGTTGTCTCGCGGTGACACGGTCGAGCACGGTCCGAACGCTGCGCCGCCGTCATCGAGTGTTGTTTTAGCCGCCTCAGCAGCCGAATCGCTGACTGTCACAGCAACGCACGCCGGGGAGCGGCAAACGCCGCTAGCGCCCGACTTTCCGGCACACGCCGCTGCCGCGCTGGCATCGCTGGAGCTGTCGCTGCCGCCGCTGTCGTCCACGCCGTCGAGCGCGAACGATGCGGCAATTGCTGCCGTTGAGCGCGACGCACCGATGGCCTCGCCACCCTCCGTTGCGCCGCCGCCCGGCGTCGGTGCCGCCCCTTTCGGCGCACTGAACCTCGATTTTGATCTCAATTTGCCGCCGCTGGCCGAACAACCGTGCGTCGTGTCGACGCCGGACGAACTCGCCGCGATCGCCCGTAACAAGCTCGATCTGGCCGTCGAATACATGGAGTTGGGCGATGCGGCGGGCGCGCGCGCATTGGTCAGTGAAGTCATCGCGTCGAACGAGTCGACGACGCTGGACGAGGCGCGGAAGCTGCACGCCGTGCTTACGCCGCTTTGAGTGGGGTGGCGATGCGCATCGCGCTGGGACTTCAGTATGACGGCGCCGCATTTTGCGGCTGGCAGGCGCAGCCGCACGGCAATACGGTGCAGAACGTGCTCGAGCGTGCACTGGAGCAGTTCGCGCAAGTGCCGCTGCCCACGGTTGTCGCCGGCCGTACCGACACGGGTGTGCATGCGCTCGGTCAAGTCGTGCATTTTGATACACAGCTCGACCGAGCAGAATTTTCGTGGGTTCGTGGAGTCAACGCGTTCTTGCCGCCCAGTGTCTCGGTGCAGTGGGCCAAGCCGATGCCGCCGACTTTTCATGCGCGCTTTGCGGCGTTCGAGCGCACGTATTTCTATGTGCTGTATGTGCATCCCGTGCGCTCGCCGATGCTCGCGGGGCGCGCCGGGTGGGTTCATACGGCGCTGGATGTCGAGATGATGCGCGAGGCCGCCAGTTATTTGATTGGTGAGCACGATTTTTCGTCGTTTCGCTCGTCCGATTGCCAGGCGAAGACGCCCGTCAAGCACCTGTATGCGATTGATATCGTCGAGCATGGGCCGTTCGTGCATTTGCGCTTTCGCGCGAATGCGTTTCTGCACCACATGGTGCGCAACATTATGGGCTGCCTGGTGTCGGTGGGACGGCGCAGGCATCCGGCCCATTGGATGGCCGAAGTGCTAGCCGCTCGCGAGCGCAAGCACGCGGCGCCGACGTTCATGCCGGATGGCCTGTATCTGACGCAGGTGGGGTATCCTGACGACTTCGGCGTGCCGCCGCCCAATCTTGCCAGTTTGCCGTTCAGCGAGGTATGGCATCGTGACTGAGCCCGCCACCACCAGGGCCGCCGCGCCGGCCTGCCGTGCGCGGCGCACGCGCGTGAAGCTGTGTGGCCTGTCCACCGCGCAAGACGTCGATTGCGCGGTCGCACTGGGTGCCGATGCGATTGGACTGGTCTTCTATCCGCCCAGCCCGCGTTGTGTGAGCATCGAGATTGCCGCCGCGCTGGCGCGCCGAGTCCCGGCATTCATGACCGTGGTGGGGCTGTTCGTTAATGCCGACGACGCGCTGTTCGAACAGGTGCTCGACGCGGTGCCGCTTGGCATGGTGCAATTTCACGGCGACGAGACGCCGCAGCGTTGCGCTGCATTGGCGGGGCGCGCGGGCCTGCGCTGGCTGCGCGCCCTACGTGTCGGACCGGCTACCCAGCCGGCTGATTTGGTAGAATTATCGGTCAACTATGCTTGCGCGACGGGCTTGCTGCTCGATACGCTGGTCGCCGGCTATGGCGGAGGCGGAAAGGTTTTCGATTGGTCACTTATTCCAGCAGATATCGCGCGTCAGGCCGTTTTGAGTGGTGGGTTGAACGCGCAAAACGTAACTGACGCCATCCACCGGGTGCGCCCGTATGCCGTGGATGTGTCCAGTGGCATCGAAGTGCCGGGTGCAAAGGGCGTGAAGGATCATGCCCGAATGGCGGCGTTCGTCGATGCCGTGCGGGCCGCAGATGTGGCAGCGGCGGCGATGGGCGCCCGGTGAACAGTGGGCTCGCGTGATGCGCGGGCCCTGTCTGACGAGAGTGACGCAATGTACAACTTGCCTGATGAACGTGGCCACTTCGGCCCTTATGGTGGCGTGTTCGTCGCCGAAACCTTGGTTCATGCGCTCGCTGAACTGCGCGACGCGTACGACCAATACCGGCAGGATTCCGAGTTTGTCAACGAATATGCGCGCGAGTTAAAGCATTTCGTCGGCCGTCCGTCGCCGATCTATCACGCACAGCGTTGGAGCGAGCTGCTCGGCGGTGCGCAGATTTACTTGAAGCGCGAGGACTTGAATCACACTGGCGCGCATAAGGTCAACAACGTGATCGGCCAGGCGTTGCTGGCGCGCCGTATGGGCAAACCGCGCGTCATCGCGGAGACGGGCGCCGGCCAGCACGGCGTGGCCACGGCGACGATCGCCGCGCGCCTTGGCATGGAATGCGTGGTGTACATGGGCGTCGAGGATGTGCGCCGGCAGGCGGCGAACGTTTACCGGATGAAGCTGCTTGGCGCGACCGTCGTGCCGGTTGACTCGGGCTCGCGCACGCTGAAGGACGCGCTGAACGAGGCGATGCGCGACTGGGTCACGAATGTCGAGAATACGTTTTACATCATCGGCACCGTGGCCGGCCCCCATCCGTATCCGATGATGGTGCGTGACTTTCAGCGCGTAATCGGCGACGAGTGCCGCGTGCAGATGCCCGAACTGGTCGGTCGCCAGCCGGACGCGGTGATCGCGTGTGTGGGGGGCGGCTCGAATGCGATGGGCATTTTCTATCCCTACATCGACGACACGGCGGTGCAATTGATCGGCGTGGAGGCGGCCGGCGATGGACTGGGCAGCGGCCGGCACGCGGCGTCGCTGATCGGCGGCACGCCCGGCGTGCTGCATGGCAACCGCACCTATCTGTTGCAGGACGAAAACGGGCAGATCATCGATACGCATTCGGTCTCCGCGGGGCTGGACTATCCGGGTGTCGGGCCGGAACATGCGTGGCTGCACGATACCGGCCGTGCACAGTACGTCGGGATCACCGATGATGAGGCGCTGCAGGCGTTTCACGACTGCTGCCGCATCGAGGGCATCATTCCCGCGCTCGAGTCCAGCCACGCGCTTGCGTATGCAGCGAAGCTTGCACCGAGCTTGGCGTGCGACAAGCTGCTGCTGGTGAACCTGTCGGGACGTGGCGACAAGGACATGCATACGGTGGCTGAGCGCGCCGGCATTGCGTTTTGAGCGTGCCGCGCGATACGACACCGATCACGATGCACGGCGACAAACTGAGCGAACGAGCCGGACCGGACGACGATCGCGGCGAGCCGGCCGACGGCGGGTGTGACTTCGCGCTGGCGCTCGATGCACTGCATCCGCGCGCCATCCCGCCGGGGATTGCGTTATGCAATCGCGATTTCGTTGCCGACGTGGGGAGCCTAGCTGACCAGTCGATCGACCTGATTCTGGCCGACCCGCCATACGGGCTGGGCAAGGACTATGGCAACGATTCGGACAAACGCAACGGCCAGGATTTCATCGCGTGGACCTGCCGCTGGCTCGAGCTGGCCATTCCGAAGCTTAAGCCGAGCGGCTCACTGTATGTATTCTGCACGTGGCAATACGCGCCGGAAATCTTCTGCTTCTTGAAGCGCCGGCTCACGATGATCAACGAGATTATCTGGGACCGGCGCGTGCCGAGCATGGGCGGCACGACGCGCCGGTTCACGTCGGTGCACGACAACATCGGCTTTTTCGCGGCGTCGAAGGACTATTACTTCGACCTAGACTCGGTGCGTATCCCGTACGATCCTGTCACGAAGAAGGCCCGCTCGCGGCGCCTTTTCGAAGGCAGCAAATGGCTCGAACTCGGCTATAACCCGAAGGACGTCTGGTCGGTGTCGCGCCTGCATCGCCAGCATGGCGAGCGCGTCGCGCATCCGACGCAAAAGCCGCTGGAGATTATCGAGCGAATGGTGCTGTCCAGCTGCCCGCCGGGCGGTTTGGTGCTCGATCCGTTCATGGGCAGTGGCACCACCGCGGTGGCCTGCGCGCGGCACCAGCGCCGCTTTGTCGGCTACGAGATCAATCCTGAATACTGCGCGCTTGCTCGCCGGCGATTGGCTGCGCTGGAGGCAGACCGCGCGATCTTAGACGAGACTTCATCCCATGTCCCGAATTGAAACGAAGTTTGCGGCGTTGACCCGCGCTCGACGCAAGGGTCTGATTCCATTCATGACCGCGGGCGATCCGGATCCGGCGCGCACCGTCGAGTTCATGCACGCGCTGGCTGCTGGTGGCGCCGACGTGATCGAGCTTGGTGTGCCGTTCTCGGACCCGATGGCCGACGGACCCGTGATCCAGCGCTCGTCCGAGCGGGCGCTGGCGCGCGGTATCACGCTGCGGCGCGTGCTCGACGACGTGCGCGTGTTTCGCGAGCGCGACCGTGACACACCCGTGGTGCTGATGGGATACGCGAATCCGATTGAGCGGATGGGGCGCGAGGCGTTCGGCGCCGCGGCGCGTGAGGCCGGCGTCGATGGCGTGCTGGTGGTCGACTATCCGCCCGAGGAAGCTGCCGAATTCGCCGACGCGATGCGCGGCTACGGCATCGATCCGATCTTCCTGCTCGCGCCGACGTCCACTGAAGAGCGCATTGCCGCGGTGGGGCGCGTGGCGAGCGGCTATGTCTATTATGTGTCGCTCAAGGGCGTGACCGGTGCGGCAAATCTCGACGTTTCCAGCATCGCAGGTAAAATGCCGACCATCAAGGCGCGGGTGCCTTTGCCGATCGGAGTCGGTTTCGGCATTCGCGATGCCGCCATGGCCCGTGCGGTCGCCGAGGTTAGCGACGCGGTCGTGATCGGTAGCCGCATTGTCCAACTGCTCGAGCAGACACCCGGGCAGGACGCTGCGCACGTACTCAAGGCGTTTGTCGCCGAGGTGCGGCACGCGCTGGACCACGCAGCCTGAACCCGGCGGTATGCCGCGACGAAACTACGCATCGAGGAGCTTTCATGAGTTGGCTGGATAAACTGCTGCCGCCGAAGATCAAGCAAACGGATCCGCGCAGCCGCAAGAGCATCCCGGAAGGACTGTGGGTCAAGTGCCCGAACTGCGAAGCGGTGCTTTACCGCAATGATGTGCAGGCCAACCTGCACGTGTGTCCGAAGTGCGATCACCACATGCGGATGGGGGCACGCGAGCGGTTGGACGTGTTGCTCGATCCGGAGGGTCGCTATGAGATCGGCCAGGAGATCGTGCCGGTCGACGCGCTGAAGTTCAAGGACAGCCGTAAATATCCGGATCGGCTCAAGGACGCGATGGACGAGACCGGCGAGACCGACGCGATGGTCGTGATGGGCGGTGCGATCCACACGTTGCCGGTAGTGGTCGCCTGCTTTGAGTTTGCGTTCATGGGTGGCTCGATGGGCTCGGTCGTTGGCGAGCGCTTCGTGCGCGGGGCGAAGAACGCGCTCGAGCAGCAGGTCCCGTTTATTTGCTTTGCCGCATCGGGCGGCGCGCGGATGCAGGAAAGCGTGCTATCGCTGATGCAGATGGCCAAGACCACAGCGATGCTCACCAAGCTCTCCGAGGCCAAGCTGCCGTTCATCTCGGTGCTGACCGACCCAACGATGGGCGGCGTGTCGGCCAGCTTCGCGTTCCTGGGCGATGTCGTGATTGCCGAGCCCCGCGCGCTGATCGGCTTCGCCGGCCCGCGTGTGATCGAGCAGACGGTGCGTGAGAAACTGCCAGAGGGCTTTCAGCGTTCGGAATTTCTGCTGCAAAAAGGTGCGATTGACATGATCGTGGATCGGCGCAAGATGCGCGAGGAAATTGCCCGGCTGATCGCGCTGTTGACGCACCAGCCGGCGGACGCGGTCGCGTGAAACGGCGGCGTTTAGCAATGGGGCTGTCATGACTGTTTTCGCCACGCTTCAGGATTGGCTCACGCATTTGGAAACCGCCCATCCGGTCGGTATCGACATGGGGCTGGCACGCATTGGGTGCGTCAAAGCGGCGCTTGGCCTGCAGTTCGACTGTCCGGTGATCACCGTGGGCGGCACCAACGGCAAGGGATCGACGTGCGCGATTCTGGAAGCGATTCTGCTGCGTGCCGGCTATCACGTCGGGTGCCACACGTCGCCCCACTTGCTCGAGTTCAACGAACGCGCGCGTGTGGATGGCCGCAATGCGACTGATGACGAACTACTGCCGCATTTTGAAGCGATCGAGGCTGCACGGTTGTCGTTGCCCGAGCCGGTGTCGTTGACTTACTTCGAGTTCACGACGCTGGCGATTATGCGCTTGTTCGCATCCCGCCAGCTCGATGCGGTGATTTTAGAGGTCGGCCTGGGCGGCCGGCTCGACGCGGTGAATATCATCGATGCCGATTGTGCGGTCATCACCAGCGTCGATCTGGACCACCAGCATTACCTTGGCGACACGCGGGAACAGATCGGCCGCGAGAAGGCGGGGATCTTCCGTCCCGGCAAGCCGGCGATCGTTGGCGATCCGCTGCCGCCGTCCAGCGTGGTCGAGCATGCCGAGTCGATCGGCGCCGACCTGTGGTTGTTCAACCGCGATTTCCACTACGAGGGTCATGCCGGCAGCGAGCGGCAGCAATGGAGCTACCGCGGCCGCACGCTCAAACGCGCGGCGCTGGCCTATCCGGCGCTGCGCGGCGCAAACCAGTTACTCAATACCGCGGCGGCGCTCGCCGCGCTCGAGGCGCTGCGCGAGCGTCTGCCAGTCAGCGCGCAGGATATTCGGCTCGGGCTGGCCAATGTCGAGCTGCCCGGGCGCTTCCAGGTGCTGCCCGGCAAACCGGCGATCGTGCTGGATGTTGCGCACAACCCTCACGCGGCCGCGGTGTTGGCACAGAATCTGGGCAACATGGGCTATTTCCCCTACACCTATGCAGTGTTCGGCGCGATGGCCGACAAGGATATCGCCGGTGTGCTCGCACGCTTGAAAGGCGAGGTCGACCATTGGTGTGTAACCGAGTTGCCCACGTCGCGTGCGGCCAGTGCGGTCGACATCGAACAGACATTGGTGGCGCTGGGTGTGTCGCGCGGCGATCCCGACGCATCCTCGGACGCGTCGATTCGGCGGTTCGCGAATCCACAGCTTGCCTATCAGGATGCACTCAGTCGGGCGGGCGAAAATGATAGAATCGTGGTCTTTGGTAGTTTCTATACGGTAGCCGGCGTGATGGCCTATCGTAAGATGCAGCATCATTGATCCGCGCGGCGCGCGAGCCGGGCAAACCGGCCTGCCGGCGCCGCCACGAGCCATATATGGGATTGTTCTCCTTCGGCAGCAAAGACAACGCGGGCCCGTCTCGGACCACCGCGGGGAGCCGTGCCGGCCGCACGAGCCGCCGCGAGCAGCGTGCCGAGCGCCGCCCCGATCCGGACGCGATGCTGCTCGATCCGACGCTGCCTGAGAAACAGCGCGCGCGTCGGCGCCTGGTCGGTGCGATCGCGCTGGTCGTGGCGGCCGTGGTCGCGCTGCCGATGATTCTCGACTCCCAACCAAAGCCCTTTACCGACGACATCGCCATCCACATTCCGGCGCAGCTCGAATCGGCGCCGGCATCGTCGCATGCGCATGGCGATGAGGTGATGCCGGCCACCGCGCCGCCGCCGCGCGGCAAGACTGCGATGGAAACCGGGCGCGCTCGAGCACAAAGCGGTGCGAATGCGTCATTTGACGCGTCGAGCCCCGGCGGTACGCCGAATGCACCAGCCGGCAATCGCTACGTGGTGCAACTGGGCGCGCTGAACAGCGATGCCGCCGCGCGGGATTGGGTGGGCCGGTTGAAGGCGCTTGGCGTGCCGGCCTATGTCGAGCGCCGGCGCCAGTCCGACGGCAGCGAGCGCATCCTATTGCGCGCCGGACCTTTCGCCGATCGTTCGGCGGCCGCTGCCGCGGTGGCGAAGGTGCGCGAGGCCGGCCTGACCTCGGGCGGTGACAGCAAGCGCACGCAGTAGAGAACGGCTGACGAAGTGACAGACGCGACGTTGACCGCTTTCGACTACGCCGTGATCGTGGTCATCGGCCTGTCGGCGCTACGCGGGATGTGGCGGGGGCTGCTGGCGGAGGTATTCGGCCTGATTGGGTGGGTCGTCGCGTTGATTGTCGCCGCGGTCTATGCGCCAGCGCTGGTACGCTATGTACCGGCGAACTGGCCCGGCGGTGTGCTGACGCAGTACCTAGTCGCGTTTTTCGGCTTGGCGGCAACTGTACTGGTTGTCTCTGGCGTGGTCGGTGCGCTGATCACGCGGCTTGCCGAAGCCGGCGGGCTGCGCGGTGTCGATCGCACGTTGGGCATACTATTTGGGCTGATACGAGGCGTCCTGCTGGTACTCGTATTGGTGGCGGTCGCCGGGTTGACCGAGCTGCCGCGACAGAATTTTTGGCGCAACGCGATGTTCAGGCCTTATGCCGAATACGGCGTGCGCGAACTGAAACCGTTCCTGCCGGCCGCGATTGCAGCGTACGTGCATTTCTGAGCGGCACCCGGATTCAATTTCTTTGAAGGACATGCCATGTGCGGCATCGTAGGCGTAATTTCCCAGTCTCCCATCAATCAGCTGATCTATGACAGCTTGCTACTGCTGCAGCATCGCGGCCAGGACGCGGCCGGTATTGCAACGGTCAACGGCAGTACGTTCCACATGTACAAGGCAAACGGCATGGTGCGTGACGTGTTCCGCACGCGCAACATGCGTTCGCTGCCCGGCAACTGCGGGATCGGCCAGGTCCGCTACCCGACCGCCGGCTCGGCCAGCAGTGCAGAGGAGGCCCAACCGTTCTACGTGAATGCACCGTTCGGTATCATCCTCGCGCACAACGGCAACGTGACGAACTGGGAACAGCTTAAGGACGAAATGTTCCGCATCGACCGTCGGCACATCAACACGAGTTCCGATTCCGAGGTGTTGCTCAACGTGTTCGCACACGAGCTGCAGTTGGCCACGACCGGGTTCTCGCTGGAGCCTGATGCGATCTTCAAGGCGGTGTCCGGGGTGCACCGGCGTGTGAAGGGCTCTTATGCGATCGTCGCGTTGATTGCCGGATACGGGTTGCTGGCGTTTCGCGATCCGCATGGTATCCGGCCGCTGGCCATCGGCAAGCACGACACTGCGCAGGGCACCGAATGGATGATCGCATCCGAATCGGTCGCGCTCGAGGGCATCGGTTTCGAGTTCGTACGAGACGTGGCGCCTGGCGAAGCCGTGTTCATCGGCATGGACGGCGCGCTACACGCAAAGCAATGCGCGCAGCATCCTAGCCTGAACCCGTGTATCTTCGAGCTGGTCTACCTGGCGCGGCCCGACTCGGTACTCGATGGCGTGCCCGTCTATGACGCGCGGCTGCGCATGGGTGACTACTTGGCCGAGAAGATTAAGCGCACGCTGCCCGGCATGCAGATCGATGTCGTGATGCCGATTCCTGATTCGTCGCGGCCGGCGGCGATGCAGGTGGCCAAGAAGCTCAATATCGAGTATCGCGAAGGGTTCTTCAAAAACCGCTATGTTGGCCGCACCTTCATCATGCCTGGTCAGGCAGTGCGTAAGAAGTCGGTGCGCCAGAAGCTCAACGCGATGGCAGTCGAATTCAAGGGCCGCAACGTGCTGATCGTCGACGACTCGATCGTGCGCGGCACTACGTCACAAGAGATCGTGCAGATGGCGCGCGACGCCGGCGCGAACAAGGTGATCTTTGCGTCGGCGGCACCGCCAGTACGGTTCCCGAATGTGTATGGCATCGATATGCCGATCCGCGGTGAATTGGTGGCGCACGGCCGGACCGACCAAGAAGTGGCGCAGATCATCGGCGCCGATGCGCTCGTCTACCAGGACGTCGAGGACATGAAGCAGGCGGTGCGTGACACGAACCCGCAGCTGCAGAATTTCGAGGCATCGTGCTTCGATGGCCACTACATCACCGGCGACGTGACGGCCGAGTATCTAAGCAAGCTTGAACGGGTGCGGCTCGATCGGGCGTCACAGTCGGACCGTGATGTGGCCGGCGAAGGCAACGATCGCTCACAACTGCACTTGCATTTGGCGGTTGAATAAGCAAGCAATCCATCGGCGAATGTCATCCCATGAACGATTTTCTCCACCCGCACGATGGGGACCTGCCAGGATTGTCCAGCGATACGCTGGCGGTGCGTGCCGGTACGCGGCGCACGCTGTTCAACGAGCACTCCGAAGCGCTGCTGCTGACTTCGAGCTTCTGTTTCGACAGCGCGGCGCAGGCCGCCGAGCGCTTTGCCGACGCCGAAAACAGCTTCACTTATTCGCGCTTCACGAATCCGACGGTATCGATGTTCCAGGACCGTCTGGCGGCGCTCGAGGGCGGCGAGGCTTGTATCGCGACTGCTTCCGGCATGAGCGCTATCCTGTCGATCGTATTGTCGGTACTGCAGGCTGGTGAACACATTGTCAGTTCCCGAAGCCTGTTCGGCTCGACGCTCGGCATGTTCGCGCAGATGCTGCCGCGGCTGGGCATCACGACAACGTTCGTCGATCCGTCCGACCTGCATGCCTGGCGTCGCGCGGTGACGCCCACCACCCGGATGTTCTTTCTGGAGACGCCGTCGAATCCGCTCACCGAGGTGTCGGACATCGAAGCGGTGAGCCAGATCGCGAAGCAGGCAGGGGCGTTGTTCGTCGTCGACAACTGCTTCTGTAGCCCGGCGTTGCAGCAGCCGCTGAAGCTTGGGGCAGACGTGGTGATGCATTCGGCCACCAAGTATCTGGACGGCCAAGGTCGCGTGCTCGGCGGCGCGCTGGTGGGGGAGCGGCAGTTGTTGATGGAGAAGGTGTTCCCGTTCGTGCGCAGCGCTGGCCCGACGCTGTCCGCGTTCAACGCATGGGTGCTGCTTAAGGGCATGGAGACGCTGCACGTGCGGCTTGAGCGGCAGTCAGCCAACGCACTCGAGCTGGCGCGTTGGCTTGAAAACCATCCGGCGGTGAACCGGGTCTTTTATCCGGGGCTCCAGTCGCATCCGCAGTACACGCTCGCCCAGCGCCAGCAGCGTGCCGGCGGCGCGATCGTATCGTTCGAGCTCAACGGCGACTCGCCCGAGCAGATGCGCGCCAACGCGTGGCGCGTGATCGACGGCACGAGAATCTGCTCGATCACGGGCAACCTTGGCGACACGCGCACCACGCTGACCCATCCGGCGACTACCACACATGCGCGGATCACGGAGCAGGCCCGAGCGGCTGCCGGTATCACCGAAGGCTTAATCCGGATGTCGGTTGGTCTTGAAGGGGTCGATGACCTGAAGCGCGACCTGGCGCGCGGCCTGAACGGCTGACCGTCGCCACGATAGGCTCGCGTTGCCGCGCCCGCGTTGCCCGCTGCTTGTCCACCAACGCCGCCACTGACTCGGCTCGCTGCACCGCGTGCGTGCGCAGCACGTCCAGCACCAACTGACATCTTGGACGCAAAGTGCTGATACATCGTCATTTTGGGGATGCCGGATTCGGCAATGATCCGATCGATACCAACCGCATGAAAACCGTATTGCGCGAACAGACGCGCCGCCGTATCGAGCAGGATTTGCCGCTTTTCGCGCATTGGATCGCCATCCCGATTAAGTGCTTGTCAGAGTCGATGCATGCATTGAACTGCGCGGTGTGCCATTCGACTATTCGTAGTGGCCCGATATCTTCGGATGTGTGATGCTTGCCACGCCGCGCTATGGGTGTGATAACGCACATACATCGGTAAACGAACGTTCCGTCTAGACGGGCGTGTATGGCGGCGTGCGCGAGTGGATCGGCCGTCCTGTCGGTGTCCTGGTACTCGCGACACGCCGGACGGTGCCCCCGCGTAATCCATTTGTCGCTCTGTTTGGCTGCTCAGCGCGACGCGGTCAACGTGCGCAGCACTGCATCGCCTTCGGGAGTCAACTCGACGTGCGATCCGCTCTCCGACGAATCGACGATACGTACTAGGCCGACCTCCGCTAGCGCGGCGACATCCGGCTTGGCCGCGAGGGCGCCGGCTGGCGCGTGCAGCAACAGTAGCAGCGTGGCTATTTCATGGTGGCTCAATAGGCGGCGCAACAACGGCTTGCGCGGTGACGGCGTATTGACGATATCGGCGTTCATGCGCTGGGTATCTGCAAGGTTTTTACAATGCTGGCCGCCGGCAAGGGGGATGCCGCCGGGCGGCGATGTCGAATGACCGGGGTTGGACCACGGGTACCGCGTGCTGTTCCGTGATGATTGTTTCCGTTCATTGCGGCATCGCGCCGCGTCGGACGATAGGTGTGCGGCGCGCGACGCCGAGTTCGCGCACGAGTTTACGGTTATGGGTAAGCGATGTCGGGCTGCTCGAAATCGGCGGTGGGAGGGCTCGTGCCAGGTTCTTGCGCTGCTCGGCCCTCAAACCGAAACCCAGGCGCAAGTGCACACGAAACCCAGTGTATTGTCGCCGCGCGCCTGGGCATGCGTTGAACCGGGGCGTTACGCAGCCCGGCTGACGCCGGCGTTGGTCGATGCCTGCTGTACGGCATCGAAGAACGTGCGTTGCCTTGTGGCGTCACAGCGCGCATACGCCCGGTTCACGCCATTCACGACCGCGCGGATCGACGCAGTCGTCAAATTCGCATCAATGCCGACGCCGAACGCGCTGCCGCATACGGCGGGGCCGGCCAGTTCAGCGATGGCGATGGCCTGCGCGTCGGCGCCCTGGGCCAACGCGCGCTCCTCGTAGTGCTGGATGCGCAGCGGCGTGTGCAGCGCGTGCATCAGCGCATCGAGGGGACCGTTGCCCGTGCCGGTCAGAACCTGCTGGCGGCCATGGATCTGAACGGTGACCGCGATGGATTCGCTACCCTCGTGCTTGGACAAGTCGTGGCCGATGTAGCGCAGCGGTGCATCGTTGCGCGCATATTCCTGTTGGAACAACGCCCAGATTTGTGCGGCGCTGGCCTCCTGGCCGCTGTCGTCAGTGTGTTGCTGTACCGCGGCGCTGAAATCGACCTGCAGCCGCCGTGGCAGCGCGATGCCATAGCCCTGTTCGAGCAGGTATGCGATACCGCCCTTGCCGGATTGACTGTTGACGCGGATGATTGAGTCATAGGTACGGCCCAGGTCGCTCGGATCGATTGGCAGGTAAGGGACCTCCCAGAAGGCATTGACCTGCTGCGTGGCGAAGCCTTTCTTGATGGCATCTTGGTGAGAGCCCGAGAACGCGGTGAACACCAGGTCACCGGCGTACGGGTGGCGCGGATGTACAGGCAGTTGGGTACATGCTTCGGCGGTGCGCGCGATCTCGTTGATCTGCGAGAAGTCCAGGCCTGGGTCGACGCCCTGTGTGTACAGATTCAGCGCGAGTGTCACGAGATCGACGTTACCCGTGCGCTCGCCGTTGCCGAACAGGCATCCTTCAATCCGGTCCGCGCCAGCCATGACCGCGAGCTCTGCTGCGGCGACGGCCGTGCCGCGGTCGTTATGCGGATGCACGGACAGGATCAGCGAGTCCCGCCGCGCCAGGTGACGGTGCATCCATTCGATCTGGTCCGCGTAGAAATTCGGTGTCCCAATCTCGACAGTAGCGGGCAGGTTGACGATGGCTTTGTGCTCGGGGCTTGGCTGCCAGATGTCGAACACCGCATCGCAGACTTCCTTGGCGAAGTCTAACTCGGTCGCGGTAAAAGTCTCCGGACTGTATTGCAGCGTGAACCGCGTTTGGGGCGCCGCGTCCGCGAGTTGCTTGATCAAGCGGGCGGCCCGCTCCGTCAGTTGTCGTACGCCATTGCGGTCAGTGCCGAATACGATGCGGCGAAATGCCGGCGCCGTGGCATTGTACAAGTGGACGATCGCACGCTGGGCACCGTGTAGCGACGCGAACGTACGCTCGATCAAGTCTTCGCGCGCCTGTGTGAGCACTTCGATTGTCACGTCGTCGGGGATGTGGCCGCCTTCAATCAACTCCCGCACGAAGTTGAAATCCGTTTCGGAGGCGGAGGGGAATGCGACTTCGATCTCTTTAAACCCAATGGCGACCAGCGTCTTGAACAGGCGCATCTTACGCTTGGCGTCCATCGGCTCGAACAGCGCCTGGTTGCCGTCGCGCAAATCGGTGCTCATCCAGATCGGCGCGCGAGTGATCGTGCGTGCGGGCCACACACGATCCGGCAGCTCGATCGGCGTAAAAGGACGGTATTTGATCGAAGGGTCTTTCAGCATGGTTCGTCTCGCCAAGGGTTGAAAAACATCGGGCCGGCATTTGCGACCGGAAGGCATGGACGAACAAGACCGCCGGTCGGTTACCGGGGCCAGGTAGTCAGATTAGGGGATTCAGGGGTGCTTCGTTAATGAAGCTGCCATGAAGCGCGCGCAAACAGACCTAGCCCGAACAAGCAGGCTAGTAGTCGTAGCGATAGACGGATCGGTGCGCGGTTCATATGAGCAATAGAATCACAGTATCGTGGTGATGTCAATGAGGGCTAGCCTAGCGTCAGACTGGCGTTGCAGCCGGCCAAGTTGTGCGTGCCGAAGCTGCTGTTAAGGCAACTCACTTTTGAGCCATGGCATACTGTTCCCGATTTGTGTCAGCGCCGCCTCAGAAAATTGATTGATTTGTATAAAGCGGATAATCTCAGCCTTAACCAATGGCCATTGGTGAAAGTGCGGAGCTATTGGACCGTTCTCCCGAAGCTTGCAAAGAAAGCGCGAGAACGTTGCCGCATCCACGCCATTGAGCAGACTTAACGCCTGCTGCCATACCCGCTGCGCCAGCGCATTATCCAGATTATGGAGATGAATATCGAAAAGCAATCCAAGCGCCACCTGCTCACGCTGTGCCGCGGGTACGCGCGCCAGCTGGGGCTCAATTAGCGCGAACTCCTGCGCACGTAGTTCGGGCGGCAACCTATAGAGTCCTTTTAGAAAACACTGCGGGGGTCCCCACTCCTCACCTGGCAGCGATAGGGCGGCTCCCCACTGATCGTCGGGCAACGATAAGGCCCAATCGCGCAGCTCTGCGTAGATCGTGAATTGCTCCGCTGGCGGCAATCTCCAAACTTTACTCGCCAACGCGCCGACTGATGCGCCCTGATGAGACGGTGGCAGCTGCCGGGCCCGTTCGCGTAAGGCCGCATGCAGTTCAGGAATGTTCACGCGCCATTCTCTAGGTTTAAAATAAAATAATGCTTTGCACAATACCGGAATCAATGCCGCTTGCTCAGGCATGCTTAACGATGGCAACCGAGATAAAAGCGCCTGATAATACTCAAGAAACGCATCGAACGGGCAAGTCCAGCTAGTTGCTAATGCGTATGCCAGTTCCGGCCAGACATTTTCTTGTTCGGGCCCGCGCTGCGCTGCCATTGCGTGAACAAAGTCGAACACCTCCTGAAACTCCTGCCCAGACAATGCACGGTTATCGAAAAGATGACGTAACGTGAACAGCATTACCCTTTGTATCCGCACGCCGTATTTTGGAAGGCGGTCCGCGGCCGAGAACACTCGCTTAAACGCGTCGAGGCGCTCGGCCTGCGGCAGCGTGTGCAGACGCCGGCGCAGCGACTCAATGGGCTCGACCCGCTGCGTTGGCTGGTGGAGCGTGCGCTCCATCTCATCGAGCAGCTGGTTGACTGACGCCAAGTTCGTGGCTTGGTTAGCACGTTGCCAATAGTGCCAGACAAGCCGCCGGTCATGCATTGAACGATACGTATGGCGATCGATTGCCGAGAAATGTCCGATGTCTCGAATGGGCACGTAGTCACCGATCCGCTGAATCACTTCGGGCGGTAGGTCCTGATAGGTGGTGGGCCCGGTGGCCGACCTGCCTGTCAGGGCACCGCTTGACGGCGTCAATGGCGGTGGCGTCGAGCCGGCGGGTGCCGGGCAGGCTGCCAACGCGCACAGATAGGTCTGCTGGTTGTTTAAAGCGGCGTTTAGATCAAAGTCCATTGGCAAGCTCGGTAAGAGGTCGGATACATACAACGCGAAGCGATGCTGCACCATAAAATAGTCGAAAGCGAACAGATAGTCGATCTTCGCCTATTGCGTGTCACTCATCAGTCTGCGCACTATCCCGATTCCCCTTGAGAATCAAAATGGAAACACATTTATTGTGTGTTAACGACCCCTAGTGCTTGCCGGCATGGCGGCGTCGCCGGATCACGTCCAAGAATGCATGCAGAATCGGCGTATCGTCGTCGCGCCGATACAGGCAACTGAGCTCGATGTGGCGCATGCGTCGCGACTGCAACGGCCGGTAGGTGACGCCCGGCAAGCGCAGGTTGGCGGCGGAAGCCGTGGTGATGCAGACGCCGAACCGGCTGGCCACCAGTGCGATGCAGGTCACCACATCCTCCACCTCCTGTTCCACCCGCAACGTTACACGTTCTTGCTCAAAGGCGGCCGCGATTTCTTGGGCGAGCCCATGCACGGGCGCGTTCGGATACAGGATCATCGGCTCGCTATCCAGGTCGCGCAGTCGTATTCGCTCCTTCCTGCATAGCGGATGACCATCGTACAGCGCGACGAGGTACGGCTCCTCGAGAACTTTCTCGACGGCGATGTCGTCATCGTACGGCACCAGCCGGTTGAAGCCGATCGTGATCCGGCGCTCGCGCAGCGCATCGAGCTGTTGGGCCTTGGTCAGATTGTGCAGTCCTATCTTAATCCGTGGCCGTTCGGTATGAAAGGTGGCGAGCAACTGCGGAATCACCTGCAGGACGCCGGAGCTGAAGATGCCCACGTCCAGTCGTCCGATCAGCCCCTGGCCGGCGAGTTGTGTCTGCTCGGTAGCTCTTTGGGCAAGCGCCAGGATGTTGGGCACTTCGGCGAGCAGCGTGCGTCCCGCCTCAGTCAACTGCGCGCCGCGCGCACTGCGCACGAACAGCGTGACGCCCAGCTGCGCCTCCATGGCATGGATATGTCGCGTCAATGGTGGCTGCGCAATATGCAGACGCTGGGCGGCGCGTCCGAAATTGCGTTCCTGTGCGACTGCGAGGAAGTACCGCATTTGCTTCAGATCCATCGTTCGCATCCCGTTATGCCATACCATTTTAGTATCGTAACCTAAAAAAATAGTATTGGACGGTATGTTCGGAGGTGGGCAAGATCGTTACCGTGTTGGCGCGTCCGCGCCTGGCGGACTCAGTATTTCAAGGGAAGTTCGATGCCAATCGTACATATCTCGCTGGTCGAGGGCCGCAGTGAAGCAGCGGTCAAGGCTTGCGTCAAGGCGGTCGCCGTCACGGTGCACGAGACGCTTGGCGCACCGCTGCAGAGCATTCGTGTGTATGCAACCCAAGTGCCGGCCGTGCACTGGGCGATCGGTGCGCACACGAAGGACGAAGCGGCTGCGCAGCTGGAGCGGAGGGCCTGACATGACGCCACAACAGATCCAGCAGGCGGCCGCGGCGCTGCGCACGGCGGCCAGCAGCGGCGAGTACATTGCACCACTTCGCGACACCTGGCCGTCGTTGTCGATCGATTCAGCCTATGCAATCCAACGTGAGAACACTGAGTGGCGTATCGCGCGCGGGCAGCGTGTGATCGGCTGCAAGATCGGCCTCACGTCGGTCGCGGTGCAGCAGCAACTAGGCGTGGACCAGCCCGACTTCGGCATGCTGTTCGATGACATGGCTTTTGGCGACGGCGAGCCGATTCCCACGTCGGTGCTCGCGCAACCGAAGGCCGAGGCCGAAATCGCATTCATCATCGGTAAGGATATCGAGGCGGTTCGCCCCAGTCATGTGGACGTGCTGCGCGCCATCGACTATGCGTTGCCGGCGATCGAGATCGTCGGCAGCCGCATCGCGAATTGGAATATCCGGATCACCGATACGATTGCCGACAACGCGTCGTCGGGGGCTTTTGTGCTAGGCAATACGCCGGTAAGCGTTGCCGCGTTCGATATGCGGTTGTGCGGCATGGTGATGGAGCGCCGCGGCGAGCCGGTGTCGGTCGGCGCGGGCGCCGCATGCCTGGGCAGCCCCGTCAACGCACTCGTGTGGCTCGCCCGCACGATGGCGGCTTTGGGCACGCCGCTCAGGGCCGGCGACCTAGTGTTGTCCGGTGCGCTCGGGCCGATGGTCCCGATCGTGCCCGGCGACGTTGTCCAAGCTCGCATCAATGGTGTGGGTTCCGTGCGAGCAGTTTTTGAACGTGATTCGAACGAGGCCCATGGATGAGCTTCATTACTGAATACGCCACACTGCTCGATACGGCGGCGCGCGACGCGCACGAGGTGGAGCAGTTCGATCTCGACGCTCGTCTGTCATTGGAGGACGCCTACGCGATCCAGGCCGCGTCAATTGCGCGGCGGCTCGAGCGCGGCGAGCGCAGGGTGGGCGTGAAGATGGGTTTCACGAGTCGCGCAAAGATGCTTCAGATGGGATTGTCCGATGTGATCTGGGGCAGGCTGACCTGCGCTATGCAGCTCGAGGAAGGCGCATCGGTGTCGTTCGGGCGCTTCGTGCATCCGCGCGTGGAGCCGGAAATCGCATTTTTGCTCAAGCGGCCGCTGGCCGCAGAGGTGACGGCCCCTGCGGCGTTGGCCGCCGTGGAGGCGATCGCGCCGGCGATCGAGGTTATCGATTCGCGCTACAAGAATTTCAAGTTCACGTTGCCCGAGGTGATCGCTGACAACGCCTCGTCCAGTGGCTTTGTGATTGGCGCGTGGTGTGATCCGCACATCGACTTCTCGAATCTGGGCTTGACACTGAACATCGACGGACGAGTGAAGCAAGTCGGCTCGAGCGCGGCATTGCTCGGCCACCCGCTGCGTTCGCTGGTGGCGGCCGCGCGCTTGTCCGCGCAGGCCGGCGAGCCGCTGCAAGCTGGTTGGATCGTGATGGCGGGTGGCGTGACTTCGGCCGAGTACATTGCGCCGGGTCAGTATGTGTCGATCGACATCGAGCGGCTGGGTAGTGCCGGATTCCACGTGGCCGACTAAGTGGCGCATGCTTCGCAGCGCGCGCTACTTAGCAAGAAACCGTACGATTGGAGCACAAGCATGACGCAAAAGGTGAAGGTCGCCATTATCGGCTCGGGCAATATCGGCACCGACCTGATGATCAAGGTGATGCGCAACGGCAAGCACCTGCAGATGGGTGTGATGGTGGGCGTCGATCCTCAGTCCGATGGATTGGCGCGGGCTGCGCGGCTCGGTGTAGCGACCACTGCGCAGGGCATCGATGGATTGCTCGAGCTGGACGTGTTTGACGACGTCGACATCGTGTTCGACGCGACGTCTGCCGCCGCGCATGCGTGGCACAATGAGATCCTGCAGGCCCATGGCGTGCAGGTGATCGACCTGACGCCAGCCGCGATTGGGCCGTTCGTGATTCCGGCGATTAACCTGCATGCTGAGACTGCGTCGAACATCAATATGGTCACGTGCGGCGGCCAGGCGACAATACCGATCGTGGCGGCAGTATCGCGCGTGGCCAAGGTTCACTATGCGGAAATCGTCGCGTCGATCGCCAGTCGGTCCGCGGGACCCGGCACGCGCGCGAACATTGACGAATTCACCGAGACCACGCGCTGCGCGATCGAGTCGTTGGGCGGCGCCACGCGCGGCAAGGCAATCATTGTCCTCAATCCGGCGGAGCCGCCGCTGATCATGCGGGATACGGTGTTTGTGCTGTCCGAGCACGTCGATACACGGCTGGTCGAGCAAAGCATCGAGCAAATGGTGCAAAGCGTACAGGCCTACGTGCCGGGATACCGGCTCAAACAGAAGGTCCAATTCGACGAGATCGTGCCGCAGCGTCCACTGAACGTGCCAGGCATCGGGCCCGCACACGGCCTGAAGACGTCCGTGTTTCTGGAGGTCGAAGGCGCGGCGCACTATCTGCCGTCGTATGCTGGCAATCTAGACATCATGACATCGGCCGCGCTTGCATGCGGCGACTTGATCGCGCGCCGCCGCCTCGACACGGGCATGGCGCGCGGCCATCGGGAGACTGCACAATGAGCCACACCGGCAAGAAACTGTATATCTCCGACGTGACGTTGCGCGACGGCAGTCACGCCATACGACACCAGTACAGCGTGGAGAACGTGCGCGTGATTGCAGCAGCGTTGGACCGCGCCGGCGTGGACAGCATTGAGGTCGCGCATGGCGACGGGCTGCAGGGCTCTAGCTTCAACTATGGATTCGGTGCGCACAGTGACGTTGAATGGATCGAGGCCGCCGTGCAAAGCGTGACGAGGGCTAAAATCGCCACGCTGCTGTTGCCCGGCATTGGCACGATCCACGACCTGCGCAATGCGTACGATGCCGGCGCCCGTGTCGTGCGCGTGGCGACGCACTGTACCGAGGCTGACGTCTCGCGACAACACTTGGAGTACGCCCGAGAACTGGGCATGGACCCGGTCGGTTTCCTGATGATGAGCCACATGACCACGCCGCAAAAGCTGGCCGAGCAAGCGCGGCTGATGGAAAGCTATGGCGCGCGCTGTATCTATGTGGTCGACTCCGGTGGTGCGCTCGGCATGAGCGACGTGCGTGATAGGTTCCGCGCGCTGAAGGAGGTGCTGCGCGCCGATACGCAGACCGGCATCCACGCGCACCATAACCTGAGCCTTGGTGTGGCCAATTCGCTGGTTGCGGTCGAAGAAGGATGTGACCGCATCGATGCGAGCCTAGCCGGAATGGGTGCCGGGGCGGGCAATGCGCCGCTCGAGGTATTCATCGCGGCTGCTGACAAGCAGGGCTGGAATCACGGTTGTGACCTGTATCAGCTGATGGACGCAGCCGATGACCTGGTGCGGCCGTTGCAAGACCGCCCGGTGCGCGTCGATCGCGAGACGCTTGCGCTGGGTTATGCTGGCGTGTATTCGAGTTTTCTGCGTCATGCTGAGGTGGCCGCGCAGAAGTACGGCCTGAAGACCGTTGACATCCTGGTCGAACTTGGCCGTCGCAAGATGGTGGGCGGCCAGGAAGACATGATCGTCGACGTCGCGCTCGATCTTCGCTAGGCCGTGCACCCGAATACCGACGGCCCGACGTTGCACAACGTCACGCCGAGCCAAGCCTGGGAATGGATGTTTAGTCATTTCGGATTTCAGTTTGACGCGCAAATTTCCGATGTGTTGCACGAGGCGCATGCGTTGTCGCGGCGCTGAACAGCTTAACACCTCAGCCTGCCTCACCCTTGCGAAAAAGCCAGTACTTGATGTGAACTGCACCTCAAAAGTTGGACGCCAATCCAACCTTTGGGGTGTTTTCCATGGCGAAGTACACGGAGCAGTTCAAGTTATCGATCATCGAGGAGTATGAATCTGGCCAAGCAGGGCTGCGCGACATGGCTCGTCGGCATGGCGTAGATGAAGCGACGATACGCAAGTGGGTACACGGGGTACCGGGTGCATGGCGCCGTCAGCGTCAAGCGCAAGTACGAGCGCTATAGCCGAGAGCTCAAGCTGCTTGTTCTGCAGCAAATCCGTAGCGAAGGCCTAGCAGATCGCGAAGCGGCTGCGCGGTTCGATATTCGCAACCGTGCCGTCAGCGGCCTGAGGAAACGTCAGTATGATGAGGGGGCGTAGATGCATTGTCGCAACGCCCGCCAGCACGCTCCAAAAGGTGCCAGAACAGCCGACCACAGCGCCCCCTTCGCCCGATGGCGACACACGCACTCGTTAGGCGCTACTCGAGGAGTTGAATGACTTGCGCATGGAGAACGCGTATCTAAAAAAGCTCGAAGCTTTGGCTCAAGCGCAGCAACAAGCAGCTCAACGCAAAAAGCGCAAATCGTGCTCGGGCTAAGGCAGCAGTACCCTCTGGAAGGCTTGCTGAAACTCGCCGGCTTGGTGCGCAGCACGTTTTATTACCAGCAAAAGGCGCTGAGCACCGCCGACAAGTATGCTGAGTTGAAGACCAAAATCCTTACACTGTTTGAGCAGCACAAGGGCCGCTATGGCTATCGGCTTATCACGCTCGCGCTGCGCAACCTTGAGCAAGTCATCAACCACAAGACCGTTCAGCGTCTGATGCAGCGTCAGTTCCATGCTCAGCGTCCAAACGAAAAGTGGGCGACCGACGTCACCGAATTCAATGTGGGCGGGCACAAGCTTGACCTTTCGCCGGTGCTGGACTTGTACAACGGCGAGATCGCCGCTGACGAGACCAGCCGCCGTGCGGCGTTTGAGATGGTGAGCACATCCTTCGAAATACCTAGACCGATCACGGTAGCTACGCAATTCATAAGGATTCCTTGCCTCATTGGTTTGACGCCGCTCGCTACCCGGCTAGACGGATTATGTCGCTGCGGTTCGGGTGGGTGGAGTCCATTGCATTAAGATAGCTGCAGTGCACAATTAATCGAATTAAGCAGCTAAAAGATGCAGCCCTGGTCGAAATTGCACCTGATAAGCAATTTTGCGCCAAGGTAAGCCGGGTAAAGGTTACATTACAGGCCGCTGACGTACAATATGCCCCCGAAACTTGACGGTACCTCAATACGTGGGGGAGGGGCGAACCACGTATCTTAAATCAAATAAATTTTTGACCTAAATTGGAGATAAATTGATGGCTGTTAGCGCGACACCTCTTGCGACGTATTCGCCTTCTTCTGAGCGAAAGGAAATCTGGCTCGCGCAGCAGCTTCATCCGGACATTCCAGCCGACAACATTGCCCAATACACAGTGATCAAAGGCGCGATTGATCCGGCTGTGTTTGAAGCCGCATTGTGCCAAGTCATCGGTGAGGTGGACAACCTGCGTTTGCAATTTGTCGATAGTAGCGAGGGGCTGCGGCAGGCAATTGGCTCACCCGCATGGTCGATGCCGGTGTTGGATTTTAATACAGAGGCTAATCCTTACACAAGCGCGCAAGCCTGGATGCGCGCCGATTATGAGCAGCCGGTGGATCTCGTGCAAGGCCCGCTCTTTTGCTATGCGTTACTGAAAGTCGCTTCTGAACAATGGATTTGGTATCAGCGTTACTGCCATATCATCATAGATGGCTATGGCGCTGTGCTCATCGCTCAACGCGTCGCGCAAGTGTACAGCGCAATGCGCGTAGGCAAGAAGCCTGAGCCGTGTGCGTTTGGCTCGGTTCTGCAGCCGTTGGACAGCGATGCGCAGCAGGCGGCCGCTCAGCGAGAACGAGACGAAGCGTATTGGCTCAAGCAATGCGCCGATTGGACCGAGCCCACGATGCTGGTGAGTCGTGCCGCACCACTCTCGCAGCACCGGCTGCGCCAGACAGCTTACCTGCCGACTCAGGCGCTGGGGGACTTTATGTCGGATACAGGTCGGTTAGCCCAAATTCTTACAGTTGCGCTGGCCGTGTATTTGCATCGGATGACCGGCGTGCAGGACGTGGTGCTGGGCTTGCCAGTGACGGCTCGCTTGGGCGGGGATCGGTACATCCCCGGCACGCTGGCGCATGATATTCCGCTGCAGTTCACAATCCAGTCGGGAATGAACTTGTCGTCATTGCTGCAGCAAGCCGCGCAGCAGATCCAGCGCGGCTTCCGATATCAACGCTACCCGAGCGAGGCGCTACGGTGCCGATTGGGGCTGCCTCCAGGACAAGCGCTATTCGGTGCCACGGTTAACGTGATGCCGTTCGACTATGATCTATCGTTCGATGGTTACCCGTCGACGAACCATAATCTGCTCAATGGTCCGGTTGACGATCTGGTGCTCGATGTCTATTGGGCCCCGGACAGTAGTCAATTACGGATCGACTTTAACGCGAATCCCGCATGCTATACGATGAAAGAGCTCGACGCGCATCAGCGTCGGTTCGTTCGGTTCGTGCACGCGCTGGCTGCGAATGCAACGCAACCGATTGGCCGGATCGATCTGCTCGATGCTGAAGAGCGGCATCGGCTGCTGATGGAGTGGAACGCGACACAACAGGATTATCCATCGCACCGGTGTATTCACCAATTGTTCGAAGCGCAGGTCGAGCGCACGCCGGATGCAACGGCATTGGTCTATGAGAACCAGACGCTGAGCTACGCGCAATTAAACGATAAGGCAAACCAACTGGCGCATTACCTCCGTACCTTAGATGTGGGTCCGGAAGTCGTGGTGGGGCTGTGCGCCGAGCGCTCGCTTGAGGCAATCATTGGCCTATTAGGCATTCTGAAGGCTGGCGGCGCGTATTTGCCGCTGGATCCCAGCCATCCGGCCGAGCGCTTAGCATCTATGTTGCGCCAGGCGAGCGTCGCGGTGTTGGTGACGCAATCCCACCTTGAAGCGAGGCTGCCTGAAATCCAGGCATGCCGTATTGATTTGGATACGGACTGGGCCAAGATTGCCGCGTGTCCCAAGACACGACTGGACAGTGGAGTCACCGCCGAGCATCTTGCTTACATTATTTATACCTCGGGTTCGACAGGGCAGCCTAAAGGCGTGATGCATTCGCATCGTGGCGTTGTCAATTATTTAAGTTTTCTGACTCGCCATTACGCCATCACGTGTGCGGATACTATTTTAAATATTACGGGTCTTGCCTTTGACCCCTGTGTGCGCGACTTGTTTGGTCCGTTGGCAGCAGGCGCGCGCGTGATCATCGTGCCCAATGAGCAGGCGAAAGAGCCAGGCCGCTATCTATCAGCGATTCGCGAAAGGTCGGTGACGAAACTGCTGAGTATCACACCGAGCTTTTTGCGTGGTCTTTGTGAAACCGTACCGGCGGGTCCCATCACATCGTCGTTGAATACTATCTTGACCTCTGGTGAGCCGCTGGAGGCAAGTGTATGTGAACAGGTACACAAGGCGTTTGGCCGTCAAGTAACGGTGGTCAATCAATACGGTCCCAGCGAATGCACGATGGCGTCAACGTGGTTCAAGGCCGACGCCCAGCAGGAAGGAAGGGTGCCGATCGGTCGGCCGGTGCCCAATGTGCGAGTCTATGTGCTGGGGCAGCATTTGGAGCTTATGCCGATAGGTGTGACGGGCGAGTTGTATATTGCGGGCGCAGGGGTGGCGCGTGGCTATATCCACCAACCTGAGTTGAGCGCCGAACGCTTTATACCGAGCCCATTGGAACCCGGCGAACGGCTATACCGGACAGGTGACTTGGCGAGATGGCGCTCGGATGGACAGTTGGAATATATCGGCCGCGTGGATCAGCAGATCAAGATTCGGGGCTTTCGCATCGAACCTGGGGAAATCGAAGCGGCATTGGCCAAGCATCCGAGCATCGCGCAGTCAGTGGTGGTGTCGCGCGAGGATTGTCCGGGTGACAGACGTTTGGTGGCTTATTGGGTCGCGGCTGACGGTGGGGTGATGACACCGGTTGAGCTCAAAGCCTATCTTAGCCAAACGCTGCCGGATTACATGGTGCCGGCCGCGTTCGTGCAGCTTGACACGCTGCCTTTGACGCTGAGCGGCAAGCTGAACCAGCGTGCGCTGCCGGCGCCAGATGGCGCGGCTTTTGCGTTGCAAGTATATGAAGCGCCACAGGGCGAGCTCGAGACCACGCTAGCGGCGATCTGGAGCGAGTTGCTGGGTGTCAAACGAGTCGGTCGGCACGATAATTTCTTCGCGCTCGGTGGGCATTCATTGCTCGCAATACGGTTAATCGAGCGCTTGCGGCGTGTTGATTTGGAGTTATCGGTGCGCACGTTGTTCGATACACCGGTGCTCAGCGTTCTGGCCCAGTCGTTAGGTCAGCATCGCGACGTGGCGGTGTCAGCGAATCGCATCACGCGTGAGACGACGGCGCTCACACCAGACTTGCTGCCGCTGATCGAGCTGACGCAGGCCGAGATTGACCGGATCGTTCAACAGGTGCCCGATGGTGTCGCGAACATCCAGGATATCTATGCGTTGTCACCATTGCAAGACGGCATCCTGTTTCACCATCTGTTGGCCACTGACGAGGATCCGTACCTGGCGATTGCGCAGCTGGCCTTTGACACGCGCGAGCGGCTTGATCAGTATCTGGCTGCCGTTCAGCAGGTCATCAACCGGCACGACATTCTGCGCACTGCGTTTGTGTGGGAAGGGCTGTCCACGCCCGTGCAAGTGGTGTGGCGGCAGGCGCCGCTGTCGGTGACCAAACTTGCGCTGGAGGCGAAGGAGGGGCCGATTGCCGAGCAGTTGGCGCGACGCTTCGATCCGCGTCATACGCAGCTGGACCTGACGCAAGCGCCGCTGCTGCGTTTTGCGATTGCACAAGATACCGATGGCCGGTGGTTAGCGGTCCAGCTGCTGCATCACTTAATTGGCGATCACTCGACGCTGGAGGTGATGCACGCGGAGGTGCGTGCGTTTATCGAAGGTGAAGGCGAAACGCTGCCAGCAGCACAACCGTTCCGTAACCTGGTGGCGCAGGCGCGCCTGGGTGTCAGTCAAACTGGGCATGAGCGTTTTTTCACCGAGCAACTTGCGGATATTGAGGAGCCGACGCTGCCATTTGGGCTCACGGACGTACATCGAGACGGCGTACAGGTTGCCGAAGCACACTGGATGCTGCCCCAAGCACTGAACGATCGGCTGCGCGCGCACGCCAAGCGGTTAAGCGTAAGTTTGGCCAGCCTGTGCCATCTGGCGTGGGCGCAGGTGCTTGCACGCGCCAGTGGCCAACAGCGCGTGGTGTTCGGCACGGTGCTATTCGGGCGGATGCAAGCGGGGGAAGGCGCCGACAGCGCGATGGGCTTGTTTATCAATACGCTGCCGCTGCGGGTAGACCTGGATAGCAGTGTGGAGGCAGCGGTGCGTGCGACGCATGCGCGGCTGGCGGCGCTGCTCGAGCATGAGCATGCGTCATTGGCGCTGGCACAGCGCTGTAGCGGGGTGCCGGCGGGCACGCCCCTGTTCAGTGCGCTGCTCAATTATCGGCACAATGCGGTTAGCATCGGTGAGAGCGGCAGGCTGCCGGGCGTTGAACTCTTGAGCGCGCAGGAGCGCACCAATTACCCATTGACACTGTCGGTCGAAGATTTCGGTCAAGCGCTGGGACTGACGGCGCAGGTGGTGACGTCGCTGGACCCGGATCAGGTGTGCGGGTATATGCAGCAGGTGCTAGAGAGCCTGGCTGAGGCACTGGAGACGACACCCGAGTGGCCGGTCGAGCAGTTAGAGGTGCTACCTAAAGAGGAGCGCACCTTACTGTTTGAGACGTGGAACGCGACGCAGCAGGACTATCCGGCGCATCAATGCATTCACCAATTGTTCGAAGCGCAGGTCGAGCGCACGCCCCAGGCGCCGGCGTTGGTGGTTGAAGAGCGGACGCTGAGCTACGCGCAGCTCAATGCACAGGCGAATCGCTTGGCGCATCAGTTGATCGAGTTGGGTGTTAAGCCCGATGCGCGCGTGGCGATCTGTGTCGAGCGCAGCCCGGCGATGGTGGTGGGGCTGTTGGCGATTCTGAAGGCGGGTGGGGCGTATGTGCCGCTCGACCCAAGCTATCCGGGTGAGCGGCTCGCGCATATTCTCGCGGATGCGGCGCCGGACATTGTGTTGGCCGATGCGGTGGGTCGGGCCGCTCTCGGTGAGGCGACGCTCGCGTCACGCACGGTGCTCGATCCGAATGTATTGCCGGCGCGGGCGGACACCAATCCATCGGTGCTAGCACTGACGTCCCGCCATCTCGCGTATGTGATCTATACGTCCGGTTCCACGGGTATGCCCAAGGGCGTGATGGTCGAGCATCGCTCCATTGCCCGACTGGTCATCAACAATGGTTATCTCGATGTCGGGGCCGATGATCGTGTGGCGCTTGCAGCCAACCCAGCATTTGACGCGAGTACTTTTGAAGTCTGGGCTCCGCTACTCAACGGTGCCACGGCTGTCGTTATCAATCGCGATACGGTGCTCAATCCCGCTGCTTTTGCTCAAACCTTGCAGAAACAGCGCATTAGCATTTTGTGGCTCACCGTTGGACTGTTTAATCAGTTGTTTATAGAGCTAGGGTCGATTTTCCCTCAACTCAAGGCATTGATTGTGGGAGGAGATACACTGGATGCCAGCGTGGTGGCGCAAGTGCTAAAGGGTACGCCACCGCGGCAACTGATTAACGGGTATGGCCCGACCGAAAGTACGACGTTTGCAACGACGTATAGAATTAACGCTATTCGGGAAGACATCGTCAGTATCCCAATTGGCCGACCGATTGCGAACACGCGCATTTACCTGCTCGACCGCTACGGTCAGCCGTTGCCACTGGGCGCAGTGGGTGAGCTGTATATTGGCGGCGCGGGGGTCGCGCGTGGCTATCTGAATCGTCCCGAGCTGACGGCCGAGCGCTTTGTGTGCGACCCGTTCTCGGCCGAGCCCAATGCACGGATGTACAAGACCGGGGATTTGGCGCGGTATTTGCCCGATGGTAACTTGGAATTCCTCGGTCGCAACGATCATCAAGTCAAGATCCGCGGCTTTCGCATTGAGCCCGGTGAGATCGAGGCATGCTTGGCTCAGCATACGCAGGTGCGTGAGGCGGCGGTGCTGGCCATGGGCGAAGGCCAGGATAAACGGCTGGTCGCGTATGTGGTGGCCAATCCCGATGACGCGTTAGCAGGTATCTTGCGCACGCATGTGGCGGCAGCGTTGCCTGATTACATGGTGCCCAGTGCGTTCGTTCAGCTTGACGCATTCCCTCTGACACCGAACGGCAAGCTGGATCGGCGGGCATTGCCGGCGCCCGATGCACAAGCGTTCGCGCATCAAGCGTACGAGGCGCCGCAGGGTGAATTGGAGACCACGTTAGCAGCAATCTGGTCCGAGCTGTTGGGCGTGGAGAGAATCAGCCGACACGACAGCTTCTTCGCGTTGGGTGGCCATTCGCTGCTGGCAGTGCGCTTGATGAACCGGGTGGCCATGCTGGGCATCGTATTGCCGCTGGCCACGTTGTTTGCTGCGCCGACGCTGGCCGGGTTAGCCGCGGCATTGAATGCGCACCGCACGGACCGCGCCGTGCTGCCCGTGATCACGCCGGTGTCGCGTGACGGTGCGTTGCCGTCGTCGTTCGCACAGCAGAGGCTGTGGTTCCTTGCACACCTCAACGGCGCGAGCGACTCGTATCATATCTCGCTGGCACTGCGGCTGCGCGGCACGCTTAACATCACCGCGTGGCAGCTGGCACTGGATGCGCTGTGGGCGCGTCACGAAGCGCTGCGCTCGGTGTTCATCAGCGTCGAGGGTCAGCCGCAGGTACAGCTGTTGCCCGCTGAGGCAGGGATGCCGATGACCTGGCATGACCTGCGCGGCGTGGCTGACGCGGCGGCTCAGCTCGCCCAACTCAGCGCCGAGGCCGCCCAAGCGCCGTTCGACCTGGCCTGTGGCCCGTTGATGCGCGCGTGCGGCATTCAAGTGGCCGATGACGAGTACGTGATGCTGCTCGTGCAGCACCATATCGTGTCGGATGGCTGGTCAATCGGCGTGCTGGTGCGCGAATTGAATACGTTGTATCGCGCGGCCTGTGGTGAGTCGGCCGATCCATTGCCGGCGCTGACGATCCAATATCCGGATTATGCGGCGTGGCAGCGTCAGTGGCTCTCGGGCGAGCGGCTGCAAGCGCAAAGCGAATACTGGCGCACGGCGCTGGCTGATGCACCGGTGCTGCTGACGTTGCCGACTGACCGGCCGCGTCCGGCGCAGCAATCGTTCGAAGGGGCCTACGTGCCGATTCAGATCGATGCGCAAACCACGCAAGCGCTCAAGCGTTGGAGCCAAGCGCAAGGCGCGACGCTATTCATGACGGTGCTGGCCGCGTGGAGCGCGGTGCTCGCGCGGCTGTCGGGGCAAGAGGATCTGATCATTGGCACGGCCAGCGCCAATCGTCACCATCCTCAGATTGAGCCATTGATTGGCTTTTTTGTGAACACGCTGGCGTTGCGTGTGGATGTGTTCGGCGAGCCGAGCGCGGCGCAGCTGCTCGAGCGGGTGCGGCGCACGACGCTGGAAGCGCAAGCGCATCAGGATGTGCCGTTCGAGCAAGTGGTGGAGATTGTGCAGCCGCCGCGTCGGCTCGAGCATACGCCGCTGTTTCAGGTGATGTTTGCGTGGCAGAGCAACGAGCGTGCCGTGTGGGATTTGCCGGAGGTAGAGGTCACGCCAGCGGACTTGGCTTATGACGTAGCCAAGTTCGATTTAGACCTGCACCTATATGAAGCAGGTGGGGAGATTGTCGGCGGGCTGAATTATGCGACGGCGCTGTTCGATCGCGCGACGATTGAGCGGCACGTCGGGTATTTGCAGACGATGTTGCAAGCGATGGCTGCTGACGCATCGCCTCCTGTCACGCGCGTCGAATTGCTGTCGCCGGCCGAGCGCACGTTGTTGCTGCAGACGTGGAACGCGACGCAGCAGGACTACCCGGCGCACCAATGCATTCACCAGCTGTTTGAAGCGCAAGTGGAGCGCACGCCCGAGTCGGCAGCACTGGTCTATGAGGGCCAGACGCTCAGCTACGCTCAGTTGAATGCCCGGGCGAATCGCCTCGCGCATCAGTTAATCGCATTAGGTGTGAAGCCCGATGCGCGGGTGGCGATCTGTGTGCAGCGCAGCCCGGCGATGGTGGTGGGGCTGTTGGCGATTCTGAAGGCGGGTGGGGCGTATGTACCACTCGATCCAGCGTATCCAGGCGCGCGGCTCGCGCATATTCTCGCGGATGCGGCGCCGGACATTGTGTTGGCCGATGCAGTGGGCCAGGCGGCGCTGGGTGAGGTGGCCTTGGCCCATCTTACGGTGCTGGACCCGAACACGCTGCTGGCGCAGCGGGAGACGAATCCGTCGGTGCCGTCACTGACGTCCCGACATCTAGCGTATGTGATCTATACGTCGGGCTCGACCGGCACGCCCAAAGGGGTGATGGTCGAGCACGCGCAGGTGGTGCGGCTATTCGATGCGACACAATCCTGGTATCACTTTGACGAGAACGATACTTGGTGTCTGTTTCACTCCTTTGCGTTTGACTTTTCCGTGTGGGAGCTCTGGGGAGCATTGCGCTATGGTGGCAAGCTCGTCATAGTTCCCTATCCTATTGCCCGTTCACCGCAAGACTTCCACCGATTAGTCTGTGAACAGGGCGTCACGGTATTGAATCAAACCCCAAGTGCGTTCAAGACATTTATTGCCAGTCAAGCGCAAAGTACATTAAGGGACCAACTGCGCTATGTGATTTTTGGTGGAGAAGCGCTGGAGCCATCCATTTTGCAAGCGTGGTATGCCGCACGCGCAGGGCAGGGTCCGCAGTTGGTGAACATGTATGGGATTACTGAAACGACCGTGCATGTAACTTATCGACCGCTCTGGCCTGAGGATAGTACTCAAATGGGCAGTCCGATTGGCGTGCGGATCCCTGATTTAAAAATTTATTTGCTAGACGCATATAAGCAGCCGGTGCCGCTGGGCGCGGTGGGAGAGCTGTATATCGGTGGCGCCGGGGTGGCACGCGGTTATCTAAACCGCCCGGAGTTGACGGCCGAGCGTTTTGTGCGCGATCCGTTCGCCTCTGAGCCCGATGCGCGGATGTACAAGACGGGGGACCTGGCGCGGTATTTACCGGACGGTAACTTGGAATTCCTGGGCCGCAACGATCATCAAGTCAAGATCCGGGGCTTTCGCATTGAGCTCGGTGAGATCGAGGCGTGCGTGGCTCAGCATACGCAGGTGCGCGACGCGGTGGTATTGGCAACAGGCGAAGGCCAAGATAAACGGCTCGTCGCGTATGTGGTGGCCGATCCCGATGACGCGTTAGCGGGCACGTTGCGCACGCATGTGGCGGCCGCGTTGCCCGAGTACATGGTGCCCAGTGCATTCGTGCGACTCGATGCATTGCCGCTGACACCGAACGGCAAGCTGGACCGGCGAGCATTGCCAGCACCCAGCGCTGACGCGTTTGCGCATCAAGCGTATGAAGCACCACAAGGCGAGCTCGAGACCACGCTGGCTCAGATTTGGACCGAATTGCTCGGTGTGGAGCCGGTCGGTCGGCACGACAATTTCTTTGCGTTGGGTGGTCATTCGCTGCTCGCGGTGCGTTTGATGAATCGGGTGGCTGCACTGGGCATCGCATTGCCGCTGGCGACGTTGTTTGCTGCGCCCACATTGGCCGGCTTGGCTGCGGTACTCGAGGCGCAACGCGCGTCAGACGGTGCGGCGCTACCCGCGATCACGCCGGTCTCGCGTGACGGTGCACTGCCGCTGTCGTTCGCGCAGCAACGGCTGTGGTTCTTTGCGCAGCTCGATGGTGCGAGCGATACGTATCATATGCCGATGGCATTGCGCCTGCGCGGTACCTTGAACCGGGTGGCGTGGCAACAAGCACTGGATGCGCTGTTTGCGCGTCACGAAGCGCTGCGCTCGGTGTTCGTCAGCGTTGACGGTCAGCCACAGGTGCAGCTGTTGCCCGCCGAGGCGGGGATGCCGATGACCTGGCATGACCTGCGCGGCGTGGCTGACGCGGCTACTCAGCTCGCCCAACTTAGCGCCGAGGCGGCCCAAGCGCCGTTCGACCTGGCCTGTGGCCCGTTGATGCGCGCGTGCGGCATTCAAGTGGCCGAGGACGAGTACATGATGCTACTCGTGCAGCACCATATCGTGTCGGATGGCTGGTCGGTCGGCGTGCTGGTGCGCGAACTGAATACGTTGTATCGCGCAGCCTGCGGGGAGCCGGCCGATCCGCTGCCGGCGCTGACGATCCAATATCCGGATTATGCGGCGTGGCAGCGTCAGTGGCTCTCGGGTGAGCGGCTCAAGGCGCAAAGTGAGTACTGGCGCACGCAGCTGGCCGATGCCCCGGTGCTGCTGACGTTGCCGATTGACCGACCGCGTCCGGCGCAGCAATCGTTTGCCGGTGCCTACGTGCCGATTCGGATCGATGCGTCCATCACGCAAGCGCTCAAGCGTTGGAGCCAAGCGCAAGGCGCGACGCTATTCATGACGGTGCTGGCCGCGTGGAGCGCGGTGCTCGCGCGGTTGTCGGGGCAAGACGATCTGGTCATTGGCACGGCCAGTGCCAATCGTCACCATCCTCAGATTGAGCCGTTGATTGGCTTTTTTGTGAATACGTTGGCGTTGCGCCTGGATGTGTCGGGCGAACCGAGCGCCACACAGCTGCTTGAGCGGGTGCGGCGCACGACGCTGGAGGCGCAAGCGCATCAGGATGTGCCGTTCGAGCAAGTGGTGGAGATTGTGCAGCCACCGAGGCGGCTCGAGCATACGCCGCTGTTTCAAGTGATGTTCGTGTGGCAGAACAACGAGCGTGCCGTGTGGGATCTGCCGGAGGTAGAGGTCACGCCAGCGGATTGGGCTTACGATGTGGCCAAATTCGATCTGAATCTGCACTTGTCTGAAGCCGGTGCAGAGATGATCGGCGTTCTGCACTATGCGACGGCGCTGTTCGATCGCGCGACGATCGAGCGACACGTCGGCTACTTGAAAACGATGTTGCAGGCGATGGCCGCTGACGCTCAACGGCCTGTGACGCGCGTCGAATTGCTGTCGCCGGCCGAGCGCACGTTGTTGCTGCAGACGTGGAACGCGACGCAACAGGATTATCCATCGCATTGGTGTATTCACCAATTGTTTGAAGCGCAGGTGGAGCGCACGCCGGATGCAACGGCATTGGTCTATGAGGATCAGACGCTGAGCTATGCGCAATTAAACGATAAGGCAAACCAACTGGCGCATTACCTCCGTACCTTAGATGTGGGTCCGGAAGTCGTGGTGGGGCTGTGCGCCGAGCGCTCGCTGGAGGCAATCATTGGCCTATTAGGCATTCTGAAGGCGGGCGGCGCTTATTTGCCGCTGGATCCCAGCCATCCGGCCGAGCGCTTAGCGTCTATGTTGCGCCAGGCGGGCGTCGCGGTGTTGGTGACGCAATCTCACCTTGAAGCGAGGCTGCCTGAAATCCAGGCACGACGTATTGATTTGGATACGGATGGGGCCAAGATTGCCGCGTGTCCCAAGACACAACTGGACAGTGGAGTCACCGCCGAGCATCTTGCTTACATTATTTATACCTCAGGTTCGACAGGGCAGCCTAAAGGCGTGATGCATTCGCATCGTGGCGTTGTCAATTATTTAAGTTTTCTGACTCGCCATTACGCCATCACGGGTGCGGATACTATTTTAAATATTACGGGTCTTGCCTTTGACCCCTGTGTGCGCGACTTGTTTGGTCCGTTGGCAGCAGGCGCGCGCGTGATCATCGTGCCCAATGAGCAGGCGAAAGAGCCAGGCCGCTATCTATCAGCGATTCGCGAAAGGTCGGTGACGAAACTGCTGAGTATCACACCAAGCTTTTTGCGTGGTCTTTGTGAAACCGTACCGGTGGGCCCCATCACATCGTCGTTGAATACTATCTTGACCTCTGGTGAGCCGCTGGAGGCAAGTGTATGTGAACAGGTACACAAGGCGTTTGGCCGCCAAGTAACGGTGGTCAATCAATACGGGCCAAGCGAATGCACGATGGCGTCAACGTGGTTCAAGGCCGACGTCCAACAGGAAGGAAGGGTGCCGATCGGTCAACCGGTGCCCAATGTGCGAGTCTATGTGCTGGGGCAGCATTTGGAGCCCTTGCCGATAGGTGTGACGGGCGAGTTGTATATTGCGGGCGCAGGGGTGGCGCGTGGCTATATCAATCAACCCGAACTGAGTGCCGAACGCTTTATACCGAGCCCATTGGAACCCGGCGAACGGCTATACCGAACAGGTGACTTGGCAAGATGGCGCTTGGATGGACAGTTGGAATATATCGGCCGCGTGGATCAGCAGATCAAGATTCGGGGCTTTCGCATCGAACCTGGGGAAATCGAAGCGGCATTGGTCAAGCATCCGAGCATCGCGCAGTCAGTGGTGGTGTCACGCGAGGATTATCCGGGTGACAGACGTTTGGTGGCCTATTGGGTCGCGGCTGACGGTGAGGTGATGACACCGGTCGAACTCAAAGCCTATCTTAGCCAAACGCTGCCGGATTACATGGTGCCGGTCGCGTTCGTGCAGCTTGACACGCTGCCTTTGACGCTGAGTGGCAAGCTAAACCAGCGTGCGCTGCCGGCGCCGGATGGCGCGGCTTTTGCGCTGCAAGTGTATGAAGCGCCACAGGGCGAGCTCGAGACCACGCTAGCGGCGATCTGGAGCGAGTTGCTGGGTGTCAAACGAGTCGGTCGGCACGACAATTTCTTCGCACTGGGGGGTCATTCGCTGCTCGCGGTGCGCTTGATGAATCGGGTGGCTGCGTTGGGCATCACATTGCCGCTGACGACCCTGTTTGCTGCCCCGACGCTGGCCGGCCTGGCCGCTGCGCTGAACATGCAGCGTACGTCAGACGGTGCGGCGCCACCGACGATCACACCGGTCTCGCGTGACGGTGCACTGCCGCTGTCGTTCGCACAGCAACGGCTGTGGTTCCTCGCGCAGCTCGATAGTGCGAGCGATACGTATCATATGCCGATGGCATTGCGCCTGCGCGGGACATTGAATCCTATCGCGTGGCAACAAGCACTGGATGCGCTATGGGCACGTCACGAAGCGCTGCGCTCGGTGTTCGTCAGCGTTGACGGTCAGCCGCAGGTGCAGCTGTTGCCCGCCGAGGCAGGGATGCCGATGACCTGGCATGACCTGCGCGGCGTGTCTGACGCGGTTACTCAGCTCGCCCAACTCAGCGCCGAGGCCGCCCAAGCGCCGTTCGACCTGGCCTGTGGCCCGCTGATGCGCGCGTGCGGCATTCAAGTGGCCGAGGACGAGTACGTGATGCTGCTCGTGCAGCACCATATCGTGTCGGATGGCTGGTCCATGGGGGTGCTGGTGCGCGAATTGAATACGTTGTATCGCGCGGCCTGCGGTGAGCCGGCCGATCCGCTGCCGTCGCTGACGATCCAATATCCGGATTATGCGGCGTGGCAGCGTCAGTGGCTCTCGGGTGAGCGGCTCAAGGCGCAAAGTGAGTACTGGCGCACGCAGCTGGCCGGTGCCCCGGTGCTGCTGGCGCTGCCGACTGACCGGCCGCGTCCGGCGCAGCAATCGTTCGAAGGGGCCTACGTGCCGATTCAGATCGATGCGCAAACCACGCAAGCGCTCAAGCGTTGGAGCCAAGCGCAAGGCGCGACGCTATTCATGACGGTGCTGGCCGCGTGGAGCGCGGTGCTCGCGCGGCTGTCGGGGCAGGAGGATCTGGTCATTGGCACGCCGAGCGCTAGTCGTCACCATCCTCAGATTGAGCCATTGATTGGCTTCTTTGTGAACACGCTGGCGTTGCGTGTGGATGTGTCCGGCGAGCCGAGCGCGGTGCAGCTGCTCGAGCGGGTGCGGCGCACGACGCTGGAGGCGCAAGCGCATCAGGATGTGCCGTTTGAGCAGGTGGTGGAGATCGTGCAGCCGCCGAGGCGGCTGGAGCATACGCCGCTGTTCCAGGTGATGTTCGCGTGGCAGAACAACGAGCGTGCCGTGTGGGATCTGCCGGCGTTAGAAGTCACGCCAGCGGACTTGGCTTATGACGTAGCCAAGTTCGATTTAGACCTGCACCTATATGAAGCAGGTGGGGAGATTGTCGGCGGGCTGAATTATGCGACGGCGCTGTTCGATCGTGCGACGATTGAGCGGCATGTCGGGTATTTGCAGACGATGTTGCAGGCGATGGCCGCTGACGCATCGCCTCCTGTCACGCGCGTCGAATTGCTGTCGCCGGCCGAGCGCACGTTGTTGCTGCAGACGTGGAACGCGACGCAGCAGGACTACCCGGCGCACCAATGCATTCACCAGCTGTTTGAAGCGCAAGTGGAGCGCACGCCCGAGTCGGCAGCACTGGTCTATGAGGGCCAGACGCTCAGCTACGCTCAGTTGAATGCCCGGGCGAATCGCCTCGCGCATCAGTTAATCGCATTAGGTGTGAAGCCCGATGCGCGGGTGGCGATCTGTGTGCAGCGCAGCCCGGCGATGGTGGTGGGGCTGCTGGCGATTCTGAAGGCGGGTGGGGCGTATGTACCACTCGATCCAGCGTATCCAGGCGCGCGGCTCGCGCATATTCTCGCGGATGCGGCGCCGGACATTGTGTTGGCCGATGCAGTGGGCCAGGCGGCGCTGGGTGAGGTGGCCTTGGCCCATCTTACGGTGCTGGACCCGAACACGCTGCTGGCGCAGCGGGAGACGAATCCGTCGGTGCCGTCACTGACGTCCCGACATCTAGCGTACGTGATCTATACATCCGGTTCCACCGGCATACCAAAAGGCGTTTTGGTTCAGCACAGTAGTGTAGTCAACCATGGAATAGTAATGGCGCAGCGACTTGGACTGAGTTCGCGAGATCGCCTTTTGCAATTTTCTTCGTTCTCTTTTGACGCCTCAGTCGAAGAAATTTTTTGCACTTTATGCTATGGCGCAACGTTAGTTTTGAGAACGGATGCTTGGCTGGCAGACGCCAAGCAATTTTGGGATCTTTGCGAAGCAAACCGCATAAGCTTGGTAGATTTACCCACTCAGTTCTGGGCACAATTAATTCAGGAAAAAGCTGCTGTTGCAAGCAGCGTACGTGCGATTCTCATTGGCGGAGACACATTAAGCGCATCGACACAACGTGCATGGTTAGCTGGAGGCCATCGGGCGCGCTTATTGAATACTTATGGTCCGACTGAAACGACGGTTATCGTTACGATATATGAAGTAGTAGATGATAGTGATCACGGGTGTTGCATCGGTCGTCCGATCGCAAACACCCGGATTTACCTGCTCGATAGCTACGGTCAGCCGGTACCGCTGGGCGCGGTGGGTGAGCTGTATATCGGTGGTGTGGGGGTGGCGCGCGGCTACCTGAATCGCCCGGAGCTGACCGCTGAACGCTTCGTGCACGACTCATTCGTGGGCGAGGCCGATGCGCGGATGTACAAGACGGGGGATTTGGCGCGCTACTTGCCCGATGGGAACTTAGAGTTTCTGGGCCGCAACGATCATCAAGTCAAGATTCGCGGCTTTCGGATTGAATTGGGCGAGATCGAGGCGTGCCTGAACCAGCATGCGCAGGTGCGCGAGGCGGTGGTGCTAGCCATGGGCGAAGGCCAAGATAAACGGCTCGTCGCGTATGTGGTGGCCGATCCCGATGACGCGTTAGCGGGTATCTTGCGCACACATGTGGCGGCAGCGTTGCCTGATTACATGGTGCCCAGTGCGTTCGTGCAGCTTGACGCATTCCCCTTGACGCCGAACGGCAAGCTGGACCGGCGTGCGCTGCCGGCGCCCAGCGCCGAGGCGTTCGCGCATCAAGCGTATGAGGCACCGCAGGGTGAGTTCGAGACCACGTTGGCCGAGATCTGGTCCGAGCTGCTGGGTGTGGAGAGGATCAGCCGACACGATAACTTCTTTGCGCTCGGTGGCCATTCGCTGCTCGCGGTGCAGATGATCAGTCGGAGCCGCACCGCTTTGGGTATCTCCATTCCGATGCCCATCCTGTTTGAAGCACCGATCCTTGCCGCGCTAGCGCAACGTGTATCGTCACAAGACAACGTGCAGGACGAGTCCTTTGCTGTGCTACTGCCGATTCAACCTCATGGCGCTCGACCTGCGCTTTTCTGTGTCCATCCTGTGACTGGGCTAAGTTGGCACTATCGAGGCCTGGTGAGCCATTTAGAGGCAGATCAACCGGTCTATGGTCTACAAGCTCGTGGACTCGACGGTGGCTCGTTGCCCGCCGTCACGATCGAAGCGATGGCGGTAGACTATATTCAGCAGATCCGCCGTATTCAACCACGCGGGCCTTACTATCTGCTAGGTTGGTCATTTGGCGGAAAAGTGGTCCATAGCATGGCAACGCAGCTTGAACAACAGGGTGAGCGGGTCGCGTTGCTAGCGGTGCTCGATGCGACGCCGGATTATGTGCAACGGGATAACAAGTCAAAGGTCACCGAAGACGATTTTTATCATCTGTTTGTACGTCACGCTGCAGGCAGTCTGTCGGAAACCGGCCATTATTTGTGGGAGAAAACCCGTGCAGTGCTTCAAAATAATGTGCAGCTTGTTCACCGTTTTTCGCCACGTGTTTACAGTGGCGATATGTTGTTTTTCAGGGCGACAATGGCACGAGATGCATGGACTCAACCCATCTCACCAAAGGTATGGCAGCCTTATGTAATGGGTAATATTGAGGTTCACGACATCACCTGCCAACATTACGACATGGAGTTGCCCGCGCCTACTGCACAGATTGGTCGCATTTTGCGCCAGAAGCTGAATGCGCTACAAGCGGCATGATCAACACTGCCGCCTTGGACTTGCCGGCCGAGTCAGTGTGTGAATTGGGCTGAGATCGGCTACTGCCAGTATGGGCCTTTGTCTGGCGTCAACTAAAAAAGCCGCCGACGACAACTAAAATTGCCGCCCTATGCTGCTACCGGGGCTGATGCCGTCGGCTTGTTACCGGCAGCTTTTGCCCGATAGCTTTCAACACTCATCAAGTCAAGAATGACACTGTGATGAACGACGCGGTCGATGACCGCGAGCGTGGTCATCGGATCCTTAAAGATGCGCTCCCACTCCGAGAACACGAGGTTTGTCGTGATGATGATGCTCTTGCGCTCGTAGCGCTCAGCGAGCAATGTGAACAGCACTTCCATTTCATCTCGGTTATGCTGGACGTAGCCGATGTCGTCCAGAATGAGGCACTCGAAGCGATCCAGCTTTGCTAGTTGCTGCGGCAAACGCAGATCGCGCTTTGCTGCCAGTAGCCGCTGCACCAAGGCTCCCGTGGGTGTGAACAGGACCGGGAACCCTTGCTCGACGAGCGCGTGCCCCAATGCGCAGGCAAGATGGCTTTTTCCGGCACCAGGTCGGCCGAGCGCGATCACATTGGTGGCATCCTTGAGGAAGCTGCCGCTGCGCAGCCGCTCGATCTGCAGGCGAGTGGCCGGATCGAATCTTTCCAGTTTTAACGTGCGCAAGTTCTTCTCGGGCAGCAGTTCGGATTGCCTCAGTAGTCGCTCGATTCGGCGCGACGCTTTCGCGGCACGTTCGATACGAGCCAGCTCGAGAAGAAATGCCTCATGAGTCAGTCCTTCCTTTTCCGCTCGCAGTGCTGTGTCTTGCACAGCTGCCGCCATGGCACCGAGATTAAGCGCACGAAGCGACACCAGCAATTCTTCACGGGCGTTATGCATGAGTGCTCCGCGACGGGATTAGGGCGTCGTAGTCGCGCAAGTTGATGGCGGCCTTGCCGATTTTCGGCACCGGCGTCAGCGTAGGGCTTGCGACGAGTTCGCGCACGACATCGAGCGTCGGTATGCGCTCGTCATGCAACAAGCGGCCGATTGCTTCGTCGACTTCCGACTCGGATGTGCTCGCAGCTAAATGCAACAGGCGAAGGTATTGCTGGTCCGCCTTTGTCGGCATTGTGGCAAGCAGTGCGTCGTAGGCCCGGCGAAACGTGGTCGTTGGAAACAGCTCGTCTCTGTAGCAGTAAGCCGCGAACGCGCCGGGCTTTCTCACCAGTGACCAGATCAGATGCCGATAGTCGATTCGCCGCTGATTGCGCCCGCTTAGGCGCGGCAGAGTCAGAACATGTGCCGTGCCGTGGTAAAGATCCAAGTTCTCCGAGCGGATGCGCGCCTTCAGCGTGGCGCCGATCAATCGTGATGGCACCGAGTAGTGATTGTTGAGAACCCGAACCAAACTAAAACGAGAAACGCGCACCGTGACCTCGCGCGTGAACTCCAGCGGCGCTGCGGGCAGCGCTCTAAGCGCGGCTCGCTCCGCCTCGAATCGTTGCGAGCGCGTAAGATTGCGCTGCCGAACAAGTTCGCCAAGGAAGTGTTCGTAGTCGCTGCGCGTTGCGAACTCTCGCGTGCTGCGAACCCGTAGCGCCTGGTCCACGGCCTCTTTGAGGCGAAAGTGCGATTGCTCGACGTCGCCGTTTTGGTTCGCGCATCCGGCCGTGTTCGCTGATGGCTGCATGCCGTAATGAGCAAGCAATGCACGATAGTTCTGCGTGAACTCATGCATGCCTTCGCGATCGAGCTCGCGTACGGCCGCACTCAGATTATCGGTGCGATGCCATTGTGGAACACCGCCGATCTGCCACAGGCACGCTTCAAGCCCCTCAGCCAGCGCCTCAAAGCTCTCGGAGAAGCAAATGCGCACGGCCTCCACGTTCGAGTACGTCAGCACCAGGTGGTAGAGCAGATGCGGGAATGCCGTGCCCGAGATCGTTACTCTGAGCCTATTTATTGAAGTGAAATCGGATTGAGCCATGCGCCCGGGCACATGCTCCTGTGCAAACATGACTTCTTGTTCCGGGCCGTGACGAACTCGCCACGCTTGGATGTGCCGCTGCAACGTGCGCAGCTGGCCTTCTTGATATCGCCCCGGAAACGCCTGGCACAGCAGTGTGAATAAGGTCTTGGCCTGCAATGCCGGATCTCGCTTGAGATGCTCCTCAACCCATGGCCAATCGACGTTAAACGGATTGTCCCGCGTGCGATGCATGCGCGGCTTCTTCATTTGACTCGGTAACGTGCCAGCACGCTCGTACTTACGGAGCGTGCGCTCACTCATACCTGTTCGCGCTGCCGCCAGCTTCTGGCTCGCTCCTTTGCGCCGTTCTTTCCGCAACAATTTGATTTCTCCGTCTTTTTTCATGCTGGCTCCGCAAGGAGCCGCATGATAGCGACGGCCGCAACCTCAACAGTTCAGCCGCCAGACACGGCTTCCAGCTACTTCGCACTCGTGTGTTGAATCGGTGCTAATTCGCTGCGCAAACTTCACATAAAGTAGGCAAGAACCAGTATTACTTCGGCGCTAACATATTACCAATATACCGCAACCTTTCGCGCAAAATCGGCCAAAACAGCCGGCATGAGGCTGTCCAAGTAGCCAAATTTGGACTGGTAACGCTAAGGTGAATTGATAATGGCAAGTTGGCAGATCAATATGCCTATTGGCGGTGAGCTTGTTGGCGGCTGCTCGATGACACGTCAGATCAACCCACCTTGACTAGTGGCCTAAGGCGTACCTCCATACCCTGATCAGGCATCGATTTAGCCCGCCACCACTGTACGCAAGCTTCAGCTAGACAGGATACCGAATCGATCAAATGGATGCCACGGATCCCCTCAGGCACCACCATTGGCAACTCGGTGCAGCCCAAAATCACAGCGTCGGCGTGCAACGCCTCGCATGCCGCAAGTGAACGGGCCAGTTGAGCCGACGCACCAGGAAGATCGCCTGCTTTGCTGAGCGAGATGGCGGTACTCGTTAGCTCGATGATTTCATCTTCAGGTTCGATGAGACGCACGCCGGCATCAGTCAATGCGTGATCGTACAATCGATAACGGGTAGTGGAGCGTGTACCTAGCACGATTGCGCTCCCTGCTCCTGAGAGCGCAGTCTGCCGCGCGGTCGCGGAGATCATATCAATGAACGGAATCCGCAAAGCCGCTGCGAATTCATCGCGCCAGTAGTGAGCGGTGTTGCACGCAATGGCGACGGCGCCGCATCCGGCTTGCGCTAATTGCGCAAGCCGCGCATGGATCATTGTCGGGACAATCGTGTCACCGTTCTCGATTGCAGTGGAGCGGTCCGGAATCTCTGGGCAGGAAAGCAGTAGAAAGGGGACATGGTCCTGATCGACCCGCGCGCCCGCACGTTGAGCCAGTAGCCGCAAGAAGTATGCGGTGGCCTCGCTGCCCATACCTCCTAAGATGCCAAGGCGGTCTTTTCCAAACGAAGCATTCGTTCTCATCTACCCATCCTTAAATGTCGACGCTGTGACGCTTGATGACAGTCTTTATTCTGACGTCCCCAAACTTCTCGCAAAGAGCACTCGTGCTCGGCGTACCGGAGCCCAACCTTGGAAAGCTGTAGCGCTTCGCTCCGGTACCACCTCGCACGCGTACGGGTAAGCGTTTAACTCACCGTGCTTAGCTTCCGCGCAATGATGGGGCCAATTTGGGCTAACGGTTCCAATTGCATCATTGCGCCATGTTCACAGTCAATGGAATGCATCTCAACATGGCCTTTTACGTAAGCTCGCCATGTTTCCGGCTCTGGCCGATAGCCTGGCTTTTCTAATGCTGCTTTGATATGCAGCACATCCCCTTCGAACGAAGAGCGAGGAACATAACGCTCGATCATTTGAGGTGTTTTTTCAAAGAAATCCAAAATGCTGTCAAATTGACGCTCATCTAATGCGGCATATAGGCTGCCTCCTTTGCGAAGCATTTCCCGACGCTCTTCGAAATCGAGGGGCAGTTTTTCTGAACTGGCTGAATCGTATCCGGCCTCTGCCAGCAGATCGGCAATCATGTCCTGTCTGGCAACCCGTCGCATGGGCTTGTTTTTCGTCCTAACGTAGCTATCCAAAAGGGCAAGTAAGGCAACGTGTTCGCCTTTCTTTTGAAGAATGCAAGCCATTTCAAAGGCAATGAGCCCACCCAAAGACCAGCCTACCAGTTGATAAGGACCGCTAGGTTGAATACGGCGGATTTGCTCAACGTAATCCAAGGCCATTTCTTCAATCGTTTCCGGAAGAGGCCCCGGGTCCGAAAGACAGCGCGCCTGCAAACTATAAAGAGGATGCTGGCGATCGATATATCGCAGGAGTCCGGCATAGCACCAACCCAGTTCTCCCGCCGGATGGATGCAGAACACCGGGGGGCGATCTCCGTGGGATCTGAGCGGCAATACGACTTGGAATAATGAGTCAAGCTCGGTCGGCTGGTCTGGCTGCTGGCTAAGACCCGCTACGGTAGGCGTTTCAAACAAGTTTCGAATGGACAGCTCCAAGCCGAGTGTGGTGCGGACACGGTTGATCAACCGTGCAGCCAGCAACGAATGGCCCCCTAACTCAAAAAAATTGTCGTCGATACCAACGTGGGCGACGCCCAGCACCTCGGCAAATAGTTCGCAAAGCACCTGTTCTTCAGCGGTGCGCGGCATGCGTGCTGTTGCCGTCACCGTCATTTCCGGCTCTGGCAGTGCTTTGCGATCGACCTTACCGTTTGGTGTAAGCGGCAATGCATCAAGCACGACGAATACGGCCGGGATCATATAGTCCGGCAGGTTCTGACTTAGGTATTGTCTCAGTGTAGCGGGCGTAACCGTACAGTTTGCTGTTGCCACCAAATAGGCCACTAAGCGTTTGTCTGCTGACCGGTCATCCTCCCGTGTGATGACCGTCGCTTGTGCAACATTGGGGTGGCTGGCTAGCGCCGCACTAATTTCTTCCAACTCGACGCGAAAGCCGCGGATTTTGACTTGATGGTCGGTGCGGCCGAGATACTCGAGTTGGCCGTCTGCTCGCCATTTGGCCCAATCCCCGGTTCGATATAGCCGCTCGCCTTGGCCAAAGGGATTGGCGATAAAGCGCTCAGCGCTCAGCGCGGGTTGATTGACATAGCCCCGTGTCAGACCCGCGCCCGCAATATACAGCTCGCCGGCCACGCCACAGGGCACCGGATGCAAATACCGATCAAGCAGATAAACGCGCGCGTTGGACAAGGGCCGACCGATTGGCACGATACCGCTTGCCTGAGGCACGACTGCAAACCACGTGGAGGTCATCGTGCATTCGGTCGGACCATACTGATTAACCACATTAATCTGCTCGCCCAGCGTCTGGTGCACTTGAGTACATAAGTCCGCCTCAAGTGCCTCGCCGCTTGTCAAGATCGTGCGCAGCGTAGGGGTTGTTTGCGGGCCGTCAGCCACTTGGCAGACGCTGCGCAGCAAGCTGGGCGTGATGCTAAGCAACTTCGTGATGCCGTGCTCGTTGATTGCGCGCACGTACTGATGCGGCTCTTTGGCTTGCGTTGTTGGGATCAGCACTGTCCGCGCGCCTGCCACGAGTGGACCAAGTAGATCGCGCACAGACGCATCAAAGGCCAGGCTGGCTACGTTGAGCACGGCATCGGCCTCAGTGAGACGGTATTGGCGCACTAGGAAGTTCAAGTAATTGGCCGCACTGCTGTGCTGGGTCATCACGCCTTTAGGCTTGCCCGTTGAGCCTGACGTATAGGTGATATAGGCAAGATTGTGTGGTCTCACGACGCTGGTAGGCCGTGTTGAGGGCTGCGTGGCGATCTGAGTCCAGTGCGTATCCAGCGTCACGGTCTGAGCCTGGATGGCGGGCAACAGCGGCTCAAGGTGAGGCTGTAGCACCAATGCTGCGACTTGTGCATCCTCCAGCATATAAGCGATGCGCTCAGCCGGATAGCTTGGATCCAGGGGCAAGTAGGCGCCCCCTGCTTTCAAGATACCCAATAAGCCCACAAGCATTTGCAGCGAGCGTTCGGCACATAGGGCCACGATGACTTCGGTTCCTACGCCCATGGCACGGAGATGATGCGCAAGCTGGTTGGCCCGTTGGTCCAACTCGGCGTAAGTCATCTGCTGCGTTTCAAATACCGCAGCGATTGCGTTCGGCGTGCGTTGCACCTGCTCTTCAAATAGCTGGTGCAAGGTTGGCGCAGATGAAAAGTCAGCTGCCGTATCATTCCACGCTGTGAGCAGTTGATGCCGTTCCGTGATGCTGAGCAGCGGCAGGTCTGACAGGCGCTGCGTCGGGTCGGCAACCACCGCCTCAAGCACGTTAATCCAATGCTGCCCCAGCCGCTTGATTGTCTCGGCGTCAAACAGGTCAGTCGTATATTGCAGCCAGCCTTCAATGCCGTCCGACATTTCACCAAAGTGCAGTGTTAAGTCGAATTTGGTACTAAGGCGTTCCAGATCGATCTTCTCAACGGTCAGTCCCGGTAGGACAAAATCCGACATGGGCACATTGAACCCATTGATCATGACCTGAAAAATCGGTTGACGAGACAGGTCGCGTACGGGTTGTAGTACTTCCACCAATTTTTCGAAAGGCACCGCCTGGTGCGCATAGGCGCCCAGTGTGGTTTCGCGCACCTGCGCCAACAATTCGTTGAAGCGGGGATTACCCGACAAGTTGGTACGCAACGCCAAAGTATTGATAAAAAATCCGATGAGCGCTTCAGTTTGCACTTGCGTGCGTCCTGCGATCGGTGAGCCCACGACGATATCGTCTTGCCCGCTCCAGCGACTGAGCACGACCTGGAATGCGGCGAGCAACGTCATGTATAACGTTGCACCTTCGCGCTGTGCCAGCGCTTTGAGTTGCGCGGCAAGCGCCGCCGGCACGTGCACCGCGAGGCCATGCCCACGGCCGCTTGGCACGGCAGGCCGCGGCCGGTCAGTTGGCAACTCCAACGCAGCAGGCGCTCCCGCCAATTGCTTGCGCCAGTAATTTAGCTCCCGTTCTAGCGCTTCGTCCTTGAGCCATGCGCGCTGCCAAAGCGCATAATCGGCATATTGGATCGGTAGTTCGGGTAATGGTGAGCCTTGCTTTTGACTAAAGGCCGTATATAACGCTTGGATTTCCCGTGTCAGCACACCTAGAGACCAGCCATCCGAAATAATGTGATGCAATATCACGCTTAACACATGAGTATCAGGCGCGAGACGTAGCAGTGCAAAGCGCACCAGCGGCCCTGCAGTCAGATCGAACGGCTGTTGAGCGGCGGCTAGCAGAAAATGCATGACGTCATGCTCAGCCACTTCATGCGGTATCAGTTCAACCGTCCAGGGCGGATTGACCACTTGCACACCGTCACCCTCATGGGTTTCAAACCGGGTGCGTAATGTTTCATGACGCTGGACGATTTCACTTAATGCGGCAGCCAGTGCAGCGACATCCAATTTACCCGTCAAGCGCATGGCAATCGGTATTTGGTACGCTGCGCCTTGCCCTAATTGTTCCAAGAACCACAGACGTTCTTGCGCGAACGACAAAGGCAAAATGGTGGGACGCGTTTGCGTGGTCAACGCTGGAATGTCGAGGTCACGACTTTGCCGCAATGCGTCCAGACGAGGTGTCAGTTCGGCAATAGTAGGCGCTTCAAACAGCGCGCGCACCGGCAGTTCGGCCCCCAACGCTTGCTGGACTCGGGCTGCAAAGCGCATCGCTAGTAACGAGTGTCCTCCAAGTTCAAAGAAGTTGTCGTCAATACCCACGCGTGGCAGACCAAGTACTTCGGCGGCCAACTCAGTCAGCGTTTGCTCCTGAGGCGAACGCGGGGCGCGGTAGCGTTCCGAAATAAAATTCGGTGCTGGCAGTGCTTGACGGTCCACTTTGTTATTCGGCGTCAGCGGCATGGTGTCGAGCCTGACGAACGCCGATGGCACCATATAGTCTGGCAAGCTGCCTTTGAGCTGATCGCGCAGCGCAGTGGTGTCGATAGTGTCATCGCTGACGAAATAGGCTACCAATCGTTTTTCGCCTGGCTCGTCCTCCCGCGCTACGACTACAGCTTGATGGATGGACGGATAGGCCAGTAGTTGCGTTTCAATCTCGCCGAGTTCGACGCGAATGCCTCGGATCTTGACTTGATGGTCGGTGCGGCCCAGATACTGAAGTTGGCCATCGGCTCGCCATTTGGCCAAGTCGCCGGTTCGATATAGCCGCTCGCCGTGCCCGAACGGGTTTGCGATAAAGCGCTCGGCGCTCAACGCAGGCCGCTTGAAATAGCCGCGCGCCAACCCGACACTGGCGATGTACAACTCGCCGACCACGCCCGGTGGAACCAGTTGCAGATGTCGATCCAGTACGTAGACGCGTGCGTTCGAGATTGCGCGGCCGATCGGCACGATGCCGCTTGGCTGAGGCACGGCCGCGAACCAGGTTGAGCTGAGCGTGCACTCGGTCGGGCCGTACTGGTTGATCACGGCAACTTGCGCGCCGAACACTTGGCGAAGCCGATCGCACAAGGCCGCTTCCAGCGGCTCGCCGCAGGTCAAGATTGCCTGCAGTGCCAGTTGGGGCAAGGGGCGGTCTTGAGCCGCCTCGCACAGGCTGCGCAGGAAGCTGGGCGTGATGCTGAGGATTTTGGTGACGCCCTGCTCGTGGATCACGGACAAATACTTGTGCGGCTCCTTGGCCTGCGCGGTAGGCACCAATACGGCTCGCCCCCCCGAGGTCAGCGGACCGAACAGGTCACGCACCGACGGGTCGAAGGCCAAGCCTGACACATTCAGCACGACGTCCGCTGCGGTGAGCTGATAATGACGAGTCAGGAAGGCCAGATAATTGGCGACGCCACAATGTCGGATCATGACCCCTTTGGGCCGCCCGGTCGAACCCGACGTATAGATGACGTAAGCGAGATGCGCAGGCGTCACCCCGCTGTGCGGCGTATGGTGCGGCTGGGTCGCGATGTCGTGCCAGTCGGCATCCAAGCGCACACGTCGGGCGTCGGTGGCGGGCAATTGCGTTTCGAGGTGAGCTTGCGTGACCAGTACGGGGGCGCTGGCTTCTTCCAGCATATAAGCGAGGCGCTCGGGCGGGTAGCTAGGGTCCAGCGGCGCGTAAGCGCCACCGGCCTTCAAAATGCCTAATATGCCGACCAGCATCTCGATTGAGCGCTCGACGCATAGCCCTACGATGACTTCAGGGCCGACGCCCAAAGCGCGAAGGTGATGGGCAAGCTGGTTAGCGCGCGTGTTCAGCTCAGCATAGGTCATCTGTTGCGCTTCGCACACGGCAGCTACCGCGTGCGGCGCACGCTGCGCTTGCGTCTCGAAAAGCTGATGCAGGGTTTGTGTGTCCGGATAATCGGCTGCGGTGTCGTTCCACGTCGTGAGCAATTGATGTTGCTCTGCGGCGCTGAGCAGCGGCAGTTCAGACAGGCGCTGCGCTGGATTGGCGGCCACTGCCTCGAGCACATTGACCCAATGCTGGCCGAGTCGCTCGATCGTGTCAGCATCGAACAAGTCCGTCGCATATTGTAGCCAGCCGTCGATGCCGTCCGATGTCTCACCAAAGTACAGCGTGAGATCAAACTTCGTGCCAAACGTATCGAATTGGACCGGTTCGGCGATGAGCCCTGGCAAAGCCAGGTTCGATGTCGACAGGTTGAGTCCATTGACCATGACTTGCACAATCGGTGCACGCGACAGGTCCCGAACGCGCTGTAACACTTCTACCAGCTTCTCAAATGGCACCGCCTGATACGCATAGGCCTCTAACGCGGTCTCCCGCACCTGCGCCAACAATTCGTTGAAGCGGGGATTACCCGACAAGTCGGTACGCAGCGCCAAGGTATTGAGGAAGAAGCCTAACAGTCCTTCCGTTTGTGCCTGCGTGCGCCCCGCAATCGGAGAGCCAACCACGATATCATCTTGCCCGCTCCAGCGGCTGAGTACAATTTGGAACGCCGTGAGCAACGTCATGTATAACGTTGCGCCTTCACGTTGCGCTAGCGCTTTGAGTTGCGCGGCAAGCGCCGCCGGCACGTGCACCGCGAGGCCATGCCCACGGCCGCTTGGCACGGCGGGCCGCGGTCGGTCGGTTGGCAACTCCAACGCAGCAGGCGCTCCCGCCAATTGCTTGCGCCAGTAATTTAGCTCCCGTTCTAGCGCTTCGTCCTTGAGCCATGCGCGCTGCCAAAGCGCATAATCGGCATATTGGACTGGTAGCTCGGGCAGGGGCGAGGGCTGACCCTGAACAAACGCGCTGTACAGTTCGTTCAGTTCGCGCGTGAGTACGCCGATTGACCAGCCATCAGAGATGATGTGGTGCAACACAATACTCAGCACATGAACATTGGAAGCAAGCCGTAGTAATTCAAAGCGCACCAGCGGGCCCGTAGCCAAATTGAACGGTTGTTCAGCGCCGGCTTGCAGATAATTGACAAGCTCGCATTCATCAAGCTCACGCGGTTTGAGCGTGACCGTCCATGGCGGATCGATTACTTGTACGCCGGTGCCATCGCGCGCCTCGAATCGGGTACGCAAAGCCTCATGGCGCCGAACGATTTCGCTGAGCGCGGCGTTTAATGCTGACACGTCTAGTTGCCCCGTCAATCGGGTAGCCATCGGTATCTGATAAGCGTCGCCTTGCCCTAACTGGTCTAAGAACCACAGACGTTCTTGCGCGAAAGACAACGGTAGTGCGTCGGGCCTGGGCTGAACTGTCAGCGCGGGGATGGACAGTTCATTGTTTTGTTGCATTGCTGTGATGCGGGGAGCCAGCTCCGCCACGCTTGCGGCCTCGAACAACGTGCGAATAGGGACCTCAACGCCTAACGTGGCTCGGATGCGGCTGATCAGGCGGGTCGCCAGCAGTGAATGCCCGCCCAAGTCGAAGAATCGGTCGTCAATGCCGACACGCGGCAGGCCGAGCACTTCTGCAAATAGCTCGGCCAGCGTCTGTTCTTGTGGCGAGCGCGCAGCTCGGTAGTGTTCAGAGACAAAATCCGGCGCCGGTAGCGCTTTGCGGTCGAGTTTGCCGTTGGGCGTGAGGGGCAAGTTCTCCAGCAGCACCATGGCGGCCGGCACCATGTAGGCCGGCAGCGCAGAGGCCGCGTAGCGACGAATGTCCGCAAGCTGATCAAGCTTAGCGGGGTTATTCGCATGGGCGCCAGGCGCCTGATTAGCCAGCGCGGGCGAGGGTAAGTACAGGTCAGTGAACGTGGCGTTAGCCGCTTCGCTAGCCTGAACGAGCAAGATATCCATGCACGCTTGCGCGTCGCCTGACCAAGTCGCGGCAACCCAATAGCCGCACGCCTGGCCCAGTGCATGGAAGTCGTCGGGCGTTAACCCTTCTGCCTGCGTGCTACCTGCTTTGAGTCGATGCTGGACGGTCGCAATATCGCAGCCGCGCTCGAGCGCTTGCATGGCCTCGATTTCCCGTTCCAGGCGTGCGTTGGGCACGCCTACGATACGCAGGTGTGTGGGACGTTGCGTGTTCAGATGAGCTTTCAACGTGTCGAGATCAGCGAGCTGCTGACCCCAGTACCACTGTGGCACTTGAGCTAGCGAAAGCGTTTGAATAGGCGCTGTTGACTGTTTATGCAGCACCACATCGTAGCGGTAGCGGCTTAGCTCATTTTCATATGGACCCCGCTTGAGTTGAATATCGACCGTGGCGATGGTGTCAATCGTACGCGGTAGCGTACTGAAGAACGCCGGCGCGAGTAGCAGTTCTTTTTCCGCGAGTAATGCTTGCTCGATACGTCGGCGTACGGTGGATACGTCATCAACGGCAGGATTGGCTTGATGCAGCTGCACGGCGCTGACAAAGCAATTCAGTAGGCTGAAGTTGCGCACGTCGCCGACAAAAAGCACACCACCGGGTGCAAGCAGTGCCATCGCTTGGCGCAGTACATCTTGTAAATAGCTGACATTGGGAAAGTACTGTGCCACCGAGTTGATCACGATGGTGTCGAAATAGCCTGACGGCAGTCCTTCGGTAACATGGGCCGCCTGCGTGCGTAATTCCACGCGCGAGGCCAATTCTGGATAGTGCGTCAGTTGCGCCTGGAGTGCCTCGATGGTGGGCATCGAGAAGTCTGTGCCCCAATAGGCTTCGCAATGCGGTGCTAGATGGGCGAGCAGCAGGCCGCTGCCCACACCGATTTCCAATAGTCGTCGGGGTTGGAGTGCTTGAATCCGTGCGACTGTGGCTGCACGCCATGCCTGCATGGCTGGCAGTGGGATCGGGCGCCCATCATAACTGCTGTCCCAGCCGACGAAATTCTCGCCAAAGGCACTGGATTGGTGGCTGCCGTAGTGGGTATCGTAGATCGTTTGCCATTCGCCGACCTGGCGCTCTTCAGTGGCCGCATTACGCTCAGCAGTCGTTTTATCGAGCGTGACATAGCCAACCAGCTGTGTGTGGCCTGGGCGGTCTTCGCGGGCAATCACCGCTGCCTGGGCGACGGCCGGGTGGCGACACAGCACGGCCTCGATTTCGCCTGGCTCGATCCGGAAGCCGCGCAACTTGACTTGATGATCGGCACGGCCGAGGAAATCGAGTGTCCCGTCCGCTCGCCAGCGAGCTAGATCGCCGGTGCGGTACAAGCGCGCGCCTGCTGGGCCAAACGGCGCGGCAACGAAGCGTTCCGCCGTCAAAGCAGGGCGCTTGAGATAACCGCGTGCGAGCCCGATGCCACCAATATAAAGCTCGCCCGACACGCCGACTGGCACCGGCTGTAGATGCTCGTCTAAGACGTACAACTGGGTGTTGTCAATCGGCCGGCCAATTGATGAGGCTACTTCGGTAGCCGCCTCGTCAGGTAAAAACCGCCGCATCGCCACACATACTGTTGCCTCGGTGGGCCCGTACGCATTTGTCATGCGCTGCGACTGCGACCACTGTTCGACGAGGTGCGGAGGGCAGGATTCGCCGGCAACGATCAAATGCGAGCAGCTGGACAGGCTGTCGGCGGGCAGGGCTGCCAACGCGCTGGGCGGCAATGTGGCGTGGGTAATCGCTTGTTCTGATGCAAGCTTTGCCAGCGCGTCTCCCGGCAACAACTGCTCTGAGCGCCCGAGGACCAACGTTGCGCCTGACAGCAGCGACATGCACAGTTCCCAGAAAGCGGCATCAAAGCTCAATGAGGCAAACTGCAGGACACGGCTGTTCGGGTTCAGCGAAAAGCGCTTGATTTGGGCAGCTGTTAAATTATGGCTGCCGGCATGCGTGACCACAACGCCCTTCGGTTTTCCGGTCGAGCCGGAAGTGTAGATGACATAGGCGGGATGCCGAGGAGCGAGTGGCCGGCAACGATGGATGTCGCTCGGATTAAATTCGGATAGCTGCGTTAGCGCGGCGTAGACAGCCGGATCATCCAAATGAAGAACCGCGGTGTACTCGTAGGGTAAGCGCTTTGCGCTCGATGCATTGGTGAGGATGCGCTTGGGCTGCGCATCCTTTAGCATGAAAGCCAGTCGTTCGCACGGATAGTCCGGGTCGAGCGGCAGATAGGCCGCGCCCGCTTTCAAAATACCCAGCAATGCGCTGATCATCTGCGGCGAGCGCGGTAGCGCTAGGGCGACGATATCCTCCGGGCCAATGCCCTCGGCAATCAAATAATGCGCAAGGCGATTGGCTTGGGCATTCAATTCAGCATAGCTGACGTGTTGATCTTCGAAGATTAGTGCGATGGCATCAGGCGCTTTGGCCACCTGCGCCTCGAATAGTGCGGGCAGCGTTGCTTCGCAGATCGGCTGCGCCGTATCGTTCCAACCGTTGAGCAATTGCTGCCGTTCAGCCGTCTCCAGAAGATCGATGTGACCGATCGGTTGCGCAGGCGCGTCGGCGATGGCTTCCAACAAGCGGATGAAGCGGCGGGCCAATCTGTCTACCGTGTCACGATCGAACAGGTCAGTCGCATATTCGATCAATCCTTCCAGCCCCTGCGCACTGCCATCTGTACTCAGTACTTCATCAAAGCTGAAGAATAAGTCAAATTTGGCGGTAAAAGTATCAATAGGTTCGGGTATTAAACGCAGGCCAGGCAGGTCAAATGGCTGCACAGCCGTGTTTTGTAATACCAATGAAACTTGAAAGAGGGGGTGATGTGCGGTTGAGCGGGTTGGATTAAGCCGTTCAACGAGCTGTTCAAACGGTGCATCCTGATGGGCATAAGCAGCCAGACAAGTCTCACGCACTCGTTTCAGCAGTGCATTGAAGCTCGGGTTACCTGATGTGTTGGTGCGCAGAACCAAGGTATTGACAAAAAAGCCGATCAGCTCGTCCAGCGCTTCGTCGGTACGTCCAGCAATGGCGGTGCCGATTGGAATGTCGTTGCCGGCGCCCAGACGGGTCAGCAACGTCGCCAATGCCGCTTGCAACACCATGAACAGGCTGGCTTCGTGGGCACGAGCAAGTGCCTGTAGCTTGCCGTGCAGCGTGGCATCGATTCGCATGGCCACATAGTCGCCGTGATAACTGGCCACGGGCGGTCGCGCCCGGTCAAACGGTAGCTCCAACCGTTCGGGCAGACCGGCCAAGGTTCGCTCCCAGTACGCGAACTGACGGCCAATCATGCTGTGCGGATCATGCTCATTACCAAATAACGCCTGTTGCCACAGCGTATAGTCGGCATATTGCACAGGCAACGGCGCCCAGGTTGGCGCCTGACCTTCGAGCCGGGCTGCATAGGCGCGGCCCAAGTCGTGGGCCAGTGGCGCCATTGACCAGCCATCGCCAGCGATATGGTGTAACAGCAGCAATAGCACGTGCTCTTGTGCGTCGAGCCGAAACAGCCACGCGCGCAGCGGGATTTCGCGGGACAGGTCGAAATGGTGAATTGCCGCTTGAGCCAACCTTTGTGACAGCGTTTCTGCTGTCACCTGGATTGTCTCCAGGGTGAGCGAGGCAGCTTCGACAGCGATGATCTGTTGCGTGGCGACACCGTTGATGTCCTTGAAGACAGTGCGCAAGCTCTCATGGCGGGCTAGCAGGTCGTTCAACGCGGCCTGCAAAGCGTGGGTGTCCACCGTGCCAAACAGGCGTAACGGCAACGGCATGTTATAGGTGGCGCTGGGCCCTTCGAACTGGTGAGTAAACCATAAGCGGCGCTGCGCGAAGGACAACGGTAGGGTGGCGGGGCGTGGCTGTGGACGCAGAGGCGGCCGGGCGAACGCGTTAGGCGTGAGGCGCTGCGCCAAGTCGGCGACCGTGGGGGCTTCAAACAACGTGCGAATCGCGACGTCAATGTCCAACGCAGCGCGAATGCGGCTAATCAAACGCATCGCCAATAGCGAATGCCCGCCCAGGTCAAAGAAGTTATCGTCGATACCGACGGTCTCTAAGTCCAATACCTCAGCGAACAGGTTAGCCAACAGCGTTTCTGCCGCGGTGCGTGGCGCTTGAGCGCTGCTCGAGCTGAAGTCGGGAGCCGGTAGCGCCTGGCGATCGATTTTGCCGTTCGCCGTCAGCGGCAGCGCATCGAGTTCGATGAAGGCGGCCGGCATCATATAGCTGGGCAGTATTTGGCCAAGATGGGATTTCAGTTCGACGGGCGTGACCGTGTGGCCGGCTGCCGTGACCCAATAGGCGACGAGCTGTTTATTCCCCGGACGGTCTTCGCGCAAGCTGATCGTGGCTTGGGCGATACCCGGATACCTGGCCAGTACGGATTCGATCTCACTGAGCTCAATACGAAAACCTCTGAGCTTGATTTGATGATCAGCACGACCAAGATATTCCAATTGACCATCCGCGCGCCAACGCACGAGGTCGCCCGTTCGGTAAAGTCGAGTCCCCTGTTCAAATGGGTTAGCAATGAAGCGCTCTGCCGTCAGATCAGGCCGGCCTAAGTAAGCACGCGCCAATGCCGGTCCGCCAATATAGAGTTCGCCGGTGACGCTAATGGGTACCGGCTGTAATGCATGATCGAGCACATAGACGCGCGTATTGGCGATCGGTCCACCCAGCGGCGGCGTCTCGGACTCGGCTAGCTGCGTCGCGCGCCACGCCAGTGCATTAATGACCCCTTCAGTCGGGCCATATAAGTTGTAAAGCGTGGCGTTCGGGAAGGTTGTCTGGCATGCGTGCAACACGGCACTGGATAGCGCTTCAGCGCCGCATAGAATCAGCCGCAGATGTCGACAGTCGGCCACGCCTTCAGTGGCGCAAAGCTGCTCGAGCATGGCTGGAGCGATGTCAATCACGCTAATACGTTGCCGTGCCATTAAAGTGGCAAGACGGCTTGCGTCCATCTGTATGGTCGGATCGGCCATGACCAGGGTGGCGCCAGACATCAACGGAATAAATATTTCTTCTATGGACGCGTCAAAGCTTAGCGAGATCTGCTGCAAGCAGTGATCGTCCGATCGCAATGACAGTAGCTGTTGCCCGGCATGCAGACGGCTCGACACAGCGTGATGATCGACCATGACCCCTTTGGGCCGACCAGTGGAGCCGGACGTGTAGACCACGTATGCTAGATGATGGGGGCGGACACCGCTTTGCGGCGCGTGTTGTGGTTGGGCGGCAATGCCCGCCCAGTCAGTATCTATACGTACCCGCTGCGCTTGCATGTCGGGCAGTTGCGCTTCAAGATGCGATTGTGTGATGAGTACCGGGACGTTCGCATTGTCCAGCATATAGGCGATCCGCTCGGCAGGATAATTCGGATCGAGGGGCAAATAGGCCCCGCCCGCCTTCAATATACCTAACACGCCGACCAGCATGTCGATAGAGCGCTCAATGTACACGCCGACGACCACTTCGGGGCCGACGCCCAGTGTACGTAGATAGTGCGCCAACTGGTTCGCACGGGTGTTGAGTTCGTGATAGCTACACTGCTGTTGCTCGAAAACAATCGCCACGGCGTGTGGCGTTTTATCAGCCTGTGTCTCAAATAACTGGTGCAGCATTTGAGCTTGCACATCGCTGATAGCGCCATCGTGTGCCGGAGACGAGGTTGTCGCGTTCCACGTCTCGAGCAATAGTGCGCGCTCGTCAGCTGACAGCACGTTCAGCTGGTGGACGGGCAGATTGGGTGTGTGCTCGAGTGCCGCCGCCAAGCTTCCCAACGCCTGCTGCATATAGCCGCCTATCCGATCAGGATCGAGCGGCTGCACGGCCTGGGCAGTTAGCCCCAGCGCGTGGCCGCGGTCTTCCACCGACAGTCCGAGTGGGTAATTGTCACGCTCTTGGGCGCCCAAAAATTCGATGCCGGGCGTAGTTTGGATCTCACTGGGCGACACCCCTTCGTGCACATAGTTCAGCAGCGCGCTGAACAGCGGTGTACCGGCGGGTACGCCACTACAACGTTGCGCGAGCCCCAGCGACGCATGTTCATGTTCAAGCAGGGTGGCTAGACGAGCATGTGTGTGACGCACACCGTCTTGAACGCTGTTATTCAGGTCCACGCGAAGCGGTAGCGTATTGATGAACAATCCCATGGCGCTGTCAGCGCCGTCGCCTGCTTGCATGCGACCGAACAACACGGTGCCAAATACCACTTGCTGCTGACCCGTGACTCGCGCCAGTACCTGCGCCCAAGCCAGATGGCATAAGCTAGCCAAGCTCACGCCCAGCTGCTTGGCCTGTGTGCGTAGCCGATCATTCAAGTCCTGCGGCAGCATCCGATGCGATTCGGTAACATGCGTGCCGTCACGATGCACATCAGCCAACCCGAACGGCAACGTGGGCTCATCCACATCGGCAAGCATCTCGGTAAAGAAACGCGCATGCTCACTTTCGCTGATGCCCAGACGCGCTTGTGCGACGAGATTGCGAAAAGGTCGTGCAGGTGGCAACGCGTCGCCTCGTCCTTCGAGGAAAGCCTGCACTTCGGTTTGCATGATCTCCTGCGTGGCATGATCACCGATGAGGTGATGTAGCAACTCGAGCAGCAGCCAGCGGCCATCACGATCCTGAGCGATGGCGAAGTGGAGTAGGGGCGCTTGAGTTAAATCGATCCGATATTGGCTAGGATCGAAGCGCCGTAGCAGTTGCTCGATGACGGGCCCATCGTCCGGATTCAACTTAAGTTCGGTAACGACCAGCGATGCATGACGCCAAACCACCTGCGCAGGGACGGACAATCCTTCCCAGGCGAAAGCGGTGCGCAGAATATCGTGGCGATTGACCACTTGCTGGACGGCCTCCAGATAGCGATCCAGCACTTGCCGATTGGCAAAAGCCATTTGGGCAGTCAGCAGATATGGATCACGGTCAGCCGCAAGCAAATGGTGAAATAGAATGCCATCCTGCAATGGAGACAATGCATAGATATCTTGGATATTTGCGATGCCTCCCGGCACTTGTGTGACGATCCGGTCGATGTCAGCCTGAGTGAGCTCGATGAGCGGCAGCTGATCCGGTGTCAGCATTATGGTGTCGGGCGTGATGCGATTGGGTGGTACGACCACTTCCCGATGCTGGCCCAGGGACTGCGCCAATACGCTGAGTGTAGGGGTTTCAAATAGCGCGCGTACAGAGAGCATCAGGCCAACGCGGCGCAAGCGGTCGATCATCTGCACGGCGAGCAGCGAATTTCCACCCAGTGCAAAGAAGCTGTCATGCCGGCCGATATGCGTTAAACCCAATAATTCAGCCCAAATCGCTGCCAGCGCCGTTTCAGCTTCGCCCTGCGGGGCTTCATACGCTTGACGTGCAAAGGCATTGGCGTGTGGCGCAGGCAACGCGCGGCGATCGAGCTTGCCGCTTGGCGTCAGCGGGAACGCATCTAGCCGTACAAATGCAGCGGGCACCATGTACTCGGGTAAGCTGGTCAGCAGATGTGCGCGCAATGTGTTGGCAAGTTGTTCATCACACTCAGCTACGACATAAGCAATGAGCCGCTTGGCGCCACCGTCGCCTGAAGTCAGCACGGCGGCATCACGTACCTGCGGATGTTCACGCAGGCGCGCCTCGATTTCACCCGGCTCAATTCGAAAGCCGCGGATCTTGATCTGGTGGTCATTGCGCCCAAGGAACACCAGATTGCCATCGGGCAAATAGCGAGCCAGATCGCCGGTTTTGTACATGCGGGCGTTTTCAACGCCGCAAAACGGGTCTGTGACGAAGCGCTCGGCGGTCAACTCCGGGCGGTTTAGATAACCGCGTGCTACCCCTACGCCACCAATATATAACTCACCGACTGCACCCAGTGGTACCGGTTGACCGTGCGCATCCAGTAGATAAATTCGCGTGTTGTCTAATGGCCGGCCAATCGGAACCACTTCGCCATTAAAATCTTGTGAGCCACGCCAAACAGTGGAGCAGATAGTCGTCTCAGTCGGGCCGTATGCATTGAAGACCACCGCGCCTTGACGGACCAAATTTCGAAGTAGCGTCGCACTGGGGGCTTCGCCGCCTAAAATCAGTGTCAAAGGGGTGTTTAAATGAGGTAAATCGTCGCCTGCCTGCAGCAGTGCGGGGGGAATGTCCGCGTATGTGATCGCGTGCTTTTCCAAATAACACCACAGTTCAGTGCGATCATGGCGCGCGGTATCGGGCGGCAAATATAAGCTTGCCCCACTATTCAATGCGATGAATGTCTCGGAAGCATTGACGTCGAAACCGAGTGAAGCAAACTGCAAGATCCGACTAAAGGGGCCAATATCGAAACAGCTGATCTGAGCCTGAACAAGGTTCACGACACTTCGATGCTCCACCATCACGCCCTTGGGTGTGCCGGTCGAGCCGGACGTATAGATGACGTAAGCTAGATGACTGGAAAGAAGTTCGGGCACATGCGGATTGGTCGTTGCCCGTTCTGGCAATACATTAGGATCGAGTACGGTCCGTGATGCGAGCGCCGCTTGACCCAATGCGGCCTGACCTGCTGTATCGGCCAGCACAAGTTCTGGCGCCGAATCGGTCAAGATATGCGTCAGGCGCTCAGAGGGATACGCCGGATCCAGTGGCACATAGGCGCCGCCTGCTTTCAAAATCGCAAGCAGCCCCACGACCATCGCCGGCGAGCGTGCCACGCACAAGGCTACGCGCGTGTCCGGCTGAACGCCCAATTCAATCAGCCGGTGTGCAAGACGGTTGGCGTGCGCATTCAGCTTAGTGTAGGAGAGTGCCTGATCTTCATAAACTAGCGCAATAGCATCGGGTGTCCGTCTGACTTGCTCCTCAAAAACTTGGTGAAGACATTGGTGTGCCGGATACGGTGCTGCTGTTGCGTTCCAGGTGTTAATTAACGTTTCGCGCTCGGCTGGTGGCAACAGATTCAACTTGCAAACGGGCGTCTCGACGTTGTTCGAGGCGGCATCGCATAATGCTTGTAAATGTTCACTGATGCATTGAACTCGGCGTGCATCCATGCGATGGGCATCATAGATCCAGCGAAAAGCGCCATCGCCTTTGACCTGAAGTGTCAGTAAGGCGCCACTGGCCTGCGTGTCAGCGGCAAGCTGTGATGATGCTTCATCGGAGAGCACGGACACCGCTACCTGCCAAGGGTATGCGGCGCGCAGCGCGGATAGACTACGCAGAGTAGGATGTCGGACAACCAAATCGCGCAAGAATGTGTGGTGCTGCTCAAGCCGCAGGTATTCTGCTTCGATGGCATGACAAATCGAGGCAAAGGGCTGATCTAGGTCCACCGCGATTTCCATCGGCACAACAGGTGATAGATCGGCAAGCGTTTCTGGCTTGTCGTTACTTTCGCCGCTGACACGCCAACCGATCTGATACTGCGCTTGCTCGGTCAAACGGGCTAGATAGACCGCCAGCACGCTCAGCAACACCGTCAGTGACTGCTTTGGTTCGCTTTTTTCCAGCAATGGCGGACGCCATGCGCTGATTGCCCATTGGGGCTCAAGCGCACTCTCACCTTGTTCAAAGGGCAGTGGCAAAGGCTGCAGGCGAGCTAGTCGCTCCTGCCAGAACGATTCACTGGATGCGAGCGCCTTGCGAATGTCCGGCGTCCCCCCAGTGTTACTTTGATCGTCGAGCAGAGATGGATGATGCGCGTCGTTCTCGATAAAAGGGTCGAGTTTAGCCGTTTGATCGTTCATATCGATGCTCTACGTGCAAAGGGAAGAATAAGGGTAAACAGAGAACCTGCCGCTTTCTTCGGCATTCAATAGCCGATTGAAAAGCAAGTCATGCTGCCGAATCGGCAGCCATACTGCTGGCAATGGAGAGGCTAGCTAGGTGTGTATCAACGCCATTTGCCAGTGTGTCGGTGGCTGAATCTGACACTACGCGTCCGCCTTTAAGCACAATGAGTCGGTCCGCCAAATGAAAAAAACGGTCATCATGGCTAATGACGATCAACGTCTTGCCTTGCTGCTTGAGTTGTGGCAGCAATGTTAAATAAAAATGTTGTCGAAAACGAGGATCTTGATCTGCAGCCCATTCGTCAAACAGGCAGACTTCCCGATCTTCAGCATAGCATTGCAGCAATGCCAACCGTTTTCGTTGCCCCGTAGAGAGACTGGTCTTTGAAAGCTTTCCTTGATCTACCGAGAGTTGTTCGTCTAATTCCAAATCACGCAACAGCGTACGTATTTGTGCATCAGGCAGCGCATTACCTTTTGCGTCAAGTACATCGGAGAACAGGAAGAAATCACCAAAAACACTGGAAAAACGTTCCCTATATGCGCTCGATCCATATGGAACGGGTTGCTCGTCCAAGCAAAGTCGTCCCGAGCTGGGCGGCAGCAGGCCACACAGCAAGTGTATCAATGTGGATTTGCCACTGCCGTTATCGCCAACAATAAATACCATTTCACCGCGGCGAATACTCAAATTGAATGGTCCAATGCCTTCACCTACCTTGCTTTCAGGGTAACGATAGCAAAGATCTTGTGCATGGATGGACTGCCATTTCGTATCAGTGTGCGACGTCGTATCCTCATCAGCTGTGGCATGCTGTGAGCGCAGATCCAGCCCGACGCGCTCAAGATGACGCAAGCTGCTCAAACCGGTGCTGACAGGCTGGCCAGAATGAATTAAAAAATTCAAAGGCCCTACGATAAACAGCGCTCCGATGACAAAGCGCACAATCACATCGGAGGGAAGCGCAAATGCTGCATAGCCCAGGTAGACCACCACAAACACGGTACCGTAAGCCGCACCGGACGACCATGCCTCATTGAGGTTCCAGCGCAGATGAACCCGTCTCATCAACCTTTGTGCTTGCCCAATCGCAGGCAGCAATAGCATGTCGTAAAAATGTTTGGCACGTGCTCGACTTAACAACATTTCCTTTTTGCCATCTGCAATCGCGTGGAAATGTTCAAACAGTGCCTCTTCACTGCGCCGCATTGCGTCAAGTGGCTTGCGAGTGGATTTCAGCAAGAATGCTGAGATCGCAAGCGGAATACCCAATCCTACTAATAAGACAAGAAAAAGCTGAAACGACAGTGTGATTAAATAGATTGAACACACTAGCACCAAAATAACGTTATAAGCGAGATGGGGCGCAAGCATGATCAGCGGGCTAATACGGGTGATATCCTCAATCAAGACGCCAAATACAGTCGATTTATGGTTAATCAATTTGTAATAGTCAACGTCAATAAATTGTTTGGATAAGTCTTTACGCAACTGACCCACCAATTCACTGCTGAGCTTTGCCAGAACGATTTGTGAAGCACCATTGGCTAGACACAGCGCACCGAACCATCCCAGCGCCGTCACAAGGCAAACCCAATTGGGTTGCGATAACCCTTGCGTTGCCAATCGATTGATATAGGCGAGCAGGCCGATCGTCAGCATTGCGCCGGCAGACGAAAGGATCGCTGTGGCAAGTAAGGGCCGGAAATACCGCTTCAGGTATTGAACCATCAACATCAATATCTTCCTTTTTCGCAGGCGGCGTTGCTCCGCTACGAATCTTGCATGGCAGACCTCCGAGTGCGTCTGCCTTCGATAGCCTACCCGTGGTCACGGTTAGTGTATTTGTCACATATAACAGTGATCTTGCGCCCCAAGTGGGGTCGTCCAATTTTCATAAGTTTTACAGGCAATTTTTTCCGTGATACTGCCACGGCGCCCCTTTTTATATTTCAATATCAGCATATGAAGGTGCGTGACGCCGTCGTTGCGAGCAGTTCTTTTCATCTGAGCAATGACGTCATCGCTGTAACCAAAAATAGTGTTGAACCTGCCGACAAAATCATCATAAAGAATGGGCTGCCGATCCAGAATAATCTCCGCTGCCAGGCCTGGTAAATGATTCTCTAGGACTTCATATAGCTTGAATGGCTTCTTCTCATCTCCCGGAGCCATCGTGACCATTTGAAGCGTACCGTCGCTTGACAAGTGCTGGTCGATATTGGACAGTATCTTTTCGACAAAGTCCATTCCATAAACGCCTGCTGCGGAGTTAAGGTAGTACTCGATTCCGGGTGGAGTAGGCTCGAACGGAGGATTGGAACAAATAAAATCGAATTGCTTATCCTTGACAGATTCAAAAATGTTCGAAATGCTGCCGTCACGAATATCGAAATTCTTATCGATGTGGTTGATGATGGCGTTATGTCCGGCCAATATTTTTGCTCTTGGATTGACATCTAATCCAACACAAGATGTGGCTCCGTTGAGTAGGCAAAAAATGCTCAATACGCCTGAACCAACGCCAATGTCTAGAACGCTCGCCTGTTCTATATCCTCTGGGGACGTATAGTCCATGAAGAATAACTGTTCCGGCTGTATTGGAAGAACTTGATCAGCATCTTGATAGTGAAAGGCATCCGTCACGATCTTGATTGGATAGGGCGACGACAATAAATCATTTTTTTCGTCGTTTTTACCATTCAGGTCGTGATGCATTGAATTCCACTGGGCTAGAGGCAAGCAGTTGGCTATCTGATGAGAGCTTGTCGCCTGATCATTGTTTTTCGTGATGAAAAAAATACATTTTTCTTCGTTTGTGTGGTGCATAGCTATATTTCTCGTATTATCTGGTTATCGGTATTGCAATCGAGCACTGACTTATCTGACGACAAACCGATCGCCAATAAACAAAGCATCAATGGCCGTTCCTTGGAACGTCTTGATTGCATCCGATGGCGTGCAGACAATAGGTTCGCTATCGTTGAATGAGGTATTGAGTACAACCGGTACACCGGTCTTATCGAAAAAATGCTTAATCAGTGCGTGGAATTTAGGGTTGCTCTCTCGACTGACCATCTGCACACGAGCGGAATGATCCTTATGAAGGACCGCTGGAATCGATGCTTGGCGATCTTGCTTTGCCGGGCAGGCGAACAGCATCAATTGGTGGCTCATCGATGCTTGGCCGAGTTCGAACCAGTTGGCGGCTTCTTCAGCCAGTACGCTCGGTGCGAGAGGACGAAATTCCTCACGGTGCTTAACCTTCACATTGAGCACCTCGCGCATCGACGCGCTGCGAGGATCGGCCAATAGTGAACGGTTACCCAGCGCGCGTGGACCAAATTCCATGCGGTCTTGAAACCAGGCTACGATCTTGCCGTTGGCGATCAGCGTTGCCGCATCGCGCGCGGGATCAGCGCTGTGTTGGGGTGATAGACCTGCGTCACGGAATGCGGCATCGATAGCGGCATCGGAAAACGCCGGGCCCAAATACGGGTTAGTATCCGCCTGCGCTGGACGTTGGCCGGAAAGCGAATAATAAAGATGTAGCGCGGCGCCAACCGCCGTGCCTGCATCGTGCGGAGCGGTGGGGACATACATTTGAGAAAATAAGCCGCTTTCCTTGATGACGGAATTGCTGACGCAATTTAACGCGACACCGCCTGCGTAGCACAATTTATCGGAGGCGGCGTGCTCACGCAGCTCACGCACCAATCCCATAAGCGCGTGGTCCGTGGCTTCTTGAAGGGCGGCGGCAACGTGGCGATGATGGTCGAGGATCGGTTCCTTATCGACTCGTGCCGGGCCAAACAATGCCTCGATCTGCTCGAAGTCGGGCAGACGGAAATGGGCTACTTCCGGATCGATCGTATATCGTCTTTCTTCTGAATTAAGCAGTTTCTTGAATCTATCTCGGAAGACAGCTGGATCACCATAAGCGGCCAGCCCCATCAGCTTGCAGGCATCATATTCAGAAAAGCCCAAATATTTGCTCAGTTTTTCCCACAGGAACCCGAGTGAGTGCGGATAGGCAACCTGATCCAGTGTCGTTATCTTATTGCCTTCCCCACGAGCCAGCAAAGTACAGCCCGACTCGCCGATCCCGTCGACGACAAGGATGGCAGCTTGATCGAAGCCAGACGGATAGAAAGTAGAAGCGGCATGAGCGATATGATGTGGAACAAAGGCTAACTTGCTGCCAAATTGACGATCTAAAAGCGCATCAATTGCACCAGGAACTTGTTTGAGCTTGGCAAGAAAAATTTCCTCTCCTTCCGCACTTCCCCAATCACCTGGTAGGCTGAGCGAATCGAGCTTGAACTCGCGCTTTCTGAGGGCGGGATCAAACGAGTAGGCGACCCCATCCAAATCAGTGGCTTTCAATCCTGCATGGGAAAGGCAAAACTGTATGCTGTTTTTTGGTAGCTCAGCTGGGCCACTGACACAAGCTTCTTTCGCATGCTTGATCCGTGTGAATCGCTCTTCTTCGGCCGCCGCTACGATTTTACCGTCGATGACAATCGAAGCGGAGGATTCATGATAGGCGGAGTTGATGCCAAGGATTTTCATATCAATATTGTTCAGTCAAGGAGTGACAAAAAATAACTTCGCTTATCACGTAAGCAGATCAGCCGCGCCGGTGCTTTGGCTCAGTCATCTTTCTCAATTAGGCTTTTGGGGCGCATGTCGGTCCAATGCGTGTTGACATAGTCAAGACAAGCTTGGCGTGTATCGGGTCCGTGCACCACTTGCCAGCCCGCAGGCACCTCAGAAAAATTCGGCCACAATGAGTGCTGATTCTCAGAGTTAACCAGCACCACGAAGCTTCCATTTTGGTCATCAAAGGGATTAGTCATACATGAACTCCTTTACTTCCGCCGGTTGATAAGGTGACAGTGCCTAAAAAGAAGGAAAATGAATTCTGACTGCATTGCATACACGCTCAAAACACTCAGATGTTAAAACATTCGGCTTTACAGCATACGGCAAACGCACGTAACTACACCTGAGGAGGGCGACGGATACCTGCCTCAATATGAATTCGTAAATAGTTACCGTAGCGAAACTGACGAATACGGATCAAGCTTGCATGTAAAACGTCAACGTAACAGTGACTTGGAAGCTACGTGCAGCGTAAACGCCTCGCAATATCTAAATTAAATCCAGCGCCGAAGGGGGAGGAGGAGCGCAGGCAGGATGGATAGGTGTAGCAGGAGGTACTTCGTCATTTCCATTCACTCCAGACTTTACTTTCGTGAAACCAAACCTTTTGTTGAGATGCACTTGTCCTGCCAGCGAATCACCTCATGGCTTCATAAACAGCCGATATGTACAAGGTTTAACGATACCCAGTACCACCGTCATAAAGTGATTCAACTATAGAGGAGCTATTCGAAAAAGCCAAGCGCGCAGACCTAATTAAAACCGACAAATTTCGAACTGATATGCGCAAAGTTGCAATTTATTTGATGTAATGCTGAAATAAATGTTATTTATATTCATTATTGTAAATAATCGCTGCTCATCAAACAGTGATGACATGCGAGAGCGCTGCATTCGAGGGCTAATGTGCGATCAATTGATTCTTCTGGTTGTTGCGCACACAACTTGCATGCGATGCTTAAACGTGCATGAAATGCTAGAATGCGCGTTGCCCGATTATCTTTGATAGACGTGAAAACGGCAAGCACCATGACTCAAAATGTAAGCGCTGCGCACTTTTAACGACGGTAACCACTTATATTTGTTTTTCGACGACACCGTCGACCTGGCGCTCCGCCCACTATTTACGAGCGTTGACCCTGGCCCACAACCGTTTCCTTTCAAACGGGATAGTTCCGGCATGATGTTGATACGACGACCAGGAGGTCATGCCGCGCATCTCGGTCACCCATGCAAGCGTTGCCCTGAAGTCAACGACATGCGGGTATCGCGTGCATTGGTGGTACATCGCCGTGCCGCTACACTCAACGTATCCTGAATCGTGGAGTCGCATGATGCAATTTCTTGCTCTGTCGCGCTTGCGCACGGATCGTTATTCGGATGAGGACTTTGCACCGTTGCTCGAGGACGAGGCCCAGCGTGCCCGCACGCTGTACATCGAGGGCTCAGTGCGCCAGATCTGGTACCGCGGCGACAAGCGTGGGGCCTGCTCGATTCTCGAAGCCGATTCTGAGCCAGCGGCCCGCGCGATGATCGAGTCGTTGCCGTTGGTTAAGGCCGGGATGCTAGAACTCGAGCATCTAGTACCGCTACTGCCGTATCGCGGATTTGGTCCGCGCTGAGCATGAGGGACAGTCGAATGGACGACCCGAAGCTCAAGTCGAACAGTGCGCGCACCGCGATGGGCGCGCACGAGCGCGTATCAGCGGCGGCCTCGCCGGTGCAAGGCACTACGATCCATACCGACGCGCAAGGATTGGTGGTGGGTGAAACGAGCGTTTCGTCGGCCGGCTTTGAGGTTCCGGTCTATTTTGCAAAGCCCGGTTCGGGCGGCGGCTCGCACCCGGTGCTGCTGGTTGTGTCCGAAGTATTCGGCGTGCATGCGCACATCGCGGACGTATGCCGGCGCTTTGCTAAGCTGGGCTATCTGGCGCTCGCACCGGACCTGTTTGCGCGCCGTGGCGATGCTTCAGCGTACCAGACACTGCCTGAATTGATGCGCGAGGTGGTGTCCCGGACTGCCGATACACAGGTGATCGCCGACCTCGACGCAGTCGCAGCGCATGCCGGTGTGCTGGGTGGGGACGTCGGCCGGCTCGGCGTCACGGGTTTTTGCTGGGGTGGCCGCATCACATGGCTCTACGCGGCGCATAACGTGAGCGTCAAGGCGGGCGTGGCATGGTACGGTCGGCTCGATGGCGATGTGACGGGCAGCACGCCCGCCCATCCGGTTAGCGTAGCGTCCCGGCTGTACGCGCCCGTGCTGGGCCTGTATGGCGGACAGGACCCGATCGTGCCGGCGGCGCATCTGAGCGCGATGCGCGCCGGACTTGAGCAGGGGAGTCCCGCCGCCAGGTCATCGCGTATTGATGTCTATCCGCACGCCGGACATGCGTTTTTTGCCGACTATCGGGCGAGCTACCAACCCGCCGACGCTGCACATGCATGGGATGAGTGCTTGACGTGGTTGCGTTTGCACGGCGTTGCATGATGTGTTTGGCAAGCTCGGGTTCTGCATGGTCGCACGCGGACGGCTGACCTTGTCCGTTCATCGTGTCAGCGCTGCCGTTACGTCGTTCCACGCCAGTTCGCCCGGGCACACGGGCCCAATTATGCGGCCCGTTCGTGTATCGCAAACTGCGCGAGACGTTGGCCGGGGCACGGCGACGTGCTGCCGGCCAGTCGTGCCGATGCGGGGCCTATCAAACAGATGTGACGGGCCGGCCCAGCGTACCGGCCATCGGTGAAAACCCGTGTTCGCGCAACTATCTCAATGACGCGGCAACGGATCGCGAGGATCTGAAGGGCAGCGTTGCCGTCGATTTCCTCGCACGCCGGGTGCGCCTGTTGCGCCATCCACTGCGGCTGGCACGATGAAAATCACTAGCCCTAGCGCTTCTCACGGTACCGCTGGATGACTAAGATGTGCGTCAAACCCCACCGGCATCACGCCGGCCGTCATCGATGAGAGAATGACCTTGTCCACCCCGACGAACACGTTCGGCCAGCCGGTTGGGCGGCCTCTTGCCGATTGGTCTGCGCGCGCTTACCCGCGGCGCGTCACACTGCATGGACGCTATTGCCGGCTTGAACCGTTGCAGCCTGACCGGCATGCGTCAATGCTGCACGCCGCGTACGCAAAGGCGACCGACGGCCGGGACTGGACGTATCTGGCGGTCGGACCGTTCGATGACGAGGTCAGTTATCGGCGCTACGCCGAAAGTGCCGCGGCGAGCACGGATCCGTTGCATTTTGCGGTGATCAATCTAACAAGCGGCCGGGCGGTTGGCACGCTCGCCTTGATGCGCATCGATCCGGCCAACGGTGTAATCGAGGTGGGCTCGGTGGCATTCTCGCCGGAGCTGCAGCGCACACCGGCATCGACTGAAGCACAGTACCTGCTAATGAAGTACGTGTTCGACACGCTAGGATACCGTCGCTACGAGTGGAAGTGCGACAGCCTGAACGAGCCATCACGCAAGGCGGCCGTCCGACTCGGCTTTCGCTACGAGGGCACGTTCCGGCAAGCCGTCGTCTATAAGGGGCGCTCTCGCGACACAGCGTGGTTTTCGATCATCGATAGCGAATGGAGCGCGCTTGCCGCGGCGTTCGACGCATGGCTGTCGCCACAGAACTTTGATGCGCAATGCGCGCAGCGCCTTTGCCTCACGGCGATTCGCACGCAGCAGGCGGCGGCTCGGCGTGCCGGTGACCGTCCGGCCGCTTGACGCACTGCACGAGGCGGCGTGGCGGCCGCTATGGCGTGCCTATTAGGTGTTCTATCACATCGCGCTAAGCGAGGCTGTATGCGCGACGACGTGGGCTCGGTTGATGGACCTAAACGAGCCGATGTCCGCCCTAAGCGCTTTTGACGCGCAGGAGCGTCTGCTGGGCATCGTGCACGCCATTTATCATTGCTCGTGCTGGACGACGGGTCCTTACTGTTACCTGCAGGATTTGTTTTCGTTGCCCGACGCCCGCGGCCAAGGCGTGGGCCGGGCGTTGATCGAAGCCGTGTACGAGCATGCACGCGATGCGGGGGCAAGCCGCGTGTACTGGCTCACCCATGAGGCAACACGACCGCCCGCGCATTGTATGACAACCTCGCGACGTATGCCGGCTTCATTCAATACCACAAGGACATCGAATAGCGTCGCCACGGTATGGCCTGCGCAGGGGGCTGCGATAGGTGCAGCACGATAAAGCGTCCGGGACCCGCTCACGCGTCGCAGACTACCGTTTGCTGGGGCGACGGAAGCAGTGGTGAACGCCATGCACGAGGATTCAGATGGCTGTGAGTCTTTCGCCCTGTCGCCTAGCGGCCAGGCGCGCACCCGCGGTGCCACTAAGCGCCAAGCCCACATGTCACAGCACCGTCTGCACTCGGGCTGTGCGACGCTTGATAGGCCTACCGCAAGCGATGACGCGCCAGCTATCGGCGCGGCATCAGCCTAGGAGCCCACACTATTAAAATAATCCACCTCCCTAGTGCCCAACAAGCGAAGCTGGTCTGTTTGTGGATCGGATTGGAGCCTTTTAAGCACTTCTTCCATGCCTGTGGCAATTGCTTCGGAATCGCGTACAGTGCTAATTCCGGGCAGTAAGGCGGGGCCTAGCGTCATGGGCGTTTGCATTGAGCTAGGGACGGCGATGGCTTGCGTCGGACTCGGGGTGGCGTAGCAGCAGCATACGGGTGTCTATCGTCGCCCGCTCTTGCTCCGTGAAGTGGTTGCGGTCCATAAAAGCGGTGACCTCGTTGACCGCATCTTGCCATTTTGGGGTTCTTAGCATGGCCCCCACCTTGCTCAGTACCTCCAGCAATGCTGTTGCGCTGCTGCCGTCAAGTAACTGCAACGCACGCTGCCACACGTGCTTCGAGAGCGCGTCGTCTAGCAGGAAGGTCCATTCCAGCAAACCCTGTGCGACCTGTACGCGCTGCTCGGGCAACACGCGCAGCAAGACTGGCTCCAGTAATTGGAGTTCGTGCGCGTGGTGCTCGCGCGGCAACATAACCAACCCGCGTGGCAGTTTACGCAGCGCAGCGCCCAGCTGCTCGTCCGGAAGCGATAGTGCTAGCTGTCGCAGCTCTGCATAGTGCGCTGCTCGCGCTTCTCTCGGTAGCCTTTCTATAGCGGCAGCTACCATGCCGACCGGCGCACCTTGTAGCGAGGGCGGCAGCGATCGTGCTTGCTGCCGCAAGGTCGCATGGGCCGAAAGCGTTTTGCTGCTGTCGGGATCCTCCAGAGGAGAGAAGCTCAGTTTCGGAGCCAATAGCGGAATCAGTTCGGCCTTCTGGGGCGCGTCCAGGTATGGCAGTTGGTTGAGCAATGCTTGATAACGTTGAATGTACCGCCGAGACGGCGTCCATACATTGACAAGCGCTTTGGCTAGTTCAGGCCAAAAATTCGCTTGATCGGGGCGACGCCGTTCAGCCAGCGCACAAGCGAAATCGAACATTCGAAGTCGCATGCTTTTCGAAATCCCCCCCAGTGATGCAAGCATTGTTTTTTGTAAGGGAAGGCCTTGTTCCGGGAGGCGGTCGGCTGCTGCAAATAACAATTTAAAGGCCTCGATTTTGTGTTTCTTAGATAGTCCCATTGATTGAGATTGTTTCCACAAAGCGGTGAGCGGTTCGGCCCGCAGATCCGGTTCGGCCTGTATTTGCTCAATTTCACCTATCAGTTGTTGCAGTGACGCGAGATCGGAGACGCTGGCCGCTTGCTGGTAACAGCGCCACGCCCATCGTCTTTCCTCCATCAGGGTATAGGTGTTGCGATTAACACGTGAAAACTCGGGAATATGATCCAACGGTAGGTAGCGTGCGACCTCCAGAATCACTTCGCCTGGCAAAGTGTCGTAGATTCTGGGCTTTTTGGGGTGTGTGTCGAGTGTGGTGTCCGCTGATCGTTTCACGCCCGTAGGCGGTGCAGCGGGCGACCCTTGGTGGGCTTGTTCGTTCATCGTATAAATAGCGATGGGGGTAGTATCCAATGCGTCGTTAAAGTCCATCGACAACGCCGGGAATCAGATATGGGCCATGAAGCGGGTGATCAGGGCGAGAGGGCCCCGGACGCTGAGGCTAGGATAAGCGTAGGGTGTAGCGGGGCACAAATGGGCCGCCGTGGAACGAACGAGGGCGGATCATACGATGATTCACTGCCTGCTAGGCAGCAGGCTAGCAAAGAATGAATGCCTAACCGCGACCGCGAGCGGCCATCGACTAGTTTTGTGTCGAATAGTCATAACGTTCGCTCAGAAAGCGCACTCCCTTCCTCGCCTGCGGGCTTGGCTTAGGTTGATGAACAGGCGGCCAGGCAGCAGGTGCGACGTCAACGGCGGGAGCTTTATCAAATTTTTTCTATGGTTGCTCGCCACTGGACAATAAAATGCACAATTCGGTCCGCAGAAGACCAATCGATTTCGGCCAATCTCCTGAAGCTGCGTTTCGCTTTGAACTTAATGAGCGTCTACGCGGAATGCAAAAGGTTGCACTTCACTTAGGCTTCCTGTCGATGCTGACACTCTGAGTAATCAAGCCGGAGAAGGTCGGCGACCTATTGGTTGGGCGGATTCAGATGGCGGATATTACGCCGGACGACGTCATGGTTGACGTGTACTAGAAAGCGTTGATATGGCAGCTAAACAGGCCCAACGCGAGGGTATCGATTCATTGCACGCAGCAATGAACACGTGGCCGCTCGATATGAGACGCTGTCTAATAATAGACTCATCGCCCAATGGAAAAGGGCCCACACTCACGTGCGAGCCCTTGATTTCCTTGGTAGGCCGTACTGGATTCGAACCAGTGACCAACGGATTAAAAGTCCGCTGCTCTACCAGCTGAGCTAACGACCCAAAGAGCCAAAGATTATATCGACAAAAAACCGCTTGGTCAAGCGAACGATTCACGGCGAGCCGCCGACCGGTACTCTCCTTATCGGATCTGCGCCAACCGGCTTTGTGCCGCCTGCGCGGCATTCGATCCGCTGTATCGCGCAAGCACTTGTCCCAGTGTTCGCTTCGCGGCTGCCTTCTGCCCTTGCTCCAATTGGTTGTTCGCGATAGCGAGCAATGCCTCTGGCGCGCGCGGGTGCGTGGGGTACTTTGTCACGACACCCTGCAACACTGTCGTCGACGCCTTGTAGTCTCGCTGTGCGTACAACGCATTGCCGAGCCAGTATTGTGCCGTCGGCTGATAGGGGCTGTTTAGATACTTCGACACGAACGCCTTAAATCCCGACGTTGCGCCCTTGAAGTCACCGTTCTTGAACAGTTGCAGCGCTGCATTGAACGCGTCCGTTTCGCCTGGCTGTACCTCGCCCTGGACGCCATCGATCGTCTGTTGCTGAGGTTCGAACTTCTTCAGTCGGGCATCCAGGTCGGTGTAGTAGTCACGCTGTTGCTTTTGCAGCGCGGCGACTTGATTGGCCAAGTCCTCGTTCTGTCCGCGCAACGTTGCTACCTGCTGGTTCAGCTGGTCAAGGCGGTTCGATTGATCGAGTATCGTGCGCTGCGCCGCGCTCATCTGGTTTGCCAACGAGTCGGCTTTCGCGCGCAGGTCCAGCACCGCCTGCCGTGCCTCGTTATCGTCGAACAGACCGGCGTGCGCAGGCGGCGCGGCAAGCGCGGCGCCTGTCGCAGCCACAGCTGCAGCAACGCGCAGCCTACTGAAACGGACTTTCATGCGTCAGTCACCACTGGTTATTGATAGACGAGATCGGCGCGGCGATTCTGCGCCCACGAGGCTTCGTCGTGGCCCGTCGCAGCCGGTTTTTCCTTACCCAGGCTCACTGCTTCCATCTGACTGTCGTTTACCCCGAGCAGTGCCAGCGCGCGGCGTACCGACTCGGCACGCTTTTGGCCCAATGCCAGGTTATATTCGCTGGTACCGCGCTCGTCGGTGTTGCCTTGGATCAGCACGTGGCGTTGCGGATGGCCCTTCAGGTATTGCGCGTGGGCTTGCAGCAGTGGCTGATATTCATTGTTGACGGCGTAGCTGTCGAAATCGAAGTAGATGCTGCGTTTGGCAAGCGGGCTGTTCGGGTTGTTAAGCTCGTCAACATTGACTTGCTGCACGTCGGTCGACTGCGGTTGCGTGCCCACGGCGCCTGCCTTGGCGTTGGCGCCTTCATCAAGCTTGACACCGGAGTGGCATGCCGCCAATGCGCCCACCATCAGCGCTGCAAAAACGATACGCAATTTGGACATCATTTGAAGCTCTCCTTATGGTTATTGCATGAAAGGGCCCCAGGACGGCTCACGCACGCCGCCGCCCGGGATCGACAACACCTGCCGTATGCTGCCGTCGGTCGAAACCGCGGCCAGCACTTGGCGGCCATTGACATGCGTCGCGTAGAGCAGGTATTGGCCGTTCGCCGCGAAACTCGGTGATTCGTCGTGCGTCGTGTCGGTGAGCGCCGTCGCGGATCCTGTCGACAGGTCCTGCAGATACAGCTTGAATGCACCGCCAACGCGCGAAATATACGCAAGTTCTTTGCCGTTCGGCGAGACGCGCGCACTGGTGTTGTAGCTGCCGTTGAACGTCACACGCTGCGCGGCGCTCACCGATTCGCCTTGTACGGGCATCTTGTAGATTTGAGGCGGGCCGCTGCGGTCGCTGGTGAAGTAGATTGACTGCCCATCCGGTGAGAAGGCCGGCTCGGTATCGATCGAGTTGCCGCGGGTAAGGCGGCGCAAGCCGGAGCCATCGGCGTTGACAATAAAGATCTGCGTATTGCCGGTCAGCGACAGCGCTACCGCGAGCTTCGTGCCGTCCGGCGACCACGCCGGTGCACTGTTGTTGCCCTTTTGGTCAGATACCATCATGCGCCGGCCGGTTGGCAAGTCGTGAATGTACACGATCGGTTTCTTTCTTTCGAAGGATACGTAGGCGAGCTTCGTGCCGTCCGGAGACCACGTTGGAGAGATGATCGGCTCCGGACTCGTCAGCGCGATATGCTCGTTCTGGCCGTCCGAGTCGGAGATCTTGAGTTGATAACGTCCGCCGTGACGCGTCACATATGACAGCCGCGTGGCGAACATCCCGTGCGAGCCAAGTAGCTTTTGATAGATGTAGTCGGCGGCCTTGTGCGCGCTCATACGCAGCCCGCTTTCCGGGCTTACAAGTGAGAGCCCGCCCAGGCTTTGTTGCTTGACCGTGTCGTACAGACGGAATCGTACTTCGTACTGGCCGTTCGCGAGCCGCGTGACGCTGCCGCCGACGAACGCGTTTGCCCCCTTGGCCTTCCAACCGCCGAGATCGACTGAGTCGGATTCGGACACCGGCGCGCTACCCGCGTCGATGTTGCTGAACTTGCCGCTGCGGGCCAGGTCGGCCCGCACGATCGCCGCGACCTGCTGCGGTGAATTGGCCCCGTTTTCAAAATTTGCCACCGCAATCGGGAACTGGGTCGAACCGACACCTGTGACGAGCACCGTCAGGTCGGCGCGCGCCGATGTGCCGGCGGTGACGAGCAATGACGCAACTAGCGTTTTCAGCCCCAGTTTTTTAATCAAACTCATGGCTTTTCCTACTTTCCCTGACTACATTGTTGGCGATTTTGCAACCCAGAACAGACCGTGAAACGGGGCGATCGTTCCCTTGGCGCAATCGCACCGCGGTGCTTTACGAGCGTGCATGGAGATGTGCCTCGGTCAACGACTAATCATCCGCCGGCAGGCCGCATCCGAATATTGAAGCTTGCCGGTGCCTTGCCATGGGTATCCAGCGGCATCGGATCGGAGCGTTGGACCGCACGCAGCGCCGCGTCGTCCCACTGCGCGTTACCACTGCTGCGTGCGATGCGCGCGTCGAGCAGCGCACCGTCGGGTGCGCAGCGTACGGCAATCAGCGTGTCTAGCCCTTCAGTGGGCCCGGACCAGATGACATTGGGCCGCACACGGCGCTGCACCTTGTCCGCATAGCCAGCTGACGTTGCGGTTCCGCCGCTTCCCGTGCCTGTGCCGCTCTTGGCCAGTCCGTTACCCCCGGGCGCATCACCGGCCAGGCCCTGCAACTGCGCCAGCCTTGCCCGGCGCGCTTGGTCGAGCTTCTGGCGCGCGACCTGCTCGGCCGCCTGCTTGGCCTTGGCCGCTTGTTGCTCCTGCTGTTTTTTCGCCTGGGCAAGCTTTTCCTGCTGCTCCTTTTCCTGCTGCGCCTTCAACGCTTCTTGCTTTTTCAGCGCCTCTTGCCGTTGCTGCGCCGCGAGCTGCTGCTCGCGCAATTTTTCTGCTTCTTGCTGCTTCAGTTTCTCGGCCGCTGCTTTTTGCGCGGCGAGTTGCTGGCGGCGCGCCTCGGCTTGCCTGTGCACGCGCTCCTGTTCGGCCACTTGCGCCTGGCGCTCCGCCTCTTGTTGCTTGCGCCGCTTCTCCTGTTGCAACGCGATGTCCGCCTCCTCGCGCTGTGCTGGCGGTGGCGCGAGCTGCGCTGGCGTCGGCGCAGGGGCAGGGGCAGGGGCAGGGGCAGGGGCAGGGGCAGGGGCAGGGGCAGGGGCAGGGGGGGGCGAGGCCGGCGTGCTCGGCACCTGCGTCCAGATTTCTGCTTCAGCGCCGGCAGGGGGGCTGTTTTGCCATTTCATCCCGTGGTACAGAAAGAGTGCGAGCAGCACGTGCATCAACGCGGCGAGCGCGAGTGCGCGCAGCGTGCCACGTTCCCGCGGCGGGTCAAACGGATATCCTGTTTTCGGCTTCATTTCGGCTTGACGAGCAGCCCGACGCGTTTCACGCCGTTTGCTTTCAGCTGCGACATGACGTTCATCACGATCTCGTACTTGACCGCTTTGTCCGCGCCGATCACGACCGGCTGGTCGGGGTGGGCCTGCGCCCGGTCGGCGACAAAGTGGTCCAGGTCTGCCAGCGTCATCGGCAATTCCTGCGTGGTGCCCGACGCGTCGTTCTTGTATTTAACACTCATGGCGCCGTCAGGCTTGATATTGACGATAACGGGTGGCGTCTGTTCCTGCGGAGCAGCATTGCCGACCGTGGGCAAGTTGATGATCGACGGCGCGACAAGCGGAGCGGTCACCATGAAAATGACGAGTAGCACGAGCATCACGTCGATGTACGGAACGACGTTGATGTCGGACATCGCGCGGCGCGAACGGCCACCGCGCAGACTGGAGCGGATCGGAGTGCCGGCCATCGGGTTCCCCGTCAGTGAGCCTGCCGTTGCAGGATGTTCGAAAATTCTTCGATGAAGGTCTCGAAGCGGATCGACAGGCGGTCGATGTCGTGTGCGTAGCGATTATAGGCGACCACCGCCGGGATGGCCGCAAACAGGCCGATGGCGGTGGCGACCAACGCCTCCGCGATGCCAGGCGCGACGCTAGCCAGCGTCGCCTGCTGCACGTTCGCAAGCCCGCGAAACGCGTTCATGATGCCCCAGACAGTGCCGAACAGGCCGATGTACGGGCTCACCGAGCCGACCGACGCAAGAAACGCTAGGTTGGCCTCGAGCGCGTCCATTTCGCGCTGGAACGCGGCGCGCATCGCGCGACGCGCACCATCCAGAATCGCACCGGGTTCGGCAACGCGTTTTTCCTTGGCTTTCAGGAACTCACGCATGCCTGACTCGAAGATCCGCTCGAGGGCGCCAATCGTATGACGATTGGTCGCCGCGCTCTGGTACAGCGTCTGTAGGTCGCCACCCGACCAGAAATCGCGCTCGAACCATTCAGTCTGCGCGCGGGCGCGACGGATCGAGAACCATTTGCGGAAGATGAAAGTCCAGGACATCAGCGACAGCAACAGCAGCAGTGCCATGACGGCTTGCGCCAGCAGGCTTGCGTTCAATACGAGCGAAATGATCGAAAGGTCTTGTGCGTTATTCATGGTGATTCACTGGGTGGAGCGGATCGGCTCACGTTCTGTGCAGTGTCAACGTATGTCAGCGTGCGAGCGTTGACAGCTGCGCATCGCGCGGGCCGCTCAGCAACGCTTGGCGTACGGTGTCAGGCAATGGCACGGGCCGGATTGTCGTGCGTTGGACGCAGGCCACGCGGATCGTGCCGGTGGATAGCACTTTGCCGTCGCAACTTGCCTGTTGGTAAAAATCAACCGAGGCGGGGCCGAGCCGCTCGATACGACTCTCGATAATTAGCACGTCGTCCAGGCGCGCCGGGGCCCGGTAGTCGACGGCAGTGCTGCGCACGACGAACATGACCTGCTGGGCGTCGGCCAGCTGCCGCTGGTCGACGCCACATGCACGCAGCCACTCGGTGCGGGCCCGTTCGAAGAACTTGAGGTAATTGGCGTAGAAGACAATGCCGCCGGCGTCGGTGTCTTCAAAATATACGCGTACCGGCCATATAAAGCCGGGCCGGGCTGCCGGTTCAGGCGAGATCCTATTCATCCGCGGGATTCTACCGGAACGCGTGTGACAGTCCCGAACGATGAACGGTGTCGCGCTGCGTATAAGCAGCCGCGACGTCGCAATGACGGAAAAAAATGAACGGGCGTTTTTAATGCCACGCTCAGTTGCCTATTCAGCCCCCTTCCAATACACTAACGCGCCTAACCCTGCGTAACTGGCGATAGCGACTTTTAAGTCGGAGGTGGAGCAACCACCGTGAAGCGCGGGGTGCATTCTTGCCGTTCGCCTGGGCAGCCGTGATCCGGTCGCAGTCGTTGCGTCACCCGGGCTGTCCTGTCCTTGCGTCATCGGAAGTCTCCTTCCGCTAAGCCGTTCCAGGACCGTATTCCTGCCGTGGGCGCGACAGTGCACCGATTCGGTCAACCGTTTGAACATTGAAGGGAACTGACGCATGTTTGACAAAGCCGAGCAAACCATTGCGAACGTCGATCCGCAAGTCTGGCAGGCGATTCAGAACGAGAACCGCCGGCAAGAAGACCATATCGAGTTGATCGCGTCGGAAAACTATACGAGCCCGGCGGTGATGGCGGCCCAAGGCTCCCAACTGACCAACAAGTACGCCGAAGGGTATCCCGGCAAGCGGTACTACGGCGGCTGCGAATATGTCGATGTGGTCGAGCAGTTGGCGATCGAGCGGGTCAAGCAGCTGTTTGGCGCGGAGGCGGCGAATGTACAACCCAATTCGGGTTCGCAGGCCAATCAGGGGGTGTTCTTCGCGGTCCTCAAGCCGGGCGATACGATCATGGGCATGAGCCTCGCGCATGGCGGCCACCTGACGCACGGCTCGCCGGTCAACCTGTCCGGCAAGTGGTTCAATGTCGTCAGCTACGGGCTGAACGAGAACGAGGACATCGACTACGATGCAGCCGAGCAGCTCGCGCAGCAGCACAAGCCGAAGCTGCTGGTCGCGGGCGCGTCGGCGTTCTCGCTGCGCATCGACTTCGAGCGCCTGGCACGGATCGCGAAGTCGGTCGGTGCCTATTTCATGGTGGACATGGCGCACTATGCGGGGTTGATTGCCGCCGGCGTCTATCCGAACCCTGTGCCGCATGCTGATTTTGTGACGACAACCACGCACAAGAGCTTGCGTGGTCCGCGTGGCGGCGTGATTCTGATGAAGGCCGAGCACGAAAAGGCGGTCAATTCAGCGATTTTTCCGGGCATTCAGGGCGGTCCGTTGATGCACGTGATCGCGGCGAAGGCCGTCGCGTTCAAGGAAGCGCTGGCGCCGGAGTTCAAGTCCTACCAGCAGCAGGTCGTGGACAACGCGCGCGCGCTCGCCGAAACGCTGGTCAGGCGCGGCTTGCGGATCGTATCCGGCCGCACCGAGAGCCATGTGATGTTGGTCGATCTGCGTGCGAAACAGATCACGGGCAAGGCTGCGGAGGCCGCGTTGGGCGCCGCGCACATCACCGTGAACAAGAATGCGATCCCGAATGATCCGGAAAAGCCGTTCGTGACTAGCGGCATCCGGCTCGGCTCGCCGGCGATGACCACGCGTGGTTTCGGTCCCGAGCAGGCCGAGCAGGTCGGCAACCTGATTGCCGATGTGCTGGACAATCCAGAAGATGCGGCAACCATTGAGCGGGTGCGTGGCCAAGTCGCCGAACTCACGCGCCGGTTCCCGGTGTACAAGTAAGCTGCGGGACGAATCGCCATGCGCTGCCCGTTTTGCCGGCACGACGACACCCAGGTGGTGGATTCGCGCGTGTCGGAGGACGGCGCAGCGATCCGCCGCCGCCGCCGCTGCCCGGCTTGCGACAAGCGCTTCACGACATATGAGCGGGTCGAACTCGCGCTGCCGACGGTCGTCAAGAAGGATGGCACGCGAGTCGAATTCGACCGCCGCAAGATTCTGTCCAGCATGCAACTTGCGTTGCGCAAGCGGCCCGTGGCCGCCGAGGCGATCGACGAGGCGGTGGCGCGTGTCGAGTACCAGTTACTGGCATCCGGCGAGCGCGAGGTGCGCAGCGAACGGCTCGGCGAACTGGTGATGGACGAGTTGCGCAAGCTCGACAAGATCGCCTATGTGCGTTTCGCATCGGTGTACAAGCGTTTTGAGGACGTGTCCGAGTTCAAGAATCTGATCGATGAGTTCGGTCGATCCGCAGCCGGCACGTCCGGCTCCGCGTCGCGCAAGCGGCAGTCATAGGCGCCTCTGACGGCGTCATCGCGTTTCCCATCCTATATCGCTGTTCCACCATTAAGCCGCATGGCGTGTAGTTCGACGTGCTGCGGCTAAAGATCCGCGACGCGAAGCGGGCGCAAGCGCCTGGCCCGGCGCCGCTGGCCATTCGGTCAATTGTTGCGCGCCGCGCGCCGTCCTACAGTGTTCGTCAATGGCAACGCATCGAGCGTTGTGTGTCACGGGCATCCAGGAGGCGTGACGGTGGAACGATATCGAGCCGCGCGGCGGCGCGGATTCATGCTGGCCGAGATCTGTACAGTCATGGCAATTTCATTGGCGTTGGCAGCATGGGTGATTCCGTCGCTCCACGAATGGCATTCGCGAGAGCAGATTCGGGCGGCGGCGCGTGCACTGGCGCGCACGTTGTCGTTGGCCCGTAGCGAGGCCGTGGCGCGTCAGGCACCGGTGACGGTCTGCCGCTCGGATGGTGCGGGTCAGTGCATCTTACCTGGCCGACCGTGCGCCACGGGCGCGCTGGACTGGTCCTGCGGCTGGCTGATGCAGACCCGGCAGCCTGGCGTCGGCGCGTGGCCGATCCTGCTACACACACAACCGGCTGTGAGCGATGTGACGATCACCGGCAGTACGACGGAAATGAGATTTTTGCCGCCCGCCGGCTTATCCGCTGGCAGCTTTCGCGGCTTTGCGGTGCGCGCAGCGCGCGCGTCACCGCGTATTGCGGCGTTGCATGTTCGTCTTGCGGCCGGTGGCCGTGCGTTGATCCATGCTGATGCGTATCGCAGATGAGTTTCGCGCGTGGCTTGTCGAGCCGGCTGCGCACGATCGGTGTGGTCCCGCCCACGGTCCGGGCGCCATGGCGCGCGTTACGTGTGTCGCGGCCGGGCGTAGCGGGGGCCACGATGATCGAAGCCGCGATAGCCACTGCATTGGCCGCGGTGGCCATCGTTGGCGCGGGCGCGGCGTGGCAGGCGATGGTGCGTTCGGATCAAGCTTTGTCGAATCGTATGCGAGCGGCGTTAATCGCGGACGCCGCGCTCGAGTTGATGCGCGCCGGACACCCGCAATCCGTGGCGCTCGCGCACGCGAGTCGGGATGCGTCACGCCAACTGCTCGACGGTACCGTGACGGTGGAACGCGATCCGGACGGGGCCGACCTGCTGATACTCGAATGGTCGGAACCGGCCGCCGGCGCGTCGCAGCGGGCAGCGGCGTGCCGCGGGACGATCGTGCCGCCCGACGGATATGTGCGCCGCTGCCTATCGCTGGGCTTCCTCGCATGATCAGCGTGCCACGCAGGCGTGCTGGGGGGCATACGCTGGTGGAATGGCTCCTTTCATCGACCATTGGTTTGATGCTCACGCTCTTGCTGGCCGGGTCGTATGGCACGCTTAGCGGGACGGCCGGTCGGGTTGACGAAACCCGCCGGGCCGTAGCCGCCGCTCAACAGGCGCTGGAGATCATTGCGGCGCATGCAAGACTTGCCGGAATGCCGCAGGCTTTCCCACAGACATCGCGCGCCTCAACGGCCCCAACGTCGACGCGGGCGGCTGAAGCCCCCGATTCGCTCGCTGCGGATGAGACGACGCGAGACCCGCCGATCTTCGGTTGTGAGCGCGGCATACCCGAACGCGAGCAAGCTGGGCGATGCCGCGCGGTCATGCACGACTCGGATGGCGTGGTTTTTCGGTATGCGGCCGACCCGGTGGCGACCTGGCCATCGAAAGACAACTGGCCCACCGATTGCCTGGGCCAGAACGTGACAGGCGACACGATTGCGGTGCGTTTCTACGTTCAGGAGCGTACACCCGACCAACCGGAGCTTTATTGCCGGGGCAATGGCCACGACATGACGGCACAGCCGTTGGTCGATGGCATCGAGCAGCTGCGTTTGTCCTATTGGCTCGCCGGCGCCCACGCCGCGGTTCGCGCGTCGTCGTTATCCGAGCCGGACTGGCGTCGTATCGTAGCCATCGATGTCTGCGTCGTGTCGCGCGGACCGGTGGCGACGCGTCCGACGACCTACCTTGATTGCGACGGCAAACGGGTGATGCCGGCCGATCGACGGATCCGTACCGCCTGGATGCGCCGCGTGGCGATTCGCAACACCGTTGCGGGCGGCGCGTGATGATGCGCGCGTTGCTCAGGCAGCGTGGCAGCGCGCTGCCGTTCGTGTTGATATTCGCTGTCGCGTTGACCGCGCTGCTCGAATCATCATTGGACGCGGTGCGCTCAACGGCGCGCATGGAGCGTGGACTCATTGCGCATATCGAAGCATTTCATGCGGCGGATTCGGCGCTGCGATGGTGCGAACGTTACGTGACGCATGCGTTCGACATCGGTGCACCGGTTCATGGTGTCACACCGAGCCCACAGGCCATGCCCGCATGGCATCAGCGTGCGTTATTCAATGGGGAAGCCGGTAGCGCGATACAGCCGGTGCGTCGCTGGCGTGCCGGCGGGCGGGCGCCGCAGTGCCTGATCGAGGGGGTGAATGTCTCAGAGGCTGGCGCGACCGCTTATCTGCTGACCGCGCGCGGCTTCGCGGTCGAGGAGGAGAGAGAAATATGGTTGCAGGCGATCATGTGGGTTGGCGACACGCAGCGGACGGTGCGTACCGGATGGCGGTTCGTGGCCCGCAGGCCGTTTTGAGCGCGGTACGGTGCCGGGGCATGACGCTGGTCGAACTGGCGATGGCATTGGCGCTCGTTGCTATCCTCGCAACCTATGCGTTGCCAACGTATCGTGAGCAAATGCGCCGCAGTATGCGAGTAGCCGCCGTCAGCGCCGTTTATCGCGCTGCTCACTATGTCGAGATCCAACTCGTACAGCGTACGCAGGCGCTCGGTGGAACTGGCATCGTCACGGATCCCATTGTACTTCCGGCAGAGTTCGGGCGCGTACCGCCGGGTGCGCGCGCCGCCTATGCACTACGGGTTACCGGTGCGACGCGGGTCAATGGCGGGTACTCCGTGGTGGCCGAGCCGCTGCACGACGGCCCGATGGCCGACGATCACCTGTGCGGTGCGTTCAAGCTCGACGCCACGGGACAGCGAAGCAATTCCGGCGCAGCTGGGGCTGCGGGCGGATCCGCTAGTCCGTCGGACCCGGCGCGTATCCTCCCGCGATGGCACGAGCAGACGTATTGCTGGACTCGATGATGCGCGCGCCGCGCCGGCGCGTGCCGTCGAACCATCACGTGCACCCGGCGGCAGCCGTAGTGCACGCGTGTTCGCATCCTTTCTTAATGCGCACCATAATTGCATTTAAATCACGTGCGATCGATTGCTAGCGGAGCGCGCAGCGCGACAGATTCAATGTCTTGCGCGCTCGCTGCTGGGGACGGTTCCGCTGTATTCTCGTCATTTTCTGTCTCAACTTCTTCCTCATCAAGTGCCACGCCTTTTTCCATCGAGGCAGAGTCTTGCCGTAAAAACAGATCTTTGCTAGAGCTTTCTTTGGCCGTTGGTGCCCAATTTTTATCCATCCATTTTTCCACACACTGCGTCAGGTTCATCTGTGGATTCTGGCGCCCCTTTGACGCTAATTGCATCGCATGAAAAGGATTAATTGGGGTAGATTTAGCCGCTGCAGTCAACGAAGTAGAGGGTGCTGGTGCCGTATCATTGGGCGCCTTATTGGTCGCCTTCTCGCGCAGCACTTCCCCAATCACCTTTTTTGCCGCGCTGCCACTTGTCTTACCCGATGCTTTGCGCGCCTTTTCGGAAAGATCCGCACCCGCTGCGGCCGGTCCACCTACTTTAAGAACAATAGAGGCAGCTTTGGCGGCGGGATGGGGAACCATGCCGAGGGCCGTTGCCACAGCGGTTGTCGCCGTTAAACCGGCTGCGGCTGCAGCCGCATCATGCGTAGCACGACCTTTAATCGCTTCTGCGACTTGCTGGATACCTTCTGGTGTTGTGGTGACGCTTGCGAGTGCCGCACTGGCGGCGCCCCGCGCTGTCTTGTACGCGCCTTGAGCCGTATCTGCTATCACAGCGCCAGTAATTTGAGTCGCCTCTTGCGGTGTAATCGAGGCATTTCCGCGCGTAATATTGACGGCGCCTTGCACCGTCCTAGCATCATCGGCTAGATCCTGGAATGCTGTTTGCGCATTCTGCACTGACTGAGAGGGTTGCGTGATCAAAGTCCGACATTTGTCCACCAAACCCACACGCTTATCATATTGATGAGTAATACCTTCGACGATAGGATTTGCTCCTTCTGCTGGCGCGATGCGTCGGCTTATATCACCAAGGCGTTGGTTACCGGTTTGCAAGATAGAATTAGGGACTTTCGGTGAATTTGTCGTTTGAACTGTCTCTGTTTCGTTAGCATTGTTGTCCCTTTTGGATAGACGGTCGATGAGCACGCCTCCCACGAAACCGCCGCCATATTTAGCTGCTTGAGTTGCTATTGTCCTCAGCATTCTACCTCCTATTTAAAAGCTGCATATAGGTTAAGCATGCCGGCCTAAAGCCCGCCCAAATAAATTGCCAATTCTGTTGCGCGGCCTGGGTAATTCATGGCCATCGCCAACTGATACCGCTTTAACCGCGTGGTGCGCCATTGCGGCAAATCTCCATCTAGATCGCTACGCAACTCGTTTGCAGCATTAACAGCGCGCCGTGGCACCGTGGCCTATCGTCGCTCATCGACCAGCCCCATAACGCCGGCCCTAATACTACAGCCGTAACTATTCACGGTGGCGCGCAACCACGAGCGCGATAATGAGCCTGCTGCGCTCGCCATTGATGGGTGCGACGCCAGATTGACCATCGCAGAACAGTGTTAATCGAGCTCAATCCCCTCCATAAAAGACGGCATAGTAATCGGCGAATCTCCTGCACGCTCAGCGGCACCCTGCCTTCAGGCGTTTTTTTTACTGCGCGCGCTCAGCGTAACCAGAACAGCATGGGCTAGCAGCGTGAGGGTGATATGGCGATACCAGCCCTGCCATCGGCGCACCTCGTACTGATCCAAACCGCATTCGCCCTTGGCTGCCTCAAAGCTGGTCTCAATTTGCCATCTGCGCCCCGCCACCTTAACCAGTGCCTGCTTCGAGGCCTTGCTGCGTGGCGCATAGACGAGGTAATAGGCATGCTCCCGTTTCTCATCGAGGCTGCGCCGTACCAGCAAATAGTGTCCGAAGCGGCGCTCCTCAGCGCTAGTTTGCAAGCGCCACAGCTCAATGAGTGCCCAGTCGTAGAGGCGCTCGCCTTTCGCTCCAGCGCCTGCCGACAAACGTTGCCATGCCCGGGCAGGCACGCTCTGTGCAATGCGCTGCGCACGAACATACGTCGGCCCCTGCCACCATAGCGGTTCATTCTTTGCCACCGCCATCACAAACGGCTGCTGGCGCGATTCCAACCATAGCCTCAACCTGCGATCGCCCCCGTACACCTCATCGCCCGTCACCCACCCGCAGGGCACGCCCGCCTCCAGGGCGCGCTCAAGCATCTGTCGAGCCAATTGAGGCTTGGTGGCAAACTTGACCGTCTCAGGAACGCCCGCCGCCGCGCAACGCGACGGCTCATCTGTCCAGGCTTTGGGCAGATAAAGCTCCCGATCAATGAAGGCACTGCCCTTCTTGCCGGCATAACAGAGAAACACCCCAATCTGGCTGTTCTCGATGCGCCCCGCGGTGCCACTATACTGACGTTGCACGCCGACCGAGTGCTCGCCTTTCTTGACGAATCCTGTTTCATCCACAATCAGCACGGCATCCGTGGCTCCCAGCTGTTCGACCACATACTGGCGCAGCACGTCACGCACGGCGTGGACATCCCACCTGGCCCGATCAAGCAGATACTGTACGCTGTCTGGTGTCGATTCACCCATCCATTCTGCTAGCTGCCAGCCATTCTTGCGCTCCACCCCACCCAACAGAGCCTTCAAATAGGCCAGTGAGCGCTGGCGCGATTCCGAACGACTGAACTGGCATGCAATCCTTTCGTGCAACGCCACTAGCTCACGCTCCCATCCTTGCACCAGTGTCTTCATCAATCGTGCGCCACATACAATCCCTTCGTAATTTTAATCCATTATAGTTACGGCTGTAGTACTAAGCTGGCGTCTGGCCGCCAATCTTCGGCTAGCATCGCATCATGTGATGCAATTGTTACGCTGGCAAGTTTCTATACAAGCGTCACATTACTATAGAACAGGGAGCGGCGTTCACCCAAGGTTTTATTGGTCGCTTCAGGCGCCAACATGGAAGCAGCACAGGCAAAGGTTGTGCTCCACCACGTTTGCGAGCGTGCGCTACAATAGGTGATCAAGGCACGATGAAGTAAAAAACCTGAAGTTGTCAAGATTCGGGGCGTTTGGATTGACCTCCCCCGTACCGGCGCAGGCCGCATGAGAAGTTAATTCTTCGGATCAATTTTAGTTAAGAGTCGCTAACGCAACCTGGACGTCAGGCTGTAAGGCTCGTATCCTGGAGTCATGGCAAGACGCAAAATCAGCAATGAATTATGGGCGGTGCTGGAGCCGTTGATTCCAGCGTTCACGCCCTCACCTAAAGGCGGGCGTCGGCGCACTGTTGACGACCGGGCGGCATTGAACGGTATCCTGTATGTCCTGCATACAGGCGTTCCATGGGAAGACTTGCCGCAGGAGCTCGGCTTTGGCAGCGGCATGACATGCTGGCGCCGATTGCGCGACTGGCAGGCCGCAGGCGTGTGGAGCAGGCTGCATCTGGCGATGCTTTGCCGGTTGCGTGAACATGACCAGATTGATTGGGAGCGAGCGAGCCTGGATGCGACCAGCGTTGCCAGCCCCCGGGGGGCCAGGAAACCGGCCCCAACCCGACGGACCGGGGCAAACTCGGGAGCAAAAGGCATCTGGTCGTAGATGCCCGGGGCGTTCCCTTGGCGATCACAGTCACGGGTGCCAACCGGCATGATTCGATGGCCTTCGAGCGCACCCTCGATACCCTCCCAGCCGTGCCGGGCTTGAGCGGTTCGCCGCGCAAACGCCCGGGCAAACTGCATGCGGACAAGGGCTACGACTTTGTCCGCTGCCGACGCTATTTGAAACAACGCGCAATCACTGCACGTATCGCCCGGCGCGGCGTAGAAAAGCACGAGCGGCTTGGACGGCATCGCTGGGTAGTCGAGCGCACGCACGCCTGGTTTGCCGGTTTTGGTAAGCTGCGCATCCGCTTCGAGCGGCGTCTGGACATTCATATCGCCTTGCTCCGCTTGGCCGCCGCCATTATCTGTTCGCGCTTCGTGGACGACTTGTGTTAGCGACTCTAAGTTATACAAAGCCTTGCTCCGATAAAGCCATTATTACGTAGAGTGGTTCAATGCGCTCTTAGACGACGATTTTTGTGGCAGTCGTAGCTCAAAGGTTGAATTGTTAGAGCGGTTTCCATTGCGTTTTTTTGCGCACTGTCAAGTACGAATTGAATTAAATAGCATGGCATAACGTAGTAAATAATAACCAGGCTGTGCCGCCATTTGTTTCGCTAAGCGCGCAGCCAGACTGAATCAGGATGGTCGAGTGAGACGACACAAATAGTCTGCACGCCAGCGCGTAGCCGTGCTTAGCGCGTGGCGTGTAGGGCGCCCCTTTTGGAGGGGGCGAGGCGTACGGCATCAGCCGCGTGACGCTGTATTGATGGAAGCACACCTATACTGGCATGTCGGCCGACGCGATTAAGCAACGGGATGTGCTTGAGATGACGGTGGCGCAAAAGCATGCGCTGGTGCGCTGGACACGCACGCAACGCCTAAGCGACATCACCCGCGCGACGCGGGTCAATGGCGGTTACTCCGTGGTGGCCGAGCTGCTGCACGACGGCCTGATGGCCGACGATCACCTGTACGCTACATTCAGGCTCGACGCCACGGAAGAGCGGAGCAATTCCGGCGTAGTCGGGGCCGCGGGTAGACCCGCCAGTCCGCTGGACCCAGCACGTATTCTCCCGCAGTGGTACGAGCATGCGCGTTGCTGGACCCGATGAGGTGCATACTGCGCCGGCGCAAGGTGTCGCTACCACGTTCCAGTGCGTCAACGAGCGGCAGTCGCGCGTGGTGCGAACACCCTAAGTGCTCCTGTGGGCGTCGCGCGGGCGTGTGGCCGGGCTGATATCCTTCGCTACGGCGGCCGTCGTGCGGCGTTGCGGACGTACCGCCTTCCATAGCTTGTAGCCCTGCCACGCGGCGGCACCCAACACGGTCCATTTCAGCAACGGTTTGGCGTTGCGTACTACCACGCGACGCACAGGGCCGGCGAACGCGGCCGACGCGATCGAACCGAGAACCGGATGCTGGTTCAGCAATGCACCGATGACTGGAAGCCGGTGCAATGAGCGGAACCGACTAATGCCGGGCATTAGCCACCTGATCCAACTGAGCTTTGCGGCGCCTTGGCGCAGTTCCTGACCGGCTCCAGCGATGTCTAGCCGGTCGAGATTGGCGCGCGCCAGCAATAGCTCCTTGCGGATCGCCCGCACCTTGGGGTCACTCGACCCGCGCACAGAAGCCGGCTGGGCGAGACGGCCGTTAGAATGGCGATTGTTCATGGCGATGGCTTACGGAAAATAGCGCGATCCTTGTCGAATTCGGCCAGCGTTTCCTCGAAGATCAAAGGCGCGCGACGCACGCCCGAACGTGCCTTCTGTACGCAGGCGAAGGCCGCGATAACGTACAGCACGGTCAGTATAGCTAACGCCTGCCATCGATACGTTTCCCAGAACGCCGCGGCGATTAGGACGGTCAGCGTGATTAGCCCCATTGTCGCGAACATCATGGCTGCGAGCCCAGCGAACAATACGCCGAGCAGCCGCTCCTTTTCTTCCGCGAGTTCGATACCGATCAACTCTAGGCGCGTTTGAAGCAGGGAAAAGACTGATCCGATTAGGCGCCGCAGCGGGCCATGAATCGGCGGTGGCGGTTGAGTGTCGTTGCTCATCAGCAGATCGCGCAGGGCGCGGCAGGCGGAACGTTCAATCAGCCACCGCGTCGCGCGCACGCGAGACGCGGTAACACCCAGTGCTGGCAGGTACAACGCGAACGCGTCGTCGCACCAGGCACTACTTACGGTTGATCAGCAGCCCGACCAATACACCGACACCGGCGGCGATGCCGATCGACGTCCATGGATGGTCGTGGACATAATCATCCGTGGCACGAGCCGCCTTCTTGCCTTTTTCGACGACCACAACTTGGACATCGGCTGCTTTTTCCTTTGCTTGCTTCAGACGCGCAAGCGCTTTTTCGCGCAATTCGGTCGCACGTTCGCCGGTCGTGCTCGCTGCTTGCTTGAGCAGGTCTTCGGCGTCCGACAGGACGGTTTTGATATCCGACATTAAATTCTCCTTGTTAACTTCCGTCATGACTGCTCCCGCGACAAACTTGTCATCACCCGTATCGTAACGGAACTGTGTAGCCATGGCGAGCGTACTGGTCGCCCTTGTCAGGAAGGGAAGGACCTGCCCACCATACTAAGCCGTCCGGCCTATGTCAATGTCGGACAAAAGATTAATTTCTGCCGCATTGCATAGCGCGCACGACCACCTGAATCCGTCGAATTACGGTGCACATCGGACGCTGGACGCGTGGCCGCACTTTAGAGGGAAGCAGGATTCGGACCCGCCAGTGTCGGTAACGAATCAAGCGGGGTTTTCGACTGCCGCCTGTGCCGCAGGCGCTTCCTTGCGCACACCAACTTCAACCGCGAAGCGCTCGACATCGAGATTGATTCGTTGCCGTCGGAGCGGGTGAGGCGTGCGCTGCGGCAGATCATCTACTAAGCACGGCAGTCCGGAGGCGATTCGGCGTGACAACGGGCCCGGCTACCTAGGGGCACCGGAGCATGCGGTACGAATGGCTGTCGCCGTACCACTGGAAAGGCCTAGACCGAGTACAGCGTTTCGCGACCGACTGGAGGTGGACGGACCATCACGACCACCCGAACATGACCCTGGGTGGCACCAGTACAGCAGTTGGCTATGGTCGCTTAGTTTTTGCTTCCGCACCCCGGGGAAGACGGGAGATTACCCCATCATTAACATCGGCGATAGTCGAGCGCAGAACTTTGGCACCTTCAAGGTCAGTCAATGTGCAGATCACCACTAGAAAGACGCCGCTTGCTTCGTTCGGGTTGATCTGATTGTCAAGCGATACATTATGACAAATTACAACGTGCGCACCGAATCTTACTGGGTTGAGAACGGCTGAAAATTTAGTAGACAGCGATCGAGCTCGGATGCCGTTGAATGGGACGATGTGGGTGCGGGTTGTGCAGAAGGGAGAATAAAGTTCAGGCTGCGGCTGATGATCGAAAGAAATATGCGGATCGCGTTAAAGTACACCCATCTGAGTCGAAGACTGTAACACGAGCGCCCTTTATAGTGGCTCGTCGCCACTTGATCAAGCTGGAAGTGTTGGCTAAGAACCACACCAGCGAATTGTCTGTTTGTACAACCTAATTTCGATGGATATGCTGTTATGCGCTGTCTGGTCGTTTTAGTGCTTGCATGTTGCAACCTATCAAGGAGGTACACAGAATAGATTAAAGATCAAATTCAATCGATAAAATGGAGTTTTCGATCTAAGCGGGACTTTTAGTTAGTCATCTAAATAAAGAGGAAAAATCATGAGACTGCTTGCTCTGCTGTTAACTGGTGTATTGACTTGGCTTTCCCCTATCTCAGCAATTGCCAAAACCCCTGTATCGACTGACATCACATCGGCGGAAAACTCAGTATGGGTGCGCTGGTTACCCAACGCACTGCCTGCTGCTGGTTATATCACATTGAAAAACAGTTCCGATCAGCCACTTGATGTCACCAAAATTAAAAGTCCAGATTACCAAAAAATTACAATCTATCAAACAGTGGTAGATTCAGAATCTAGTAAAATGGTTAAATTGGATAAATTTACCATCCCAGCAAAAGGCGAATTTGCTCTCGTTCCTGGTAAATATCATTTAATGTTTGAAAAACCCACTCACTTAATTACGCCGGGCGACAATGCTAAGGTTATTTTCTTTCTTTCCGATGGTAAGGTTTTTAAAGTAAGGATGCCAGTACGTACGTCGCCGGAACTTAATTAAAAAGAGTGTGTGCATATTTGCACAGTCAGTCATGGTGCAAATATGCTTCTATAAGGAGGCGCACACTTAAAGGTATTGTGCGCTTCCGCAAACCTGCTTGGCACAGTAGCAGGACGCTCAAGGCGGCATGTCGATGACCTGCTTAAATGCGGCCCCGCCTTGAATGCGGCGTCCTGCTAACCCACTGGCAAGTCGATGCCTCCTTTGCGAAATGACGGCCCTGCTTTTTAGACGGGTGGGCTAAATCTCGAAACCTTGTTAAGACGACGGGCATATTCCCCTGGCGGATCTTATATTAATCATAGGGCGCACCATGAAGGCCGACCGGTGGGGACAGAAGACTTCGATGACACGTCACCGTCTTGTTGTCGATATCATCGACGCAGGCCAGCACGATCCGCGCTCGCAATGTCACCGCCTACGCCACATCTTGCGGCGCATCGTCAGCGCCGTGAGTTGCTCGTGCTCCGCTTTGCGCAACACGAGTTCCGCTTTTGATCTTTCGCTCATCGCCGCTTCTTCGTGTCCCTGGCATACGCCAGCGCGCTCCCGGCACCTCCATGCTGCCGAACTTCGCGCCCCACGTGTAGAGCGGTTCGTCACTGAACCTGTGCTTTCCTGCACAGCGCTTTGACCGGCATACCGGCCTCGGCTGCCTTCAGCAACCTGACGAGGTGCCTTTCGTAAGGCGCTTTTTCATGTTCGTCTTCCTCGTTGAAAACGGATTTTACTTGACCTCGACCAGCCCTGTTCGCCGAGGGCAGAGCGCTCCGGCGGGATTGAGGCAGAGGCAACGATTTTGGTACTGACCGCGCTGTCGCGCTGCGTGGGAATGTTGTTTGCGTTTCTCAGAGAACGTGCTTCGGGAGGGATCATGGAACCGCGTCAGGATCAAAATCTCAAGTGCCTCGGTAATCCCGATCGGTGGGTCCATTCCGCCTGCATACTTTGTTCTAACGGCTGCGGTCTAGAAATCGCTGTCAAGGACGAGCGCATCGTAGGCGTTCGCGGGAGGCTAGACCATCCGGTGAATTTCGGACATCTTGGTCCTAAGGGTGAGAATGCCTGGGTGGCAAATGAAAGTCCCCGACGCGGACGTCAACCGATGATCCGGCGCGTCAAAGAGGCGCCTCTGGAACCGGTGGGTTGGGACGAAGCTTTAGACTTCTTTGTGCAAAAGTTTCAGGACGCATGGAAACAGGGTCACGGTAATCTTGCCTGCTACAACTCCGGACAACTGACTCTCGAGGAATTCTATACCCTGGGCAAGCTTTGGCGAGGTGGCCTGCAGTCGTCGAACATCGATGGCAACACGCGGCTGTGCACAGCGACTTCGGCTACCGGGCTGATGGCTAATTTCGGCTCTGATGGTCCCGTTGCATCCTATGTCGACATCGACGATGCAGAACTTTTATGCCTCTATGGGCACAATGTTGCCGAGGCACAGACGGTGCTGTGGGAGCGGATGTTAGCGGCAAAACAACGCAACCAGGGCCGTATTATTGTGGTGGACCCGCGCAAAAATCCGACTGTACGCCAGGGAGCAGACCTGCATTTGCAAATCCGAATTGGCACTAACGTGGCGCTGATGAACGGGCTAATTCATCTGCTGATTCGGAACGCCGCGGTCGATCTCGAGTTCGTGCGCGAGCACACGGTCGGTTTCGAGCTGATGCAGTCGGTCGTGGCCGACTATCCGCCGGAACGCGTGGCCGACATCTGCGGTATCGAGATCGCCGCGCTCGAGACGGCGGCGCAATGGATAGGTAGTACCGATCGCATGGTTTCTACCGTGCTGCAGGGGTTTTATCAGGCTGTGGAGGCGACCGCGTCCTCTTCATTGGTCAATAGCGTGCATCTGCTGCGCGGCGCCATCGGCAAGCGCGGCGCGGGCCCCTTGTTAATGGCGGGACAACCCTCGGCCATGTCGAATCGGGAAGCTGGGGCGGACGGCTCCTACCCTGGCTATCGCAATCCCCACAACCTTACCCATATGCGGGAGTTGGCCGAACTCTGGAATATCGACCCCGCTACGTTCCAACCTGAGGTACCGAAAGACATCATCACGATGCTCGAAACCGCCGAGCGTGGGGAAATCGAATTCCTGTGGGTGATCGGCACCAACCCGGTCGTCAGCCTGCCCGACCAGAACCGTACGCGGCGCATTCTGGAGCAGTTGTTCGTGGTTGTGCAAGACCCTTTTGTTGACGCTGAAACGGTTGCTTTGGCCGACATTTATTTTCCTGTGGCCATGTGGGGCGAAAAGACCGGATGCGTGACAAATGCTGACCGTACCGTCAATCTGCTATGCAAGGCCGTCGAACCGCCGGGACAGGCACGCACCGACCTCGAGATTTTTGTCGAGGTCGCGCGCCGCCTTGGGTTCAAGGACCGGGACGGTGAACCGCTAATCCGCTACCGGGAACCACCAGAGGCGTTTGACGAGTGGCGACGCGTGTCAAAGGGTCGGCCGTGTGACTATTCAGGAATGACCTACGAGCTGCTGCTGAAAAAGGGGGGCGTACGCTGGCCCTGCAACGAGCAACACCCGGAGGGCAGTGAGCGACTATACGAAGATCTGCATTTCTGGACTGGGATCGACGAATGCGAAAGCTACGGCGCCGATTTCCTGACTGGCAACAAACACACACGCGCGGAATACGAGGCCATCGATCCCAAAGGCCGCGCCTTTCTGCGGCCAGCACAGTGGCGCCGGCCGCCCAATCCGCCAAGCGAGGCATACCCCTTCGTCCTATCGACCGGGCGTGTCGTCTACCATTTCCACACGCGAACCAAGACAGGACGCTCGGAAGCGCTGCATCGGCGTGTGCCAAATGCCTATGTTGAAATCCATCCCGACGATGCGCAACGGCTGGGTGTTCGTCTTGGAGACTGGGTGGAGGTATCGTCGATGCGCGGGCGATGGGAAGGGCCGGCGATGGTTGTCGACACGGTGCGGCCCGGGGAGTTGTTTATCCCTTTCCATTTCGGTAAAGGCCATCAGGCGGCCAATCAGCACACTACCTATGCCCGCGATCCTGTCAGTCAACAGCCGCAGTTCAAGTCGTCCCCAGTTCAGTTGAAGCGGCTAAGCTTTGCGGAACCAGAGCCTTGGCTGGTCGAGCGTCAGAATGACTTGCAGGGTAGGGATGTGAAGCCGTATGCTGCTAGAGATAGCGTATAAGCCGTCCGCGACCAATACGCAGCCAGCCACTTTTGTTGTAAATTTTGTTCTATCAGTGCTTGATTCTATTGGTCGGAGCGATAGGATTCGAACCTACGACCCTCTGATCCCAAATCAGATGCGCTACCAGGCTGCGCTACGCTCCGCCGAATTGATGATTATAGTCGAATGGTTGATGCGGCGTCAATTTTTGAGTGCCCCGGGTCGATATACGGTGTACTGCACCCACCCCTGCACCCGTACCCACGCACGTAGCGGATGCGTTAGTACGCCGGACATGCGCGCGTCGTCGTCGCCGTGCATCCTGTCGAACTGCACTCGGAGCCGCCTTCGCGGCTGAATTCGGTGCAACAGTCGATTCTGTGCACGGACCATAGTAGCGACAATGAACTTAATTCTCTGGCGTCACGCCGATGCCTAAAACCTTTCTGAACGCGAAACTGGCCGGGCGCCCAGTGACTTGGGCGCGCCGATTGACCGTCCGCGGACGCAAGCAAGCCGAGTAAATCGCCAAGTGGACTGGTTTCCTGGCTACCCGGCGAGGCTGCCGTGCTCAGCAGCCCAGCCAATCGAACGGTGCAAACGGCACAGTCATTGACCGACCGTTTTCGCATACTACGCGAACTCGCGCCCGGTGTGGACGTTGCCGCACTGCTGATATCCGGTAAGGAAGCGAACTGGCGCATCAAAAAAGCTGGACCTGGTGATTGGCCAACCGCCGCCGTGACGAACAAGCGCAGGCCGTGCTGCATGCCGTCGTGAATCCGGACCTTGTGTGATTCGTGCCGATTGCGTATGTTGTCACCAAATCATTCTGTTTGCCATCCACACGTCACCGCTGGTTCTACATTGCACGCAACCTTTCTGTAATTTTGACAGGACACGCCAATGCGAGAGTTGCCGAATCCTACCTTGCCGCTTGCGTCCATTCCCCTCGATTCACGCAGGAGTCTTCCTCGGTCGCAAGAAACGGTTGCTGGACAACATCATCTCGGCGTGGCCTGGGCACGGACGGAAGAAGAGCTTCGCGAGGCACAACGGCTGCGTTACCGCGTCTTCGCAGAAGAAATGGGAGCGCAACTCAAAGGCTCCAAAGGCCAGGACGTCGACGAATTCGACGCGTACTGCGACCACCTGTTGGTGCGCGACCTGGGCACGCTGCAGGTCGTCGGAACCTATCGTGTGCTGCCACCCTATCAGGCGGCACGCATTGGCAAGTTGTATGCAGAAAGTGAATTCGACATTTCGCGCCTCACGCATCTGCGCGCCAAGATGGTCGAAGTCGGGCGCTCGTGCGTGCACTCGGACTATCGTAGCGGTTCAGTCATCATGTCGCTATGGGCGGGGCTGGCTGAATACATGCTGCAAAACGGCTATGAGACGATGCTTGGCTGTGCGAGCGTCCCGATGGTGGACGGCGGGCATTACGCGGCCAACTTGTTCATGTCGCTGTGCAAGGCATCGATGACCGCGCCGGAATATCGGGCCTTCCCCCATACCCCGCTACCGACGGACGAACTTGCCACTGGTTCTACGGTATCCCCGCCGCCGCTGATCAAAGGTTATTTACGCCTGGGCGCGAGGATCTGCGGCGCACCCGCATGGGATCCGGATTTCAACGTCGCGGATTTCCTCACGCTGTTTCGTTTCGCCGATATCAACAAGCGCTACGGGCGCCACTTCCTGGGCGAAATTAAACAGAGCTAATTCGCGGAATTAAGGCGGGGCCGCGGTGGCAAGCATGATGGCCGACGTTCGGGAGACGGCAACATCCCGAACTGACAGTACCGCCGTGTCTGCTTGTTTATAGCGGACAATTTACCAGGACTATTGGCTAGGTGGCGCTTGATGTCTGCACGGTTTTGACCGAGTGCGTATGATTGACGTCAACAGGTTGTCGATACCGGGGGAAACATGCTGTTTGCATTTTGTCTCGTTGCGCCCGTTGCGGTCGGCGTATTGATCGCCTTTGCGATGCGGGTGGATCCGAAGACCGGGCACCTGCGCTGAGCCCAACGTTGGATGCTTGATACCGCATGCAGCACGGCCTGCCAGTCAGCGCCGTACGACGCGGCGCCTGCGCTTGCCGCTATTGCGGTGGCAAATAGCGGGCCGGGTCGATCGACTTGCCATCATATCGCAGCTCAAAGTGTAGTGCGACCCGGTTGCTGTCGCTGTCACCCATTTCGGCAATGGTCTGTCCTTGCGTGACGTTCTGGCCTTCTTTGACTAGCAGTGCGCGGTTGTGTGCATAAGCGGTCAGGAAATTGGCATTGTGCTTGACGATCAGCAAGTTGCCGTAACCGCGCAGACCATTGCCGGCATAGACGACGGTTCCGGTTGCGGCGGCGACCACGGGCGTGCCGGGCGCATTCGCGATGTCAACGCCTTTGGAATCTACGCCGTTGAAACGGCGTACCACGTCGCCTCGGGCGGGCCAGATCAAGTTGATTGTCGTAGCGGGTGTCAACGAAGGCTTGACCTTAGCCGCAGCAGTGGTGTTCGGCGCGGCCGCCACGCCGCGTGATGGTGCTGGACGAGTCGGCGGCGCGACGCGCAGGACCTGGCCGACTGCGATCACGTTCGGATTAGGTAGATTATTCCACCGCGCGATCGCAGCGACGCTTTGGCCGTGACGTTGGGCGATCCGCGAAAGCGTGTCACCCCGTACGACGCGATAAAAGCCAGAACCGACCGGGGCGGAACCGCACGCGGACAGCAACAATGCAATACCGCAGCATACCGTCACGTACTGCACCGAACCGAGGGCGCGCACGCGTTTGAACATCGCGCTGCAACCATCGGCAAAACCACTTTTTATTTTCTGCATCGAAACTCGCGGCGCCCGCAAGGCGTTGGCCGGGCCATGCGGGCGGAGCATAAAACGATTCATTTTACGTCATTCGTCAAGCGCTACGTGGATTCGCACCACCGCGCTTTCATTTGCCCCGGGTGCAAGCCAGCGCAACCCAAGTCCGTTGTGAATGGCATCTGGCAAACCGAGCCAGGGTTCGATGCAATAAAAATCGGAAACAGGTTTTTCGGTCCACGTTGTGACGGCATACCACGGGATCGAGCCGGGGCGCTCGAGCGCTAGCGTGATCGTGCGGCCCAGTGACGGCGTGTGCAGCTTGACCTGCGCTCCACTTGACAGCGGGGCCAGCGCATGGAAACGGTCAACGATACGCGTGTCGTCGAGACGATACGCGTGTGCCGCGTCAGCCGCCTGGGCAATTGCACCATCATCGCGTTGGTACAGCATCTGCGTCGGCGGCAACGTGAGCCGGGATTCGCCCCGCAGCGTGTGAGGCAGCGAGAAATAGAAGTGATGGCCTGCATAGTACGGCAGCGGCGTGTCGCCGATGTTTGTCGTCGTGAGGGTCGCGTCAAGGGTGTGGCCGTCGACGAGATGATAGATCGCATCGAACCGAAAGCTGAATGGATAGCCGGTGTGGGTGGCATCGCTGTCCGTCAGCGTCATATCGATGCGGGCGTTAGCCACGTCGATTGTCGACTCGAACGGCAGATATCGGGCGAATCCGTGCATCGGCAATGCCCGTACAACGCCGGCGCTATCGCGCCATCGACCGATCGTGCCCTCGACGCGATGCCGGCCGAGGAAGGGGAACAGCAGCGGATTGCCGCCGCGCACTCGGGCGGGCTCGTTCCAATTCGCGTTGTCCGGCCATCCAATGACGTCGTGGTGACCCACGCGCCAGCGCAACAGACGAGCGCCTGATTGCGGCGCGACCAGCAAGCTGGCGCACTCGCGTTTGAGTTCAATGACATCCTGGTTCTGGAAATGCATCTTGTGATCGAAATAGAAAAGTGGGGCGCCCTCCTGCCGACGGGCGAGTTTTCCATGACATCGGTGTGCCGCCGGATGTCGGCTATGCGGGTTCTCTCGGGTTGCTCGGCGGCAAATCGCTGTCAATAATGACTCAGACAATACCGTATCGGAGAGGAGACGACCATGGACTTGGCAACGGCGATGGGATGTGCGCTTTTTGGCATGTTTACCGGCGGCACGCTCCTCTTTTTCTATAAGCTGGCCAAATAACTGGTCTGCTGCCTTTGTGTTGCCACTGTCGCGGTCCGTGCCGCGGCAAGTTGGGCTCGGCCGGCATTGTTAAAGCCGGCCGGGGCCTTTTCCGAGCGGCTTTTGCGCGCGCGCCAATACGCGAACAGCCACGCTCAGTAGCAAGACCGCGACGATGGCGACCGTCAGCGCGCCATTGCGCTGTGATGCGTTCGCGTGTTCCTGAGCCGCCTGCTGGCTCGCGAACACCGACGCCAGTTGGCCCCAATCCTGTGCCGACACGCTAGCCAATGGCAGTAGCGCTATCGTCATAGCACTGTCTGAAATCACATCGCGCCACTACAGCACAGGCGTGTTGTGCGAGGTCGGTGGCCAGGGTGTGCGACCTGCCGAACGGACAAGCCTATGCCGTCATGCCAAAAAAGAGCCCGCGCGCCGGCCAGCGTGCTAGGCGGCTCCGACTGTGGCGCCCCCTGTCGACGTCAAATCCATTGCGCGGCACCGTGGCCGTATGCGTGCATGGTGGCGCTCGCCATTCCCGGCGCGCGTTCGACCAGGCTGTCGGACACTTGCCATCGGCAGCCCGAAAACTTGGCTGGATGCCCCCCGGGTGGGCTTCACTTCGCCCGTTCATTGCGCGATCCGCGCTGATGCTGTCATTACATGGAGGACTTTCTTTCGTGAGCCTTGTGTTTCTGATCCTTCTGAGTGTTTTGCAGGGTGTGACCGAGTTGTTCCCGGTCAGCAGCCTCGGGCATACGCTGCTTGTGCCGGCACTGTTCGACATGCACATCGACAAGCATGCGCCGCAGCTATTGCCCTTTTTGGTAGCGCTGCATTTGGGCACTGCCTTTGCGCTGCTGTGGTATTTTCGCAGGCGGTGGATCGCGATCATCCAAGGCTTGCTCAGCTCGCTGGGCGGCCGCCGTACCGAGGACGGACATTTGGCCTGGGCGTTGCTGATCGGCACAATTCCGGCAGGCGTCGTCGGTGTTCTGCTGGAAAAGCGGATCGAACAGGTCTTTCACGACTTGCGTATCGTGGCATTGGCGCTGGTGATCAATGGTATTTTGCTGTGGATCGGCGACCGGTTGCAGCGCGCGCGCGCGGCGCGTGCACCCGAGGATCTAACGTTCAAGCAGGCCGCGCTGGTTGGCATCGCGCAGATCGGTGCGCTGATTCCGGGTTTTTCGCGCAGCGGCTTGACAATGATCGCCGGTGTGGGTGCTGGCATGCCCGCGGAAAAGTCGGCGGAGTTCGCGTTCCTGCTCGGTACGCCGATTATTTTTGGAGCGGGCCTGCTCGAGGTGCCTAAACTGTTTCACGCGCCGGCGCAACTGGCGGACGCAATGCTAGGCGGCGTGCTGACCGGCATCGCCGCGTATCTGAGCGTGCGTTTTCTGATGCGTTATTTTGAAGGCCGCGGGCGGTTGGCTTCATTTGGACTCTATTGCATGATCGCCGGCTTGGCGTGTCTTGCCTGGTTCTTCTTCAATCCCCAGTCGGTGGCGTAAGCGTTACGCTGTCGCGTATTGTGAGCCGGCAAGCGGAGCCGGCTCCGTTGTTCAGTTATAATGGAACGCCTGTTTGTCGATCGCTCAGTTGGATTAGCACATCGGTCTTCTAAGCCGATGGTCGAGTCCCGATGGAGCCGCGAACGGGGGATGCGCAGTACAATCATGAACCACTTGACCGCCCTTAGCTCAGTTGGATAGAGCAACGGCCTTCTAAGCCGTAGGCCGCAGGTTCGAATCCTGCAGGGCGGGCCAATAAAATCCAATATTTAAACGGCAGCGACAGTTCAGCCTATTGCGCTGTGGGACGCGACGTGGCCCGCGGAATAACGGAAAACGTGAACGACTACTCGATGAAGCGCTGAACGGATCCTGCTACGGTACGTCCGTGGCGCTGTTGTCTGCCACGGCTGCACGCAATCTCGCCATTGCCTTCGAGCACTATAACGAAAAGCATCCGCATAGCGCGTTGAAATATCGCTCGCTACACGAGTTCCAACGCACGCCAATCCTCGTTGTCGAGCGCTTCTTCGCCGATCGTGGTGCGTACGCCGAGGATGACCGGCAGCGATAAAAATAGTTCAGGTATCGCAGTGGTCTGAATCTATACGGTCTATGCGCTGCGCTTGTTAGCTGGGGCGTGCTCTGCAACGTAGGTGGTCGCACCCGCTGTACTCGCCGCACAACGCTAGGCCTTGCGTGACGCGCATCGCGCAAGGCAATCGTTGTTGCCGAAGTTGCCATTACAATCGACGCCAGTAGGTTAACACTTGCACGGCGAAGTACCCTGCTTAAAGGCACCGCCCATTTTGCTGTGGCGGAGTATTGTTATTTTAATTTTCTTACTAGTGAAGTTTATAAAGATGCCTATTTCGCGCACAGCGCTGGCATGCACGCTCGTGTTATCCGCATGCGGCGGCGATGATTCCGTTATACGTGATTCCTCCACCAAAACATATGAGCAGATCGACCATGAGCCTGGGCATGCCCATCTGCTCATGCGCGGTCCCCACCATACGGCGCTGAAATTACCACAGCGGCTGGGCGGTGAGGGGCTGACCGATGGGGACGAGAGCCACCTGAGACAAGATCCAATAGACGTGGTAAAAGACCACGCTTATTGGAAGGCCATTTATGGCACGACCTTTTATGGGCTGAGAGCGCTTTGGATAAGTGGGGTGCTGTCGGATATGCTGCAAGGTGCTTTCGATGAGCCGCCGCAGCGCGCAAGCGCATCTTCACCGCCGCCGTCGGATGGCGTCTCCAAATGGGAGGCTTGCCCGTACGGCGGCTCGATGCACCTAACTCGCAGGGAAGCGGCCGGGCCGGAACGCGCGGTGACGATACATGCGGCTTACGTGCAGTGCCGAGTAAGCGATTTCACATTGGGTACCGAAGTCGAGTTGACCGGCGAAGCATCGATTTCCGTGAAGGAGAAGGCTACGCTCCAGAGCGCTGTCGCCACCATGGGAGGAAACGGTGGCGCACTGTGCGTAAGTGACATGCATACGTCGATGGCCATCCACGGTGGTGTCTCAATCAGGCAGACTAACAGCTTAAACAGCGTTCCCCCGATTCGCTTTCTTAATACGCAACCCGGCTTTACCGTTTCGCAGACGTCGTCAGATGGCAATAAAAGCACAATCGGTTTGCAAGACGTCAGCGTGACGCGTCGAGCACTCGGCAGCGACGGGTCGGAACAGCTATGGCTGAAGGGCGCGTTGACGTTGCAACGCGACGTGTCGATAGCTGCTGGCCTCATGCCGGAAAAACTGGACATTCATGTGGATACTCCTCTAAACCCCCTCTTGATATCGGCACGTGGGATAGATGCCGGTTCATTGATCGCGATAACAAAACAGGACAATAAAGCAACTTTGGCCGACTGGACCGGCTCAAGCGATCTCGTCATCCATGCGGACACGCCCATTAATACCTCGCTTCGCGAGCTATTGAACCTGTTTCATAATTAAGCAAAAACGGACCGGAGTGGCGTGGGTAGGCAATGGCGTGCCGCTGGTCTGATGGCACGGTGGGGTTGCTGTAGCCTGTATGCTATTGCTCCCCCACCGCGCCTCAACCGGCAGGCCGCCGGTGAGGCAATAGGGTATGCTACTGTTCGTCGGCCGGCTTACCGGGGACAACCTCAGAAAGGTCGTCCTTGCGCACTTCAGCTTCGCGCACAGTTGTGCCTTGATCGTCGGTTTCGGATACGTCGGTGGTAAACGTATCGGAGTCGTTTTCGCCCGATGTTTGTTGCTGTTCGGGGGAATTGGAGCGGTTTGTCATTCAGTCCTCCTTGCTTGAGCAGGTGTAGTGCTATGACTTCTTAGCAACTCGTGTTCCACGAGGGCACAGTGGCCTATCAAACCGGCGTTTATGTGCCGTCTCGCGCGTTATTTTTCATCCCAAGTTCCGCTCCGGTGTGTCGCTTCCGTCGCCACCGTCGACTGGCGCTGTTGGGTTCTCCGCCAACGTCAGGTCACTGCTTTCATTCCATGGCCTGCGCACCGACACGCGTCGTCCTCCGACATCTTGAAATAACCACTCGCATACTCGGGAATGCGTGCAACTTTACTCGGCGGGAAGTCCGACGTGACCGTGTACAGCGCTTTTTCAAAAGACTTTTGGTGTGACACCGTGGATCATTAGAAAGCTTAGCGCCTCGCGCACGCCAGGGTCGCCAGTCACGCTGACCAATCGATCGTAAGTGGTCTTGGCACGTGCTTCCGCCGCGATATGGGATCGAAGGTTGATGGCCTCGGCGAGCTTTCTTTTTGCGCGCCCTGGACCCAGCGTGCTGGCCGCTCGCTCGCGCTCGATGTCCATCAGCGTCCGCTTCTACTAGCGCGGCAAGCATTGGTCAAGACGCTCAAACACCATGTTGCATGCACCCACTGTCATAAAGCTGTAAAATTGAAATTTTTTCATTGTTTGATGGCCAGTTAGGCTGTGCTGTTCGCCTGCTTCTTCCCGTTACTCTTTCCTATTACTAGACAAAAAAGAAATGCAAAAACAAGGAGCTTTATCCGGGCTACTATGGGTTGTCGGCATTGGTTTCTTTATGCAAACACTTGACGCCACGATCCTAAATACCGCGTTGCCAACGATGGCCAGCAATTTCAATAAAAATCCACTGCAAATGCAGTCGATTGTGCTTGCCTACTCATTGACGGTGGTGATGCTGATTCCAGCCTCTGGCTGGTTAGCAGATCGCTTTGGAACACGGTCCGTATTTTTGGCGGCCATTGCATTATTCACAATAGGTTCCATCGGTTGTGCAACATCGCGCTCGTTGAACGAGCTGGTGATTGCGCGGGTGGTGCAAGGGCTGGGCGGCGGTGTGTTATTGCCGGCGGGGCGGCTAGCCATTATGCGAACGTTTCCCCCCAGCCAGTATGTACAAGCGTTGGGCTTCGTGGCAATACCCGGACTCGTTGGGGCGGTCTTGGGGCCAACGCTTGGGGGCTGGATCGTATCGGTTACCTCCTGGCGCTGGATCTTTGTGATGAATGTGCCGATTGGTATAGCGATTTTGATGACAAGCCGGCTTGTTATGAGTAATATAAAATTGCCGGTGCAACGTTTTGATCTAAAAGGTTATTTTCTGTTTGCAACATGCGTGTTGGCAATTTCGTTGTCGCTCAATGGGTTAACCGATTATAAACTGTCCAGCACCATCCTATTGACGTTAATCGGTGTCAGCTTGGCGACGTTCGCTGCCTATGGATTGCATGCAGTACGCATGGATTATCCGCTTTTTCCACTGAGTTTATTCCATGTACGCACATACCGTGTGGGCCTAGTGGGGAATTTGGTCACGCGCATTGGGGGTGATGCGATGCCTTATTTAATCCCGTTGCTATTACAAATCGGCCTCGGTTATTCGCCGTATGAAGCAGGGATGATGATGTTACCCGTCGCAGCGGCGGCCATGGGAGCAAAACGATTTATTGCCCCTCTCGTGACTCGCTACGGCTATCGTCGTATCTTGGCGAGCAACAGCCTGTTAGTAGGCGCAATAATAGCCAGCTTTTCTTTGGTTTCGACAGCGCAACCAGCTGGGTTACGAGTGATTCAACTGCTTGCTTTTGGCGCATTGTATTCAATACAAACCACTGCAATGAACGCGCTGACGCTAAAGGACCTTGCCGGGCCTGGTGCGAGCAGTGGTAATGCGCTGTTTTCGACTGCTCAAATGCTGGCTATGAGCTTAAGTGTGACTGTCGCAAGTGTTTTATTGGCCTTTTTCCAATCGCTGTTTACGACCGATATGGGCACGGACTTACTGCCTATCTTTCGTGCCACTTTTATTTGCATCGGGTTGGTTACCGCAGCCTCGGCTTGGGTATTTTGGCAACTTTCGCCGGATGTAATCCGCAGAGAGGGTCAATGTAGTGTAACAGGTAAGTGTAGTGAGAAAAGCCTAACGATATGATGCATCGGCGCATGTTTGCAGGCGTGACTCACGCTACCGGCTTGCCCGATGTTGTCACGCCGCGTCCGTGGCTAGGCTCGCATCTGCAATGGCGACGATGACTTGATGCTGTTTAGCGTCAGCGTACCAGCGCTTGGATCGGGAATCCCGGCTACAGGCGCGCGAGCGCGCTTGATTGATCTTAAACACGCGCGCAAGCTTGATATGGCGCTTATTCACATATTTTGTTTGCAACAATGTGGACAACCTTTGGATACGCAAGCTAAGTCGTTGTTGCCAAAGCCGAAACTGAGCTTGCTACCGCGTGACGCAGCGACGCACGGTTCCAGCGCGCCCGCCCGCGCAGGGATTTGTGCGTTGCGTGCGCGAAACGATGTCGAGCGATGCTGCGGCCAAACGCGCACCGTTTCAGAAAACCGTGTGACGCAGCCTTAAGTTTGGGAATGCGCGTCGTGGCTGGCGCGGCGCCGCATCCGGCGCGTTGGGTTCTCGCGTCCCGGCCACTTCGCCATCGTGCCATGCACGACACAGGTCGATCTGCCGCGTCGCCTGCATCAGCGTTTCAATTAGCTTGCCGCGCAGGTCGCGGTAGCGTTTCGGTGCGCTTTTCATCAGATAAGTGGCCAACTTGTCGTGGCTTGATGCCAAGTCGGCGCGGGGCGCATGTGGGTCGACGAGTTCACCCTTTTGCACCGAGATGAACTGGTCGATTGCAACGGCCAGTTGCCGCTCGTGTGCGTTCGTCAACGGCAGTTGGCGCTTCAGCTTTCGGCATTGCGCCCGTACGGCCAATGCGTCGCGATACAGGCGCTGATCATATTCCAGATCCTTGTCCAATCCAACCAGGATTTCCTTCAGCGCGAGGCTGCGCGGCATGTCGGCCGGATGGTTTTCGACGCGAATATCCTCGACGTGTGTGACGGTCGCATCCAGCGGGGCGAATATTGCCTTGAATTTGTGTTCGCGCGACGTGTTGTCGTCGGCGTCCACGGTGCTGAGCCTGACGTCCTCAATGGCGTGCCCGTCCGAAGTTGGGGCAGGCGTGCCGCTCAACTTGTTGACCACGTGCTGATAGGTCTGTATTTTGGCCTCCAGCTTTCTACGCAGATAAGCGGCCTGGGTGTCCAGCATGTCTTCAAGCAACTCAATTTGGGTTGTTTGTGCTTCTCGTGTCGGTTGGGCGAGCCATGTTTTCAAGCTGCTTCGGGTCAGATACTGGCGTGAGTCGTTCCAAGCTTGCTTGGCGGCGCGCGTCGCGCTGTGCGGTGAGTTCAGCTTGGCGCTGTGAGCCAGGAATGATGACGCTGCCTTCAGCCGTCCCAATGAGTCTTGCGCTGCACGTCGGGCCGTGTTCGCAATAAATTGCTGGGTGGACGGTTTGGCGCCACGCGCATCAGAATCGCCGGTGTAAACATATTTGTCGTCGTAGCGTTTGCCGAGCTGGTCTGCGACCTGGCTCAGAAATGTTTGACGTTGGTCTTCGCGCTGGTATATCTGTTTGTAGAATGCTGATTGCAGCAGCAAGCCGTCCAACGGCGTTGCAGTGCTGCTGCCCCAATTGAGCACGTCCATGGATTCCAGGAACGTACGATTCAATTCTGGGTCATCGTCGGTGTAGTAGGTTTGGTAGCGCCGTTGCTTGCGGTAGTCAAAGAGCGCGCGCTGCGATGATGCGCTCATCATGAGCAGCCCGCTTATTGTCACGGCCAAGAGGCCCCCGGCGACGGCGGGATGGGCTACCGCAGCGCCTGCCGTACCGGCGGCGATGGCGCCCGCCACACCGGCCTTAGCCAACGTGCTCGCGGCGTAGACAGCGCTGCCAGCGAGGAAACTGTTGTTCCATCGCGCATAGCTTGTAAAGAACTGATCCCGCTGTTCCAACTTCAGTGATTGAAATCGCGCGTAGCGGTGCAGCAATTCGGCGTCTTCAGGACTCAGGTGGTGCCCGTTTTGGCGCAATTGATCGATCAGGGCATCGATATGTGCGTCTTTCAATCGCGTGTCGGTGGCGGCCTTGGCGGCGCGGAACGCATTGAGCTGCTGGCGCGAACGATGAACCTTGTATGCGCCACTGGCGAGCGCCGTGGCGCCGACAAGCGGCTCCAGGCCCAGCGTCGCGAGGCCTGCGACGTGATCCAACGCCGCCGCGGCAGGACTGTCTGATGCGCACAGCGCAGCCTTGGCGGCAATGCCGACTGAGGCCTTGGCCAGCACGGTGCTACCGGAAGCGATCGAGCATGCCCCTAATGCGGCATCGGCACGGTTTTGCTGCCGCGTGAATGTCATCACCTGGCGCTTGACTTCCATAACGGCGCGCAAGCATGTCATCATCGATTGCGCATCGGTGAACAGTCGGACCGAAGCCGCTTGTGTGGGATGGTTGCGATCTCGCGTTGAGCCGGCAATGCCGGCGAGCCGCTCAAGACAGGCGACCTCTTGTTCGAGTTGCTGGATCGAGCGTTTTAGTTCTTTGTGGTGCTTGGCGGCATGCGCCATTTCTTGAATGCCTGACTTGATCTCCATGATCGCCAGCAAGGCCAACGTGCCGTCGGCAGCGATTTTCTCGTTCCGGCTGAAAATTTCCTCGGAAATGCCGGCTCGCTTGATGGTGTCCAGTGGATCCGCTTCAATTAATTCGGAAGACTGATCAAGACCGTCGGAAGTGGTCTGCGTGTAACCTTTAAAGAGTTGAATCGGGGTAGCCATCGTGGCATATACGCCGCGCATGGCGGTACCTAAGCCCACCCGCGTGATGGCGCGTGGCAGGCGGACCTCGCGTTGCGACGCATCTGCAACGGATCTTTCCGACGAAACGGTCCGCCGTTCTGACGGGGACCGCGTGATGCGGGCGATCAGGTTCCTGCAATGCCAAGCAAGGTCGTGTATCTCGGCCAAGCTCAGCGCGGATGAGGTGCTATCGGGCGTGGGCGGGGTTTGCGCTGAAGGTCTGTCCACCGCTGACACAGGCACTGAACGCACGTTCCCGTCATGGGGCAGGCTTTCCAATTGAGCCATTGCGCGGCTGCGTGCCTCAACCTGTTTTTTCCATGCGTGAGGCAGACCTTCAATCTGGCCGTGGTGATACACATGGCTGGACGGCGCCGGCTGCAGCCGCGGTGGGGCGCCGACCAGTTGCGCCAGGCGTTCACCGAAATCCATTGTTAGGTCTACATCATGATTGCGTGGATGAAGTGACGAGCTCAACATCATATCGGGTACTCTCTGGTAGTGCTGACGTTGTCACTCTAGGACGCTTTGCAACGCGTTACCATGAACGCGCGCGAAGCCCCGTTGCCAGGGGCGTACACTGCGGGAAGTTCCCGAAATACAGTATTGACGTGGCTGCAAGCAATGTAGTCGCGGCTTTGATCATTGGGGAAGGCGCGTGCGTAATCGCTTTTCGAGAAACCTGACAAGTGCCCAACAGGTGGCGAGCACCTGCCGCTGCCAATGTGGTGGATAGACGACGTTCAGCGGCAATGGATCTTGCGCAAACGGCTCCGGCATGGTGACGAGCTGACCATGGCCCAACGCCGGCGCCACGATGAAGCGGGGTAGCGGCGCGATGTCGAGCCCGGCAACGGCCGCATCGCGGACGACGTCCCCCTGTTGGCGCACCAGCGCGCCTTGAATCTCGACTGTGCGTTGCACGCCGGCGATCCGCAATTCCCAGCCGGTGCGCCCAGCAAGTTGCGGCTGGTCTTGTCCCCGCACGGACAGGACGGGGCGCTGCAAATCCGCCAGGATGGACGGCTATATGCCGGCTTGTTCGACGGCGACGCCAGCGAGCACTTCATGCTGCCAGCGCAGCGCTATGCGTATCTGCATGTCGTGTGCGACACGCCGGTAGCGGCTGAGCCACGCCACAATGGCGTGGCTCAGCTATATGACGACTATTGGTAAAACTGATTGCCGGTAGACGGCTGACTGACACCCGAAGGGTCAAAGCCGCTATTGCCGGACGCATGGAAGGGGTCTGCGGACTCGGTGGAGTTCGTCGACGCGTCCTTGCTGTTGCTGCTCCCTGGATGGGTGACCGTGCTGGAGTTGTCGTTGGACGCCGGACTGTTGATCGTGCCCGAGCCACCGCTAGTGACCGGAGGGGTGATCGTGCCCCAGCCGCCACTGGTCACGGGATTGGTGATCGTACCCGAGCCGCCGCTAGTGACCGGCGCTTTGCCATCGTGCTGGGAATGATCCGCAGCCGAGTGCCCATGATGCGGTGAGCATGGACATTCGCAGTCGCCATCCGTTGACGGGGCCGGGGAGCGATGCCCGCATGTTGTGTCGTCGTCATCGAACGAATTGTCGTCGTCGCTATGCGAATTCTGCAGCAGGGCCAGCAATTGTTCGATGAGTTTTTGCAAGAAATCGGAGTCGTCCGATGACGTGCCGTTCGCCGGACACTGTGCGATTCACAGACATCGTTTCACTTTTTAGAGGGCCGTTTTCGTGGCGTGTTGGAACTTGCCTCTGCTATCGGAGCCACGAGTTCCAACACGCGCCAATGATGTTTAGCAAGGGTCTTGTCGAGTCGCCATTCGCGGTGTTGGACGCGCTCTTTCAGTTCGTCGTAGGCACCGGCTACCTCTTCCGAGAGAGGTGTCAGTTCGCCCAGTTCTGCTATGCGATCGACGGGCGTCTTGCCACCGAGTGATCCGTGCGGGCGGCGCCAGTTATAGTCGAACTGCCACTGTTCAATTTGCTCCTCGATCATGCCTTCGCTCAGGCCATGACGGGGCCAGAATTCGTTCAAGTCAGTGAGTTGCGAACGCTCGACCTTGCCATTGAGGTGTGGCGAGCGTGGTGGGATCGGTCGGAATTTGATGCACTCACTCATCAGGCACCGCTGCACTGACTCGGCGAAGAACTCGCTGCCCCGATCTGTCTGGATACGTTGAATCGGAAACGGCATTTCCTCGATGACGCGATCAAGAAAAAGCAACGTATTACGTGCATTTATGCGCGAATAGACGGCTAGTACGCGAAAGCGAGAACAATCGTCGACGGCTGTGTACTGATAGAGGCCCCGCGCAATCTTCATCGTGTCCATCTGGACGCAATCTCCCGGAACTGGACGGCTATAACGTTTGGGCTGCGCTGGTCGCCTGGGTCGAACCAATGGCGTCACATGCGCCTGGCACAAGATCTTATGAAGGGTCGCGAGGGATAGTTCTCTTTGCTCATGCAATCGCAGCTCATTCTGGATCCGCCGCGCGCCTTTGTGCTCGGCACGCAGTCGGAGGATCGTTGCTCGATCGGTCTCAGAAACCTTCTGGTTTGGACTTCGGTGTGGGCGGCGGCTTTGGGATTGGAGACCTGCTTCGCCGGCTTGCTGATAGCGGCGTAGCCATTTGCGAAGTGTCGGTCGAGAGATGCCGCACCGCGCGCACACGAGGCCGGCGTTGCCGGCCTCGTGATACATGTGCACCCAACGTAATCGCGCGGCAATCTCTCGGTCCATCGCCTCATTTTAGTTGAAACGATGTCTGTGAATCGCACAGCGCATTATTGGCTGTCGTCCAGTTCTTTATGCTGGTTTAATACGTTGTAGTTAGTCATAACGTGTCTTGCGTATTTCGCTTCATCGCCCACTCCAACGTATTCTTCGAGCCCCTTCTTCAGTGCCTTTTCGTTGGCCATCGGATTGTTGCGATCACCGCCGCTTTCGATGATGTGGGACTTGAGTTCGAAGGCTCCCGCGATTACGTTGTCGTGCGGGTTGCTCATATCCAGGTCCTTCGCGTCCTTGCCAGTCAACTTTTTAATGTTCTCTTTGTCCTGCTGCGTCAGCGTCGGCAACACGTCCTTTTCCCAGCGCCGCTGGCCGATCTGCATCAGGCTCAGATCCGGCGTACCGTCGCTGTTTTTCGACCATTCCTTCGGATTACCGCGCGATTCGGCCCACATCTGCCCACCGATCAGGTTGCCATCTAGCCCCGTCAGCCGCGCGGCCAGGTTGATGTCATTTTCCCACCGGTCGATCTTCGGATTCTTCCCTGGCGTATAGGCCTTGCCTGGCATTGTCGGACCGTCCAGCGCTGGCTGGTCCTTGCCGGACCGGCTGCTCGCTTGGGTCGAGTCGGTAGCGTCGCTGTCGGATGAAGTGCCGTGGGTCTTGCCGGATGAGCCGCTCGTGCCGTCCTCCGGCGCGTCGCAATGGTGATGGTGACATCCGCCGCCGCCGTGATGCCGGCCAATGGCGCCACCCGAGTCCGGGCCATCGCCGGTATTGCCCTCGTTACCGTTGCCGTTAAACTGCATCAATAACTGGATCAGTTGATTGAGCAAATCGTCGGTGTTCGACCACTGCCTGTCCGATGACGTCGAGGTTTGCCCGTCTCCTGCTCGTTTGTGATGGATTCCCGACGTGTCGTTGTCGTAAAGCCCGGGCCATTGGGGCCAGTTGGAAGACGGCGAATCGGTTTGGATAATCGTGATCGTGGTTGTCATGCAAGGCCTCGTCCGAAATGAACAGATGTATCGTTATTTCATAGGTATTTGGCTGGTTGGATAAGCTGGACGCGAACACGAGGTGCCACAAGCGAACCCGATGGCCCGAACCGGGTCGGGCGTGGCCGATGATTCTCGTCGGGACGAAGAGACGGACGGTGGCCACTCACCACGGCATTCGCTAACCAGGTGTAGAGAAAATGATGGAAATATTCTGTCGCCGATAAACCGGACGGGGCGATTCGAGCGGCGTCCCCGGTGGGGCGGGGGCCGGGCAGGTCAGTTGGCAGGCGCGCGCCGGTGCGACGCGCGCTGTGTTCATTAGACGTTACGCGTGCGGGAGGGGTGCATTGAACGGCGCGTCATCGCAGGTTGGCGCGGACGGGCTCATACAGGCTCGGTCCGAACTTCGGTCCCCGTTTCAGCGCTGGCTCGTGCTCCGGTCCCGGCTTGCACAGCAGCCGGGGATGCGGTCTCCGCGCCCGGCGCAGGCGCCGGATCGCTATCCGCATGGTCGGCGGCCGTGTGCGTGTCCATGCCGGCGCCAGGCAGCTTCGCTTTGCGCGAGGTATCGACCGCGAGCGCCGGCGCCGAGACGGAGCCCGCCGGCGCCGAGACGCAGCCTGCTGGCGTTGCGACAGAACCCGCCGGCGTCACCACGGAGCCTGCTGACGTCGCGACAGAACCCGCCGGCGCCGCCACAGGACCCGTCGGTGCCGCGATAGAACTCGCCGGTGCCACGGCGCTTGCCTTGGGCTCGGCCGGCTTGGCATCTGTACCCTTGCGCGGCTTTTTGGCCAACGGGATCAGGCCGAAGGCGCGCGCCGCTTCGGCGATCTGCTGCGGGGAGAAGAGTTCGTCGGGCGTGATGCCGAATGTGCGGATGTGGCTCTCGATCGTCTGCATGGCTTGCGCACGATCGTCGCGACGCTGTTGCGCGCGCGCGACAATATCGCGCAGTTCATCGGCCTCGTCGCTCGAAATTGTGAATGCCGTTTGTTTTTGTTGCAATTCGGTGAAGCGATGGAATTCCTGGTCTGTCAAGAGTTTGGCCATGAAGATATGCAGTTTGAAGCAGGGAGAATGCATGCATCGGGCGAGGCGCAAGCTGGACTGGCGCGGGATCGCACTCGAGGCGGGGGCCGTATTCTACCTGCGTTACTCGCCCTTGCCGAACGCGTGGTGCGGCGGGACATGCTCGCCGCCATGTCGCGCTGCCCACCAGGTACGAAGCCGGTCCATGTAGAGGTAAACCACCGGCGTGGTATAAAGCGTCAGCAACTGACTGACAATCAATCCGCCGACGATCGAGATGCCCAGCGGCGCGCGCATCTCGTGTCCTTCGCCGTGGCCGAAGGCAAGCGGCAACGCGCCGAGTAGCGCGGCGCAGGTGGTCATCATGATCGGCCTAAAGCGCAGCAGGCAGGCTTGGCGGATCGCCTCGCGCGAGCCCAGGCCGGTGCGCGCGGCGTCAATCGCGAAGTCCACCATCATGATTGCATTCTTCTTGACGATGCCAATTAGCAGGATCACGCCGATCAGCGCAATGAGGCTGAACTCGGTATCGAACAGCAGCAACGCCAGTAGCGCGCCGACGCCGGCCGACGGCAACGTGGACAGGATCGTCAGCGGATGGATATAGCTCTCGTACAGAATGCCCAGCACGATGTAGACCGCGGCGAGCGCCGCGAGAATCAATAGCAACTGGTTCGACAACGCTTGCTGGAACGCCTGCGCCGTGCCAGAGAAACTGCCGTGAAGGGTGCCGGGCATGCCGATGTCGGCCATGGTCTGGTAGATTGCGGCGGTCGCATCCGACAGTGATTTTCCCACCGGCAGATTGAATGAGATCGTCGTCGCAACGAATTGGTTCTGGTGGCTGACCGCTAGCGGCGTATTGCCTGGGCCGAAGCGCGCGATGGCTGACAACGGGATCATCGTTTCCTTGGCGGTGGATACCGCGGCGCCGGACGATGAGCTGGACTTGCCGCTGGAGGCGATCGAATTAATCGCCTGATTGCGCGCTGAATCGAGCGCGACGCTCGCTGCACGGCTGGCGGCATTGGCCGCCGTCGTGCCGGCCGTCTTCGTCGCGTCCAACGCGCTGGTAACGGTCCCGGCCGTCGCGTTGGTGCTCGCGGTGCCCGATGCGCTGCCGGCAGATTGGCTAATAAAGATGTCCTTCAGGATCTCGGGGCTCTGCCAATAGCGGGGCGCTACTTCCATCACGACGTGATACTGGTTCAGCGCATTGTAGATCGTCGACACCTGCCGCTGGCCGAAGGCGTCATACAGCGTATTGTCAATCTGCGAAGGCGTGATGCCGTAGCGTGCAGCGCTCGGCCGATCGATGATCACATTTGCCTCCAGGCCGCCTTGCTGCTGGTTCGAATTCACATCGGCAAGCTCGGGCCGCTTTTGCAGCGCCTCGGTTAGGATCGCCGCCCATTTGTACAGTTCCGCGGTCGAATCGCCGAGCAGCGTGAATTGATACTGCGCGTTCGATTGTCTTCCGCCCACGTGGATATCCTGCACCGCTTGCAGGAACGTTCTAGCGCCCGCGACCTCGGCCAGCGGCGCGCGCAGTTGCTCGATGACCTGGTCCGCGGACACGCCGCGCTCGGCGAGCGGCTTCAGCGAGATGAACATGAAACCCGCGTTGGTCTGACGTCCGCCGGTAAAGCCGACGGTGGAGTCCACAGCCGGGTTGCGCTTGACGATGTCCATCATCTGCGAGAACTTCACCTGCATCGACTGGAACGACGTGCTCTGGTCCGCCTGGATTCCGCCGACGAGTCGGCCGGTGTCCTGTTGCGGAAAGAAGCCCTTCGGCACAATCGTGTACAGGTACACGTTCAAGCCAATGGTGGCGACCAGCACGGCCAGCACCAGCAACGCATGATCCAGCGCCCAGCCGAGCGAGCACTCGTAGCCGCGCTGCAGGCGCGCGAAGCCGGCTTCGAGCCAGCGTGCGAGCCGGCCTTCGCCGCGGGGGCGGGTGGTTGGCGCGAGTAGTTTGGAGCACATCATCGGCGTGAGCGTCAGCGACACGAGCAGCGACACGAAGATCGCCAGCGACAGCGTGACAGCAAACTCACGAAACAGACGACCGACGATGCCGCCCATCAACAAGATCGGCAGGAACACCGCGACCAGCGATACGCTGATCGACAATACCGTGAAGCCGACTTCGCGCGCGCCCACGATGGCTGCGCGCATGCGCGGCATGCCGGCCTCGATGTGCCGCGAGACGTTCTCGAGCACGACGATCGCATCGTCGACGACGAAGCCGGTGGCTATCGTCAGCGCCATCAGCGACAAGTTGTCGATCGAATAGTCGAGCAGGTACATGCCGGCAAACGTACCGATGATCGACACGGGCACCGCAACGCTGGGAATCAGCGTCGCACGCCAGTTGCGCAAGAACAGGAACACGACCATCACCACCAGGATCACCGCGATCAACAACGTGCGCTCGGTGTCCCGCAGTGAAGCACGGATCGTCATCGTGCGGTCGGCGGTCGGCGTCACATCGATCGCCGCGGGCAGCGCCGCGCGTAGCTGGGGCAGCCTCGCTTTGACGCGGTCGACTGTCTCGATGATATTGGCGCCAGGCTGCCGGTACAGGATCACGAGCACCGCGCGTTCGCCGTTCATCATGCCCATGGTGCGCAGGTCTTCGACCGAATCGACGACCTGCGCGACGTCGGAAAGCCGCACCGCGGAGCCGTTGCGGTAAGCAATCACCAGGTCACGGTATTGATCAGCGCGCCGCGCCTGGTCGTTCGTGTACAGCTGCAAGTGTCGGTGGCCGGCCTCGATCGCACCTTTCGGGCTGTTTGCATTGGCCGACGCGAGCGCGGCGCGGATGTTTTCCAGTCCGATCCCGTAGTGGAACAGCACGGTCGGATTGACCTCGACGCGCACGGCCGGATTGGCCGCGCCACTGACGTTGACTTCGCCGACTCCGTCGATTTGCGACAGCGCCTGTTGCAGCACGGTCGATGCCGCGTCATACATCTGTCCGGCCGTCATCGTTTTCGACGTCAGCGCGAGGACGAGGATCGGCGCGTCGGCCGGGTTGACCTTGTGGTAGGTTGGATTTTGTCGCAGGTTGGCCGGCAAGTCCGCCCGCGCGGCGTTGATCGCGGCCTGCACGTCGCGAGCCGCCCCGTCAATGTCGCGGTTCAACCCAAATTGCAGCACGATCCGCGTATTGCCGATGCCGCTCATCGACGTCATCTCGGTGACGTCCGCAATGGCGCCCAGGTGTCGCTCGAGCGGGCTGGCCACGCTGGTGGCGACGGTCTCCGGGCTGGCGCCAGGCAGCGTTGCCAGCACCGAGATAGTCGGAAAGTCCACCTGCGGCAATGGCGACACCGGCAGCTTCACGAAAGCGAACAGCCCGGCCAGTGCGATGCCGACGGCCAGCAACGTGGTGGCGACGGGGCGCGCGATGAAAGGGCGGGAAAGGTTCATTGTCTGCTGCCTTCGCCGCTGGCATCGTGCGACAAGCGTTCGCGCAGCGCCGAAGCGAGCCGGTCGAAGCCAAGGTAAATCACCGGCGTCGTGAACAGCGTCAGCAGCTGGCTGACGACTAGTCCACCGGCGATCGCGATGCCTAGCGGATGGCGCAGTTCGTGACCGGAGCCCGTGCCCAGCATCAGCGGCAACGCACCGAGCAGCGCCGCCATCGTTGTCATCAGGATCGGCCGCAAGCGCAGCAGGCAGGCCTGGTAGATCGCGTCGCGAGGGGACTTGCCTTGCTCCCGCTGCGCTTCGAGCGCGAAGTCAATCATCATAATCGCGTTCTTCTTGACGATGCCGATGAGCAGCACAATGCCGATGATGCCGATGATATCCAGGTCATGTCCGGTGATGATCAATGCGAGCAGTGCGCCGACGCCAGCGGAAGGCAGCGTCGATAAGATCGTGATCGGATGAACAAAGCTCTCATATAGCACGCCAAGGACGATGTACATCGTGACGATCGCGGCCAGGATCAGGAATACCTGGTTGGACAGCGATGCTTGGAACGCCAGTGCCGCGCCCTGGTAGCGGATCTGGAATGAGGGCGGCAGGCCGATGTCGTCCTTCGCTTGTTCGATGGCCTTCACCGCCGCGCCGAGCGATTCGCCTGGCGCGAGGTTGAACGAGATGGTGGTGGACGGGAACTGGCCCAAGTGCGAGATCAGCAGCGGCGCGTTTTGCTGATGGAAGGTCGCGATGGACGACAGCGGGACCTGGGCGCCAGCCGCGGTGGCCGACGGCAAATAGATCGCGCCCAGCGCGTCCGCCGGGGACTCGTGCAACTTCGGGTCTGCTTCCAGGATCACGCGATACTGGTTCGATTGGGTGAAGATGGTCGAGATGATGCGCTGCCCAAACGCGTCATACAGCGCGTTGTTGACCGTCGCCGGCGTGATGCCGAAGCGGGCGGCGGTACTGCGATCGATCTCGATATACGTCGAGAGCCCATTTTGCTGTAAGTCGCTGGTGACATCGACCAACTCCGGCGCCTGCTTGAGCCGCGCGACGAGCTTCGGCACCCAGTCGGCGAACGCTTGAGCATTCGCGTCGGTCAGCATGAATTGGTATTGCGTCGCGCTGACCGTCGAGTCAATCGTCAGGTCCTGCACCGGCTGCATGTACAGCGAGATGCTGGGTACCTGCGCGACGCGCTGCTGCAATGAGCGGATGATCTGCTGCGCGTCGCGGCTGCGTTCGTCGAACGGCTTCAAATTGATCAACAGACGGCCGCTATTTAGCGTGATATTGGTGCCGTCCACGCCGATGAACGACGACAGGCTCTGGACGTCCGGGTCCTTCAGGATTTCGGTAGCGAGCGCTTGCTGGTGCTCGGCCATGGCCGCGTACGACACACTTTGCGAGGCCTGTGTGATGCCCTGGATGATGCCGGTGTCCTGCGTCGGGAAAAAGCCCTTCGGCGTCACGATGTAAAGCACAATCGTGAGCACTAGCGTGAGCAGCGCGACGAGCAGCGTGAGCGGCTGGTGCTCGAGCACCCGCGAGAGCATTTTTCCGTAGGCGGCGATCACCGCGTCGAAGAACGCACGGGCCCTGGCCTCGAAGCGGCCGCTTTCCTTCGGCGGACTGTGTCGGAGCAGCTTGGCGCACATCATCGGCACGAGCGTGAGCGATACCACCGCCGAGAACACGATCGTCACGGCAAGTGTGATCGCAAACTCGTGGAACAGCCGGCCGACGACGTCACTCATGAACAGCAGCGGGATCAGCACCGCGATCAACGACACAGTCAGCGAGATGATGGTGAAACCGATTTGCTTGGAGCCCTTGAGCGCGGCTTGCAACGGCGTGTCGCCGTCCTCGACATAGCGCGCAATGTTCTCGATCATCACGATCGCGTCGTCGACGACGAAGCCGGTGGCGATGGTCAGCGCCATCAAGGACAGATTGTTTAGCGAAAATCCGTACAGGTACATCACCGCCAGCGTGCCAATCAGCGACAGCGGCACGGACAGGCTGGGAATCACGGTCGCCTGCCAACTGCCGAGGAATAGGTATATCACCAGCACCACCAGCACGACCGCCGCTGCCAGCTCGAACTGCACGTCGCGCACCGACGCGCGGATCGTCGTGGTGCGATCGGTCAACACGCGGGTCTCGACCGAAGCGGGCAGGCTTTGCTGCAACTGCGGCAGCAGCGCCTTGATGTTGTCAACCACCTGGATGACGTTGGCGCCCGGCTGCCGCTGCACATTGAGGATGATCGCCGGTTCGGTATCGACCCACGCGCCCAGTTTCGTGTTTTCCGGGCCGGAGACGATCTGTGCGACGTCGGTTAGCCTCACCGGGCGGCCGTTCTTGTAGGCGATTACCGCACTGTGATACGCATTGGCATCGGTCAATTGGTCGTTCGCATTAATTGTGTATGCCCGCGTCGGACCATCAAAATTGCCTTTTGGCGTGTTGACGTTCAGGTTCGAAATCGTGGTGCGCAGATCGTCCAGATTCAGGCCGTACGCTGCGAGTGCGCGCGGATTGGCTTGGATGCGGATCGCGGGCCGCTGCCCACCGCTCAGGCTCACCAGCCCCACGCCGCCCACTTGCGAGATTTTCTGCGCGAGCCGGGTATCGACCAGGTCCTGCACGTCGGTCAACGGTAGCGTCTCGGAGGTGATCGCCAGCGTGAGAATGGGGGCGTCGGCTGGATTGACCTTGGCGTAGATCGGCGGCGCTGGCAGGTCGGACGGCAGCAGGTTGCCTGCTGCGTTGATGGCCGCTTGCACTTCCTGCTCCGCGATGTCCAACGGCAAGTCCAGCGAAAACTGCAGTGTGATCACCGATGCGCCCGCCGAGCTTTGCGACGACATCTGGTTTAGCCCCGGCATCTGACCGAACTGGCGCTCCAGCGGCGCGGTCACCGACGAGGTCATCACCTCGGGGCTGGCACCCGGATAGAAGGTCTGCACTTGAATCGTTGGATAGTCGACTTCCGGCAGCGCGGATAGCGGCAGAAACCGCAGCGACACGAGGCCGACCAACATGATGGCGGCCATCAGCAGTGCTGTGCCGACTGGGCGGAGAATAAAGAGGCGAGATGGATTCATGCGTCGAATGGTCCGGGAGCGCGGTGCCGGGGCAGACCCCAGCCGGAATCAAGGCTGCGGTTAGCGCGTGTGGCCGTGCGCGGCCGACGCGGCCGAGCTGCCACTGGCGGTCGCGGCCGGAATCGTGATTTTGGCGCCTTCCCGTAACCGGTCTGAGCCCTCGATGACGACACGCTCTCCCACCGCCAGGCCGGAGACGATGCTGGTGCGCTCGCCATCGACCGCACCCGTTTTCACTGGGCGCACGGTGACGGTGTTGTCGGCTTTGACCACGTAGACAAATGTTCCCATCGAGCCATTGAGTACCGCGGAAGTCGGTACGAGGGTCGCGTTGCGGATCGTGTCGACGAGTAGCCGCACGTTGACGAACTGATTCGGGAACAATGCCTGCCTCGCGTTCTGGAATACCGCGCGCAGTTTCACGGTGCCGGTGGTCGTATCGATCTGGTTGTCGATGGTGTGCAACTCGCCGGTTTCCAACGGCCGGCTGTTGGTGCGGTCGTAGACGGTCGCGGACATCTTGGCACCCGCGGTCCATTGCTTAAGAATGGCTTGTAGGTTGTCCTCGGACGTGGTGAACACGACGCTCATGGGCTGCATCTGCGTGATCACGACAATGCCGTTTGTATCGCTGGTGGTCACGTAGTTGCCCGGATCCACCTGACGCAGTCCTACTCGGCCTGTCACCGGTGCGGTAATCCGCGCGTAGGTCAGGTCCAGCTTGTACGTATCGATCGTCGCCTGGTCCGACTTCACTTGGCCGCGGTACTGCTCGACGAGCGAGGCCTGCGTGTTGACCTGCTGGCGCGAGATCGAATCCTGCTTGAGCAACGCCTGGTACGCGTTCAGGTCCGACACCGCCTGTCGTAGCAGCGCCTGGTCTTTCGCCAGTTGCCCTTCGGCGTTGCGCAGTGAAATCTCGTAGGGGCGTGGATCGATTTGTGCTAGTACATCGCCGCGCTTGACGAGTTGGCCTTCCTGGAAATTAACCGACATCAGCGTGCCGTTCAACTGCGTGCGCACGGTCACCGTCGCGAGCGGTGTCACGGTGCCCAGCGCATTGATCACGATCGGCATCTGGCCATGGATCACGGTCGCGACTTTGACCGGCTGTGGCATGTTCGCGAACGCGCCGCCGCCGCGCTGCGCGCCAGGCGGCCTGCCGGCACTGCCCGTGGCTGCGCCGCTGGCGTGGGCGCCTGGCGTGCCGCGCATGGCATCACGTTGCCACGGATGCCACCAAAGCAGCACGACGACGACCGCGACGAGCCCCGTAGCCAGCTGCAACGCGCGCGTGCGGGTGCGGCGCGCCACGGCGCGCGGCGCATCGGATGATCGAGCTTGTTGTTGTTCGTCTTTCTGCATGGTCGAGCAAATCGTTGGGATGTGATGGCGGGGAAGGGCTGCGACGACGAGCCGACGTGGTCCGTGCCTGGTTTATCAGTACATCATCGTGCGGTTGAGTGAGCGAGCTGTACGCGTGTGCCCAGGCAGCAGGCTGTATTGTGCAGCGCTTGCTGACCGTATCATGTCAAGGATTTGAAACTGCACGAAATCCTACGTGCGTCAACCGTGTCAGTCCAGTGCCCTTTTTTTCGGAACGTTACACCACACCCGTCGTCGCCTGCGGCAACCGCGACGGGCGTGCGGCGTTGCAGCGAGGCGGCATGTTGGGCTGCCGCATCCGAGGTCGCGCCGGGGCGATGGGCGCGAACGCAGTGGCTGGGCGCCTGCTCTCAGGGGAATTGGCTTGGCTTAGCCAGCTTTGACTCAGCTAGCCTAAGTTAGGAAGATACCCGACTTGGGTACTGCGGTGTGGGCGGCGCGGCCACGGTGCTGGTTGACGCACCATGGCGCGGTGTCCCCGAGTCTAGGCGCCCACCCAGGGCAAGCCGCGGAAACACCAGCCGCCGACCGTCTTGCGGTGTCCTTGAGCGTCTTTGTCGCCCTCAAAACCTTCCAGAATATCGTAGGCGCGCATGAAGCCTGCGTTCGCCGCTGCCACTGCAGCCAGCTTCGAGCGCGCGGCGCTGCGGCACAGCAGCAGGATCGGCGTGTGCGGCATCGCGACTTGGGACAGCTGCTCGACGAACTCGGTGTTGGGGACGCCGCCTGGGTATCGCGTCCACTCGATGTGTATGTACTGGCCGTTCCCGACGACCGGGCGGCCGACCCAGTCCAGTTCCGCGCGAGTGCGTATGTCAATCAACCGGGCCCCCGGCTCCAGCGCTAACAGCTCGAATGCCTCACCTGGCGCCAGCGCGCCGGCATACTGCAACTGGTGTTGCGTGCGACGCTGCTCGGCTGCTGCGTAAATTGCGTCCTGGGAAGTCATCACGGTGTCCAAAGTGCAATACCTTTATTTTAGCGTCGTCGTAGAATGACCCGCCTAGGCAGCGACAGGGTGCGCGACGTTGATGCGTTATCGTCATTTTGCCCCTAATAGGGGCATGTTCATCGCTACCCATCGAAATTGCACCAAATTTGTGCGCGATGCGCTGCGACGAGGGCGGGCAATACACTGATCGTAGGTCGCGATAGTGCGTAAGCACCGTAATTGGGTGTGTCCGGTGTCCTTGCGTTATAAATTGGCATGAAGTGTGCTCTAATCAGGCCCGATCCCGTTGCATGACCGGGAGGTCGGAATCGGGGGCGGTATCGTCCCCATTGTTCACCAGGAGAAAGGAATGACTAAAACCGTGGCCGACGTCACCAAACTCGTCGAGGACGAGGACGTCAAGTTCGTCGATTTTCGTTTCACCGACACCCGCGGCAAGGAGCAACACGTGACGGTGCCGGTGTCGGCGTTCGACGAGGACAAGTTTGAAGCCGGCCACGCGTTCGATGGTTCCTCAATTGCCGGCTGGAAGGGAATCGAAACGTCGGATATGCTGCTGCTGCCGGATCCGAACACTGCGTATATCGACCCGTTCTACGAGGAACCGACGTTGGTCCTCACCTGCGACGTGATCGAGCCATCGGACGGCAAAGGCTATGAGCGCGACCCGCGTTCGCTCGCCAAGCGCGCCGAGGCGTACCTGAAGAGCACGGGCTTGGGGGACACCGCGTTTTTTGGCCCGGAGCCCGAGTTCTTCATTTTTGATTCGGTGCAGTGGAACATCGATATGTCGGGCTGCTTCGTCAAGATTGGTTCCGAAGAGGCCGCCTGGTCGTCGGGCAGGGAGTTCGAACACGGCAACAGCGGTCACCGTCCGGGCGTCAAGGGCGGCTATTTCCCGGTTGCCCCGGTCGATTCGTTTCAGGACATGCGCTCGGAGATGTGCCTGTTGCTCGAGCAACTGGGCGTGCCGGTCGAAGTGCATCACCACGAGGTCGCCGGTTCCGGCCAGAACGAAATCGGCACGAAATTCTCGACACTAGTGCAACGCGCTGACTGGACGCAGATTTTAAAGTACGTCGTGCAGAACGTGGCCCATACGTACGGCAAGAGTGCGACGTTCATGCCTAAGCCGGTAGTGGGCGACAACGGTTCCGGCATGCACGTGCACCAATCGATCTGGAAGGATGGTCAAAACCTGTTCGCAGGCAACGGCTATGCGGGCCTGTCCGAGTTCGCGCTGTTTTACATCGGTGGCATCATTAGGCACGCCCGTGCGTTGAACGCGATCACGAACCCGACCACGAACTCGTATAAGCGGCTGGTGCCGCACTTCGAAGCGCCTGTCAAGCTCGCCTATTCGGCGCGTAACCGTTCCGCGTCGATTCGGATTCCACACGTGTCGAACCCGAAGGCGCGCCGGATCGAGACGCGTTTCCCGGATCCGATGGCCAACCCGTATCTGTGCTTCTCGGCGCTGCTGATGGCCGGTCTGGATGGCGTGCAAAACAAGATCCACCCGGGCGAGGCCGCGGACAAGAACCTGTACGATCTACCGCCGGAAGAGGACGCAAAGATCCCGACCGTCTGCGAGAATTTGGACACGGCGCTGGACGCGCTCGATGCCGATCGCGAGTTCCTCACGCGCGGCGGCGTGTTCACGGATTCGATGCTGGATGCGTACATCGAACTCAAGACGCAGGAGCTGCAACGCTTCCGTCAAACCACGCACCCGATCGAGTTCGAGATGTACTACTCGCTCTGAGCGATGGGGCGCGCTGTCCGGTAGGCGGTGCGGTGCGCCCATTGCGCGTTACCGCCCGCGCCCACTATTGGACTCGCAAGCTCCAGGCGCTTGGGCACACCGTCAAGCTGATGGCTCCCCAATTCGTGAAACCATACGTGAAGACGAACAAGCACGATGCGGCTGACGCCGGAGCCATCTGCGAAGCGGGCACGTTTGGCGAATTGATCCACCGCCTTGCTAAGCCGATGCTCCCACGCACTTGTTTTTTGGCACTAATTTGCCGGTGCAACAAAAGATAATGCGGCACACAGTGGCATATTCGCCTCCTTCACCAACATGCCGTTCCGCCTTATTTTTGGATCAAAAAGCGCTCGCGATTCTTTCCAATCCATGACGGTGCCCGACCTCTACCGCTCCAGGTCTCACCCGTTTTGGGATTTTGGTATTTCGGCTCCGGCTGCGTCGCGCGTGCAGCGCCGCGAGCTTGACGCCTACGTCCAAATAAATCTTCGGCCGTGATCCCCAATTCGGTGATCTTCTCACGCATCTGTGCAACCACCGTTTCCAATTCCTGCGCCCGTAAGGCTTCTGCTTCCGCTTCAAGCTTTTCAATTTGAGCGCGCAACTCTTGGTATGTGGACATGTTCATTCCCTATGTTAAGTTAAAAATATCCTGGACGGATGCGAACTGGTTCAACTCACTTGTATGCCTGTGCCAACGTCTCAGACTGACGAAGCGCTGGCATGGCCTCTATGTAAAAGGCTGATTGCAGACTAACCGCTTGGGCCACGATAGTTATCACGTTCGATGATCAAATACCGCTTTGCTTTTTGGCCTTCTTACCCTGCGTATGCGCATAAATAATGCCAGCTGTTCTTTACGACGACCGGCGGCCCTACAAGATCCTCTATTGTACCTTAATGCGCCGACGGCCGAGCCGACCACTGGATTAAAAATGAGTAGTTTATGGTTTTCGCCGGCGGCGCGGCGCAGAAATGCAACAAATCACCTGCGGGTGTTTTCAATTGGCGCGATGCAAGACGAGTGCCGTCATCACCTTTAAGAAGAGGCCTAAGCTCGGATTGTCGCTGCTCGCCCAACTGTTCATAAAGCCTTATAAATAACTGGGTATTGTTCGTTGACGCATGGATAACCTGTTACTCGGCGCTGGACACCTCTGAACCCAATCGTCGAGTGGGCCACGGTTATCCCCATTTCAGCGCTCCGGCAGTCGCGCGGCATAATCCATGTCGGAAGTCCGAACGGGTTTGAAGGAGCGGCGTTCGAATAGGTGATTGAGAGTTTCCATGAGCGTCGTACCTGCTCGTTAGCAAGCAGGGTACGACGTAGGCAAAGCTGTTTGTCCGAGTTGGCTGGACGTTGGCCCGGGGCTTCACTCACCACGCGCCGCGACGCGCCAAACGCCGTTATTATGTCGCAGGACTATGACGACAGCCTGATGGAGACGGTTTATCTGTTGCGTTCGCCAGCCAACGTCGCTTACCTCGAGCGTTCGATTGCACAGTGGCGTAAGGGCATGGCAAAAGAAGGCAAACTGGTCGAAGACGCTGAATGAGCGTGCGCCGCGTGCTTTTTACGCTCGATATATGGGACGATTACATCTACTGGCAGGGGCAAGATCGCCAAGCCTTCAAGCGCATCAACCAGCTCATTCGCGAGGCGCAGGGCACGCCTTTCAACGGCATCGGCAAGCCCGAACCGCTGAAGGCGAACCTCTCGGGCTTTGGGTCCTGCCGCATCGACGACACTCATCGCCTGGTGTACGAGGCGGACGATGTCCAGCTCAGCATCCTCTCCTGGCGTTGCCACTATTAGGCGTGACGGCGTGCCGCGGCGCGTGCTTGACAGTGCATCGTCAGGCGCGGCTGCGTGTTGCGCCCGACAGCGTCAAACGGCTGACGGCGTGGATAAAAGAACTGTGACGGATACCCAACAGTGCCTCCAGCGTTATTCGTGAGCCGCCGTATGCGGAACCGCACGTACGGTGGTGTGAGACAGCGACGGGGTTAACCCTACTCAGTTGGACCGGCTCGATGGTATTGAAGAACCTAACCAAATTGAAACAAAACCAATTCGATACGCTGGACGATTCAGCGCTGTGCTGCTCTGGGCTACTGCCCGGGCTCGACGCGCTGCCGACGGTCGTGCTGGTGCTGGACAAGCGGACACTGCGCGTGGCGTATGCGAATCCATCGGCCGAGTCGATGCTCGAGATGTCGCGCCGGCAACTGGAGCACACCACGTGGCCGGATCTGTTCTCCAATGGCGACGAGTTGGTGACGACCATCGCAGCGATTGCCGACAACCGGTTCCAGGCGACGCACCTGGATGCCACACTGGAGCGCCAGCTGCGCGAGCCGTTGCGTGTGCACGTGATCGTGGGCTACCTCGAGGCAGCATCGGATTACGTATTGCTAGAGCTGTTCGCCAACGACCAGCAATTGCGCAGCGATCGAGAGAAGCGCATCCATGACCTGACGTCGGTCAACAAGCAGTTGATTCGCAATCTGGCGCACGAGATCAAGAATCCGCTTGGCGGCATTCGCGGCGCGGCGCAGTTGCTTGAGTTCGAGTTGGGCGAGCGCGAGGTGCGCTACGACCTGCACGAATACACGCAGGTCATCATCAAGGAGTCCGACCGGTTGCAGACGCTGGTAGACCGGCTGCTCGAACCGCACCGCCATCCGCACATCGTCGGCGACGTGAACATCCACGAGGTCTGCGAACGGGTACGCACAGTGATCCTGGCCGAGTTTCCCCGAGGGCTGACGATCGAGCGCGACTATGATGTGAGTGTGCCGGAGTTTCGCGGCGACAAGGAGCAACTGATCCAGACGTTGCTGAATATCGTACGCAATGCGACGCAGGCGCTCAAGGAGCGCATCTCGCAAGGTGACGCGCATATCGAGTTGCGTACGCGCGTCGCGCGCAAGGTGACGATCGCCAAGCGGTTATGCAAGCTGGCATTGGACTTGCGTGTAATCGACAATGGCCCCGGCATACCGGAGGAGATCCGTGACCGAATCTTCTATCCGCTGGTGTCGGGACGGGAAGAGGGCAGCGGGCTCGGGCTCACGCTTGCGCAGACCTTTGTGCAGCAGCACGAAGGGTTGATCGAAGTGGAAAGCCGTCCCGGTCATACCGAATTTCAGATCCTATTGCCGCTGACTCGATGATCGGCGCGCAGGCGACAGGTGCGCGCACGCAGATATTGAAGAAAAACGCCCAATAAATTTATGAAGCCAATTTGGATAGTTGACGACGATCAGTCGATACGCTGGGTGCTCGAGAAGGCACTGGCGCGCGAGAACTTCGCCACCCGTAGCTTTACCAGTATGCGCGACGCGCTGGCCGCATTTGCGCAGGACCAGCCACAAGTGCTGGTATCGGATATCCGAATGCCGGGCGGCTCGGGGCTCGAACTGCTCAATGCGGTGCGCGAGCAGTGGCCGGAGGTGCCGGTGATCATCATGACAGCATTCTCGGACTTGGACAGCGCCGTCGCAGCCTTCCAGGGCGGGGCGTTCGAGTATCTGGCCAAGCCGTTCGACGTCGATAAGGCGGTCGAGTTGATCCGCCGCGCCGTTGATGAGAGCATGCGCGGCGAACAAGGCTACGATGACCGGCTCGCCGAGGCACCGGAGATGCTCGGGCAGGCCCCGGCGATGCAGGACCTGTTCCGCGCGATCGGCCGGTTGTCCCATTCCGTGGCGACAGTGCTGATTACTGGCGAGTCCGGGACCGGCAAGGAACTGGTGGCTCGTGCGCTGCATCGGCACAGCCCGCGCGCTAATGGACCGTTCATCGCATTGAACATGGCGGCGATTCCCAAAGATCTGCTTGAATCAGAGCTATTCGGGCACGAGCGTGGGGCGTTTACTGGCGCGCAGGCGATGCGGCAGGGTCGCTTCGAGCAAGCCGAGAACGGCACACTGTTCTTGGACGAAATCGGGGATATGCCGTTCGATCTGCAGACGCGACTGTTGCGTGTGCTCTCGGACGGGCAGTTCTACCGCGTCGGCGGCCACAGTCCTTTGCGGGCGAACGTGCGGGTGATCGCGGCGACGCATCAGAATCTGGACACGCGGGTGCGGCAGGGATTGTTCCGTGAGGATCTCTATCACCGGCTCAACGTGATCCGGCTGCGGCTGCCGCCGTTGCGGGAACGCAGCGAGGACATTTTGCTGCTCACGCGACATTTCCTGCAAAAGAGCGCGCGCGAGCTGGGTGTCGAGCCCAAGCGCGTCACTGATGCAACGCTGGCGTACCTGGCGTCGCTGCCGTTTCCTGGCAACGTGCGCCAACTGGAGAATCTGTGCAACTGGCTGACCGTGATGCCGCCCGCGCAGACCATCGAGATCAAGGATTTGCCACCGGAACTGGTCACAGAGCGACAATCGTCGACGCACGCCGTGGCCAATGAAGGGCTGCTGATCGGCAAGGCTGTCGGCGCCGCCGGCGCAGCAGCGGCGTCCCCGTCCGGCGATGCCCGTGCCACAGCACTGGCGCACAGCGGCGTGACGCTGCTGGCCGGTCCCGGCAGTGGCGCGTGCGCGCCGGTATTGCCCCAGGTCAGTGCATGGGAGGTCGGCTTGCGCACCGAAGTGGCGCGACTGCTGCGCGAGAACTCGCCCGAGGTGATGGACGGGCTGGCGCGCCGCTTCGAAGCCGCGGTGATCCGCGAGGCGCTAGATTTCACGCGCGGCCGCAAGGTCGAAGCCGCCGAGCGGCTTGGCATCGGACGCAATACGATCACCCGCAAGATCCAGGAGCTGCAACTGGAATCATGACGGCGCGATCGGGGCGCTGCCCGCTTAGCGCTCCAGCGTCGCGATTACCGGCGCATGGTCCGATGGCTGGTTCCAGCGACGCGGAGTCTTGTCGATCTCGCACGCGCTGCAGCACTGCGCGAGCGACGGTGACAGCAGGATGTGATCGATGCGTAAACCTGCGTTGCGGCGAAAGGCCAGCATCCGGTAGTCCCACCACGAGAACGACTTGTCAGGCTGCTCGAAGCAGCGAAAGGCATCGACGAGCCCGAGTTCGACGAGCGACCGGAAGGCATGGCGCTCCTCGGGTGACACGAGGTTCTGTCCTTCCCACGCTTGCGGGTCGTGCACGTCGCGATCTTCCGGCGCGATATTATAATCGCCCGTTAGCGCGAACTGCGGGTGTGCACGCATTTCGGCGGCGACCCATTCACGCAGCGCGGCCAGCCATGACAGCTTGTACGCGAATTTGTCGGAGCCCGGCGCCTGCCCATTGGGAAAGTAAGCGCTGACCACGCGCACGCCGTCGATGGTCGCGGCAATCAAGCGTTGCTGCAGGTCGTCAAAGCCGGGAATGTTCCGTATGACGACCGCTTCGTCGACCGGCAAACCGTCGCGTACGAGGATTGCGACGCCGTTATAGGTTTTTTGTCCGGAAAACCAGCTGCGGTAGCCGGCCGCTTCAAGTGCCGCGCGCGGATACTTGTCGTCGGGCAGCTTCAGTTCCTGCAAGCACAATACGTCGACACGGCTCATGGCGAGCCAGTCGATGACGTGTTGCAAGCGGACTTTTAATGAATTGATGTTCCACGTGGCGATTTTCATGTTTGAGTGAGTGCCGCGACAGGATCGGCTTTGCGGCTATGTTTCAATGGTAGTGGGCTATCTGGCTACCCATCTAGCTACCCACCTTGGAGGTGGTAGAGAAAACGATGGGGCCGCTTATGATAGCGTTAGTCCGCTGCTTGACCCTCGTGGCTCTTGGGTGGCAACGGCGCTGGTCCTGCGACAAATTCGTCAGGCGACAGCAAATTTAAGAACGTCTGGGCAACTTTGGCTTTCGGCACGTGAGCCAGTCATCGTAATGCTCCTGGCATAGGATCACGATGCCGTGCTTCGGTCCCCAGCTTGTGCAAATGGCGCAGGAGCGGGTGTGTGCGCCTTGCCACAGCACTTGTCACGGTGCGGGTACTGATGGCAACCGGTTTTCTCGTTGGGCGTTGGGCACCGCGGCCAACGTCTGCCACTGATGCCGTTTATGCAACTTGCTACCCGGATTGGTGGAGCACTTACGGTGATGGCGGCCCTGCTATGGTTGGGCCAATGTGTTCGACACGCAAAAATAAACGCGTTTGCCGATGTCAACGATTCCAGAAAAATTACGTGGCCCTTGGACCAATAAGTCCTCTTGTACGCTTAAGGCAAGACGCGAATTACAGCATTGACAAGGCTGGTGAATTATGAAAGCGTTAGCCTATGAGGCTAGTCCTGCTATGGGCGCGTGATGATCACTGACCACGGAAACAATGGAGGTTGGCAATGAGAACGCGAGCGATGAAAGTAAAAGCGCAACAAAGAGCTAAAGTTGCAAGAATTTTACATGAGCATGAGGGAGAACTCAGTTCGTTTGCGCGGATGCAGCGGTATTACGGTGAGCTACAAGCAATACTCAACACCGTTGCGTCGCGTTTCGGCGCAACCGCTCGTCCAAGCCCGGCGATGCGCGAAATCGACAAGCGCGCTGCCGCTATTGAGGAGTGGGTAACGAGTGATCGACGGCAACATGTGCCGGTGCGCGTATTGGGACGCTTGGGGGGCGAGAACGGAGGGGATAGGATAAGCGGTGTAAATAACTGGCTAAATCGGAATAGGTCAGCAAGTCGAGAGCCAACGGAAGGCGAATTCCTTAATATCAACCCGTTCTCAGATTGGTCTGGATCAATCAATCAAGGTTGGATACAGGGAGCGTTTGATAGAGGCCATATGTTCCGCTTATTAACGGACGTGCCTGACCATCTTGTCGCTGCACATAACAATGCCGCTCAAAATCCGACTGAAGAAAACATCAACCAATATAAAGAAATGTTGAGCAATGCAGCGGGAAACTGGCAACATCGAAGCAGTGTTTTTGCAAAAGAGTTGATTGATTGTGCTAAAAATGGATACGTCATTCACGAAGACGCAGCTGGTAGAAAAGGCGTTATGCCACGGATTAGGCATGAACTTTTAGAAGGGATACGAGACAGGGCACCGAGGATACCGTAAAAGACTACTGCTTAAGCGCGATGTGAAGGTGACGTATGAGTTAGTGCGCCGCTATTATAACCCATCCGGTGGGCAGGCCGTATGCACTGTGGCGCGCCGCCGATGAGCGTGGCAACTGGATGCGCTGCTGCAAAATCGCCGTGACAAATCCGCCGTCAACAACCAGGCTGAGACCGACTCGTACGCTTTCAAATAGACTTGCTCATACTTGGTGCTGCGCCACAGCCATTCGACTATAGGAACCCGTGCAGGCACGCTGTTTGCGGTAATCGCAGGCAGTTAGTTCACCCCGTGTCGTTACATTTTTTAGGAGATTGCTATGACTATTGTGACCGCTTGTGGCGCACGTTCCAACCTACTCGACTGGATTGTCGGCGCGCTTGTCATCATTGGTGCTCTTAACTGGGGACTGGTCGGACTGTTTCAGTTTGATCTCGTCGCGGTGATGTTCGGCGTTGGATCGGTTGTGGCTCGTATTATTTACGTGCTAGTGGGGTTATCAGGGATTTACTGTTTGGTTAGAGCTTGTATTGCGGCCAAGGTTACAGCGTCCGACGACCGAGCGCATTGACCATACATGCGGTTACGCCAATAAATAATGGTTGATTATCGTATCCGTTATACGCGAGCCGCGCGGGCGGATCGGTGTGACTATACCAATTCCTGCTTGAGAAAAAATTGGATACGGCCGTCCGCGCGCTTCATGCAATCCGCTAGGGGGTGTCAACGTGCTGCGTACCTTTCCGCGGCAGACCTTTCCGTTTACTTGCCGCAAGGCTGAAGCAGGGAGTCCGTTTCTGAAGCGAAGCTCGATTCGGTAAACTGTCGGTCCTCGCCACGTGCGGCCCTCCCGAGCTGTCCTTCTACAAGGCATGTCTGGGACGATAACAGTAAGTTTTAAAATCACCGCGTACTATTCGTGCTCAGGGAGAAGCAATAGCAGGGCAATGCGTCATTCGCGCTATGTCGGCTTGAGAAGTGGCGCGTTAAATCCCATGCGCATCTTGCAGCGCGACGCGCAGTGTCCGTCGCACCGCCTGCGCGAGACGAAGTGTGGTACGGCGAGAAAGTCGCTGCACAATAGCATAAACGAATACCACTGATTGATGGAGATTGCGAATGCGCGATCGGCATATCCAACTTGATATGACAATTTTGCACGCCTAGTCCCAGCATGCGACCAACATGCAACGTCGGAACGCCCTAACACGAAGGAGCTTCTGATGGATCTGATTCTCCGTAACGCATCGTTGCCCGACGGGCGTACGCAAATCGACATCGGCATAAGCGGCACGCGTATCGTCGCGGTAGAGCCGGCGCTGGCGGCGAGCGCATCACAAGAAATCGATGCGCAGTGCAAGCTGGTCACGCCACCGTTTGTTGACGCGCATTTTCATATGGACGCGACACTGTCGTATGGGTTGCCACGGGTCAACGCGTCAGGCACGCTGCTCGAGGGTATCGCGCTATGGGGTGAACTGAAGCCGACACTCACGCAACACGCAGTGCTCGAGCGCGCGCTGCAATATTGCGATTGGGCCGTCGCGCGTGGATTGCTGGCGATCCGCTCGCACGTGGACGTTTGCGATCCGAGGCTACTGGCCGTTGAAGCCCTCGTCGAAGTTAAGCGCCGCGTCGCGCCGTATCTCGATCTTCAATTAGTCGCATTTCCGCAGGATGGCCTGTTGCGCAGTCCCGGCGCTTTCGACAACTTAAAGCGCGCGATCGCGCTAGGCGTGGATGTCGTGGGCGGTATCCCGCATTTCGAGCGGACCATGGCCGATGGTGCCGAGTCAATTCGACTATTGTGCGAGTTTGCGGCGCAAAAAGGTTTGCGAGTGGATATGCATTGCGACGAATCAGACGACCCAATGTCGCGCCATATCGAGACGCTGGCCGCCGAAACGCACCGGCTTGGGTTGCAAGGCCGTGTTGCCGGCTCACATCTGACGTCGATGCACTCGATGAACAACGACTACGTGAGCAAATTGCTGCCCTTGATCCGCGAAGCCGGCGTGGCCGTGATTGCTAACCCGCTAGTCAACATCACGTTGCAGGGGCGTGTGGACACTTATCCGAAACGGCGTGGCATGACGCGTGTGCCGGAGATGCTGGCTGCCGGCATCGATGTTGCGTTCGGTCACGATTGCGTGATGGACCCGTGGTATGGGCTCGGTTCGGGCGACATGCTGGAAGTCGCCCATATGGCGCTGCACGTCGCCCAGATGGCCGGCGTTGATGCAAGCCGTGCTTGCTTTACCGTAATTACGCAGACGCCAGCACGGATCCTGGGCCTTGAAGGATATGGCGTTGCGCCCGGCTGCCATGCCGACCTGGTATGGCTCGACGCACGCGATCCTATCGAGGCGATCCGCCTGAGGGCTGCACGGCTCGCGGTGATTCGGCGCGGCCAGGTGGTCAGCCGGCAACCCGCAGCGCAGGCGACGCTGGCGTTACCCGGCCGCCCCACCTCGGTCGACTTCAAGCTGTGTCGGTGACGCGCATCATCTGCGTCAGGCCGCGTCGGCTTGCGCGGTCATGCCATTGTGCCGCAGCAGCGCATCGATACTCGGTTCGCGGCCGCGAAAAGCCTTGAATGACGCCATCGCGGAACGGCTGCCGCCGACCTCGAGTATCTGCGCGCGGTAGCGCGCTCCGGTTTCGCGATTGAGCACGCTGCCGCCGATGCTGGCCGCTTCCTCGAACGCGGCATAGGCGTCGGCCGACAGAACTTCAGCCCATTTGTAGCTGTAGTAGCCTGCCGCATAGCCGCCCGCGAACACGTGGCTGAACGTGTTTGGCCATCGTGAAAACGGTGCTTGTGGCACAACATGGCAGCTATCGTTGACTTGGCGGGCCAGTGCGTTGACGCTCATCTCGCCGTCGGGATCGTACGTCGTGTGCAGCAGCATGTCGAACTTTGAGAAGACGATTTGCCGCAGTGTCGCGAGCCCGCTTTGGAAGTTGCGTGCCGCCAGCATCTTATCGAACAGCTCGCGCGGTAGCGGCGCACCGGTGTCCACGTGCGACGTCATGCCAGTCAGCACATCCCACTCCCAGCAGAAGTTCTCCATGAACTGCGACGGCAACTCGACCGCATCCCATTCGACACCGTTGATGCCGGACACCCCCAGCTCATCGATTCGCGTCAGCATATGGTGCAATCCATGGCCGAACTCATGGAACAATGTGATGACTTCATCATGCGTGAAGCAGGCTGGTTTGCCACCGACCGGCGCCGAGAAGTTGCATGTCAGATAGGCGACCGGCGTTTGCAGTGTGCCGTCGGCGCGTCGGTGGCGTGAGCGCGCGTCGTCCATCCACGCGCCACCACGCTTGCCCTCGCGGGCATACAGATCTAGATAGAACTGGGCGAGCAGTGTGCCGTCGTGATTTTCGACGCGGAAAAACCGCACGTCCGGATGCCAGGTTTCGGCCGCATCCGGCTTGATGAGTACGCCGAACAAGGCCTCGGTGACACGAAATAGGCCCTGCAGCACAGTGCCTTCCGGGAAATATTGCTTGACTTCGTTTTCGGAGAACGCGTAGCGCTTTTGTCGCAGCTTTTCGGACGCGTACGTGACATCCCACGGTTCGAGGCGTGCAAGCCCTAGCTCATCGGCCGCAAATGTTTGCAGTTGTGCCCAGTCTTTTTCTGCATACGGCCGCGCGCGCCGCGCCAGGTCATCGAGAAATGCAATGACCTGCTCCGGGGAGTCGGCCATCTTCGGCTCGAGCGACACTTGCGCAAAATTTCGGTAGCCCAGCATCGACGCTTCTTCCGCGCGCAGCTTCAGCTGCTCGGTCATGTTCGCGGTGTTATCCCACTGTGGCTTGCCGCTGCCGTAGTCGGGCCCGAGTTCCGACGCGCGGGTCGCGTATGCGCGGTACATCGCCTCGCGCATTGGGCGGTGTTCCGCGTATTGCAGCACCGGAAAGTACGACGGGAAGTGCAGCGTAAATTTCCAGCCCGGCTTGCCGTCTTTTTCGGCGGCGTGGCGCGCCGCGTCGATCGCGTCCGCAGGCAGGCCCGCGAGCTGTGCGTCGTCCGTCACGAAGTACGCGTACGCGTTCGTCGCGTCGAGCACATGGTCGGAGAACGCCTTGGACAGCGTGGCCTGCTGCTCCTGCAATTGCGCAAAGCGCGGCTTGCTGTGCTCGGGCAGTTCGGCGCCGGACAGGCGGAAATCGCGCAACGCGTTGTCAAGAATCTTCTTGCGCGCGTCGCTCAACTGCGCATACGCGTTGCTGGCCGCAATAGCCTTGTATTTTTCGTACAGCGCAAGGTTTTGGCCGACATTGGACCAGAATTCGGTCACGCGCGGCAGGTTCTGCGCGTGTGCCGCACGCAGTGCCGGCGTGTCGGCAACGGCATTCAGATGGCCAATCACGCTCCACGCGCGTGACAGCGGCTCGGTGGCCGCCTCGACCGGTTCGACCACCGCTTCCCAGGTGGCCGGCGTCTGCGGCGCACTGGCATGTCGTACCGCATCGTTCGCGGCTTCGAGCAGCACATCGAGCGCTGGGGTGACATGCTCGGGCTGGATCGATGCAAAGCGGGGCAGGTCGGTGAAATCGAGCAATGGATTGGGAGTAACGGTTTGACCCATGATGTTCCTGTCATATCTTGAAAGAGTGACGGCCCGGTGCGATGCACCGAGCTGCAGCGCTGCGCGCAACTTGTCACTATGATCTGGGGACGCGTGCGACAGTTTCCAGTCAATTATGCCCAATCCGGCACAACCGCACCGTCACCCGGCCGCGCGCTCGGCCGCTTCGATGGTGTTGACCAGCAGCATCGTGATCGTCATCGGACCGACACCGCCGGGTACCGGCGTAATGTAGCCGGCAACCTCGCGAACGCCGGCGAAATCCACGTCGCCGCACAGCTTGCCCTCGTCGTCGCGGTTCATGCCGACGTCGATGACAGTCGCACCGGGCTTGACCATGTCGGCCGTCACCAAATTGCGCTTGCCGGTCGCCGCGACGATGATGTCCGCGCTGCGCGTATGGGCCGCGAGATCACGCGTCTTGCTGTTGCAAATCGTCACGGTTGCACCGGCCTCGACCAGTAGCATCGCCATCGGCTTGCCGACAATGTTCGAGCGGCCGATCACCACCGCGTTGGCGCCAGCCAGCGGGATGCGCTCCGATTCGAACATTTTCATCACGCCGTACGGCGTGCAAGGGCGAAACAGCGGCTTGCCAGTCATCAACGCGCCCGCGTTGGCGACATGAAAGCCATCGACGTCCTTTTCCGGTGCGATCGCCTCGATGACCTTGTGCGCATCGATATGCGGCGGCAACGGTAGTTGCACGAGGATCCCATGGATCTGTGGATCGCGGTTCAGCGCGTCGATGTGGGCGAGCAGGTCGGCTTCGCTGAGTTCAGCCGGATAGCGGTCGTAGACCGAATACAAGCCGTTATCCTCGCACGCCTTGACCTTGTTGCGCACGTAGACCTGGCTGGCCGCGTTGTCGCCGACTAGCACCACGGCTAGACCGGGCCGGTGACCGCGTGCGGCAAGCGCGGCGGCACGTTGCGCCACTTCGGCGCGCAGCTGTTTGGAAAGGAGGGTGCCGTCGATGATTCTGGCTGTCATGGCAGGGGGTAGGTCGGTTTATCGAAGCGCAAAGCGGTGGGCGGTGCATGCTACACTGCGCTTGCATGGCAAGTGGCTGCACACGGCCTGAAAGGGCTGATTATACCGCCACGGGCGAGTGGCTTGGCCGCCCTGGGCGACCGGCTTCGTTCGCGCATCCGTTGTTTGACGCGGCTCCTACTGCTTTTTTGACAAGGCAAGGCGCAGCAGGTCGGCCACCGTGTTCACGTTGAGCTTTTCCATGATGTTCGCGCGGTGCGCCTCGACCGTCTTGATCGAGATGCCGAGATCGTCAGCAATTTGCTTGTTCAGCCGCCCGGCGGTGATGCGCTCGAGTACCTGGTGCTCGCGCGCGGTCAGTTTGGACAGGCGCTCGGCGGTCGCCCGCTGCTGCTGCGCGGTCGAGTTTTCGGTGCGGGCACGCTCGAGCATGCGCTCGACCAGCTTGCGCAACTCGGCTTCGTCGAACGGCTTTTCGATGAAATCCATCGCGCCTTTCTTCATCGTCGACACGGCCATCGGCACGTCGCCGTGGCCAGTGACGAAAATGATCGGCAGCATGGCATGCTCGGCAATCAACTTTTCCTGCAACTCGAGCCCGCTCATGCCGGACATGCGCACGTCCAGGATCAGGCAGCCGAGCTGCGATGGCTGGTAAGCATCGAGAAACTGTTCGGCGCTGGAGAAGCACTGGACACGGTAGCCATTGGCCTCGAGCAGCCAGCGTAGCGAGTCGCGGACTGCCTCGTCATCGTCGACAACGAAGACGGTTTCTTGTTGTGTGGTGACTGGGCTGCTCATAGTTCTCCCGTAACAGTTTGCGGCGCGGCCGCTGCGGACCCATGCTGCGTGGGTTCTTCGGTTTCGCCAAATGGCAACGTGAAATGAAAGGTACAGCCGGTCACGAGGCCATCGGGCTCAATATTGTTGACGACCCACAGACGTCCCCGGTGAGACTCGATAATCGAGCGGCAGATGTTCAGCCCCATGCCCATGCCATCCGACTTGGTGCTGTAGAACGGCTCGAACAGATGCTCGGCGGTGGCTTCGTCCACGCCCGGTCCCTGGTCCACCACGCTGATGCGCACGCACTGGTCATCGGCGACGATGCGCACTTCGACGCGGATCACGGGATCGATTGCGTTGGGACGGGCATCAGCCATCGCCTCGGCGGCGTTTTTCAGCAGGTTCACGAGTACCTGCTCGATCAGTACCGGGTCGACATTGATGACCGGTAGCCGCGCGCGCATGTCGGTGACGATGCGGATGTGCCGCTTGCGCGTCTCGATCTCGGCCAGGCCGACCGCATCCGCGATGATGTCGCTGATCTTCGTGCGTTGACGCTTCGGCTCGCTGCGTTTGACGAATGCGCGGATGCGCTTGATGATCATGCCGGCGCGCACCGCTTGCTGCGACGTTTTCTCGAGCACCGGTAAAAGGTTTTCTGGCGACGCACGGCCGGACTTCACCAGGGCAACGGTGCCCGATGCGTAGTTGTTGATCGCCGCCAGCGGTTGGTTTAACTCGTGCGCTAGTGACGAAGCCATTTCGCCCATCGTCATCAAGCGGCTGGTGAACTGCAGCTTTTCGTCCTGTTGCTGCGCCAGTTCCTGGGCTTGCTTGCGCTGCGTGATGTCCGTGGCGATTTGCATCTGCGCAAGATGGCCGTCGACCCACTGGATGTATTGCCGACGCACCTCAAACCACTTTTGGATGCTTTGTACGTAGATTTCGCACGCGTCCGACGTGCTTTCAGTCAGCGCGGCGGCCGGCAGGCCGGCGTAGGTGTCAACCAGGTCGATCGAGTCGTTCGACGCCTGGGTTGCCGTGTCAAGGCCGGAGCCTGCCAATTCCAGGTGTCCGTCCGGGCGGATACCGAATAGATGCCGGTAATAGCGGTTGGCAAACAGCAGTTCGGCCTGGTCTGCCGCCAGCACCGAGACTGCTGCGTCCAGCGATTCGAGTACGGTGGTGAAGCGCTCATGGGCGGCGGCCAACTCCTCGCGCGCGCGCTTGGGCTCGGTGATGTCGGTCATCGACGACATCCAGCCGGTCTGGCGCCCAGAGCTGTCGATCAGCGGCGATACATACAGCCGCGCGTAAAAGATCGAGCCATCCTTGCGGCGCACCCGCAACTCGAACCCCGACGAGGGTGCTTTGCCGCGCAGCGTCATGTCGAGCTGCCGGTGCATTTCCGGGCAGGCTTCGCGCGGCCAGTACGGGAACGGAGCGGTTTTGCCCACCAGGTCGCTTTCGTCCCAGCCGGTCATCCGGCAAAAGGCCGGGTTCACGTGCGTGATGCGTCCTTGCATATCGAGCACGCGCATGCCGATCAGCACCGAGTTTTCCATCGCGCGTCGGAAGAACGCTTCCGCGTACAGCGCCTGTTGCGCCTCGAAGCGCTGCCGCGTGTGCTTCCATAAGCTCCACAGGCTCCATAACACGAAGCACGACAGGCCGGCCACTAGCCACACCAGCGTGTTGTTCGTGAAATTGGTTAGTTGCGGATACGAGTACACGCGCACCGCCAGGCTATGGCCCGGCGGATCGAGCGGTAGATCGTAATACGCATCGCGCGGCAGCCGCGGGCGGGTGGACGTGGTGGATAGCTCGCGGTGGCTCGGATCGATGATCGAAATCTTGTACTTCGCGGACAGCTCGGCCGGAATGTCGTGCTTGAGCATACCTTGAACCGAGAACACGGCGGCCACCGTGCCGAGGAACTCGCGCTCATGGAAGATCGGCGTTTGCAGCGTTACGTAGCCGTTGCGCAAGTCGTCGTAGAGCAGCGCCGAGTAGATCTGCCGGCGCGAGGCACGTGCTTCAGTGAACGAAGCGCGGATCGCATCGTACAATTGCGCATTGTTTGGCTTGGCCAGCCGAGAGCCGACGTGCGGCTCCGGGGTGCTGGCCCAATGCGGCGTCTGCGAGCCGTCGAGCCAGTTCATGTAGATGATTTCCGGATGGCTTTGCATCACAGCGCTGGCGGCTGTCTGGAAGGTCCGCGCGTCACCGTGACCGGCGGCAATGTCGCGCGCGAGGGCGGCAATGTGTTCCTGCGCGCTCGTCATTGACAGACGGATCTGTTGCTGGGCCCACGCGACGTTGCGATATAGCGTGTCTTCCTGCTGCTGTTGCTCGCGCCGGTTCAGGCTCCACAGAATCAGGCTCATTACGATCAGGAACACCACGATCGACACGAGCGGCGTGAGCAAGTAAGAGTTGGACCACCACGGGCCGTGGTGCCAGCGGTTGGGCGGCGGCGTCGGCCCGGGCCGCGCTGCACGAGCGAGGAGCCGTTCGGTCAACATAGAGGAGATTGTAGCGCAGGGTTAAAAGCACAAAGCGAGCAGTTCGCGGCAATGCAGCGATAGAATCCAGACGGATGCCAGATTTTCGGGTTGCATCGCAGCAATTTTTCATATGGCGAGAAATCATCTCGTCATTTGAAAATTTTGTTGCGCAGGCTCAGACCGGGTCTTTACAATTCGGTGGCCACCCGGCCAGGATGCCGCTTCCGGCCGCGCGATCCCGCAGGCGGACCCGCGCGCGGTAGCTGGTCACTTTGTGCTGCACGTTCCCCATACCAGGACCAGGAGACGCTCATGTCCGCCGTACCCGAGGAAGTGATGAAGTATGTCACCGCCGAAAAAGACAACGACCCGCAAGAAACCGCCGAATGGCTCGAGGCGTTGGATGGCGTGCTGTCGGCCGTAGGCCCTGAGCGCGCACATTACCTGATCGAGAAGCAGATCGAATTTGCGCGGGTCCATGGCGAGCATCTGCCGTTCTCCGCAAACACACCGTACATCAATACGATCCCCGTGTCCGCGCAGGCTAAGAACCCCGGCGATCAGGACATCGAACACCGGATCCGCTCGTACACGCGCTGGAATGCGCTGGCGATGGTGCTGCGCGCCGGCAAGCACACGAACGTCGGTGGACACATTGCCTCGTTTGCGTCGGCCGCCACGCTCTATGACGTCGGGTACAACCATTTCTGGCACGCGCCGAGCGCCGAACATGGCGGCGACCTGGTGTTCGTGCAGGGCCACTCGTCGCCCGGCATTTATTCGCGCGCGTTCCTGTTAGGCCGACTAACCGAGGAACAACTGGACAACTTCCGGCAGGAGGTCGGGGGCAAGGGCATCTCATCGTATCCGCACCCGTGGCTGATGCCAGATTTCTGGCAGTTCCCGACGGTGTCGATGGGCCTAGGCCCGATCATGGCGATCTACCAGGCGCGTTTCATGCGCTACCTGGAGGCGCGCGGCATTGCGAAGACCGCCGGGCGCAAGGTTTGGGCTTTCCTCGGTGACGGCGAAACCGACGAGCCGGAATCGCTCGGTGCGATCGGCATGGCCGGACGTGAGAAGCTGGACAATCTCGTGTTCGTGATCAACTGTAACCTGCAGCGGCTGGACGGGCCGGTGCGAGGCAACGGCAAGATTATCCAAGAGTTGGAGTCCGAATTCCGCGGTGCGGGCTGGAACGTGATCAAGGTGATCTGGGGCAGCCGCTGGGATTCGCTGTTCGCGCGCGACAAGACGGGCGCGTTGATGCGCCGGATGATGGAAGTCGTCGATGGCGAATACCAGACGTACAAGTCGGAGTCCGGCGCCTACGTGCGCGAGCATTTCTTCAACACGCCGGAACTCAAGGCGCTGGTGGCGGACTGGTCCGACGATGACATCTGGAATTTGAACCGAGGCGGCCACGATCCGCATAAGATCTACGCGGCATTTCATGCGGCGCAGCATAATGTTGGCCAGCCGACCGTGATTCTGGCGAAGACCATCAAGGGTTACGGGATGGGCGAGGCCGGGCAGGCGATGAACATTACCCACCAGCAGAAGAAAATGCAGGTGGACCAACTGAAGAAGTTCCGTGACCAGTTCCGGCTGCCTATTTCGGACGACGAGATCGCCGATGTGCCTTATCTGAAGTTCGACGAGGGTTCAAAGGAGCTTGAGTACATGCGTCAGCACCGGCTGGCGCTCGGCGGCTATCTACCGCAGCGACGGATGAAGGCCGATACGTCCCTGGACGTGCCGCCGCTCTGCGCGTTCGAACCGGTGCTCAAGGGCACCGGTGAGGGACGCGAGATTTCCACGACGATGGCGTTCGTGCGGATCTTGAACATCCTGCTCAAGGACAAGGCGCTCGGCAAGCGGATTGTGCCGATCGTGCCGGACGAGTCGCGCACGTTCGGCATGGAGGGGCTGTTCCGCCAGATCGGCATCTGGAACCAGGAAGGGCAGAAGTACGTGCCGGAAGATTCCGACCAGCTGATGTTCTACAAGGAATCGACGACCGGGCAGATCCTGCAGGAAGGCATCAACGAGGCGGGCGGCATCTGCGACTGGATCGCGGCGGCGACATCGTACTCGACGCACAACGAGATCATGGTGCCGTTCTACATCTTCTACTCGATGTTTGGCTTCCAGCGCGTCGGCGATCTGGCCTGGGCCGCCGGCGACATGCGCTCGCGCGGCTTCCTGCTCGGCGGCACCGCGGGACGCACAACGCTCAATGGCGAAGGGTTACAGCATGAGGACGGGCATTCGCTGTTGTGGGCGTCGTCGATCCCCAATTGCGTCAGCTACGATCCGACATTTGGCTACGAGCTTGCGGTGATCATCCAGGATGGCTTGCGCCGCATGGTGCAGGAGCAGCAGGACGTGTTCTATTACCTGACGGTAATGAACGAAAACTACGAGCATCCGGCGATGCCCGAGGGCGAGCATGTCGCGCAGCACATCGTCAAGGGCATGTATTCATTGCGCAAGGCTGAAGCGGACAAGGACGCTCCGCGCGTGCAATTGCTCGGCGCTGGCACGATTCTGAACGAAGTGATTGCCGCAGCCGAGTTACTGAAAAACGATTGGGGCGTGGCCGCCGACCTTTGGAGCGTGCCGAGCTTCATCGAACTGGCCCGCGAAGGGCACGCAGTACAGCGCCAGAATCTGCTTAACCCGCTCGCCGAGCCCAAGCTGTCGCACGTGCAGACCTTGCTGAAGGACACGCAGGGGCCGGTGATCGCGTCGACTGACTATGTACGCTCGCTGGCCGAGCAGATCCGCGCATTCGTGCCGCGTCGCTATGTGGTGCTTGGCACCGATGGCTTTGGTCGTTCTGATACACGCGAGCAGCTGCGTCACTTCTTCGAAGTCGACCGCTATTGGGTCACGGTGGCCGCGCTGCACGCGTTGGCCGACGAAGGCACGATTGACCGCAAGCGGGTGGCGCAAGCGCTGCAGCAATACCAGCTCGATCCGGCCAAGCCGAATCCGGTGACAGTCTAACGCCATTTTCCCGCATCGCGCGAATGCGCTGCTCCGTGTGCGACAGCCGTGGCCGGCTGTCGCACACGCGTGGCTGATGGAGACAAAATCAATGAGTGAAGCGATCGAAGTGAAGGTGCCGGACATCGGCGACTACAAGGACGTGCCGGTGATCGAGGTGCTGGTCAAGCCGGGCGATGCCGTCGAGCCGGAGCAATCGCTGGTCACGCTCGAGTCGGACAAGGCGACGATGGACGTGCCGAGCCCGAGCGCCGGTGTCGTCAAGGAAGTCAAGATTAAGCAGGGCGATACGGTCTCCGAAGGGTCGCTAATCGTGATCCTCGATCGCGCGAGCAGTGCGCCGGCGTCTAACGGTCACAGTGCGGCGCAATCCGCCGCAGCCGCTGCGCCGGCCGCGGGCCAGGCGTCCGCCGCAAGCTCAGCGTCCGCTGCCACACCTGCGCCGCCGGCCGCTGCGGCTGCGTCCTCAGCTCGGCCTGTATCGCCGGCCGCGCCCACTGCGTCCTCACCCCAGGCTGCGTCGGATGGGGCCGGCGGCGTGCGCGAGGTCAAAGTTCCCGATATCGGTGACTATAAGGACGTGCCGGTGATTGAAGTGCACGTGAAGGTAGGCGACGTCGTCGAACCGGAGCAGTCGCTGCTCACGCTGGAATCGGACAAGGCAACGATGGACGTGCCGAGCCCGGCCGCCGGTACGGTGAAGGCGCTGAAAGTCAACGTCGGCGACATGGTCTCAGAAGGCACACTGATCGTCGTGCTGGAGAGCATCGGTGGTGCGGCCTCCGAGCAAGCGCAGCCTGCGCCGGCCGCGCAGCCGGCTACTGCGTCCAAGCCGGTCAAGCCGCCTTTGGATCTGCCGGTTGCGTCAACGCCGGCCAGTGGCGCTCGCGAGCCGTCTGCGCTTGCGCAGGCGCCGGTGATCCCGATTGCCGGCGCACACCGCGCCAGTCACGCGAGCCCGTCGGTGCGCAAGTTCGCGCGCGAGTTGGGTGTCGAGGTCGCGCGCGTGCCGGGCACGGGCCCGAAGGGCCGGATCACGCGCGAGGATGTGACCGCCTATGTGAAGGGCGTGATGACCGGACAGCGCGGCGTGCCGGCGGGCGCAACCGCTGCGTCGGGCGGCGCGGGACTGGACCTGCTGCCCTGGCCGAAGGTCGACTTTGCGAAGTTCGGCCCGGTGCAGGCCAAGCCGCTGTCAAGGATCAAGAAGATCTCTGGGGCGAACCTGCATCGCAACTGGGTCATGATCCCCCACGTGACGAACAACGACGAAGCCGATATTACCGAGCTTGAGATGTTGCGCGTGCAACTAAACAAGGAAAACGAGAAGGCGGGCATCAAGGTGACAATGCTCGCGTTCGTGATCAAGGCGGTTGTCGCTGCGTTGAAAAAATTCCCAACCTTCAACACCAGCCTGGACAGCGAGAACCTGGTGTTCAAACAATATTTCAACATTGGCTTTGCGGCCGATACGCCGAACGGGCTCGTCGTGCCGGTGCTCAAGGAGGCTGACCACAAGGGTGTGCTCGACATTGCGAAGGAAACCGCGGAACTGGCGAGGCTGGCTCGTGAAGGCAAGCTGAAGCCAGACCAGATGCAGGGCGGCTCGATTTCGATTTCGTCGCTTGGTGGCATCGGCGGCACGCATTTCACGCCGATTATCAATGCACCGGAAGTAGCGATCCTCGGCTTGTCCAAGAGCGCTTACAAGCCGGTCTGGGACGGCAAGCAGTTTGTCCCGCGGTTGATGCTGCCGCTGTCACTGTCGTACGACCATCGCGTGATCGATGGCGCGCAGGCCGCGCGCTTCAACGCGTATCTGGTCCAGATCCTCGCGGATTTCCGCCGCGTGATGCTGTGATTAGACGATATCAACCCGTTGCGCGAACAAGAAGGGGACGTGGATGAGTCTCGTTGAAGTGAAAGTGCCTGACATCGGCGATTTCAAGGACGTCAGCGTGATTGAGGTATTGGTCCAGCCTGGCGATACGATCCACAAGGAACAGTCGCTGTTGACGCTAGAAAGCGACAAGGCTTCGATGGAGGTGCCGAGCGACTACGCCGGCACCGTGAAGGAGGTCAAGGTCAAGGCCGGTGATAATGTGTCCGAGGGCACCGTGATTGCGATCATGGAGGTTGCCGACCAGGCGGAGCGTGCTGATGATAGCCGTACCGCGGCACAGTCGCCGGCTGCGGCCACCGCGTCCGCCCCGGCCCCCGCGTCGGCGCCGACATCGCCGGCCGCGTCAGGCGCGCGGCTGGCGAGCGCGTCGCTGCCGACGTCGGCAGCGCTGCCTGCAGCCGGTGCGCCGGTTGCGGCCTATCGTGGCAGCGCCGATATCGAATGTGACGTGTTGGTGCTCGGTGCCGGCCCAGGCGGGTACTCGGCCGCGTTCCGCGCCGCTGACCTCGGCCTGAAAACTGTGCTCGTCGAGCGCTATCCGACACTGGGCGGCGTCTGCCTGAACGTCGGGTGCATTCCGTCGAAGGCGTTGCTGCACACCGCCGCCATCGTTGACGAGGCGGCGGCGCTGGCAGCGCATGGGATCACGCTCGGCAAGCCGCAGATCGATTTGGGTAAGCTGCGCGAGTTCAAGAGCGGCGTGGTGCGTAAGCTGACGACCGGGCTCGCTGGCATGGCCAAGGCGCGCAAGGTGCAGGTGGTGACCGGCGTTGGGGCATTCGTCGACCCTTATCATCTCGAGGTGCGGACCGACGGCGGCAAGCAGATCGTGCGGTTCAAGCAGGCGATTATCGCGGCCGGCTCGCAAGCCGTGAAACTGCCGTTTCTACCTGACGACGCACGCGTTATCGATTCCACTGGCGCGTTGGCGCTGCCGCAAATCCCGCAGCGGATGCTAGTGATCGGTGGCGGGATCATCGGGCTCGAGATGGCCACCGTGTATTCAACGCTCGGCGCGAGCATTGACGTGGTTGAGATGCTCGACGGCTTGATGCAGGGCGCGGACCGGGACCTCGTCAAAGTATGGGAGAAGTTCAACGCAAAGCGCTTTGCAAACGTGATGCTGCAGACCAAGACCACGGCTGCTGAAGCTAAGCCGGACGGCATCTATGTGAGTTTCGAAGGCGAGCATGCGCCAACGGATCCGCAGCGCTACGACTTGGTGCTCGTTGCAGTCGGGCGCAGTCCGAACGGCAAGCGCATTGGCGCCGAGCGTGCCGGCGTTGCAGTGACCGAGCGCGGTTTCATCGAGGTCGATCAGCAGATGCGTACCAACGTGTCGCATATCTATGCGATCGGCGATATCGTGGGTCAGCCGATGCTCGCTCACAAGGCGGTCCATGAAGGGCATGTGGCAGCGCAGGCCGCCGCCGGCGAAAAATCTTACTTTGATGCGCTGCAGATTCCTTCGGTGGCGTACACCGACCCCGAGGTCGCATGGGCCGGCAAGACAGAGGCGCAACTGAAGGCCGAAGGCATCCAGTACGGCAAGGCTGTGTTTCCGTGGGCTGCCTCCGGGCGCGCGATTGCGAACGGCCGGGACGAGGGCTTTACGAAGTTGCTGTTCGATGAACAGACCCATCGCGTGATCGGCGGCGGTATCGTCGGACTCAATGCGGGCGATCTGATCAGCGAGATTTGCCTGGCCGTGGAAATGGGCGCGGACGCGACGGATATCGGCAAGACGATTCATCCGCACCCGACGCTCGGGGAGTCGGTTGGGATGGCCGCGGAATTGTACGAAGGCGTCTGCACCGATCTGCCGCCACAGCGCAAAAAGTAACATGGGCCGTTAACGCGGGCTGTGCCGGTTCGTCGCGAATACGTGCAAGACCGTTGGGGCGCGTTCAGATAGCCTTCGCCTTATCAAATGGCCTGCTCTATGCCTCGTCGAGGTGTCGGCTCATTCAACGGCGCATTGCGTGAGACATCGAGTCGCGCTTTGCTGGCGCACCGGCAAAAGTGCATGGCGCAGGGCGCCAGCGCGTGGAACGGATACCATCGTGCTGTTCAGCCTTGCACCGGCATGGGCTCATGCACCACACCGTTGCCTTGGGCGCTGCTAGCTCCATGACGCCGAGCGGGTAGCCGTTACTTCTTGGCGGTGCGCGATGCCTGTGCGGCAGCTTGCTGAGCAGCTTTCGACGCAGCAGTGGCGGCGGCGTTGAAGTTGCTTTCAGCGATCTCAACTGCCTGCTTTGTGGCCTTTTGCACCGTTTCGTAGGTTGTGTTCGCGGCGGTGATCGCTGATTTCAACACCGAGACGACGGTTTCCGAGCCAGCCGGCGCGGTTTTCGCAACATTGTCGACCAACGCCTGCACGTTGCGGTTTTGTTCCTCGTACTGCGCTTCGGCAACGCGGACGAATTCGGCTTGCGTGGCCGACGCGATCTCGTACAGGTGATGGCCGTACGACAGGACTTTCTCCGCGGCAGGCTGCCCCAGGCTGGTTTGCAGCGACAACAGCTCCTGCGCATCCTTCACCGACAGCATGCGGTGCGCGTTTTCTTGAGATTCGGCCAGTGTCGCCTTCGCCGCTTTTAGGTTTAGCTCAACGAGTTTTTCGGCGCCTTCGAACGCTTTGTTCGCCAAACCAAACCACGTTTCCAAATTCACCTTCTGGGCGGCAGCGATTTGCTCGGGGGTCAACAGATTCATGCTTGCGCTCCTGACCGACCCTGGCGGGGCCGCTGGTGGGGAGAAAGGCCGCCGCGCTGTTGTGCAGTGCAGCAGAATACGCATTTTAGGTGTGTTTGCGCGCGTGTCAAGTTTTTTTGTGCAGTGCACAAATCAGGCTTCAGCTTAATAAACAAGTGTTTAGCGGCGTAAGCCGATGGGGCCGCAGCCAGCGCGGCTCGCTCAACGCAGCGTCTCAGCACACCGCGCTTCGCCTGGTCGGGATGTACACGCACCGTTGTGTGTCAATTTCGAGAACGTTTGAGTCATTGATTTGTTGTAGCGCGGCGCGCGACGAGAAAGGCATCTTTGTGCTGTCTCGAGGCAAACCTGGTTCAACATCGGTGGCACCAAACCGTTAAGTCGGAGGTAGGCACCGTTAAGCGACGGTGTAGCGAACTACCGTACGCGCCTGATTACTGATTTCAATTACACTGCAAGGCTCGATTGTCTGCCCTGAACGCCTGACAGGTCTTGGATGAAGTATTGGCGATAAGTGCCTAATAGGTTAGTCATTCCGGGCTTGGCTACACTTTCGGAAATCCGGTCATAACACGAATGAAAAGCACCTTGTTTTCGTCGTTGAAAGGCATCTGTGTCGCTGCCTTTGGCACGGCGTTGTCCATCGCCGGCTCAGCCATGCTGATGGCTGCGCTGGTCGCGCCGGCCAACGCGTATGCCGTCACCGCCGCGAAGGAAGCACGCGAATCCCGTGCGCGCCATGCTACCGCCGGCAAAGGTGGCAAGGCATGGACTGCGAAGCACCCGTCCAGGACCCGGCAAGCCCGCGCCGCGCGCTCGAGCAAGGTGGTGCGGCAGGCCGCCGCGCAGCCGTCGAAACGGCGCGTGTCGGCGCGGCTGAAGGGCCGTACGCACCATGCGGCCGTGCGCCGGGTCGCGTACCAGCCCAGGCCCGCAGTAGGCGCGTTCACGCTGCAGTCCGACGGCAGCGTGGCGTTGCGCTCGACGGTGGGCTTCATGGTCGATCAGAACACCGGTGAGGTACTGTACGACAAGAACTCGGCGTCAGTCGTGCCGATCGCGTCGATCACGAAGCTGATGACCGCGATGGTCGTGCTGGATTCGAAGGCACCGCTCAATGAGAGGCTGACGGTGACCGACGAGGACCGCGACTACGAGAAGGGCACCGGTTCCCGATTGTTGATCGGCTCGACGTTGTCGCGTGAGGATATGCTGCACATCGCGCTGATGGCCTCGGAGAATCGCGCCGCCGCGGCGCTGTCGCGCTACTATCCCGGCGGCCGACCCGGGTTCATCGCAGCGATGAACCGCAAGGCCGTCGAATTGGGTATGGCCCAAACCCATTTCCAGAACGCGACCGGCCTAACCTCGCAGAACGTGTCCAGCGCGCGCGACCTCGCGAAGATGGTCAATGCGGCATATCGGTATCCGCTGATCCGCCAGTTCTCCACTGACCGCAGCTACGATGTGTTCACCGGCAAGCGCATGCTCGCCTATAACAGCACGAACGCGCTGGTGCGCAACGCTTCGTGGGATATCGGGTTGCAGAAAACCGGCTTTATCAACGAGGCCGGCGAATGCCTGGTCATGCAGGCGACGATCCATGGCCGGCCCGTGATCATGGTGCTGCTGGACTCGTTTGGCAAGTATTCGCGCTTTGCCGATGCACAACGGTTGCGCAATTGGATGGACACTGGCGGAGTGCAACGTGTGACGAGCGCACAGACCAACGGCGCTGGCACCTGAACTGCACCCGTGTGCCGGTGTGCGGTCAATCTGCGCATTGGCGTTGGCCGGGCCGGCGCGCGTTCGCGGGTCTATCGTTCGCCGGCGATACCTGGCGGACGGTGGAACCGTTCATTTCACGCGGCAGCAGCAGCCGTGGTGGTGTTCGCCGGCGGCTGGTACCCGAGCGCCTGTGAAATTTCCAGCGCGGTATGGGTGAGCTGCGCGAGCCATGCGTTTTGCAAGCGGTCCGCCGGCGCGGACAGTGACAGGCCCGCCACCAGTTTCGAGCTGTCGTCATAGATGCCAGCCGCGATGCATCGCACGCCTAGTTCCAGTTCCTCATTGTCACGTGCACACGCTTGCTGGCGCACGTGTGCCAGTTCGCGCTCTAGCTTTGCTAGATCCGTGATGCTGTTCTGCGTATGGCCGGCTAGCCCGGTGCGCGTTGCGTAGGCGCGCACGCGCGATGCTTCGTCCGCGGCCAGGAACAGCTTGCCGACGGACGTCAGATGCAGCGGCGCGCGGCCACCGATCGCGCGGACCACCTGCATGCCGGAGCGCTCCGAATAGGCGCGTTCGATATAGACGATTTCGTCACCCTGCCTAACAGATAGGTTCACCGTTTGCCCAGTGAGCCGGTGCAGTTCGCGCATTGGGCCGAGCGCGGCGTCGCGCACCGACAACCGGGCTTTGACCAGATTGCCTAACTCGAGCAGACGCATGCCCAGGCGGTACGTGCCCGGATCCGAACGATCGACGAGCCGGCACGTTACCATGTCGTTCAGGATTCGATGGGCGGTCGAGGGATGAAGCTCGGTGCGTTGCGCGAGTTCCTTGAGGCTGACAGGATCGCTATGCGCGGCGAGCGCGTCGAGCAGCCGCATCATCCGGTTGATTACCTGGATCGAGGTCTTGGCTTCTGCGTTCAGGTCGCTCATCATGGATACCGCTGTGCTGCAGTAGAAACCCGATTGTATCTCGTATGGTGAAAGATGCGAACGGTATGATGCCGCTGCGCGAGCACCAGAGCGTGCCAAGGTGCTGGCGGACATGGCCACGCAACTGAACGCGGCGTGCTTGCTCGCGCATCACGCGGCGCGCTTGCGCACCGCTGGCAAGCCGTGCCTGTCCGAGGCCAAGCTTTACACGTCGGAGATGGCCGAGCGGGTGTGCTCCAGCGCGATCCAGGTGCATAGCGGATACGGCTATCTTGAGGGCTATGCCGTCGAGCGACACTACCGTGATGCGCGCATTATGCAGCTTTACGAAGGAACAAGCGAGATACAGCGGATGGTGATGGCACGGCAGGTCTAGCACGCGCGCCGTGCTGGTCAGCGTGATGCGAGGGAGGGTTATGACGACAGGGTCGCCCGCAGTGGGCGTGGTTGAGGCCGCCGCCGGAGCGCGGCGTGATGTTCCGGCCGCCGCACCGGTGACAGCCGAACATTTGAGTTATCAGGTGATCAATCGGGTGGCGGTCGTGACGCTGAATCGTCCCGATGCGCTGAACGCGCTGTCGCATTCGATGGTGCGCACGCTGGCGCAATGGGTCGAGCAATGCCGGACGGACGACCAAATTTTGGCACTAGTGCTGTGCGGTGCCGGCGACAAGGGTTTTTGCGCAGGGGGCGATGTGCGGGCGCTGTACCGGCTGGCGAGCGCCGGCGAGCGCTCGTGGCAAGCGTTCTTCATTGACGAATATCGGCTCGATTTCGCGCTGCATTATTTCCCTAAGCCCGTGGTAGCGCTGATGGACGGCATTACGATGGGCGGTGGGATGGGGTTGGCACAGGGTGCCTCGCTGCGGATTGCCACCCAACGTAGCCGGATCGCGATGCCGGAAACACGAATCGGTTTCGTGCCAGATGTGGGGGCCACGCGATTCTTGGCCGTGCTGCCGGTGGAGTTGGAACTGTATGTTGGATTGACCGGCGTGACGCTCAGCGGGGCCGATGCGCAGCGGCTCGGATTGGCCGATCTGCTGGTTGACGCCGATGCGTTGCGCGATTTCGACGTGCGACTGTGTGAAGCGGACACCACGGACATTGATCGTGCGCTGAAGCAGGCATTCGGCGGCTCCGATTCCAAGCCGGTACGCAGTACCGTGGACGATTGGCGCGCGCTAGCCATGCGTCATTTCAATCCTCGCCACTCGGTTGAGCAGATCGTTGCGTCGCTACACGGCCATTTGTCGGCCGGTCCCCGCGAGGCCGAGCGCGAATGGCTCAGCGCGACCCTCGATGCGCTGAGCGCCTATTCTCCCACCATGCTCAACGTGACGCGGCAGGCGTTGCTGCGGGGACGCCATATGACGCTGGCTGAATGTCTGCGGATGGAACTGGCGATCGCCACACAGGCGATCGACCACGGCGACTTCTGCGAAGGGGTGCGGGCGCACCTGATCGACAAGGACAAGCGGCCGCGCTGGGCGCCGGCCACGCTGGCCGAGGTCCGCGAAGAGCATGTGGCCGCGATGCTGCGCTCGCCGTGGCGCGCCGACGCGCATCCGCTGGCCGACCTGCACGGCTGAGCCGTTCAACTCACACGCCTCGCGCACGCCGCGGCGCCTGCTTAGTGCCAGTGTGTGTCCGTCTTGCAGGCCCTTCCATATGGGGCTGGCTGCGGAGCTGCCATTGTCGTCTCTCATGTTGCGGCCCTGGGTATTGCCGCACGCCGGCGGCAATGAAAAACGACAAGTTATCGGGTTGGTGGCGGGGCGCGGCGTGGTGCCGCTGGCGGCACGATGGGGTCTGCAATGGGTGCGTCGGCCGGCGCGTCGCGCTGGCTCGATCTGCTCAGTCAAGCGCGGTTCAATGCGGAGTTAGCGTGCACTGTGTCATACGGGCTTATCGATGGCGAGCCCATGCCCGGGTGTGCCGGGCGGCCAGTGCGCGATGTGGCAATCGTGCCTATTAGTACAAGCGTGCAGCACGAGCATGGATTCCGGCGTAGAATTGCGGCGCTCCGAACATTCAAACCCATGAAAACTGTCGCGCTGCTTTTCGTCTGCCTTGGCAATATTTGCCGTTCCCCCACCGCCGAAGCGGTGATGCGCGCCAAGGTACACGAGGCCGGGCTGGCTGACACGATCCACTTAGACTCGGCCGGCACGGGAGACTGGCATGTAGGTGCCGCACCCGACCCCCGTGCGTGCCGCGCCGCGATGTCGCGCGGTTACGCATTGGACGCGTTGCGTGCCCGGCAGGTCAGCGCCGGCGATTTTGCGCGGTTCGATCTGCTGCTCGCGATGGATCATGACAACGTCGTCGAGCTGCGCCGCCGCTGCCCGTCCGAGCATGGGCATAAGATCCGGCTGCTAATGGAGTTCGCGCGCCGTTACGATACCGACATCGTTGACGATCCTTATTTCGGTGGCCACGAAGGCTTTGAGCGCGTGCTTGATGAAGTCGAGGACGCCTGCGACGGCTTGCTTGCGCAGTTGCGGCAGCGCTACGCAATCTAAGCGGCACGCAGCGCGCGAGCCGACGGCAGCGCACGTTGCCGCATGGAGCGGTGCACTAGTCTGTCCCTGAACGCGGTAGGGGTACTTGACTAAAATGCTAGGATATTTATACTTGATAAAAATTGTCGAGAATTACGGGTGCCCCACACCATGAGACTCACTACAAAAGGTCGCTTCGCCGTTACCGCGATGATCGACTTGGCGTTACGCCAAGAGAAGGGCCCTGTGACGCTCGCAGGTATTAGTCAGCGGCAGCGGATCTCGCTGTCTTATTTGGAGCAGCTGTTTGGCAAGCTGCGCCGGCACGAGATCGTCGAGTCGGTGCGCGGACCGGGCGGCGGCTACCATCTCGCGCGCCGCCCCGACGAGGTGACCGTGGCCGACATCATTATCGCGGTTGACGAGCCGCTGGACGCGACGCAGTGCGGTGGCAAGGGCACGTGCGAGGGCACCAAACAGCCAGACGGCCATTGCATGACGCATGAATTGTGGTCGACGCTGAACCAGAAGATGGTCGAGTACCTCGATTCCGTGTCGCTGCAGGACTTAGTCGAGCAACAGCGCTCGCGCGAGAGTGCAGCGCCGGTGCGGCTCGATCGGCGAGGCGAGCCGGTAGCGCCGGACGCGGTCCGCGTCGGGCCGAAAGGACCGAATTCCGTGTTCAACATCGCGCAGTCCTGAGCGGACGACGACGCGACACACGTATTGGCAGCAGACACAGACTTGCGGAGCCCCATATGAAAAATCCCCCGTTCCACCTGCCCATTTACATGGACTACAGCGCGACGACGCCCATTGACCCGCGCGTGGCGGATAAGATGATCCCGTACCTGCGCGAGCAATTCGGTAACCCGGCCTCGCGTAGCCATGCATATGGCTGGGAAGCTGAGCGCGCGGTCGAACAGGCGCGCGAGCAGGTGGCCGCGTTGGTCAATGCCGATCCGCGCGAGATCATCTGGACGTCGGGTGCGACCGAGTCGGACAACCTGGCGCTGAAGGGCGCGGCGAATTTTTATCGCAGTAAGGGCAAGCACATCGTCACGGTGAAGACCGAGCACAAGGCCGTGCTCGACACCACGCGCGAACTGGAGCGACAGGGCTTCGAGGTGACGTACCTGGACGTGCGTGACGATGGCTTGCTCGACCTGGAGGCATTCAGCGCGGCGTTGCGACCGGACACCATTCTCGTGTCGGTGATGCATGTAAACAACGAGATTGGCGTGATCCAGGATATTGCGGCGATCGGCGAGATCTGCCGGCAAAAAGGGATCGTATTCCACGTCGATGCCGCGCAGGCGACCGGCAAGGTCGAAATCGACCTACAGAAGTTGAAGGTCGACTTGATGTCGTTTTCCGCGCACAAGACATATGGGCCGAAGGGGATCGGTGCGCTGTATGTGCGGCGCAAGCCGCGCGTGCGGATCGAGGCGCAGATGCACGGCGGCGGCCATGAGCGGGGCATGCGCTCCGGCACGCTCGCCCCCCATCAGATTGTGGGCATGGGCGAGGCGTTCCGGCTGGCCCGCGAGGAAATGGCCACCGAGAACGAGCGGGTGCGGATGCTGCGCGATCGCTTGCTCAACGGGCTACTGCGGATCGACGAGGTGTACGTGAACGGCGACATGCATGCGCGCGTGCCGCACAACCTGAACGTGAGCTTCAATTTTGTTGAGGGCGAGTCTCTGATCATGGCGGTCAAGGATGTCGCGGTATCGTCTGGTTCTGCCTGTACGTCCGCGTCGCTGGAGCCGTCGTACGTATTGCGCGCGCTGGGCCGTAACGACGAGCTGGCGCATAGCTCGATCCGCTTCACGGTGGGACGCTTCACGACCGAGCAGGAAGTGGACTACGTGATCGAGTTGTTGAACAACAAGATCGCGAAGCTGCGCGAGCTTTCGCCGTTGTGGGAAATGCATCAGGAAGGGATCGACCTGTCGTCGATCCAATGGGCTGCGCATTGAGCGCGACGGCGTGAACCTCTACCGATACAGCAAGGAGTACTGCAATGGCTTATAGCGACAAGGTTCTGGACCACTATGAAAACCCGCGCAATGTCGGGTCGTTTGCGAAGGACGATGACGCGGTTGGCACCGGTATGGTCGGTGCGCCGGCGTGCGGTGACGTGATGAAGCTGCAAATCCGGGTCGGCGCGGATGGGACCATCGAGGACGCGAAGTTCAAGACCTATGGCTGCGGCTCCGCGATCGCGTCCAGTTCGTTGGTGACGGAATGGGTCAAAGGCAAGACGCTGGACCAGGCACTATCGATCAAGAATACCCAGATCGCCGAGGAGTTGGCGCTGCCACCGGTGAAGATCCACTGCTCGATTTTGGCGGAAGACGCGATCAAGGCGGCGGTGGCTGATTACAAGAAGCGGCGTGTGGCGGTGGCCGACGAACCTGCTGTCCAGGCGGGCGAAGCGGCGGCTTGACGTGGGGAGTCGCTTGACCGGCCGGTCAAGCGCGGCAGTGGGCGAACCGATGAATGATGGCCGGCCGGACCGGCGAACGACGATGGCGATCACTTTGACGGAAAAAGCAGCACAGCACGTGCAAAAGTACCTGACGCGCCGCGGCAAAGGCATCGGGCTGCGGCTCGGAGTGCGCACGACCGGCTGCTCGGGTCTAGCGTACAAGCTCGAATACGTCGATGAACTGGACTGCGGCGACAGGGTGTTCGAGAGCCATGGGATCAAGGTCATCGTCGATCCGAAGAGCCTGGCGTACATCGACGGCACAGAACTGGATTTCGCTCGCGAGGGGCTGAACGAGGGGTTCCGGTTTAACAACCCGAACGTGAAGGATGAATGCGGGTGCGGCGAGTCGTTCCGCGTCTGAATCGTCGCATGCTGCCTTTGGCGCCATTGGCGTATTTCCTCGGTGCCACCGAACAGCAGGGCGCCAGTTGTGATTTCCGACCATGCCTTCGCTGACTCAAAACCACTTTGAATTGTTCCAGTTGCCCGAGCGTTTCGGGTTGGATGCGCGCGCGCTCGATGATGCCTATCGCGCCGTGCAGGCGCAGGTGCATCCGGATCGTTTCGCTTCAGCCGGCGACGCGCAAAAGCGCATCGCGATGCAATGGGCAACGCGCGCGAACGAGGCGTATCAGACACTGAAGTCGCCGCTGCGACGCGCCACCTACCTGTTGCACCTACGTGGCATCGACGTCGGCGCGGAAAACAATACCGCGATGGAACCGGCGTTCCTGATGCAGCAAATGGAATGGCGCGAGCGGACCGAGGATGCGGCTGCGGCGCGCAATGTCGATGCGCTGCAGGCGCTGCTACGCGAGTTGCGGGACGAGGAATCAGCACGGCTCGTGCGGCTCGGCGAATGGCTCGATTCCGGTGCGGACCAGCCGGCGGCCGAAGCGGTGCGCCAGTTGATGTTTATCGAACGAGTCGCACACGAAATCGACGCACAGATCGACAAATTGGAGGCGGCGTGAAGCTTGCCGCCCGATGCGAGGCGCGGCCGTCACGCGCCCGGCACCGTACTCCACATGGATAAAGATGGCCTTACTGCAAATCTCCGAACCTGGCATGGCGCCGGCGCCGCATCAGCGCCGAATCGCCATCGGTATCGACCTTGGGACAACCCACTCGCTGGTGGCTGCGGTGCGCAACAGCATCCCGGAGGTGCTGCCTGACGACGAAGGGCGGGCGTTGCTGCCGTCCGTCGTTCGCTACCTGCCTAGCGGTGGACGCAAAATCGGTTATCCGGCGAAGGAAGACGCGGCGCTGGATCCGCGCAACACGATTGTCTCGGTCAAGCGCTTTATGGGGCGCGGCAAGGCCGACGTGCAGGATCTGGACAATGCACCTTACGCGTTCATCGATGCGCCGGGCATGCTCCAGCTGCAGACCGTGGACGGCGTGCGCAGTCCGGTCGAAGTCTCCGCGGAGATTCTCGCGACATTGCGGCAGCGCGCCGAGGATACGCTCGGTGACGATATAGTCGGAGCCGTCATCACAGTTCCCGCGTATTTTGACGACGCACAGCGGCAAGCCACGAAAGATGCTGCTCAGCTTGCCGGCTTGAATGTGTTGCGCTTGTTGAACGAGCCGACCGCCGCGGCCATCGCCTATGGGCTGGACAGCGGTGCGCAAGGGCTATACGCGGTGTATGACTTGGGTGGCGGCACATTTGACTTGTCGGTGCTCAAGCTCACGCGCGGGGTGTTTGAGGTGCTGTCCACGGGCGGCGATTCGGCGCTGGGCGGCGATGATTTCGATCAGGCGCTGTATCGGCATGTGCTGAACCGCGCGGCGCTCGGCACGCTGCCGCCGCAGGACGTGCGAGCGCTGCTGGATGCGGTGCGTGTCGCGAAGGAAACGCTGTCGGATCAGGACGAGACCGTGCTCGATGTCACGTTATCCTGCGGCCGGCGCGTCGTGCTGACGCTCACGGAAGCCGAATTCGCGACGATGACCCAGCCGCTGGTTGAACGTACGCTGGCGCTCACGCGCAAGGCGTTGCGCGATGCGAAGGCGGGGCCGCAGGACTTCGACGGCATCGTGTTGGTGGGCGGCTCGACGCGTATGCGTGGCGTGCGGCGTGCTGTCGAACAGTATTTCGGCAAGGCGCCGTTGACCGACTTGGATCCGGACCAAGTCGTCGCACTGGGCGCCGCGATCCAGGCCGACGTGTTGGCCGGCAACCGGCGCGAGGGTGACGACTGGTTGCTGCTCGACGTGATACCGTTGTCGCTCGGATTGGAGACGATGGGCGGGCTGGTGGAGAAGATCATTGCGCGGAACTCGACGATTCCTGTGGCACGGGCGCAGGAATTCACGACGTTCAAGGATGGCCAGAGCGCGATGGCCATTCACGTGGTGCAAGGCGAGCGTGAATTGGTGTCCGACTGTCGCTCACTCGCGCGTTTCGAGTTGCGCGGCATTCCGCCGATGGCTGCTGGCGCCGCTCGGATCCGCGTCACCTTCCAGGTCGATGCGGACGGGCTGTTGTCCGTGTCCGCTCGCGAAATGCAGTCGGGCACGCAGGCCGCAGTGGTCGTCAAGCCGTCGTACGGGCTGGGTGACAATGATATCGCGCGGATGCTCGAGGATAGTTTTAGCAGCGCGGAGCGCGACATGCATGCGAGGGCGTTGCGCGAAGCACAAATCGACGCGCGGCGTCTGGTGGACGCAACCGACGCGGCGCTGGCGGTCGATGGGGAATTGCTTGACGCTGCTGAGCGTGCCGACGTTGATGCCAAATTGAACGCGCTGCGCGCCGTGGTCGACGGCGATGACGCGGACCGCATTGACGAGGCGACGAAAGCCCTGGCGGCCGCGACCGACGAGTTCGCTGCGCGGCGCATGGACAAGAGTATTCGTGGCGCGCTCGCTGGCCGTAAGCTTGACGAAATTGGCTGATCGTTGTCGCTACTGTCGCTTTACAGGACTGTTTTCCCATGCCTCAAATTGTTGTTTTGCCCCATGTCGAATTGTGCCCCGAGGGAGCGGTGCTTGAAGCCGAGCCTGGCAAGAGCGTCTGCGATGCGTTGCTGGATGCCGGAATCGAGATCGAGCATGCGTGCGAGAAGTCGTGCGCATGCACCACTTGCCATGTGATCGTGCGCGAAGGATTCGATGCGCTGGCACCGTCCGAGGAGGATGAGGACGACCTGTTGGACAAGGCTTGGGGCTTGGAGCCGACTTCCCGGTTGTCGTGTCAGGCCAAGGTGCCGCAAAATGCGGATTTGGTGATCGAGATTCCAAAATACTCGATCAATCATGCGAAGGAAAACCACTAAGTCCAAGGAGGGCGGCAGCGATGAAATGGACCGACACGAACGACATCGCGATGGCACTGACCGATGCCCATCCCGACGTTGACCCTCAATACGTGCGTTTCACCGACCTGCATCGATGGGTGACGGAACTGGACGGCTTTGACGACGACCCGGAGCGCTCGAGTGAAAAGATTCTCGAGGCGATCCAGACTGCGTGGATCGAAGACGCCGACTACTAAACCTCGCGCACGTCCCTTATCTGCGTCGCTGGCGCCCCAGTCTGTAGCGTGTCAACCGGCGTGCGTTAGCGCGCCGTTTTCAATTTGTACGCGCTCGCCGGGCTGGAAGGAGGGGGGCTGCCGGTACGTGAAGTAGCGCAGCTTGCCGTTCTGCATCCGTACGTGGACCCGATAGTCCGTTTCGCTGCGCATATGTTTCTCGACCGAGTTGCCGGCCAGTCCACCGCCGAGTGCGCCGAGCAGCGTCATCGCGGTACGTCCACCGCCGCCGCCGAACTGATTGCCAATCACGCCGCCTGCTACCGCACCGCCGACCGCGCCGAGTCCTGTGCTATGGCCTTCGCGCCGAACGGGAACGACCGACTCCACGGTGCCACATGATGCGCACGCTGCCGCACGGGGCGGTGCATATTGTGGCTCGGTGCGGGGCCCAGCGCCATGTTGCGCGTAGCCGGCGGGCGGCGCGGGCATGGCTGCACCGCTCGATTGCCGCGCACGTGGCGCATACGATGCGACAGACGCCGCTTGTTGTGCGGATGATGGCGCCTGGGGCGGCGTAGCGCTCGATTGCACCGCAGCAGTCGATGCGGCGGCATCCATGACCAGTTGCTGTGCGGTTTGGGTAATAGACGCGGCATCGCTGCGCGCGCTACTGCTGCTGGATGCATTGGGCAGCCACTCCGTGACGGCCGCGGTCGCGGCCAGGCTGGCAATGATGACCCCGACCGCGGCGGCCGCGACCAACGGGTGAAGTTTGCGTGGGCTTTCCATTTTTTGACCTTCACGAAAGGGGCGCTTTTCGATTGCGCCTAGTCTCCGCGATGCCCCGCCTGTTGTCGGTTTCAAGTTGTAACCAATTGCGGCGTATCGGCCGTCGCACCTGTGCCGCTTTACCGTTTGTTACAAATAATTAGGGCCGGCAATTGCCGGCCCGCAGGGCGACGTTGGCGCACGGACCCGCTCGCGGCTGACCGTACGCGCGTATTGTCGTGTCAATCCTCGCGCCGCAGGTGCGGGAATAGAATCACGTCACGGATGCTCGGGCTGTCGGTCAGCAACATCACGAGCCGGTCGATGCCGATACCGCATCCACCGGTCGGCGGCATGCCGTATTCGAGCGCGCGGATGTAGTCGGCGTCGTAGTACATCGCTTCCTCGTCGCCGGCATCTTTCTGCTCGACCTGTTTGCGAAAGCGCGCCGCTTGGTCCTCCGGATCGTTCAGTTCCGAGAAGCCGTTTGCCATCTCGCGTCCGGTAATGAACAACTCGAAGCGCTCGGTAATGCCGGGAACCATGTCCGACGCCCGCGCGAGCGGCGACACTTCCACCGGATAGTCGACGATATAGGTCGGCTCCCACAACTGCGCTTCAGCGGTTTCCTCGAACAGCGCAAGCTGCAGCGCACCCACGCCGGCGTTGCGCAACGGCGCATTGTGGGTATCGACGCCGAGCCGGCGCAATTCGGCACGCAGCCAGTCGCTGTCAGCAAGCTGTGCGTCGCTGTATTGCGGCGCATACTTCTGGATCGCGCCGGTGATCGTTAAGCGGTGAAAGGGCTGACTCAAGTCCAGTTCGCGCCCTTGATAGTGGATCGTCGTCGTCCCCCGCGCGTCCAGCGCCGCTTGCCGGATCAACTGCTCAGTGAAGTCCATCAGCCAGCGGTAGTCGGTGTACGCGGCGTAGAACTCCATCATCGTGAATTCCGGATTGTGCCGCGGCGAGATCCCTTCGTTGCGGAAATTCCGGTTGATTTCGAATACGCGGTCCAATCCGCCGACGATCAGCCGTTTCAGGTACAGCTCCGGCGCGATGCGCAGGAACATCTGCATGTCCAGCGCATTGTGGTGCGTGATGAACGGCTTGGCCGCCGCGCCGCCCGGGATCGGGTGCAGCATCGGCGTCTCCACTTCCATAAAACCCGCATTCGTCATGAACTGGCGGATCGATGCGATCGCGCGCGTACGCGCCTGGAACGTCTGGCGTGCTTCGGGCGTGACGATCAGATCCACGTAGCGCTGCCGGTAGCGCGTTTCCTGATCGGACAACCCATGAAACTTGTCCGGTAGCGGTCGGATGGCTTTGGACAGCAGCCGCAGCTCGGTGCAGCGTACCGATAGCTCGCCCTTATTGGTCCGGAACAGCACGCCGCGCGCCGCGATGATGTCGCCCAGGTCCCATTTCTTGAATGCCTCGTAGACATCGGCACCGACGTCAGCCGGCGTGATGAAGAACTGGATTTGACCGGTGCCGTCTTGCACGGTCGCGAAGCTTGCCTTGCCCATCATGCGCTTGAGCATCATCCGGCCGGCAATCGATACGTTGAGCGCATGCGTCTCGAGGGCGTCCTTGTCAGTGTCGGCAAAGCGAGCGTGTAAATTCGCCGCGCTGTTTTCCGGACGGAAGTCGTTCGGATACGCGATACCTTGCTCGCGCAGCGCCCGCAGCTTGTCGCGGCGCTCCGCGATGATCGCGTTGTCGTCGCTGTCGATGCCGGCCTGCGTGGCATGGGGATTCTTGTCGGTCATGGTCAATTGCGCTCGCAGTTATACGCCTTGCTTGAGGCTCGCGCTGATGAAATCGTCAAGGTCTCCGTCGAGCACCGCACGTGTGTTGCTCATTTCGACGTTTGTGCGCAAGTCTTTCACGCGGCTCTGGTCAAGCACGTACGAGCGGATCTGGTGGCCCCAGCCCACGTCGGTCTTGCTCGATTCGAGCTTGTCCTGTTCAGCTTGGCGTTTGCGCATCTCCACCTCGTACAGCCTCGATTTGAGCATCGCCATCGCCTCGGCGCGGTTTCGATGCTGTGAGCGGTCGTTCTGGCACTGCACGACGATGCCTGACGGCAAATGCGTGATGCGCACCGCCGAGTCGGTCTTGTTGATGTGTTGGCCGCCGGCCCCGGATGCGCGAAACGTGTCGATGCGCAGGTCGGCCGGGTTGACGTCGATGTCGATCGATTCATCCACTTCCGGATACACGAACACCGACGAGAACGACGTATGGCGGCCGCCAGATGAATCGAACGGCGACTTACGCACCAGGCGGTGGATGCCGGTCTCGGTGCGCAGGTAGCCATAGGCATACTCGCCTTCGACCTTGATCGTCGCATTCTTGATGCCCGCCACTTCGCCATCGGACTGCTCGAGCACTTCGGCCTTGAAGCCCTTGCGCTCGCAGTAGCGCAGATACTGGCGCAATAGCATCGACGCCCAGTCCTGTGCCTCGGTGCCGCCGGCGCCAGCTTGGATGTCGACGAAGCAGTTGTTCGGGTCGGCCGGATTGTTGAACATCCGGCGAAACTCGATATCAGCCACGCGGCGCTCCAGGGCCTGCACGTCGCGCTCGCAGGCCAGTAGCGTGTCATCGTCTTGTTCCTCGTTGGCCAGCTCGAACAGCTCTTGCGTATCCGTCAGGTCGCCGCTCAGCGCCGAGAGCATCTGCACGACCGCGTCGAGTAGCTTCTTCTCGCGACCGAGCGCCTGCGCTTGCTTCGCGTCGCTCCAGACGTTCGGGTCCTCGAGCGCGGTGTTGACTTCCGTTAGGCGGGTTTGTTTCGCATCGAAGTCAAAGATACCCCCGTAGCTCTGCCGCGCGCTTGCGCAGGTCGGCGAGGGTCGCTTCGATCGCGTTCAGACGTTCTGCTTCCATGTCGATCGGGGCCTTGCAAAAAGGGTAAATTATAACGGATCGACATCAGGACGCCGCATGCTCGACGACCAACTGCACACGCGACACACCATTCCAGGTATCGCGCACGAGCCGGTAGGCGAACAGCGCTCGCGCCGGAAGCGTGTCGATGTGATTGAACCAAATTGCCGCAAAGCGCTGGCGCCCGCGGGCAAGCTGCAATTTCAAATGCCGTTCCTTGACGAGTGACTGAGACAGCACATCGAATTCCCCCGAAAAAACCGGCGCCGGGAAACCTTGGCCCCACACCGCGTTGTCGATCAGTTCGACGAACGATGGCGTGTGATACGCGTCCTCTAGCTCGCCGTCGGTCTCGATCTGTCGCGCGAGTGCGTCCTCGTTCAGCCATTCGCGCGCTAGCGCCTCGAATGCCGCCGCGAAACGCGGCACGTTGTCGGTGCGCAGCGTGAGGCCGGCGGCCATCGCGTGGCCGCCAAAGCGCTCGATCAGTCCGGGCTCCCGCTTGGAGACTAGATCCAGCGCGTCGCGCAAGTGAAAGCCTGGGATCGAGCGTCCCGAGCCTTTCACGCGCTCGCCCGACTCGTCGGCCGGCGCGAACGTGATCGCTGGCCGGTGGAAGCGCTCCTTGAGCCGGCCGGCGACGATGCCGATCACGCCCTGGTGCCACGCCGGGTTGAATAGCGTGATCGTGGCCGCGTCGCGCGGATCGAGCTGGGCGAGCTCGGCCAGCGCTTGCTCCTGCATTCCCGCCTCGATTTCACGCCGTTCGCGGTTCATTGCATCGAGTTGCTGTGCCAGCGCATCGGCGCGCTGTGCATCGTCGGTGACCAGGCATTCGATGCCAAGCGACATGTCGGAGAGCCGACCGGCCGCATTCAGTCGCGGCCCCAATGCAAACCCTAGGTCGAATGCGGATGCGTTGCGCGCATCGCGCGCGGCCACCCGGAAAAGCGCGGCCACGCCCGGTTGCATCTTGCCGTTACGGATGCGCTGAAGACCCTGTGCAACCAGCACGCGATTGTTCGCATCTAGCCGTACGACGTCGGCCACCGTGCCCAGCGCGACCAGGTCGAGCAGACCGTCCAGCCGCGGCTCGGGGCGGCCATCGAAGGTGCCGCGCTCGCGCAATAGCGCGCGCAGCGCCAGTAGCACGTAGAACATTACGCCGACGCCGGCCAGGTGCTTGCTCGGAAATGCGCAGCTTGGTTGGTTCGGGTTGACGATCGCGCGTGCCGCGGGCAGCGTGTCACCGGGCAGGTGGTGATCGGTAATCAGCACATCGATGCCGAGCGCGTTGGCAGCCGCCACGCCGTCTACGCTGGCGATCCCGTTGTCGACAGTGACCAGCAGGTCGGGGCGTGCGCCAGAGCGGCGGGCGGCCAGTTCGACGATATCCGGCGTCAATCCGTAACCGTATTCGAACCGGTTGGGCACCAGGTAGTCGATGTGCGCACCGAACAGGCGCAGGCCACGCACGGCCACCGCGCATGCCGTTGCGCCATCGCAATCATAGTCGGCTACCACCAGGATTTGCCGTCGCGCGTCAATCGCATTGGCCAGCAGCGCGGCCGCAGCGTCGACGCCTGAGAGCTGCGTTGGTGGCAGGAGTCGCGCCAGCACGGTTTCCACGTCGGCGGGCGTACCGATGCCGCGCGATGCATACAGCCGCGCGAGCACCGGATGGATGCCATGCCGCGCAAGGGCATGCGCGTCGGCGGGTGGGCAGGTTCGGGTGACGATTCGGGTCATGGGCGCGGGCTCACGGCAACAGCGACGCAAATGACCGGCGTCGCCAGAATTTTTTCATGTCGATGGGGCGCACGACGAGCGTCGTCATGCCGGTGTCGCCGCACAGCGTCAACGTGAGTTCCGCGAGTTCGCGGCGCTCTAACGCTGCGAGCGCTGGCGCGAACCAGTCGCGCTCCAGCACCGCGAACGCGGCGCGAAAGCGCGGCCAGTCCTGCTGCACAAATGGTGCGCTCAGTGGATCGAGTTCGACCAGCGTCACACCGGTTGTGCCACGACCCGCGGCGCGGGCCGCGGCCTGACCGCTGGTTTGTTGCCGCAGCGTGTCGAAAGTGGCGGGCGGCATCTCCAACGCCGCGCCGGACGCGAGCGCTAGCCCACGCGTAGCGGTTGCCTGCGATAGCACGCGCTCGAAGGGCCGCGACACTGGCGTCATGCGCCCTTGCGCGTAAAGCCAGATCGAGTTGGCGGCGGGCAACCCGCGTGCCTCTCGAGCTTGGTTGACCGGATGCTCGAACCAAGCCATCTGGACCTCGTTTTGCAGCTTCATCCACGTGCGCGGCCGGTGGCCGGTATGGGCTTCGTGTGGCAGCCAGATTTCGATGTTGCGTCCGGCGGCGCGCAGTGGTGCCGCGCTGGCCAACGAGCCGAGTTGCTCACTCGACAAGTACCAGCGCAGCGGCGTCGGGGCAGCCAGTTCTACGCCGAGTTCCTCAATGAGGGGCCGCGCGACGGTGAGTAGCGCGGCCGCGTCATCTGTCGAAAGCTGCAGCGTCTTGGGATCGACCAGCACCAGATGATCATGCGCGACCTGCACATGAACGGGCTCGACGCATGCCCAGACCGCATCACGCGGTTCGCCGCCGTCCGCAAGCAGCATGTACGGGGCGAGCGGCGCATCATCGTCAGCATCGAACGGGTCTGTCCGCCCGTTCGATGCTGCATCGTCTGCTTGCTGGCGCGGCGCAGTCGATGCGGCGGCATGGCCGACGCCGAAACAGCGGGCGACCCATCGCTCGTGTGGCAATGTGCGCTGGAAATCGTCCCCGATCACGCGTTCGACAAGCGTCGCGCGTTCGAGCAACCTGTCTAGTGCCGGCTTATCCAGGTTCTGTAGCGCAGGCTGCGCGTTGGCCGCGGTGGGCAACGCAAAGGGCAGCAGTAGGTGGAGGCGGGAAACGGGGTGTGTGACATGCATGATGGAGCGCATTGTAGGGCAATCCACCGGTCATATCGACCTCGCTCGCCTATCGCGCGTCATCTGTCGCGCGAGCGCACGCTTTGCGCCTCACCCTCACCATTGAAAACCGCCTGCTGCGACCATTCCAACGTAGCCACGGCCGTTCGCGTTTGCGGCAACTTTCAATACCCAGCGGTTATTCGGCGTCACGTGCGATATGCCAAGCGCCACACCGTACTGGCCGCGATAAGTCGCACCGGCGAACGTCATCAGGCTCTTGCCGGGCAAGGTTGGCTGTGGCAGCCCCGCTACCGCCATCGCTGCTGCGGTGCCCGCCGATGCGTTACGGTCCACCTGGGCTAGCGCCTCATCCATTTGCGCCTTGTTCACTGCGTCGGTGGGCTGCGTGCCGCGTGCGACGTCCGTAATCCTGCGTTCATGGCCGGGCTCGCCGACCGAGACGCGGGTGTCGTCGACGTGGATATCCAGTTGTTCGGCCAGAAGCGAGGGTAGGTCAGCCCCAATAAATTCGCGCAGCCGCCCTTGTGCGGCGCCGTGCCCGCATTCGCCGGGTTGGTCGCAGGAGAGGGTATCATCGTGAGCCGACGCCACATTGTCTGCTAGCATAGGCCCGGCATGGCCGCTGCTATGCCGGAGCGCCCGCCAAGCGGCACGGAGATCGTCGGCGGTCATCGGTTCGACGACCCCGCGTGGGTCCGCTGACGCAACTTCGGCTCGGCCGCCTGGGTCCGCTGACACAACTTTGGCATGGCCGCCTGGGTCCGCGGGAGTACGCTCGAAGGGCCCGTCTTGGTTCACCAGCGCAACTTCGGCATGCCGGCCTTCGTCTGCCGGCGCAGGTTCAGTATGGCGGCTTTTGTCTGCCAGCACAAGCGCCGGTTGGCTGTCGGTGTTCGTCAGCTGGGGCCCCGGACGCACTTCATTGTCCGCCAGCATGGGCTGCAAAGACCCACCGTCATTCGCGTTAGCCAACTCTGCTTGCAGCGATACCGTGGTGGATGATTCTGTAACGACCGTGTCTTTTGAGTTTTTGTACCGATTGCCCGAGTTGTCCTTTGCGCTTCTGTTTTTTTTTGTTTGTCCTTCTAGTTGATCTACCCTGTTTCCCAGTATTGCTAACTCATTTTTTATTGTTTCCTTGTGCTCCGTCAATTGGTTTTTTGTCGTCAATGCGAGTTCGTTTATGGTCTCTGTAATTTTTCCGTAATGCCTATATGATTGATCTCGGATATCTTTTATTTGATCCTGAGTTGTTGTGTTTGCATTATTTAGCTTATTGATAAGTGATTTATTGTTGTGTGCTATCTGCTTCACGGCGCTATTAAGTTCGGATATATTTTGGTTTAGAGATATTTTTAAATTCGCTTGTTCATTAGAATTTCTAGTTAACTTTTGACTAAGGTTGCCGATTTTGTGATTAATATTATTTAATTGATCTTCCGTTGTTAAGCTGATACGATCTATTTTTTGATTTATTGCTGTATTTTCTGTGGCGATCTGATTTGTAAATTTTAAATAAGCGCTATGGGTGTCTATCTTTAGTTTATCCAATTTTTCTTTCGTTTTTGAATGGTCAACGTCTAATCTAATTAGCGCCGATTCAAAGGGCGCTAGTTTGCTTTTTGTGATATCTGTTATGATGCTTTCTAGGGCTAATTCTTCATAGCTTTGGTTGGATGCAGTGGCGTCATTGATAAATGACAGGGCTAAAACTACGCTGAATGCAGATAATTTTCTGGATATTTTTGGAATAACGAAGTCCGAGCGTCGGTAGAGTGGAGTGGTATAGCCCGTGATTTGTCGCGAATAATCAAATGCGGTCATTTTAAACCTTTGGTTGGCATTGAGTCAAAAAATGAAAATTCGGGAAAATGTACGCGGCAATACCGGGGAATGCAATCGAGCCGAACTATTCGTGCGGAATAAAAAAGGGGTATGGCGGCTAAAAATAGTTTGAACCGTTAACCATTGGCAATGGGAGAGTCAAATGAATAATGGCCCTGGGGCGATCCCGTTGCGCAAAACTTCAGGTCAGGTATTAGGCCAAAAAAACTGGAATTTCGTCGGCCTGCTGAAGCAACAGCTCGTGTCGCCTGAAGGCAGGCGCCGTGCTCCAGTTTGAAGCCGCGCGTGTGATGGCTTGGGCCGCGAGATGGACATGAGCCGGAAGCGATGGCGGGTGCTCAGCATGCGCGAATCAACACGATCGCGCGTGTCCTGGGTGCGTCAGGCCAGCAGGTGGCCATCGGATCCGGCTATTGCGCATGTAGCGGCCAAAGGGCACCGTTGTGTGGCAAACTTCACTGTTACCTGCGGCGGTGTCCAGCAGCGGGATCAGTCAGCGTGGATACAAAGGATTGATTTGAAGCTCCCTTACGAATGGCAAATCGGCTTGCGCTATACGCGTACTGGCAAACGTTCTTCCGGCAACGGGTTTATTTCGTTCATTTCGCTGATTTCAATGTCGGGCATCGCGCTCGGCGTCGCGGCGCTGATTGTCGTGCTGTCGGTGATGAACGGCTTTCAGAAGGAAGTGCGTGACCGGATGCTGTCGGTGCTGGCGCACATCGAGATCTTCTCGCCAACCGGCTCGATGCCAAACTGGCAATTGACTGCCGACGAGGCGCGCGAAAATCCGGCGGTGGTCGGCGCGGCCCCGTACGTCGACGCGCAGGCGCTGCTCACACGGCAAAGTGCGGTCAACGGCGTCGCGTTGCGCGGCATCGACCCGGCGCTGGAGCCGCAGGTATCCGACATCGGTGCTGAGATGAAGGCGGGCCGGCTAGCCGATCTGCAGCCGGGATCGTTCGGCATTGTGCTCGGCGTTGATCTGGCAAGTGCGATGGGCGTGAGCGTTGGCGACAAGGTCACGTTGGTGGCTCCGGAGGGCACCATCACGCCGGCCGGCATGCTGCCGAGGCTCAAACAGTTCACGGTCGTCGGCGTGTTCGAGTCCGGTCATTACGAGTTCGACAGCACGCTGGCGATGGTATCGATCGCCGATGCGCAGGCGCTGTTCCGGTTGAGCGCGCCCAGCGGCGTGCGGCTCCGGATCAAGGACATGCAACGCGCGTCGGAAGTTGCGCGACAACTCGCACAATCATTGTCCGGTGACCTGTATATCCGCGACTGGACGCAGCAGAACAAGACATGGTTTTCGGCGGTACAGATCGAGAAACGGATGATGTTCATCATCCTGACGCTGATCATTGCGGTCGCTGCCTTCAACCTCGTCTCCTCGCTGGTGATGACGGTCACTGACAAACAGGCCGATATCGCGATCCTGCGCACGCTTGGCGCGCAGCCGCGCTCGATCATGAAGATTTTTGTGATTCAGGGCGTGACCATCGGCTTCGTGGGCACCGGCCTCGGCATTGCGCTCGGCTGCGCCCTCGCCGTCAGTATCCCGTGGCTGGTACCGTTGATCGAGCGTGTGTTGGGCTTCCAATTCCTGCCGCCGTCGATCTACTTCATCAGCGAACTGCCCAGCGACTTGATCGCGGCTGACGTGGTGAAGATTGGCGCGATTGCGTTCGCGCTGTCTGCGCTTGCGACACTGTATCCGAGCTGGCGGGGGGCGCGCGTGCGTCCGGCTGAGGCATTGCGCTATGAGTAAAACAATGAACGAGCAGCAAATCGTGCTGGCCGCGACTGGCCTATCGAAGACCTTTGTGCAGGGCGGCCAGCCGGTGCCGGTGCTGGCCGACGCGCAACTGCACGTGTATCGTGGCGAGAAGCTGGCCATTGTCGGCGCGTCTGGGTCCGGCAAGAGTACATTGCTGCATCTGTTGGGGGGGCTCGACGAGCCCAGTGCGGGGCATGTCGCGCTATTGGGCCGACCGTTCTCGCACTTGGCGGAGCGTGAGCGCAACGATTTGCGCAATTGCGCCCTGGGTTTCGTCTATCAGTTCCACCATCTGCTGCCCGAATTTACCGCGCTGGACAACGTCGCGATGCCGCTGCAGATCCGCCGGATGCCGATCGAGGGCGCGCGTCGCGAGGCGTTGGCCACGCTGGAGCGCGTCGGCGTCGCGCATCGCGCGAAACACCGGCCAGCAGAGCTTTCCGGGGGCGAGCGGCAGCGCGTGGCGATCGCGCGCGCGCTGGTGACGCGGCCCGCCTGCGTACTGGCGGACGAGCCGACCGGCAACCTCGATGGCCATACTGCGGAAACGGTGTTTCAGCTGATGTTGGAATTGTCACAGACGTTCGAGACGAGCTTCGTGATCGTCACGCACGACATCGAGCTGGCCGCGCGCTGCGACCGGGTGTTGCGCCTGCGAGATGGTGTGCTGCACGATGAAACAACGGTGGCGCGCGCCGCGCTTGCCAAGACGATAGTCTGACGACGGCTCGGTTTGTGCAGTGTCGCACCGGCGTGGGCAGCGAGGAACCCTGATGTGGATCGATACCCATTGTCATTTGGATGCATCCGAATTCGATGCGGACCGGGCTGCCGTGGCGTCAGCAGCGCGCGATGCGCAAGTGTCGCGCATTGTGATTCCAGCGATCGCCCGTTTCAACTTCTCGGCGGTGCGCGAGTTAGCCCATTGCGTGAACGGGGGCGCCTATGCACTGGGCATCCACCCCCTGTACGCGCCGGCCACGCAGGACGAAGATCTTGCGGTGCTGCGCAGTGAGATCCACGCCAGCCTAGATGATCCGCGCTTTGTTGGCATCGGCGAAATCGGTCTGGATTTCTTCGTGCCGGGGCTGGATGCGGTCCGTCAGCGCGAGATCTATACGGCACAGTTGAAGATGGCGCGCGACTTCGACTTGCCGGTGATCTGCCACGTGCGCAAGTCGCAGGACTCGGTGATCGCCGAGTTGCGACGCTTCAACGTCGTGCGGGGTATCGCGCACGCATTCAATGGCAGCTTTCAGCAGGCCGATGCGTATATCGCACAAGGCTTCAAGCTCGGTTTTGGCGGCAACGTGACGTTTGAGCGTGCCCGACGCATCCGCCAGCTCGCGGCGCAATTGCCGCTCGATGCGCTGGTCATGGAGACCGACGCGCCAGATATTGCGCCGGAGTGGATTAACAAGAGGCGCAACACGCCCGACCAAGTGCCACGCATTGCGGCGGTGATTGCGGCCATGCGTTCACTGACGTTGCCGCAACTGGCCCTCTGTACAACGGCCAACGCGCATGCCGCGTTGCCGCGGCTCGCCCTCGCACAGCGATAATCGAATTTTGCATTCAGGCTGTATTCAGGCGTTCCGGATGGTTGTCGCTACGCAATCCGTCGCGCACGAACGCCCGGCCGAGGGGGATGATGCTTGCACGATTATGCGCGTTCGTCGTGGGCACTGGTGTGTTGCAGTGGCAGCCCAGTTTGCCGGACGTTGCCGGTTGGTTCGCCTGGGGTGCGGCAGTGCTCGCCGTCGCCGGGGTAGCATGTATCACGTATCGTGCGCGGGCAGCGGGGCGTGCCAGTTGTCACAAGTCGTGGCTGATGCGGGCGGCGAGCATCGGGTGCGCGGCACTGCTCGGCTTTGGCTACGCGGCGTGGCGCGCGCATAGCGCGCTGTCAGATGCTTTGCCGCCGCAGTGGGAGGGGCGCGATGTGACCCTGACCGGCACGGTGCGTGGCTTGCCGTCGCGCGATGCGCGCGGGCTTCGCTTTTTGTTTGACGTTGAGTCAACCTCGCCCCGGATCGAGCGGTTTCCCCGCACCGTCCAGTTGAGCTGGCTTGCCGCGTTCGGCCGGCAACCGTCGGCGACGCTTGTGCCGGGCGGGCGCCATACGCTCGTTGCGAGACTCAAGCGGGTGCATGGCAATGGCAATTTCGGATTGCCAGACACCGATGTGCGGCAACTGGCGCGCGGCGTGCGTGCGCTGGGCTACGTGCGCCACCTGCGGACCGATTCGCACTGGCAATCGGTGGCGTCTCCCGGCTCGCCACACACGCCTGATATTGAGCGGGGCCCCGGTATCCGGGCGATGCTCAACGCTGTGGATCGTCGGCGTGCGTCCATTCGCGCGCGGATCGAGCAGGTCTTGTCCGAGTCTGCCCAAACGGGGACGGGCAGCGGCAGCGGCGAGCCCGCGGGTTCACATGCCGGGATCGTGATTGCGCTGGCGATCGGCGTACAGGATGCGATTACGGAGCCGGACTGGGAGCGACTGCGCCGTACCGGCACTAATCATCTGATGGCCATATCGGGCTTGCATATCGGCTCGGTTGCGGCGTTGGCTGCCACGATCATTGCCCTGGCCTGGCGCCGCGGTTTCGGCGTTGTGCCGGCGTTGCCGCTGCACGTGCCGGTTCCTATCGCATGTTGTGTTGGTGCGATGCTCGCCGGTGCCGGTTATGCCGCCCTCGCCGGGCTGGGCATTCCCGCTCAGCGCACGGTTGCCATGCTGTCGATCGCGACGCTTGCCTATGCGAGCGGGCGGCGCGTTGACCCGTTGCTGGTCCTCGCGTGGGCGCTCGTGATCGTGGTGTTGGTCGATCCGTGGGCAACGTTGTCGGCGAGCACGGCGCTATCGTTCGGTGCGGTCGCGGCCATCGTGGTGGCGTTGCGCTGCGCGGGCTGCCATCCGCCGCAGCGAGACGACGAACCGGACTGGCCGTCACTCGATCCGGCCGATACGTTGCCGCAGGCCAGCACGGGCAGGCCGGGCGAGCGGCCTGCTGTTATGCCTGGCCCACATCCGGCTAAGGCCTTAGGCGTGCTCGCGGCTCGCACGCGCGCCGCGGTGCGTGGGGTACCAGCACGGCTGGCGTCGGCCATGCGCGTGCAATGGGCGGTGACGCTCGGTCTTGCGCCGTTGACGGTCGTCTGGTTCTCGCAGATTCCGGCACTCGGTCCGGTGGCCAATGCTATCGCGATTCCGTGGGTCAGTACGCTGGTCGTGCCAGCCGTGCTGCTCGCCATTGCGATCCCGGCGCCATGGGACGCGCTGCTATTGCAATTGGCGCACCGCCTGGTGCAGTGGCTGTTTGCCATACTGGATGCGCTGGCTTCGCCCACGTGGGGCGTGTGGCACTTGCCGGCGCCCGAGCCGGCCGCGCTGCTGCTCGCGCTCGTCGGCGCGGCTTGGATGCTAGGGCCACGGGGTTGGCCATTGCGCGCGGCCGCGCCCATCCTGTGGCTGCCATTGCTGTGGCCGGCACCGCGGGCGCCACTCGCTGACGGTTTTCGCGTCACAGCGCTCGATATTGGGCAGGGCACCGCCGTGCTGGTCGAGACCGCGCGGCGACGACTGCTGTTCGATGCCGGTCCGGGCCCGGAGGCGGGCAATGCGGGGCAGCGTATCGTCGTGCCGTTCCTGCGCGCGCATGATGTGAACGCATTGGACATGCTGGTTGTCAGTCATCGTGATGTCGACCACGCGGGCGGCGTGCCTGCGGTGTTGACCGACATGCCGATCGCGCAGATGCAGGCCTCGTTGCCGCCCGCTCATCCGTTGTGGGCGCGTGCCACCGCGTGCGGCGCAATCACGCGGGCGTGCTGTGCCGGGGAGCGATGGCGATGGGACGGCGTGACGTTCGAATTCCTGTGGCCGACGGGTGCGGCAGATCCACGCAAGCCGAATGCAACAGCATGCGTGCTGCGCGTCTCGAATGCGCTTGGCGCAGTGTTGATCGCATCAGATATCGAACGGGCCGCCGAGCGGGCGCTGGTTGAACGGCATGGGCCGGCATTGAGCAGTGACGTGCTGATCGTGCCGCACCATGGCAGCAAGACGTCATCGACGGATGCGTTTCTCGATTCGGTACGGCCGCGTATGGCGGTATTTCAGGTAGGTTACCGCAATCGCTTTGGTCATCCACACCCGCTGGTCGCCGCGCGTTATCGTGTGCGCGGCGTCGATATGCTGCGCAGCGATAACGATGGCGCGGTGCGTATCGACAGCGGGGTGTCTGGCTGGGTGGTCGATGCATATCGCCGCTCACGCAGGCGCTATTGGACCGGGCGCTGATCAGGGCATGGCCGCGGCGCAACGCGTGCCGATCGGCGTTGCACTAGACCCGTCGGTCGTCAACGCGTCTCGTCGGTCATCAATGCGTCCAATGGCGGGCGATCAAGGCTTCCAAAAGCAACGAATGCCTGCGATGCCGTACGCTCCGTGTTGTTCGGCCCGGGGTAATGCATCCGTTGATAGGCCGCCCAGTGCATAGACGGGCAGCAGAGTCTGCGAGGCCAGCGCGAGAAAGCCATTCCATCCCAGCGGTTCGGTGTCGGGATGGCTAGCGGTCGGCAGCACGGGCGAGAGCGTGACGAAATCCACACCGATGGACTGAGCCTTTTGCAGTTCCGCGATCGTGTGGCACGACGCTGCCACCAGTTTTCCTGCTGGCAGCGGGCGTTCCTCGCATGCCATCAGGCTTTGACTGTCCAAGTGCAGTCCGTCGACGTGCCGGTGTGCGCGGCGCGGGGCGTGGGCGTTCAACAGTAGAAGGGCGTGATGCTGTTGGCACAGGGGCATCGCTTGCTCGGCCAAGCGCATGTAATCGATGGCATTCAACTTCTTTGAGCGAAGCTGGACCAATTCGATTCCCGAGTCCAGCGTCCGCTTCAACTGTTCGAGAAATAGCACGGGATGGTCGGCATCATAGGGATCCGGCGTGATCAGATATTGTTTGGGTAGAAACATCGGGGTAAAAGTATCTGGGACATGGCATCGAAGGCCGCCGGCGGCTCACGGTTGTCTGTGGTGGCGGCATCGACAGTGCGGCGACTGCACCGCCGTTGATGCCGATAACACCCGTTGATTCGCCAACGTCCGCCAGCGCGACCATGAAACTGATAGGATGGCAAAATATCACCGGATTGACCGCCCGGACCGCTGCCGGCAATGTGCTACTTGACGGCAGCGGCTTGATGGTCGCTACCGACGAATTGTGGTCACTCATTGGACCGTTGCTGCCGACGCGGGTGCTACGGAATCGCCGATCAGCCTAGCGATCAGTCTAAGACTCACGCCGAAACCCATCCCATCTTCGTTGTATGGGACATGATGCGCCTCGATTTGCGGCGTGCCGAGCGCTACCGGCTCTCGTGCTACCTTTGAAGCCCAGGTGTCAAAATCACGTGCTTCGATCATGTTTCCAGTCCTGTTACCAGACGGTCTTGACGTGCTTGTAGGCGCGAATCTTCTCATCTCGAGTCACCAATGGTACAGCCAGCTTTCGCGCGGTCGCTACGATCATGCGATCGGCCGGGTCCTGATGAAACTTGCCCGGTAGATCTACCGACTTTAGGCCAATTTCAACATCTACAGGCACAAAGCGAACGGCGTCGATCGCGGAGACGGTCGTGAGCCAGCTTGCGACGTCCATCGACAGAACTAACTTTTCGCGCTCAACGAGCATTGCAATTTCCCAGGCGGAGATTGCAGACACCACAATCTGCCCATCATTCAACTCCCGCTCTATAGTCGTTTTGGCCTTTTTACTCAGGGCGTCGTCACCGTTTGCCCACCAGACCAGCGCGTGCGTATCGAGGACAATCACTGGGCGGCATCCCACTCAACGTCAACCGGTTCGGTCGGGTCGTCGTAACGGATAATGGAGCCACGCAAAACGTCGAGGGGACTCCGCTCATGATTGCGGTACGGTCGAACCTCCAGCGTCGGTTTACCGTGATCGGTCACGACGACGCTCTCGCCAGACGCTTCGACCTGGCGAAAAAATTCAAGCGCCTTCGCCTTGAATTCAGACTTCGAAACTTGGTTGATTTCCATTGGTGTCTCTATAGTCACATGACCATAGGCATTATATCATGTCATGGCGAAAATGACTGGTTGTACAAGTTATTTTGACCGCGTCGAGCGCCTTGTTGACGAACTCCGGACCGTTATCGACCTGAATCAGGTTGAGGCGTCGTCCTCGTTGGCGCAACTGCTCGAGTACACGTGCCATACGGGCACCTGGCAGCGAGAAGCCGACGCCGATGTGCGGGCACTCCCGATTCCACGTGTCGATGAGGGTCAACATTCAAACGCGCCGGCCGTTCGCAAGTGCGTCCGCGACGCAGTCTATTGTCCAACTCTCGTCTACGCCATTGGGTGTCGCTCTACGCCATTGGGTGCCGGCATCACAGTGGTACGGCGGCACGGCGTGGTCCGACCGAGGCTTTTCTCAATTCCACACGTTCGCACATCGCGCTATTTCAAGTAGCCTATCGCCATTGGCCCGGCCATTTGACCGCGGCCGGTCGCCGCCTTGTCGCGCGCCGCATTGGTCGGCTGCGCCACGGCGTTGCGCAACGCGGCGGCGCCTATAACGCCTATAACAAGAGAAACAGGAGAGACTGTCGTTGAAAAGCGTGATTCACTTCTCGCATGCGAACGGGTTCCCCGCCTCGACATACCGAACGATCTTTGCCGAGTTGGCCGACGACTACGACGTGCGGTTCATCGAGCGGTACGGACATGATCCGCGCTATCCGGTCACGCACGACTGGCCGCATTTGGTCGACCAGTTGCTCGACGATGTGGCGGCACGACTGGAGCAGCCGGTGTGGCTGGTCGGTCATTCGTTGGGCGGTTATTTGTCGGTGATGGCCGCGCTGAAGAAACCTCATTGGGTCAAGGGTGTGGTGATGCTCGACTCGCTGCTGATCGCCGGTTGGCGCAGCCGGCTGCTGGGCGTCACGCAGTGGGCCGGCCTGGACGAGCGGCTTTCGCCGGCGGTGCTCACCCGCAAGCGCCGCACGCATTGGCCCAGTCGCGACGAAGCATGGCGGCATTTCAAGCGCAAGCAGGCTTTCGCGCGCTGGGACAAGCGCATGTTCGCAGACTACATTGATCATGGGATTCCGCCCCTTGGTCTCGGCGGCACCCGTGCACTGGCGTTCGACCGGGATATTGAATATCGGATCTACCGCACGCTACCTTGTACGCTGGGTGCGCACCTCGCCCATGGCGCGCCCGTGCCGGTCGGATTCGTGGCCGGCACGCATTCCCGAGAGGTGCGGCAGGTCGGGCTCGATGCGACACGGCGCATCGTCGGTCCCCATTTTGACTGGATTGACGGCTCGCATTTGTTTCCCATGGAGCGGCCGTTCGATACCGCTCGCGCGATCCGGCGCCTGCTGCGTGACTTGGAGCGGGGCGCTTAGAGAAAGCCGGGCTTTCGAGTATAATCCGGCTTTCCCGCGAGCATCCAGCGATGACCAAATATGTATTTGTCACCGGCGGCGTAGTTTCCTCCTTGGGCAAGGGCATTGCCGCCGCCTCCCTCGCCGCGATCCTCGAGTCGCGCGGTCTCAAAGTCACTTTACTGAAGCTTGATCCCTACATTAACGTCGATCCCGGCACGATGAGCCCGTTTCAGCACGGTGAAGTGTTCGTGACCGAGGACGGCGCCGAGACGGATCTGGACTTGGGCCACTACGAGCGCTTCATCAGCACGAAGATGCGCCGTGCCAACAACTTCACGACGGGCCAGATCTACGAGTCGGTGATTCGCAAGGAGCGCCGCGGCGAGTACCTTGGCAAGACGGTCCAGGTCATTCCGCATATCACGAACGAGATCCAGGCGTTCATCGAGCGCGGTGCCGCGTCGGCGACATGCGGCGAGCCGGATGTCGCGATCGTCGAGATCGGCGGCACGGTCGGCGACATCGAATCGCTGCCGTTCCTAGAGGCAGCCCGGCAGATGAGCTTGCGGCTCGGGCGCCACAGCGCGTGCTTCGTGCATCTGACGTTGGTGCCGTTTATTGCGACGGCCGGCGAACTGAAAACCAAGCCGACGCAGCACAGCGTGCAGAAGTTGCGGGAAATCGGTATTTCACCGCACGTACTGCTGTGCCGCGCCGATCGCCGGATCCCGGATGACGAGCGCGCTAAGATCTCGATGTTCTCAAACGTGCCGCAGGATGCGGTGATCTCCGTGTGGGATGTGGACAGCATTTACAAGATCCCGCAGATGTTGTACGACCAGGGCCTGGACGAGATCATCTGCGACGAGCTGAAGTTCGCGCCGAATCCGGCCGATTTGACGCTGTGGTCGGACCTGGTATACCGGCTCGAGCACCCAGAGCACGAGGTCACGATCGGCATGGTCGGCAAGTATGTCGAACTCACCGAATCATACAAATCGTTGATCGAGGCGCTGCGCCATGCGTCTTTGCATACGCTCACGCGTGTGAACATCGAGTACATCGACTCGGAGCAGATCGAGACAGAGGGCGTCAACAGCCTCGCGCACTTGGACGCGATCTTGGTGCCGGGCGGTTTCGGCCGGCGTGGCACGGAAGGCAAGATCAAGGCGATCCGCTACGCGCGTGAGGCAAAGGTGCCGTATCTGGGAATCTGCCTGGGCATGCAACTGGCGGTGATTGAATTTGCGCGTCATGTCGCGAACCTGCAGCGGGCCAACAGCACTGAGTTCGATCCGTCGACGCCGAATCCGGTCGTCGCGCTGATTACCGAATGGTACGACCGCGATGGCACCGTCGAAAAGCGCAGTGAATCGTCGGATCTGGGTGGCACGATGCGGCTGGGCGCACAACGCTGTCCGGTTAAGCCGGGTACGCGCGCTGAGCAGATTTACGGCAATGATGTCAACGAGCGGCATCGGCATCGCTACGAGGTCAACAATCATTTCGTGCCGGCGCTCGAAGCCGGCGGGATGATCATTAGCGCGCGCACGCCGACCGAGGACTTGCCGGAGATGATGGAGTTGCGCGGAGACCTGCATCCGTGGTTCGTCGGCTGCCAGTTCCATCCCGAGTTCACCTCGACGCCGCGCAATGGCCATCCGCTGTTCAAAGCCTACGTGGAGGCCGCACTCGCGCGTCGCCAACAACGCGAGCATGGCGAGAAGGTGGCGGCTGCGCTGCGCGCCCATTAACGCAGGCCGGGAGTCAACATGAAACTATGCGATTTCGAGGTCGGCCTGGACAAGCCGTTCTTCCTGATTGCTGGCCCCTGTGTGGTCGAGTCCGAGCAGATGGCGCTCGATACCGCCGGCCGGCTCAACGAGATCTGCGCTGCGCTGCGCATTCCGTTCATTTATAAGTCATCGTACGATAAGGCCAACCGCAGTTCGGATAAATCGTTCCGCGGAGTCGGCATGGACGAGGGCCTGCGTATCCTCGGCGAGGTGCGTCGCCAGATCGGCGTGCCGGTATTAACCGACGTGCACGCGGAGGATGAGATCGACGCGGTCGCATCGGTCGTTGATGTGCTACAGACGCCCGCATTCCTGTGCCGGCAGACCGATTTCATTCACGCGTGCGCCCGTTCGGGCAAGCCCGTCAATATCAAGAAAGGGCAATTTCTGGCGCCGCACGACATGAAGAACGTGATCGACAAGGCGCGTTCGGCAGCCAGGGAAGCCGGGCTGTCGGTGGACCGCTTCCTTGCTTGTGAGCGCGGCGCTTCGTTCGGCTACAACAATCTGGTCTCCGACATGCGTTCGCTTGCGATCATGCGCGAGACTGGCGCCCCGGTGGTGTTCGACGCGACCCATTCGGTGCAGTTGCCTGGTGGCCAAGGCACCCAGTCTGGCGGGCAGCGCGAGTTCGTGCCGGTGCTGGCGCGTGCCGCGGTTGCGGTCGGCGTGGCGGGGCTGTTCATGGAGACGCATCCGGATCCCGCGCAGGCAAAGTCCGACGGCCCGAATGCGGTACCGTTGCAGCGGATGCATGCATTGCTGGAAACGCTGGTGACGCTCGATCGCGCGGTGAAATCCACGCCGCTGCTCGAGAACGATTTCAGCTGAGCCACGCGCAGTGTGACAGGCCGGTGGTGTCGCGAATGAACCTTGTCACGGTTCGGCGCGTCTGATCGGCAAGTCTGCGGCAAGTCTGCACTGCCGGCGCACGGCGCGTGGCATGCTGGCGGGCGGCATCGGGCGGCGACGCCGATCGGCGCAGACCGCTGCCCCGTTGACACAGCGTAGTCGAAACCGATTCATCCATCCTTTGAGGACATCATGAGTGCTATCGTAGACATCATCGGGCGCGAGATTCTCGATTCGCGCGGCAATCCGACCGTCGAATGCGACGTATTGCTCGAATCGGGCACGATGGGTCGCGCAGCGGTGCCGTCCGGTGCATCGACGGGGTCGCGCGAGGCGATCGAACTGCGCGACGGTGAAGCGGGCCGCTACAGCGGCAAGGGGGTGCTCAAGGCGGTTGAGCACGTGAACACCGACATCTCCGAGGCGATCATGGGCCTGGACGCGTCCGAGCAGGCGTTTCTGGACAAGACGCTGCTGGAGCTGGACGGCACCGACAACAAGTCGCGGATCGGCGCGAACGCGATGCTTGCCGTATCGATGGCGGTCGCGAAGGCCGCCGCCGAGGAGGCGGGTCTGCCGCTGTACCGCTACTTCGGGGGTTCCGGCGCGATGCAATTGCCGGTGCCGATGATGAATATCGTGAATGGCGGGGCGCACGCGAATAACAGCCTGGACATCCAGGAATTTATGATCGTGCCGGCGAGCCAGCCAACCTTCCGCGAGGCGCTGCGTTGCGGCGCCGAGGTGTTCCATGCGTTGAAGAAGATTTTGTCGGACCGCGGTATGAGCACCGCGGTCGGCGACGAAGGCGGCTTTGCGCCGAACTTTGGCAGCAACGACGAATGCCTGTCGACGATCCTTCAGGCGATCGAGAAGGCCGGTTATCGCGCCGGCGAAGACGTGCTACTTGCGCTGGACTGCGCGGCCAGCGAGTTCTACCACGACGGTAAGTACCAACTGGCCGGCGAGGGCCTGCAGTTGTCGTCGTCCGAGTTCACGGACTATCTTGCGACGTTGGCTGACAAGTTCCCGATCGTGTCGATTGAGGACGGCATGCATGAGAGCGATTGGGACGGTTGGAAGCTGCTGACTGATCGGCTCGGTAAGAAAGTCCAACTGGTCGGCGACGATCTGTTCGTGACTAATACGCGGATTCTGAAGGAAGGCATCGAGAAGGGCATCGCGAACTCGATCCTGATCAAGATCAATCAGATCGGGACGCTGACCGAGACGTTTGCGGCGATTGAAATGGCCAAGCGGGCCAGCTATACCGCTGTCGTGTCGCACCGCTCCGGCGAAACCGAGGATTCGACGATCGCCGACATCGCCGTTGGTCTGAACGCTGGCCAGATCAAGACCGGCTCGCTGTCGCGCAGCGACCGGATCGCCAAGTACAATCAGCTGCTGCGCATCGAAGAGGATTTGGGCGACATCGCGAGCTATCCTGGACGCTCCGCGTTCTATAACCTGCGCTGATGCAACGTGCTGGACGCGTGGCGACGCGGCCGGTGACCCGATAGGGGTCTTGTGACACGTGTGGCCGCCGCTCCCGATTCCGGGGCGGCGGCTTTGTGCAACCCACGCCTGCTCGGCGGCAGCTCGTTATGCGGCTCGTTACCGTTGTCTTGATCGGATTAATCGTGCTGATCCAGTTTCCGTTGTGGTGGGGCCACGGCGGCTGGCTGCACGTGCACGAGCTGCAGCAGCAACTCGCGGCGCAACAGAAGAAAAACAATGACTTGAAGCTGCGCAATGAGCGGATCGCCGGCGAAGTGCAGGACCTGCAAGCCGGGACTGCCGCGGTCGAGGAGCGGGCGCGCTACGAGATGGGGATGATCAAGGACAGCGAGGTGTTCGTGCAGTTTGTGTCGCCGAACGCCTCAACCGTGTCCGCGACGGCTACGCCGTCAATCCTGTCCACGCGCGCTCAGGTGTCGGCCCAACCGATGCGCGTGGTGCCGAACCCCGAGCCACGCATGAAGATGAAGGCCAGCCGGGTCGCGAAGGACACGGCTGTGCGACGTGCCGACAGCGCAGCGGGACGGCATAATCCTGGTTATTGATCCGGCGGTGATACTGGGATCCGGCGGTGACGTCGGTAGCCGGCGTTGCTCGGGATCCGGCGGTAACGCCGGACATCGCTAGTGCGTTGGCACCGGTCGCGGCAGGTCCAGTGCGCAGCATCACCAGCCCGGATAGTACCCTGGATAGCCCCATCCGCTGCCGACACCCCAGCCGGGTCTCCAGCGTCCGCTGTCGTATCCACCATACATCGGCGTGACCGCGTACGGATACCAGGACCACGCGCGCGCGTCGGCCTGCATGGCCGCGTCCTGCTCGCGCAACACCTGGCGACCGATTTCGTCATAGCGCCGTTTTTCTGCCGGGGTCAACGGCGTCGGTACGTGGTGGGGCGACTCCGGCAATTGGCTCAGCACGGTTTGCGGAGTGGGCGGGTAACTGACGGCGCAGCCGCCGAGCAGCAATGCCGACGCGGCGGCCAGAGCGCCAAACGCCGCCACGGTGGCGTGAGGGGAATACCTGTTCATGTCGATCTCCATCGGCAGCGTCATGCCGTGCTCGCCGTGCTCGCCGTGCGCGATGGCGCGCCGGCCGTGTTTCCTGCGCTGATCCGCCGTTCAATGTCGCTGCTGGCTTGGCGTGGCCGCGACGTTCAATGAGCGTTCATTGCCGTGGAAAAGTTGCGTGGCGTCGACCGCGTCGAATGCATAGCGCTGGTTGCAGAACTCGCAATGCACTTCTACATGGCCTTGCTCGACCAGGATGCTGTCGATCTCGTCACGTCCGAGCATTTGCAGCATCCCGCCGACCTTTTCGCGCGAGCAGGTACAGTTGAAACGCGTCGGCGCGGGGTCGAAGCGGCTGACGTTCTCTTGCCAGAACAATCGCCGCATCAGCGTATCCGGGTCGGCTGCGAGCATCTCGTCGGTCTTCAGCGTCGAGCCGAGGTGGCAGACCCGGTCCCACGTGTCGGCGTCGGTCTGTACTGCGCGTGGCACGATCCCGCCGTCGCCGGGCAATTTCTGCAACAGCATCCCGACCGCGCGTCGTTCGTCGGCCGCTAGCCACAACCGCGTGTCGAGCTGCTCCGAGTGGCGCATATAGTGCTCGAGCACCTGCGCGACGCTGTCCAGCGGGCCATCGTGCGCGTTGGTCAGGGGGACGATGCCCTGGTACGGCTGCTGGCCGGGAAGCTTTTCGTGCGGATCCAGCGTGATGACACAGCGCCCACGACCGTTCGCGTTGACCAACTCGGTCAGCGACGCGGTGTCGCTCAATGTGTCACATTCGCTACCCAGCTTGGCCGTGGCCCGCATCGACAAGTCGGAGCGGCACTGCACAACCAGCATCTTGACCGGCCCGTCGCCCAGTATCTGCACGACCAGCGTGCCATCGAACTTGATGTTGGCCGACAGCAGCGCAGCGGCGGCCAACATTTCGCCAAGCAACGTGCGCACCGGTACCGGATAGTCACGACGCACGAGGACTTCCTGCCACGTCTTTTCCAGCGTGACGACTTCGCCACGCACCGGCGCGGCCTCGAACATGAACTTTTGCAACTGGTCTGTCACGACTGACTTTCCTCGACTACGATAAATGGATAACGGCGCGGCGTCGGGCTTGCCTGATGGTCCGGATCAGCCGATGCGCACCAGGTTTTCCTTGAACAGCTGGCGCCGCTCGATGTAACTGCGCGCGTTTTTGTGCAGAGCTTGGATCTCGTCATCGTCGAGCTGACGCACCACGCGCGCCGGTGCTCCGAGGATCAGCGAATTGTCCGCAAACGTTTTGCCCTCGGTGACCACCGCGCCAGCGCCCACCAGGCAGTGGCGGCCAATCACCGCGCCGTTCATCACCACGGCCTGAATGCCGATCAACGTGTTGTCATGGACCGTGCATCCGTGCAACATCGCCTGGTGCCCAATCGATACGTTCGTGCCGATGGTCAGCGCAAAGCCCGGATCCGTATGCATTACCACGCCGTCCTGCACGTTGCTGCCGGCGCCGATCGTCAACGGTTCGTTGTCGCCACGCAGCACCGCCGAAAACCATACGCTGGTGTTTTCGGCGAGCACGACCTGGCCAATCACCGTTGCGCTGTCGGCGACGAATGCAGATTCATGGATCGTCGGCGCGTCCTCGCCGAGCTTGTAGATCGCCACACTGCCTCCTTGTCGAAGTCCGGCCCCGCCGGCCAGACAATCCGTGACGCGCGAGCGCGCCGGTAAAATGCATGCTACGGGACATTGCCCAAAGCGATATTGTACCGGCGCGTCAGCGGCGGCGTCCGGGCTGTGCGTGGCCCGTTACCGCGGTTGCCATCTGAGCGCCGCCAGCATGAGGAAACATCAATATGGTCGAGTCGCTCATTCAGCCATGCTTGCGCCAGCGTGCACTGGAGACGCTCCTGCTCACCGATCCGCGCCGCAAGGTCGATGCAGTGACTGCGCTCGGCGCGCATTGGCGCTCGGGCGGGGTTGTCATCGATGCGAATCGCACGCTCGGCGAGCCGCCGGGCGTACCGGGCCGCCCGGCGCGTCCGCAGCGCGTCGCGCCCGAGCGCCTAGAGCGGCGCAGCATGCATACGGAGCAAGGACGAGCGGCGCTGCTGCACGCGCTGGCGCATATCGAATTCAACGCGATCAATCTCGCACTTGATGCGGTCTGGCGATTTCCGGCGTTGCCCGAGGCGTTCTATCGCGACTGGTTGACCGTGGCCGAAGAGGAAGCGTATCACTTTACGCTGTTGTCTGATCATCTGGGCACGCTCGGGTATGTGTACGGGGACTTTCCGGCGCACGACGGACTGTGGGAGATGGCCGAGCGCACGCGTGCGGACGTGCTCGCGCGTATCGCGCTGGTGCCGCGCACGCTGGAGGCACGCGGACTCGATGCGTCGCCGCCGATTCGCCGCAAGCTCGAGCAGGCTGGCGACCTTGCCGCCGCGCGCATCCTCGACATCATTCTGCGAGACGAGATTGGGCATGTGCGGATCGGCAACCATTGGTTCCGCTGGTTGTGCGAGCGCGCCGGCATCGCGCCGCTGTCCACCTACGCCCGGCTTGCGCGCGAGTATCGCGCGCCGCGGCTGAAGGGCCCATTCAATGTCGATGCACGTCGCGCGGCGGGCTTTGACGACGCGGAGCTTGCCGCGCTGAACCATCCCGACGCGCTTTTGTGACATGAGCCGAGCCGACGCGTGACGGAGCGGGACAGCATGACGCCACGTGAGTCAGTATCATGATGCGCCGCAGTGTAGGCGTCGCTATAATCGAACGACCATTCTTTTTCGAGGCGGTCAGATGAATGCTTCAACCTCCGAGTTCTTCACAGTGCGCGGCGTGAATCTGCATGTGCGTTGCTGGGGCCCGGATGATGCGCCGGTGTTGTTCATGCTGCACGGCTGGATGGACGTATCGGCATCGTTCCAGTTTGTCGTCGACGCGCTAAGCGGGAACTGGCGCGTGATTGCACCCGACGCACGGGGATTCGGATTGTCGGACTGGCCCGTGCAGCAGCACGGCGGCGGACATTATGGGTTCCATGACTACCTGGCGGATCTTGACGCGTTGCTGGATTGGTACGCTTCTGAAAGGCCGGTGAACCTGGTCGGCCATAGCATGGGGGCGAATCTGGCTTGCCTGTACGCCGGCGTGCGGCCGCACCGGGTGCGTCGCGTCGTGGACCTGGAGGGGTTCGGCCTGCCGGCGTCCAATCCCGCCCATGCTGGCGCGCGTATCGAGCACTGGCTCGATGAATTGCGTCAGCCGCCCACACTGAAGACCTATGCGTCATTGGCTGAGGTGGCGGCACGGCTGACCAAGACTAACCCGCGCCTGGCGCCGTCGCGTGCCGCATTCCTGGCGATACACTGGTCGCGCCAGCGCACGGATGGGCGCTTCGAGTTGCTGGCGGATCCCGCGCACAAGCTGCGGGGGCCGCTGCCGTACCGCCTCGACGAGGTGATGGCGGTGTGGGCGCGCGTGAGCGCGAAGGTGTTGCATGTCGAGGCTGTCGATTCGCCGACATTGCACGCGTTGGCCGGCGATGTGCCGATCTCGGTGTTCAAGGCGCGGTTCCGGGCATTCACGCATTGGCAGCAGAAGACGATCGCGGACGCGGGGCATATGCTGCATCATGACCAGCCGGAGCGGGTGGCGGCGTTGATCGACGCGTTTTGCGCCTGATCCGTCACGGCGCTGCACCATGGCGCGCGGTGGCACGGACCGCTGCGCCGCGCTTGCAGTAGAATGGTCGGACCTGCCGTGAACAACCATGAATGCTGATCTACATTGCCACTCGACCCTTTCTGACGGACGCCTGTCGCCCGCCGACGTTGCGCGCCGCGCGGCTGACGGCGGCGTGCAGTTGTGGGCGCTGACTGACCACGACGAGGTGCGCGGCATCGCGCAGGCGCGCGCGGCCGCCGCGGCGCTGCAAATGCGCTATGTGACGGGTGTCGAGATTTCGGTGACGTGGGCGTCGCGTACTATCCACGTGGTGGGGCTGGGCATCGATGAAGGCAACCGCGCGCTGGTCGATGGGCTGGCGGTGACGCGCAGTGGCCGGCAGGCAAGGGCGGTCGAGATCGGCCGGCGGCTCGCTGAGGTCGGCATCGATCACGCGTACGAAGGCGCGCTGCGCTATGTATCGAATCCGGACTTGATCTCGCGCACACACTTTGCGCGCTTTCTCGTCGACGCGGGCTATGCGGTGTCCACCGCCGACGTATTCACCCGTTACCTTGCTGAGAGCAAGCCGGGGTATGTGCCACATCGCTGGGCCACGCTCGAGGATGCAATGGGATGGATTCTCGGGGCGGGCGGCGTGGCAGTGCTCGCGCATCCGGGGCGCTACCAGTACACGCCGTTAGAATTTGACACATTGCTCTCGACGTTCAAGCAACTCGGTGGCGAGGCGATCGAGGTGGTGACCGGCAGCCATACGCCGGACCAGTACCGCGAATATGCGCAAGTGGCACGGCGCTTCGGCTTGCAGGCCTCGCGCGGTTCCGATTTCCATGCGCCTAGCGACGGCGCAACCGAGCTCGGCACTCTGCCGCCCTTGCCGTCGGACCTGACGCCGGTGTGGACCCGCTGGCTCTAACCGATCAATGTCCCAATACTTCCGCATCCACCCGGACAACCCGCAACCAAGGCTGATCAAACAGGCCGCGCAGATCATCGACGGCGGCGGCGTTGTCGCGCTGCCGACCGATTCGAGCTATGCGCTTGCCTGCCATCTCGACGACAAGGCTGCCGTCGAGCAGTTGCGACGCATCCGCGGTCTTGACGAGCGCCGGCATTTGTCGCTGATGGTACGCGACCTGTCCGAATTGGCGACGTTCGCGATGGTAGACAACCGGCAGTATCGTCTGATCAAGTCCGTCACGCCGGGCCCCTATGTGTTCATCTTGCAGGCGACCAAAGAAGTGCCGCGGCGCCTGTCACATCCGTCGCGTAAGACCATCGGGCTGCGCATGCCGGATCACGCGATCACACTGGCGCTGCTCGAGGCGCTTGGGCAGCCGGTGATCGCGTCAACGTTGACCTTGCCCGGCGACGATGAGCCGCAGAACGAACCCGAAGCGATCCGCGCGCGGCTGGAAAAACAACTCGATCTCGTGATCGACGGGGGGGCGTGCGCGGCCGAGCCGTCGACCGTAATCGACTTGAGCGGGGATGAGCCAATGCTCGTGCGGGTTGGCTGCGGCCCGTTGGAGCCTTTCGGGCTTGTCCGGTGAGCCCTGGCCGGTACGGCGTGCGGCACCTCGCGTGCGCGCAGCTGGCTATCGGCGCCTTGTTACAATAGCGCGATGGACTCTCTCGTACAGACAATCTTGGTCAGCGCGTTGCCGCTGCTCTTCGCGATCACGTTGCATGAAGCGGCGCATGGTATTGTTGCCCGCCGCTTCGGTGACAATACCGCGTACCTCATGGGGCGTATCTCACTCAATCCGATGCGTCACATCGATCCGATGGGTACGATCTTGATCCCGCTGATGATGTTGTTTGCGACCAGCGGTGCGTTCATCTTCGGCTATGCGAAACCGGTGCCAGTCGATTTTGGTCGCTTGCGTAATCCTCGCTGGGATAGCCTTTGGGTCGCGCTCGCGGGTCCCGCATGCAACCTGCTGCAAGCGCTCGCGTGGGCCTGTATTGCGATCGGACTGCGCGGCTTCGGCGTCGAGGAGCCGTTTTTTGTGCGCATGGCGTCAGCCGGCGTCGCGGTGAACCTGGTGCTATGCGCGCTGAACCTGTTTCCGCTGTTGCCGCTCGATGGGGGCCGTGTGCTCGCCGCGCTGTTGCCGGTGCGCGCCGCGTACCGCTTCGCGAAGATCGAGCCTTACGGCTTTTTCATCGTGATGGCGCTGGTGATGACGCGTGTACTCGATACATTGTGGCTGCGTCCGCTGGTGAACGTGGGCTACGATGTTGTGTTCGGCCTATTGCGTCCGATCGTTTCTTTGTTCAGCCACGTCTGAGCGGGCATTGGCCAGACTCCAACGATTTCCTCACATTCGACCTCTCGATACCATGTTCCCCGACCGTATCTTCTCCGGCATGCGCCCGACCGGCTCACTGCACCTTGGCCATTACCACGGTGTGCTGAAGAACTGGATCAAGCTGCAATCCGAGTATCCGTGCTTTTTCTGCGTGGTCGACCTGCATGCACTGACGACGCACTATGAAACACCGGATGTGATCGAGAACAATGTGTGGGAAGTGCTAATCGACTGGCTTGCGTCCGGCATTGACCCGGCGCAGGCCACGCTGTTCATTCAGAGCCGCGTGCAGGAGCACGCGGAGTTGTCACTGCTGCTGGGCATGAGCACGCCGCTTGGCTGGCTCGAGCGAGTGCCCACCTACAAAGAGCAGATCGAGAAGCTGCGCGACAAGGATTTGGGCACGTACGGTTTTCTCGGCTATCCGGTGCTGATGGCCGCGGATATCCTGCTGTACCGCGCGTCGCTGGTGCCGGTGGGCGAGGACCAGGTGCCGCACGTGGAAATGACGCGTGAGATCGCACGCCGCTTCAACTACCTATATGGGCGCGAACCGGGCTTTGAGGACAAGGCCAACGAGGCAGCGCGCAAACTCGGCGGCAAGCGCTCCAAGCTGTACCATGAGTTGCGCAATGCTTATCAGCAGGAGGGCGACGAAGAGGCGCTGGAGCAGGCGCGCGCGCTGCTGCAGGAGTCGCAAAGCCTGTCGATGAGTGACCGTGAGCGGCTGTTTGGCTATCTTGAAGGCTCGCGCAAGATCATTCTGGTTGAGCCACAGGTACTGCTGACCGAGGCATCGCGGATGCCGGGGCTCGATGGACAGAAGATGTCCAAGTCGTACGGCAATACGATCGGGCTGCGGGAAGACAAGGTGTCGATCGAGAAAAAGGTCCGCACGATGCCGACCGACCCGGCGCGCGTGCGCCGCAGCGATCCGGGCGATCCGGACAAATGCCCGGTATGGCAGTTGCACCAGGTCTATACGGATCAACCGACGCACGAATGGGTGCAGCGCGGTTGCCGCAGCGCCGGGATCGGCTGCTTAGAGTGTAAGCAGCCGGTGATCGAGGGCATTCTGCGCGAGCAGCAGCCGATGCTCGAGCGGGCACAGAAGTATATGGACGATCCGTCACTGCTGCGCGCGATCGTCGCGGACGGCTGCGACAAGGCGCGCAAATTGGCTCATGAGACGATGCGCGACGTGCGCGAGGCAATGGGGCTGTCGTACAGTTGATGGCGATCTGCGCTGCCTCCGAGTGGATCCGCCGATGGGCCCATCTGGTGCCGCGTGATGGCACTGTGCTCGACGTGGCGTGCGGCAGTGGCCGGCATGTGCGCTGGTTTGCCCAGCGCGGCCATCCGGTCGTCGCGCTGGATCGCGATGCGCAGGCGTTGGCCGCGCTGGCCGAATTGCCGACAGTGCGCATCGTGCATGCCGACCTGGAGCCGAATGAGGATAGCGCGGCATGGCCCTTCGAGGCGCACCAGCGCTTCGCGGCTGTCGTCGTCACGCAGTACCTGCACCGCCCGCTGTTCGATAATTTGACCGAGGCGCTGGCGCCGGGTGGCGTGCTGCTGTACGAGACGTTCGCGCAGGGCCACGAAACGCTGGGGCGGCCCTCGAACCCGCGCTTCCTATTACGCTCGGGCGAGCTGCTGGAAGTGGCGCGGCACGCCGCGTTGCGCGTCGTTGCGTTTGAGGACGGCTTTGTTGCCGGGCCCAAGCCCGCGTTCGTGCAGCGGCTGTGCGCCGCTCGAGAAAGCGGCAGTGACGTGCGTGACCGCGAAACGGGGTCCTATGACGGGCCAACGAGATACGATTTGCCCGGTCAATCCGCTACAATCCCAGTTTAACGATTGATTTTTCAGACAGTTTCATGAGCCAAGCAATGCAAGCCACACCCATTGGCGGCAGCATCCCGGCGATTGTCACGCCGATGCTGGAGGACGGGGCGCTGGATCTTCCGGCGCTGCGCGCGCTGATCGACTGGCATATCGAAGAGGGCAGCGATGCGCTGGTTGTGGTCGGCACAAGCGGCGAGTCGGCGACGGTATCGGTCGAGGAGCATGTGTTGCTGGTCAAGACGGCGGTCGAGCATGCGGCGCGCCGCATCCCGATTATCGCCGGCGCGGGCGGCAACTCGACTGCCGAAGCGATCGAGTTGACCCGGGCGGCCAAGGAGGTCGGCGCCGACGCGTCGCTACAGGTTGTGCCGTACTACAACAAGCCGACGCAGGAAGGGATGTACCGGCATTTCAGGTCGATCGCTGAGGCGGTAGACCTGCCGGTGATCTTGTACAATGTGCCAGGCCGTACCGTCGCCGATATGAGCAACGAGACGATCCTGCGGCTCGCTCAAGTGCCGGGCATTGCGGGTGTGAAGGATGCGACCGGCAATATCGATCGTGCGGCGCATTTGATCAACGCAGCACCGGCCGATTTCTCGATTTTCAGCGGTGACGATCCGACCGCGATCGCATTGATGCTGCTGGGCGGACACGGCAATATTTCGGTGACGGCCAACGTGGCGCCGCGCGCGATGAGTGAGCTATGCCGCGCCGCGATCGCCGGTGATGCAAAGACCGCGCGGGCCATCCATCTGAAGCTGTTGTCTTTACACAAGCACCTGTTTGCTGAGTCAAACCCGATCCCGGTCAAGTGGGCATTGCAGCAGATGGGCAAAATCCGCGGCGGCATTCGCCTGCCGCTGACACCGCTGGCCGATCAACATCATGAAACGGTACGCGCCGCGCTGCGCGACGCGGGGTTGACCGATTAAGCGTGCCCTGCCGGGACGACGGCACGGCCGGACCAGCAGGTTTCATTCGCATCACGAAGGATTTCATGGAACGTTTTGATTTCTCCGCGCGCGGGTTGCGCGTGACGGTATGGGCGGTCGCTGTGTTGTCGCTGGCAGGTTGTGACACGCTCAATGACGCGCTTGCTCCGGATCGCGTCGACTACCAGAACGCGACTTCCGCGCCGCGGCTCGAGGTGCCGGCGGATTTGAAGGCTGCGCCGCTGGACCAGCGTTATGTTGCTCCGTCCACGACTGCGGGTCTGGGCGGGCAGCCGATGCGGGCCACGACGCCGGCCGGCAATACGACCGAGGGCGTGCCCACCGCGCAGGATCCCTATGGGATGCACGTGGAGCAGGACGGCACACGCCGCTGGTTGGTAGTCAACGGGCGCACGCCGGACGAGTTGTGGCCTCAGCTCAAGGCGTTCTGGAAGCAGAGCGGCTTCGTGTTGAAGACGGATTCGCCGGCAACGGGAATCATCGAGACAGACTGGGCCGAAAACCGCGCAAAGATCCCAGGCGACTGGTTCCGCAACTCGGTGGGCAAACTGTTGGACTTCGTGTACTCGTCGGGCACACGCGATCGTTTCCGTATGCTGGTCGAGCGCAATGCGAACAGCAACGCTACTGTGATCACAATATCGCACACCGCTAGGGAGGAAGTGCTAACCGGACGGGACCAGACGTCGTCGCGCTGGGTCGAGCGGCCGCGTGATCCGAAGCTGGAGGCGGCGATCTATGCGCAACTGATGCAGAAGTTTGGGCTGACCGACAAGCAAGCCCAGCAGTTGATTGACGGCGCGCGGTACACCGGCCCGAAGGTGGAGGTGGCGATTGGCAGCGCAGGCGCATCGACGATCGACTTGGCCGAGTCGTTCGACCGTGCGTGGTGGCGCGTCGGCCTGGCGCTCGATCGCACGAACTTTGCCGTCGATAACCGCGATCGTGAGCGCGGCCTCTATTACGTCCGTTTCAATGATCCTGTGCAGGAGATTAAGCGGGAGGGACTGCTTGGCAAGCTGATCTATGGCGGCAAACCGAATGCCATCGGCAAGGTGTACCGGGTTAACGTGCGCCCGAAGGGCGACGGCGCCACGCAGGTCGTGGTGATTGACTCGAGCGGCCAGCTCGATACGTCCAGCGATGCGCAGCGGCTGCTGGCGGCCTTGCATCAGCAGCTCAATTGAGCCCGTCCGGATTGCAACCTACTGATCGTGTGATACTGTGCGTTTTGCGAGCTTAGGCAGCGGTAGCGACGGCAATTCGTTGCTCGTCGAGGCGCAAGACGGCACCACGACGACTCGCGTGCTGCTCGATTGCGGGTTTTCCGCGCGCGAACTCGAGCGGCGGCTCGCCCGCTTAGACGTCACGCTTGATGCGTTGCACGCGATCGTCATCACGCACGAGCACGCCGACCACATCGGCAGTGCGCTGACCGTTGCCCGGCGGGCGTCGATTCCGCTCTACATGAGCTGGGGCACGGCGCTGGCGGTCGGCGCAGACGATGCGCGGGGTGTCGAATGGCGAGTGTTGTGGGCCGGGGAGACGGTTGGCATCGGCGACCTGGAATGGCTGCCGTATACTGTGCCGCATGACGCGCGCGAGCCGCTGCAGTTCGTGTTCGGCGATGGTCAGCACCGCGTTGGCGTGCTCACTGACGTGGGCACGTCAACGCCGCATATTATCCAGACGCTGGATGGCTGCGACGGCTTGGTACTGGAATGTAACCACGACGTGCGCATGCTCGCGCAAAGCCGCTATCCACCCTCGCTGAAAGCCCGAGTCGGCGGCACGCACGGACACTTGAACAATGACGAGGCGGCGGCGATCCTGGCGGCAATCGACCGCTCGAAGCTACGCTGCATTGTCGCGGCCCACCTGTCACAGCAGAACAATCTACCCGAGCTGGCGCGCGATGCACTGGCCGCGGTCCTTGGTGCGTCCTCGGCTGAGGTGATTGTCGCGACACAAGATGACGGATTCGGCTGGCAAGCGCTTTGAGTGCGGCGCGTGTGCCGCTGTTGTGTGGCGACGCGGCGTTAAGACAAAAAAAACCGGCCCGCAGGCCGGTTTTTTTCGCTGACGGCAATTACTGGCTTGCGCCCGAAGCCGCGGCAGCAGCCGAAGCCGCGTCGATCGCAGCAGCCGCAGCGCCCGAAGCAGCGTCGACGGCCGCAGCCGCAGCGCCCGAAGCGGCAGCGGCCGCGTCCGAAGCAGCCGAAGCAGCAGCCGGAGCCGATGCGGCAGCAGCGTCGCTCGCAGCAGCCGGGCCTGCGCTTTCGTCCTTCTTGCCGCAAGCCGCCAGAGCCATCACTGCCAACAGAGATGCTACGAGGAGGGATTTCTTCATGATCACGTCCTTTTATGGTTACAGGTAAGCAACAGCGCGAATAATACCGGTATTGTGTGCTTCAACACCCACCTATGGCCGCTGGTGGGTCGCATGCTTGTCGCATCCCTCTCACCTACGGCTTGGGCAGGAATTATAGGCACTTTCATATCGACCGTCGATAAATCTAGGGCCGGTTCGTTGTCTTTTCCAGACAAAATCTCACATCGCGGAATACCGAAGGTCAGCCGCCTATGGCTCGCCAATCCGTATCCAGCCCGCACGATACCATTCGTACAACAGCTGTGTCATGGACGAATGGTGAGAGAGTGTTACAAATTTTTTCCCCGGAAGAGCTCGCTGATCGGCTAACGTGGTAATGGTTCGGCGCAAGCTTCGTATCAGCGTTGCTGATTCCCCGTTCAAGTAATAGCGCGTATCGTCGTACAGCAAAATCGTTTTCGGATCGAGCTCGATGCCGTTTTCGATGATGCGCGAAACAAACGCATGACGCGACAGTGCGCGCACAGGTGGATCAAAAAAAACACTCGACTTCGGGTCACTCAGGTAGCTGCCGACAAATTCCGCGATGTCCGCACGCGACCAACGCATCCGCTCGACCAGTTCCACGACGTGGTCGACCAGCGCCGGGGGCAGCGCGGCCGGATGCTCGCTCACGGGCGGCTGATTCGGATCCGCATAGCGGCGCGATGCGCCACGTGCCTGCGCCGCGCGTTCAGCCGCATGATACAGGAATTGCTCAGATAGCTCGCCGTCAAGTGGCGCGCGAAAGCCGATTGAACAGGTCATGCACTCGCCCAGCGCGATGCCATCGTGCGCGATGTGCGGCGGCAGATAAAGCATGTCACCCGGCTCAAGAATCCAGTCCTCGCTTGGCTCAAAATGCTGCAGCACTTTCAGCGGCAAGCCCGGGCGCAGCGAAAGGTCCCGCTGCGCGCCGATACGCCAGCGGCGCCGGCCGTGCAGCTGAAGCAAGAACACGTCGTACGAGTCGAAATGCGGTCCTACGCCACCGCCATCGGTCGCATACGAAATCATCACATCGTCCAGCCGCGCATCCGGCAGGAAGCGAAACTGGCTCATCAGCGCGTGCGCGGCCGGCACGTGCAGGTTCACGCCCTGCACGAGCAGCGTCCAGTGACGCTGACGCGTGGACGGCAAGCGTTCGAATGGCCCATGTTCGAGCTGCCAGCGCATCTCGCCGCGCAACGCACGCTGCCGGATCACGCGCGACTCGACATCGTCACGTTGCGCGAGGTCAAATAGGCACTGCCGGGTGACCGGGGAATGGATGTCGAGCAGCGCCTGTCGAACCAGCAATGGCTTTTTCTGCCAGTAGCGGCGCATGAACTGTGCCGGTGTCAGGCCGTCCAGCAGTGGGGTTGGCACGTCGGGGTGGGGCGGGGCGACAAATGCGGACGAGGTCGCCGATATACGCGTCGAAACGGCGCGCGACAACATCCGCGGCGCCGGTGGGGAAGGCCGCACAGGCATCGTATAATGGAGCTTGTATTCTGGAGAGTCGAATGAAAATCGCGAAGAACACCGTCGTTTCTGTCGCCTACAAGCTGTCGGATGCACAGGGCAACCTGATCGAGGAAAGCGACGAACCGATGGTCTATCTGCACGGCGGCTATGATGGCACGTTCCCGAAGATCGAGGAAGTGCTAGAAGGCCAAGAGGCGGGATTTTCGACGCAGATCCAGCTCGAGCCCGTCGACGCGTTCGGCGACTACGATCCTGAACTGGTCAAGATCGAGCCTCGAGACCGCTTTCCTGAGCCGCTCGAAGTCGGCATGCAGTTCGAGGGGACGCCCGAAGGCGGGGACGACGAGGTCGATACGCTGATCTACACGGTGACGGATCTCGCCGAGGACAAGGTTGTGCTCGATGGCAATCATCCGTTGGCCGGTATGGCTTTGCGCTTTTCGTTGACGGTCAGGGACGTGCGCGAGGCCACTGCCGATGAGGTCGAGCACGAGCACGCGCATGGCGCCGATGGGCTCGAAGTCATCGATGTGGACGAGGACGACGGCCAGGACGTTGACGGCGCGTCTCCGGCGGCCGGCAAGTCGCCGACGCTGCATTGACTGTCGAGCGTTTGCCTCGGTGCGAGGCGGGCCGTCAGCCGGCCAGCGCCCTGACACGCCTAAGGGCGGAGGGAGGCGGGATCGAATTGCGGCGCGCCGGCTGACGTGTGTCCTGACGGCTCGGTGTGGGGCCGGACAACGCGCGTATCGGCCGGCATGTCGTCATTTGATGAGTCAGCTGGCGCCGCACCGGATGTTGGCACGGTCGGCGGATCACGCGGCGTCGGTGCGCGCTGCGCAGGTGCTGGCCAGAGTCCGATGGGCGGCGTCGTGGTTCCGCCCGGCAGCCATAGTCCGTTGGCCGGCGCGGTATCCGGTCTTCGCTCGGGCGTGGCGGTTACAGCGCCCGACGGCTGCGCCGCCGCGGTGGCGCCAACGTCGCTGGGTGACAATGCCGTGCCCGGCGGGCTGGATGCGGACGGTATTGACGCGAACCGAGCTGCATCGGGCCATGCACGTTCGTTGACGTGGAACACCGGCCAAGGCGTCGGTTCGACCCGGATATCGAGCCACCGTGGATCACGGTCAGTTCGCGCGATCGCGATTCGGGTGAAGTTCTTGACACGCTCGCCACGGTCATCGTGCAATGGCTGGTCGATTCGCACGCGCGGCAACGTGTCACGGCTCGCGCCGTGAATCAGTATGACCGTGCCGCTGAAGCTGCGCGACAGCTCGACCAGCGTCCGTTTAAACTCAACGTATCCGTCGCGCGGCAAGCGGCGACCCCATCTCAGCCAAGTAAAGCGCTCGCGTTGCTCATAGCGCTCAAAGTTGGGATCGGCGTCGATCAATACGCCGATCGCCTTGAGCTTGCGGCGCTTTGCATATTCCCCAGCGTGCCGCAGCCAGAACGCATTGGCGACCGCCCGATCCTCGAATTCGCCGTTGCGTCCGCCGGCACTCGAATAATGATTGTTGCCGTCTGGCACGTTCAGTGTCACGAAGGCGATACCACCGGTTTCCCAGCGTAGATTCTCGCGATACTGTCGGAAGCGCGGCAGGTCGCTTTGCCGTACCACGTGCATCGCCCTGCTGCCGAGCGAGTACGGCTGGTCGAAGAACGTTTGACGCACAAAGTCGAGTCGCTCGACCGAATCAAAGCCCCCGGCAAACTTGCTGTCGCAGTCTTCCCAGTCGTGGCGGCCCGGTATGACGACGAGGGGCACTGCGGACGTGTCGAGCAGCGTGCGGCGCGCGGCGAACAGCGCGTCGTCGCACGGCTCGCCCGGCCGGCGCAGCGCGCCGTCCCATACCGCGAATTGCAGCTTCGGGGTGCGCCGCAGCATGTCGAGTAGCGCCCGTGTGGCCGTATCGCTCGACGGCGACGGCGGCAGGCCTGCGATCACGGCGAAGCGCACGCCATCGACCGCGGGCGCACCACGAGGAGCCGCCTGTGCGCCCGGCCCGCGCACAGCAAGCAGCACAACTAACGCGGACGCGAGCGTGCACATCGCCACCGCCGTGCAGCGCTTTCGCGCGTGATGGGGGGGCATGCGCGGTGACCGCTCAGCGGGACTCACAATCCGCGCGCTCGACAAGCTCGCGCAGTTCATACAGCAATTCGAGTGCATCACGTGGGCGCAGCGCATCTAGGTCAAGGCCGCGTAACCGCTCGACTGCGGCGTGGGGCGCTTCGGGGCGCGCCTGCGGCGTGGCGAGGTCCGAAGCGCCTGTCGGTTGCTCGCAGCGCGGCTCGGTCGCTTCCTCGACCGTAAGCGCTGCTGAAGTAAACAAATCGAGTTGCGGCGCCGGCTGGCCGGCCGTTTGTTGTTCGAGCAACGCCAGGTGACGGCGGGCTGCGCGAATCACCGGTTGCGGGACGCCGGCCAGTTGCGCGACCTGTAATCCGTAACTTTGGTTCGCCGGACCTTCGTTGACCGCGTGCAGGAACACGATCCCATGGTCATGTTCGACCGCGGACAGGTGCACGTTTGCCGCCGTCGGGCATTGCGTCGGCAATTGCGTGAGTTCGAAGTAGTGCGTGGCGAAAAGCGTATAGCTCTGGTTGTGCGAGATTAAGTGGCGCGCGATGGCCCACGCGAGCGCGAGCCCGTCGAAGGTCGATGTGCCTCGACCGATTTCGTCCATCAACACAAGGCTGTGTGGCGTCGCATCGTTCAGAATGGCGGCGGCTTCGGTCATCTCGACCATGAATGTCGAGCGGCCGCCCGCGAGGTCGTCGGCAGCGCCGATCCGCGTGAAGATCCGGTCCACAGGACCGAAGCAGGCCCGCTTTGCCGGCACATAGCTGCCGATATACGCCATCAGCGTGATCAGCGCCGTTTGCCGCATGAACGTCGACTTGCCGCCCATATTCGGTCCGGTGATCAACAGCAGCTTGCGTTCCGCGCCGAGCCGGCAATCGTTTGCGATAAACTGTTCGACCTGGGCTTGGACGACCGGATGCCGTCCTTGCTCGATCTCGATACCGGCCTGTGCGTCGAACGATGGCGCGACCCACTCCAGCGCACGTGCGCGGTCGGCGAGTGAGGCGAGTACGTCGAGCTCGGCCAGCGCGCACGCCACGCGCTGACAATCGCCGATGTGGGGTAACAACGCCTGCAACAATGCGTCGTACAGCGCACGTTCGCGCGCGAGCGCGCGTTCTTGTGCCGATAGTGCCTTGTCCTCGAACGCCTTGAGCTCCGGCGTGATATAGCGCTCCGCGTTCTTCAATGTCTGGCGCCGTCGGTAGTCGTCCGGCACTTTGTCGGTCTGCCCGCGCGTGACCTCAATATAGAAGCCATGGACCTTGTTGTATTCGACACGTAAATTCGCGATGCCGGTGCGGGTGCGTTCGCGGTTTTCGAGATCGACGAGGAACTGTCCGCAGTTCTCCGAGATGTCACGCAACTCATCCAATTCCGTATCGTAGCCGCGGGCAATGACGCCGCCGTCACGCACCATCGCGGCGGGCTCGGCCGCGATCGCCCGCTGCAGCAGATCGGTGCATTCAGGCGGAGCATGCAGCGATGCATCGATCTGCTGCAACGAGCTTGAGTGCGCGATGACCGGCGCGATTCGCTCGCGTAACTCAGGCAGCTTGCGGAATGTGTCGCGTAGGCTAGCCAGATCGCGAGGCCGTGCACTGAGCAACGCGAGTCGGCCCGTGATGCGCTCGACGTCGGCGATCTGTCGCAACGCGTGGCGAAGCGCGTCCAGATCGTTGCCTGGTGGGCCGTCGAGCAACGCGCCAATTGCTTGCTGGCGGGCACGTGCGAGAGCCGGATTGCGCGGCGCATGATGCAGCCAGTGGCGCAGCAGGCGGCTGCCCATCGACGTGCAGCATGTGTCAAGCAGCGAGAACAGCGTTGGGGAATCCGTGCCGCGCAGCGTTTCGGTCAACTCGAGGTTGCGCCGCGTTGCCGGATCGAGCCCGATGTACTCGGACTCCTGCTCGATCTTCAGCGAGCGGATGTGCCGCAGCTGTTGCCCTTGTGTCTGTGCCGCATACAGCAGCAACGCGCCGGCCGCGCCACATGCGGCGCTCAGCGTTTGCGCGCCGAATCCGTCGAGAGTGGCGACCGCCAACTGTTCACATAGGCGTTGCGCGCCGGAAGCGGGGTCGAAATGCCATTCAGGGACCCGTGTCAGCGTGCCCACGCTTGCGGGCAGTGTGAGCGCTTGCGCGGCGCTGTCGCTCACTAGCGTCTCGGCTGGCCGGATGCGCTCGATCGCGGCCGCCACCTGGTCTGCGCCGACCTCGGTCAGCCGCAGCGCGCCACTTGCCAGATTCAACCACGCGAGCCCGACGCCAGTTAACGTGCCGCGACGGTTGCGCGCGGGCGCGAGTGCGAGCAGGTACGCGTCACTTTTATCGGCGAGCAGCGCCGCGTCGGTCAGCGTGCCGGGTGTGACGATGCGTACGACTTTGCGCTCGACCGGGCCCTTGGAGGCGGCCGGATCGCCGATCTGCTCGCAGATGGCTACGGATTCGCCGAGCTTCACGAGCTTGGCCAGGTACTGCTCGAGCGAGTGGTGTGGCACCCCGGCCATCTTGATCGGGTTGCCTGCCGACGCGCCGCGCTGCGTGAGCGTCAAATCGAGCAATCGTGCCGCTTTTTCCGCGTCCTCATAGAACAACTCGTAGAAGTCGCCCATTCGGTACAGCACGAGCGTGCCGGGGTGCTCGGCCTTGATGCTGAGGTATTGACGCATCATCGGCGTGTGGTTGCCGATTTCCGCGAGGGCGGCCGGTTTCGGCGTTTGGCCCTTACTCAAGTCCATGTTGGCCATGTTGGATTGGCCCCCGGGCGATTCGGGGTGGTTCCGCGTGTGTTCACCAACGGGCACGTTTTCCATCAGTCATGCAAGCAGTCTGTCAAATTTTAGAATATCGACCGTGCGGCGGTTCTCTGCCGTGTCGACGCGACCTTGAAGACGCTAGTTTACGTGTATTCCGCCAGTGACGGACGACGAAGTCCTAATCTGTTTGGGCAATGTGCGTGTGTCAGTGCGATGGCCGCTGGGCGGTTCCCGCCCAAAATCTTTGAGATCGACGCGTTCTCGATCGTAATACCGACGATAGCCGTGAACGAGGTGAGACTGGATAGGCGGCATACGCGTGGCCGCGCATACTGGCCTCGCGTTGCTCCCGCGGATAGGGCGGATAGATTCCGTTGGAAACATCGGTCCGCCATCTCGCGTCCACCGCTGGCGACGCAACGCACAGCGTGGTGATTTTCTAGCCGCGCCGGCTCACCGCTGCACGATGATGCCGCCGGCGTGCACGATCGGAGGACGGCTGCGCAGCGGCATGGCGTTGAGCGGCCCGGTCGGGTTCGTTCCGGCCCGCTCTATCGACTATTGTGTCCAATTGGGCCATGAGCGCGTGCAGCATGTCGGGCGGGACAATGCCGCGGTGTTCGGGATTGCCGTCAGTGCGTTCTTGCCAGGTCTTAAAATGACCGACGCGCACTGCAGCTTTGTTTGGCGTCGGTGAGTGCAGATGAAGCACCCATTTCGGCGTCTTTGTGAGTGAGCCAAGCCGTTGATCCAACTCGCTGACCCATTCCGGCGACAGGCTGAGCTCATATTCCAACATATAGTTTTCGTGCACGGTGTTCTTCGCGACTTTTGTCCAATTGTGCCCGCCCGCCACCGTTATCCCGCCTGTGTCCCAAAGACCCTTGAATGCACTGAACGAAGGTGCGAGTAGGCATTCGATAGCGTGCGCTTGCTTGAACAGTGAGTCGATCTCGTTGCTGATGCGCTCCAGATGCCGAATATCGGTATCCGTGACCGTGAGCAGATGACTGAGCCGGTGACGCAACATTTGCTTGGACTTGTCGTCCAGGTCCAGCGATTCGAGTTCGGCTTCTTTCTGCTCGAAGTCCTGCCGGCGTGCGCGAGCCACTGTGACCATGCCAGTGCATTGCTGTTGGGCCAGGCGAAGCTGTGCAATGTACTTGGCAGGCGTATCGCGTGAGTCAAGGGCCGTATCAGCAGCCGTTATTGTCGCAAAGGCGTGACCCATTTCATCTATCAAGCCCTCCATTCCTTCGCGATGTTGGTCAATTTGTTTCCGCGCGTCGGCCGGAATGTCATCGGGAAGCTGTTTTTTGAATGCGTCGAATTCGGCGCGTTGCCGCTCAGCCGGGGTGGGCGTCGTAGCGGCATTGTCCATGCGCGTGGGCTTGGCTTTACGTGCTTTTTTCTTCTTGCCTTTGGATCTGGACGGTTGCACGGACTGCTTGCTTTGCTCCAGTTGGCTATGCTCCAGCCAGTCGTGATCGGCCGATCCGACATCGTGCGCGTACACGATGGTTTTCAGTATCGTCTGGATCCCGGCTTCGATAGCCTGTACGGAGCGATCAGCAAAGTACGCATTCTTGAAAGGCTGCAGCCATTGCCTGAGCAATGCGGTTTCGGCTTCCTCGTCGCGTTTGCCGACGCTGTTCCGGGCTGTGCTGACACGGCGCGCCGACTGGCCGGGCCGCGAGAATACTGGTTGTTCTTCTATCCATGCTTGCAACTTTTGGCTGGCGGCATGCGTGTGGCTGGTGATGCCGTCGAGTATTGCCGTGCAGAATTCGGTATCCTGGTTCGGCTTGTCGTTCTTTTTATCCCGGTTGGCAGCGACGTGCTCCAATAGCGCCGACGCCACCTTGGTTTCCTCGATCAGTCGCAGGGCGAACTGCTGTTCGGCTGCAGGATCCGACAGGGACGGGCGCAGCGGGTTTTCCCATAACGAGTTCATGATCGAACAGAGTAGCGCCGCGTAGCCGGCGCTCCATGTCTCGAGCGAAAGTCCGTCATATCCGTTTGATGCCCTATGTGCGTCATCTCGCGCGCCGAGATGATAGGCGTGCCAGTACTGGGTCACCATCAGCGCGTTGTGCCGTATCGTGCCAAGGCGAGCATTGCGATAGCGTCCCATTAATGGTTCACGATTGGCTTGCCCGCGCTGCATCCTTAACGGGGAGCGTTGGCTCGTGCGCTGAGGCAGTGCAGATTGAGCTATTTCGTCCAATGCAAGTGTCAGCTCCTTCACGCACGCTGAGTTGTCGGCGAGCCATATTTGTAGCTTAGACCGTAAGGGCATTGGCAACCGGATGTTGCTGTAGGGCGGTTGTCCTTCTGCAGAGGCGGCGGGTTTGGGTTCGGTATGCGACGTTTCGGAAAGCGAAAAACTGGGCAGTTGCCAATGACCATCGAGCGCCCGAGGTGGTGTGGACGAACTAAGGGAAAACGATTTTGTCCAAATTTGAATTGATGTCTGGTCGATTTCCTCCGCTGCGCGGCGGATCATCTCGTCTTTGCCCATGTACAACGATGTTGCCGCGAAGGGAGGGCGAGACGGGTCGGCGCTTGCCATGGCTTGACCAACCATTGTTTTCCAAAATGTTGGCGGCAGTTCGCCCAGTAGACGTTGCGCTTCAATCAGGTTTTGTCTTCGTGCCCGCAGCGCGCTGATCTGCGCCTTTAGGTTTTCGCCTGCGGCCGGGATTTCCTGAGCGGGAAATAGACCGCTCATGGGCAAATGCCTTTCCAAACTTGGGCGCGAGATCCCGACTTCGTCCTGAAGCGATGCTATCGCGGCCTGGGTCAGCGTCAGGTAGGCATGCGCGGCGTTGGTAATATCCTTCAGCTGCAGCGCTTTTAGCGCTTTCGTGGTGGACGGGTCGGCGCAAAGCTTGGTGAACGTGTGTATCGACTCTTCAACGCGGCTGATCTCTGCCTTCATGGCAAAAAGATCGTTTGTCGGCGAGTGGGCGCTCAGGAACACGCGTGCGGCATCTCGCTGTTTTTTGCGTAACATTTCTATGTCTCGCAGCACAGTTAAGCATGGCAACAGCTCGCTCGCCAGTTTTTTTGCTGCATCATCCAGCATGTTTGGCTTAGGGCAGCTGGCGGTGTTCGCCACGCGGGACGAAGCGGGCGGTATCGAGCCGATATCGCGAAGCGCCGGATTGGGCATGGGCGCGCGATTAGCCGTGATGCGGCCCGGCGTCTGGGTTGAGGAACCCGGTGTCTGGTTTGAGGATTGAGCGACGCAGGGTGGAGGACTAGTGGACTGCGTTGCGTCGGCAAGTGAGTGTCGGCGAATCGTCATGGTTTAGGGGCTGCGGCGCGTGCGGCACGACGTCGAGATACGGAAGCATTAAAGGATGTAGCATAGATGCTCTTCGCGCAGTCGATATCCGAAGTGGTTGGCCGGGTCGCGAACGGGGATTTTTTCGATCCGGCGCAACGCGCCGAGGGCAGAACGCCGGAAGTCGCGGCGTGTACGCGCACCCGCGACTGTTCCCTTGATACGGTTCAGGCCGCCGTTCCCACCCGGCTGTACGGCTTCAAGATCTGCACCATCTGCGCATACTGCTTCGGATTGCCGGCGACGATCTCATGCTGGTACAGGAAGTTCGAATCCCCTGTGTAGTTGCCGATCAAGCCCCCCGCTTCGGTGACGAGCAGGCTGCCGGCCGCGACGTCCCACGGTTGAATGCCTTGCTCGAAGAAGCCGTCATAGCGGCCGGCGGCCACATATGCGAGATCTAGCGCGGCTGCGCCTGGTCGGCGCAGGCCGGCGCACGCACGCGTCATTTCGCTGAACAGCTTCAGGTACTCGTCCAGGCCGCTCTGATCGCGAAACGGAAAACCGGTGCCGATCAGCCCGTCGGCCAGGCGGTCGCGCCGTGACACGCGAATGCGCCGGTCGTTGAGGAACGCACCACGGCCACGTGATGCGGTGAACAAGTCATTGCGTGTCGGGTCGTAGACCACTGCCTGCGTGACGACGCCGCGATGGGCAAGCGCGATCGACACGCAGTATTGCGGGAAGCCGTGGATGAAGTTCGTCGTGCCGTCCAGCGGATCGATGATCCACAGATACTCGGACTCGCTGGCGCTGGCCCCAGACTCCTCCGCGAGGAGCCCATGGTCGGGATACGCAGTGTGCAATATCTCAATGATTGCCGCCTCGGCTGCCTTATCGACCTCGGTGACGAAATCGTTGTGCTGCTTCTGGGTCACTTGTAGCAGGTCGACGTCCAGCGACGCGCGGTTGATGATTTGTCCGGCACGGCGTGCGGCCTTGACAGCGGTGTTGAGCATCGGATGCATGAGCTTTTTCCTTGGGCACGAGGCAACTGCCGCGGCGCGATACCGTGCGGCCAGAGCTAACGAATTGATTAAGAACGATGCGCACCAGCACGTCGGTCGTGCGGCGACATAATGAATGAATAATTTTATCAGTAAGCGCCACTGCGCGTTGGCGCATGTTCCGCGCCGCTGCACTCGCGATACCATTGCAGTCCTTGGTTATCGAATCTGAACCGTGAATCACAGTGTCACTCCACTCGGCTCGTTCCCGGCAGGCCCGTCTTCGATAGGCCCGTCCTCGGCAGGCTCATCCCCAGCAGGCTCGTCTCCAGCAGGCTCGCGCTCGGCCGGCACGCCTTCGCGCATGCGCGGCGACTCGACGTCTTTGGCGGGCGGCTTTACGTCGGTGCGCTTCGTGCTCGTCGAGCCAAGCCATCCCGGCAATGTCGGCGCAGCGGCCCGCGCGTTGAAGACGATGGGTTTCTCCCGGCTTGTGCTGGTCGCCCCGCGGCTCGAGGCGGTACGCACCGATCCCGACGCGCAAGCAATGGCTAGCGGCGCAGGCGACGTGTTGGCGGCCGCGCATATCGTGCCTACGCTGGCCGATGCGTTGGCTGGTGTTCAGTGGTCCGTGGCGCTGACTGCTCGCGAGCGCGAGTGGGGGCCGCCAACGCTGGCGCCCCGTGCGCTCGCGTTGCGTGCCGGCGGCTTGACGGCGGCCGGCGATGATATCGCATTGGTGTTTGGCAACGAGCGCACGGGGCTGTCCAATGCCGATGTCGAGCGCTGCAACGCGCTGGCGCATATCCCAGCCAATCCCGCTTACAGCTCGCTGAACCTCGCACAGGCGGTCCAAGTGCTCGCTTACGAGTTGCGGCTGGCGCTATTGGACACCGCACAGCAGACGCCGCCCGCCGGCGTGGCCTCGTCGCTGGCGTCCCACGACGAAATCGAACGCATGTTCGTGCATCTGGAGAGTGCGCTGATCGCGCTGGATTTCCTCGATCCCGCCAGTCCGAAGAAGCTGATGCCGCGGCTGCGCCGGTTGTTTGCGCGGGCCGGCCTGGAGCGCGAGGAAGTCAATATCGTGCGGGGTATCGCCAAGCATATCCTGCTGAAATCGCAGGGCTTGCGTAGCGGCGATCGGTAGTTGCCGCGTGTCGAATCGGGCGCGCTGCCGGTGCGCGATCTCAATACAATGACCCGCCTATGCGCTGTGAGTCGCCATGTTTGACAGACTTTGCGAAGACATTGTTGCCATCCGCCAGAAGGACCCAGCTGCACGCGGCACGTGGGAGGTCCTGACCTGTTACCCTGGGTTGCACGCGCTGATGTTCCACCGGCTCGCGCACCGTTGCTGGCGGGCGGGGTGGCGCTGGCTCGGGCGCTTCGTGTCGCACCTGGGGCGGTTTTTTACCGGGATCGAGATTCATCCGGGCGCGACCATCGGCCGTCGGGTCTTTATCGATCATGGGATGGGCGTGGTGATTGGCGAAACGGCCGAAGTGGGGGACGATTGCACGATTTATCAAGGCGTCACGCTGGGGGGCACGTCGTTGTCGCGCGGCGCCAAGCGGCATCCGACGCTGCAAGCCGGCGTGATCGTCGGTGCGAACGCACAAGTGCTCGGTGGTTTCACGGTTGGCGAGGGCGCGAAGATCGGCTCCAATGCCGTGGTGGTGAAGCCGGTGCCCGCTGGGGCGACCGTCGTCGGCAATCCGGCGCGCGTGATTGTGCCCAACGTGCCATCGCCCGGCGCCACGCTAATCAACGGGGTGAGTGGCAAGCATGAAGGCATGCCGCTGAAACAGCCCTTTGCTGCGTATGGCCTGACGCCGAACGCCCACGATCCGATGTCGCTAGTCATTCACGGACTGATCGATCATGCCGCGCAGCAGTCGGGTCGGATTGACGAGTTGGTGGCAGCGCTCGAGCGCCTGGGCGCGCGTCTGGAGCAACTCGGCGGCTGCCAGTCTAGTATCGCAGACCTACGTAAGCTCGGCGAGGTTATTCAGAACAAGTAGCCTGCGTCGGGCCGCCGCAGACATCGAGCGGCAGTGCGTGGATGCCGTCTGCGTCGATTCTCAGGTAGCCGCCACGCGGTACACCGTGGTCCAGCTCCCAGTCTGGCAGCACCCAGCGTGTGGTGCCATGCTGGTGATGGCAAGCGGGTAAATGCGTGTGGCCATGGATCATTGTGCGGGTATGGGTCGTGGCGAACAGATGCGCGAGCGCGTCGGGTGTCGCGTCATATCGCGGCGACGGTTGCGCCGGTCGGGCGAGGCTCTTGCGTCGCATGCTCTCGCCGACCCTTTCACGCCAGCGCAACGGCAGCGCGAGAAATAGGCTTTGCGCGAGTGCAGTGCGCGCGACGCGGCGAAATCGTTGGTAGCCGACATCGGCCGTGCACAGCGCGTCGCCATGCGTGAGTACGATGCGCTCGCCAAAGGCAGTGATGACGAATGGATCGGGCAGCGGCATGGCGCCCGCAGCCGCCATGAAGCGGCGGCCGAGCAAGAAATCGCGGTTGCCAGGCATCACGTACAACGCGATGCCGTGTTCGGACAGCGTATGCATCAGCTCGGCAATATGTCGTGCAAACGGCGACGCGAGCATCTCGTCGCCGATCCAATACTCGAACAGGTCGCCGAGAATGAATACCGAATCGGCGTCGCGCGCAGTGACGCGGATGAAATGCGCGAACGCATCGACGGTGCGCGGCAGCGCCTCGCTCAGATGCAGGTCGGAGATCAGCAGCAGCGCGCGCGACGCGGCGCCGTTATCAGCGGGGCTCAACGCGCGCGTTCCGGTCTCAGACGACGACGGCCTTCTCGATCACGACGTCTTCCAGCGGCACGTCCTGGTGAAAGCCGCTACTGCCGGTGCGCACCGCCTTGATTTTGTTGACCACGTCCATGCCTTCGACCACCTTGCCGAACACGGTGTAGCCCCAGCCTTGCGGCGTCGGCGCGCTGTGATTTAAGAAGTCGTTGTCGTTGACGTTGATGAAGAACTGGGCGCTCGCTGAATGCGGATCGTTGGTGCGGGCCATCGCAATCGTGCCGACCTCGTTCTTCAGTCCGTTGTTCGCCTCGTTGTCGATCGGCGCATCGGTTGGCTTTTGCTTCATGCCGGGTTCGAACCCGCCCCCCTGGATCATGAAGCCGTTGATCACGCGGTGAAACACCGTGTTGTCATAGTGGCCCTTCTTCACATAGTTCAAGAAGTTATCGACCGTCTTGGGCGCCTTTTCGGCGTTCAATTCCAGCTTGATGACGCCGTAATTCGTGTGTAGTTCGACCATGTTCGTTCCTTGTCCGTGTCGGTTGAATGAGGGTTACGCTCGGTTGCGCTGCAACGGCGTTCTTACTTGGACACCACCGTGGCCGATTGGATCACGATGGGCTTTTGCGGCACGTCTGAAAAGCTGCCGCGCAGGGTGGTGGGCGTCGCCTCAATCTTCTTGACGACGTCCAAGCCAGCGATGACTTTGCCGAATACTGCATAGCCGTGGCCGTCAGGATTCGGGTAATCGAGATTCGGATTGTCCACCGTATTGATGAAGAATTGAGCGCTTGCCGAGTTCGGATCACTGGTGCGTGCCATTGCGATCGAACCGGCCGTATTCTTCAGCCCGTTGCGGCTTTCCAGTGGGATCGGCGCCCGTGTGGGCTTTTGCTCCATCTCCGGTGTGAAACCGCCGCCTTGAATCATGAAGCCGCGAATGACGCGATGAAAAATCGTGTTGTTGTATTGGCCTGATGCCACATACTGGATGAAATTATCGACTGTGCGTGGCGCTTTCTCCGGATACAGTTCGACGCGAACCTCGCCCATCGACGTGTTGAACAGCACATTCGGATGGCTTGCGCCCGCCTGGCGAGTTCCGGCATTGGATTGGGCATGCACCGGCGCTGACGCGATGAACGCCGTGCCAAGCAGGGTGGACAGCAGCAGTTTCATGTTTCGGCTCCTGTGTTAAGGGCATCGGTTGAAAAAACACCTCGTGCGCCGCGTGCAGCGCAACACGCCCGCGACGGCGCAGGCCGGGGCGGACGGATCAAGGTTGTGTCGTCTGCGGCGCCATATAGGGGGCGAGCGCAGGCGCCGCGCTGGTGCCCGGGACGATTGTCGGGAAGTTTGGCGTCGCGTTCTGTGGTGGCGGTGTGGTCGGCACCGCCACCGCGCGGCCGGCCGGTGCCTCGCCGTCGCCCTGCGGTGCGCCGGCGCCGCCGGGTTGTGCGTCGGTGGCGCCATGCGGTGCATCGGTGGCGCTAGGCCGTGCATCGGCGCGCGCCAGCGGGCTCATCAGTTGCGTGAGCTGCCGGCTGCGCCGCGCCGAATACGCGTCACGTGAATCGAGCGCGCTGGCGCGCTTGAACGACTCCGCCGCCAGCCGCAGGTAGAGGTCGCCCAAGTTGGCTTGCGCGAGCGCATAGCCTGGACTGGCGCGCAGCGCCGTCTCGAGCGCCACGCGGGCTTCATCCAACTTGCCGCGCTTCGCATACAGCGCGGCCAAGTTATTGTACGGCTCGGGCAGTTCTGGATAGGTTTGCGTGAGCGCCGTGTACGCGGTTATCGCGTCGTCGTCGCGGCCCAATTGCGCGAGCACATTAGCGCGCTTGAAGCGCGCCTGCGCATCGCGCGGGTGCGAGCGCACGCGCGCGTCGAGCCGCGTGAGCGCGCCGGCCCAGTCGTGCTGCGCGATCGCGGCGTCGATTTCGGGCGTGCCGTCGGCGACGGCGGGCGAAACCTGCGCTTGCGCTGTGCCGGCGGCGACCAAGAAGCTCATTGCCGCAAGCGCGATGCGACCGCGGGTCATGTTCATAGGCTCTTTTCACGGTGTTATACTTCAGCCCATTCTAACAAACGTCCGGCTGTTCCCGAAAAGAAGAACAGTCAACGGTCTTCGCGCCACTCGTGGCCGCATCCGACCCAGTCGTCTCCCCGAACGGATCACGTCGGCGGCCGTGTGGCCGTGCGACACCCTCGCGCGAAGCGGGTGGCGTATCGCGTGAGTGTCGCGGCCGGCTGCGTTTGACAGCGCTCGGCGCACGCAACGTTTTTCTATGGATCAGCTCCGTCTATATAACACGCTCAGTCGCAACAAAGAGACCTTCGTTCCCTTGCACGATGGCGAAGTACGCATGTACGTATGCGGTATGACCGTCTATGACTATTGCCACGTCGGTCATGGTCGGCTGATGGTCGTGTTCGACATGATCCAGCGCTGGCTGCGCACGCTTGGCTATCGTGTCACGTATGTGCGCAATATCACCGACATCGACGACAAAATCATTCGTCGCGCGGTGGACAACGGCGAGCCGATTCGCGCGCTGACCGAGCGCTTCATTGAGGCGATGCACGAGGACGAGGCGGCGTTGAACATCCAACGCCCGGACCATGAGCCGCGCGCCACGCAATTCATTGCGCAGATGCTGGGCATGATCGACGCGCTTGAGCGCAACGGCTATGCGTACCAGGGCCGTGATGGCGACGTCAATTATGCGGTGCGCAAGTTTGCCGCATACGGCCAGTTGTCCGGCAAGTCGCTCGAGGATCTGCGCGCGGGCGAGCGCGTGGCGCAGAACGACGCCAAGGAGGATCCGCTCGATTTCGTGCTATGGAAGCGCTCAAAGGGCGGCGAGCCGCCCGACACCGGCTGGGATTCGAAATGGGGGCGCGGGCGACCGGGCTGGCACATTGAGTGCTCGGCCATGAGTTGCGCGTTGCTCGGCGAGCGGTTCGACATCCACGGCGGCGGCCAGGACCTGCAATTTCCTCACCATGAGAATGAGATCGCGCAGAGCGAGGGCGCGACTGGCCAGCCTTTCGTCAACTACTGGTTGCACAACGGGTTCGTCAACGTTGACAATGAGAAGATGTCCAAATCACTTGGCAACTTCTTCACGCTGCGTGACGTGTTGCAGCGCTATGACGGCGAAGTGATCCGAATGCTGATTCTGCGCGCGCATTATCGCTCGCCGCTGAATTATAGTGATCCGCACCTGGATGACGCGCGCGCGGCGCTCACGCGGCTTTATACCGCGCTCAAGGATGTCACGCCGGACGGTCATGCGCTGGACTGGAGCGAGCGTCATGCGGCGGCATTCCGCGCCGCGATGAACGACGATTTCAACACACCGGTTGCGTTCGCAACGTTGTTCGACCTGGTCACGGACTTGAACCGTACTGGCGATCCCGCGTTGGCGCGCCAGCTCAAGGGATTGGCCGGCGTACTGGGCATGCTCGGGCGCGATCCGCGCGAATATCTACAGGCAAGCGCGCCCGCTGCGCAGGGGCTTGCGCTGCTCGATGCTGCGCAGATCGACGAACAAATCGAAGCCCGCGCGCAGGCCAAGCGCGCGAAGAACTATGCCGAAGCAGACCGGATCCGAGCGGCATTGCTCGATGCCGGTGTCGTGCTCGAAGACAAACCGGGTGGAAAGACCGAATGGCGACGCGTGTGAAGCGCGGCGGCGTTGGCATGAGTCCGCAGTCAGGAGGCGAGATGGCAACGGCCAAGAAGGCGGCGCGCAGCACTGAGGCGAAGGCGCCGCCGGAGGCGACGACAGCGGCGGCAAAGCGCGGCACGGCCCGTACGCGTGTGACGCACACCAATGGGCTTGACGAAGACGCCGCGCCACGACGCGCGCCTCGTGCAGCCTCGAACGCGGAGCCGGCACGCAGCGCGCGCGCGTCGGTGTCGGGGGCTGAGCCAGTGCGCCAGGCGCGTTCGCCGGAGTCAGACGTTGGGCTGGCGCGCAAAGCTGCCGCACCGGCGTCCGAGGCATCGGTGCCGGCCGCATTGCAGGAGCGGATGTCCGCCGCGTCTCGACCCGAATATTGGGACCGTGCGTGCGCAGACCTGGTTCGTCGCGATCGTATCCTGAAAAAGTTGATTCCGCAGTTCGGGCCCGTTCACTTGATGGTGCGCGGCGATCCGTTTATGACGCTTGCCCGTTCCATCGTGGGGCAGCAGATCTCGGTCAGCGCTGCGCAGGCGATATGGGCGCGGCTCGCGGCCGCATGCCCGTCGATTGCGCCGGCGCGCATCGTGAAGCTTGGGCAGCCGCGATTGCTCGAGTGCGGATTGTCCAAGCGCAAGTCGGAGTACATCCTGGACCTTGCGCAGCATTTTACGTCCGGTGCGCTGCATATCGCATCATGGGCGTCGATGGATGACGAGGCGGTCATTGGCGAGCTTACGCAGATACGCGGAATTGGCCGCTGGACCGCCGAAATGTTTCTAATTTTCAACCTGATGCGCCCGAACGTGCTGCCGCTGGATGACCTCGGGCTGATCCGTGCGATCAGTGTCAATTATTTCAGCGGCGAGCCGGTCACGCGCAGTGAAGCCAGGGAGGTCGCGGCGAATTGGGAGCCGTGGCGTACTGTCGCGACGTGGTACATGTGGCGCAGTCTGGAACCGCTGAGCGCGCAGGCTTAGCCCGCGCCATCGGGTGCAGGTTGGACATGGTGACGCAATGTCCGCTGCCAGCATCGCATCGGTAACTATCAGAACGCCGATGCGATAGTTCAGAGCCGGTTCCGGTAAGGCGACACGCGGTTAGAATACGCGCTGCCGGATAGTTCAAGGATTCGAACAAATGAAGACCACCTTTCTGGATTTCGAGCAGCCGATCGCGGAGCTCGAAGCAAAGATCGAAGAATTGCGCTTCGTGCAGGATGATTCGGCCGTCGATATTTCGGAAGAGATCGAGCGGCTGTCCAAGAAAAGTCAGCAACTGACGAAGGACCTGTATGCGCACCTGTCGCCTTGGCAGGTGTCACAGATCGCGCGGCATCCGCAGCGCCCCTATACACTCGACTATGTGAACGAGTTGTTCACGGATTTCCACGAATTGCACGGTGACCGGTCATTTGCCGATGATCTGTCGATCATCGGTGGCCTGGCGCGCTTCAATGGTCATCCGTGCATGGTGATTGGTCAGCAGAAGGGACGCGACACGAAGGAGCGCGCGTTGCGCAACTTCGGTATGTCGCGTCCGGAAGGCTATCGCAAGGCTGAGCGGCTGATGCGGGTGGCTGAGAAATTTAACTTGCCGATTTTCACGTTCATCGACACGCCGGGTGCGTATCCGGGCGTGGGCGCCGAGGAGCGAGGTCAGTCCGAGGCCATTGGTCGCAATCTCTATGTGATGGCCGAGTTGAAAGTGCCGACGATCGCGACGATCATTGGCGAGGGCGGCTCCGGCGGCGCATTGGCCATTGCCGTCGTCGACAGCGTGTTGATGTTGCAGTTCTCGACCTATTCGGTGATTTCGCCGGAAGGGTGTGCGTCGATCCTATGGAAGAGTGCGGCGAAGGCGCCCGAGGCAGCGGAGGCGCTGGGCTTGACCGCGCACCGGCTCAAGGCACTCGGCCTGATCGACAAGATCGTCAACGAGCCGCTGGGCGGTGCACACCGGGATCCAAAAGGCATGGCCGCGATGCTGCGCCGCGCGCTGGCCGACTCGCTGCGACAATTCCAGGGCATGAGTTCAAACGATCTGTGTGCCCGTCGCTTCGAACGGCTGATGAACTACGGTAAATACAAGGTCGGCCCGTTCGGCAACTAACAGCGTAACGCGGCACGCGCCGGGTGACATCCATACGGGTAAGCGGATGACGACTGCGGACGAATCATCGGTCGAGCGTCTGGTTCTCGGTGCGGTGGCAGCACAGGTCGCCGCGCTGCATGGCGATGAGTCCGTTGCGATCGCTTTCAGTGGGGGCCTCGACTCCACGGTGCTACTGCATGCGGCGACTCGCGTGCTCGGCGCGCGCCGGTGTGTCGCGTTGCACGTTCATCACGGGCTCAGTCCTCATGCCGATGCCTGGCGCAGCCATTGCGCCGACGTGGCGTGCCGGCTCGGCGTCGTTTTCGATTGCCGCGCCGTTGCGATCGCGCGCACGCCACAGCACAGCGTCGAAGCGCTGGCGCGTGACGCCCGCTATGCAGCGCTCGAACAGATGTGCGCGGCCCATCGCGTGCGCATGCTGTGGCTCGGCCATCACGCGGACGACCAAGCCGAGACCGTGCTGCTGCAATTACTGCGTGGCGCGGGGCTGCCCGGACTCGCCGCGATGCCGTTGCATCGCGTGCTGCCGAACGGGCTCATCCACGTGCGGCCTTTATTGTCGGTACTGCGGGCTTCTCTCGACGCGTATGCGCGTCAGCATGCACTGCGCTGGATCGAGGATGAATCCAATGCAGACCCTCGGTATGCGCGCAATGCGGTGCGGCGGCATGTGACGCCGACGCTGGCCGTCCATTTTCCAGGGTATCGCGACGCGCTAGCGCGAACGGCCCGGCATGCCGCCGCCGCGCAGCGTCTGCTCGAAGATTTGGCCATGATCGATCTGCGTGCATGCACGTTTGCCAGCCGGCGTGCTGCCGTCGTGACCTTGAAGCGATCCGATGCATCGGTGCCCGTGGGTCCAACGTTATCGCGGCGTGCGCTGGTTGAACTCAGTGACGAGCGCGCGGTCAATCTGTTGCGCTTCTGGATGCGCAAGGCGGGGCTGGCGACGGCATCCGCAGCGCGCGTCGATGAAATACTGCGCCAATTGCGTGAGGCTGGTGACGACGCAGCGCTGCGGATCGAGCACAACGAACATTGCTTGCGCTTGTATCGCAACCGAGTCTGGTGGGAACGCCAGGATGACGGGGCGGCCAGCCATGACGCGATGCCGCCGAGCGCCGAGTTGCGATGGTCGGGCCAGTCGGTCTGGCGGCTGCCGGCGTGGCGAGGGGCGATTGTTTTCGTGCTGTGTGATGCCGATGATGAGCAGGGGGTGCAGCGCAGCGTCCTCGAATGCGCGCCGCTCACGGTGCGCGGCCGGCGCGGCGGCGAGCGCATGCGCTTGCGCGCCGGTGGCCCGCTTCGCACGTTGAAGAACCTTTTCCAAGAGGCGGCGGTGCCGGCCTGGCGACGCGATGTCCCGTTGTTGTTCGTCGGCGACATGTTGCTATGGGTGCCTGGGCTGGGCGTCGATCCCAACGTCGCGGGCAGAGGTCGGGTGCGGATCGAATGGCGCCCGGACATATTGCTTGCATGATCCCCGGCCGCGGGCGCGCGGCGGCGTGGCACGCATTTTCGCTTGTCAAGTGCACCGGCATACGGTAGGGTTACCGGTTTGCTCGTCTGGCTTTCCCCGATTTTTCTCGATTGGGCAGGCGTGCACGCGCTGACGGCGCCGCTTCTCGTTTGTGTCCCTTTTTGTCGAACGACCCCGCGTGCGCGCCGGCGTGGTTTCCCCTCTAGCTCATAACGACAATGGCACTCATCGTCCATAAATACGGCGGCACCTCGATGGGCTCGGTCGAGCGCATCAGGAATGTCGCGAGGCGCGTCGCGAAGTGGCACAAGGCGGGTCACCGGTTGGTCGTCGTGCCGTCCGCGATGTCCGGTGAAACCAACCGCTTGCTCGCGCTTGCGAAGGAAATTTCGGCGCAGCCTAGTCCGCGTGAACTCGACATGATCGCTTCGACGGGCGAGCAGGTCAGCGTTGGCCTGTTGTCGATTGCACTGCAGGAAGAAGGCGTCAACGCGGTCAGCTATGCAGGCTGGCAGGTTGCGGTCAAGACCGATAGCGCGTTCACGAAGGCTCGCATTAGCGAGATTGATGATAAACGCGTGCTGGCCGACCTGGATGCCGGCAAGGTCGTCGTCATCACGGGTTTTCAGGGCGTGGATCCTGACGGCCACATCACCACGTTGGGCCGGGGGGGCTCCGATACGTCGGCAGTCGCGATCGCGGCCGCGATGCGCGCTGACGAATGCTTGATCTACACTGACGTAGACGGCGTGTACACGACCGACCCGCGCGTTGTCGAAGAGGCACGCCGGCTTGATCGGGTCACGTTCGAGGAGATGCTAGAGATGGCCAGCCTCGGCTCCAAAGTGCTGCAGATTCGATCGGTCGAATTTGCCGGCAAATACCGGGTTAAGACGCGCGTGTTGTCGAGCCTGACTGATCCGCTGATGCCGCTGGACGACGAAATGCGTTCGGGCACCCTGATTACCTTTGAAGAAGACGAGAAAATGGAACAAGCCGTTATCTCCGGTATCGCCTTTCAGCGTGACGAAGCGCGCATTGCGGTCATGGGCGTGCCCGACAAGCCAGGCATTGCCTACCAGATCCTCGGGCCGGTCGCCGACGCCAACATCGACGTCGACATGATCATCCAGAACACCAGTGTGGACGGCAAGACCGACTTCACGTTTACCGTTGGCCGTGGCGACTACCAGCGCGCGATGGACATCCTCAACCAGTCCGACGGACATGGGAACGCGCAGACGGTGCTGGGCGATCCAAAGGTGTCGAAGGTATCGGTCGTCGGCGTCGGTATGCGCTCGCACGTGGGCGTCGCTAGCAAGATGTTCCGCACGTTGTCGGAGGAGGGCATCAACATCCAGATGATCTCGACGTCCGAAATCAAGATCTCGGTGTTGATCGACGAAAAGTACATGGAGCTTGCCGTGCGCGCGCTTCATAAAGCGTTCGAACTCGACCAGGCGGATTGAGCGGTGGCTGTCGCATTGGCGGCTGCCGATCGTGGCGCGCCCGTTGTAGCGTCTTATGAATTGACGTGATCGCGTAGAGCCGCTATGATCTTGCCTTCGTCGCGTGGACTCCCTACGCGAGCGAAGTTTCGGGAGACGTGGCCGAGAGGTCGAAGGCACTCCCCTGCTAAGGGAGCATCTGGGCCAAAACCTGGATCGAGGGTTCGAATCCCTCCGTCTCCGCCAGTACTTCGGTATAGGGCGGTGGAAACCCCGGTTCTTCACGGAGAACCGGGGTTTTCTTTATTTGTCGCCTGTTCCGATTGCTACGCAAATTACGTGCGTGTTACACGTGAGCTAGTGGAGAGTCGGGTGGCAACACACCTGACGCGGCGCGGCGGCGTTTACTATCTGTGCCGCAGCATTCCCCAAAACCTAATCGACGGCTTCGGTGGCGATCCCTGTGAGCACTGTGGGGCGGACCTCGTGGCGGCGGAGAAACAGGCCAAAGTCCTAAGATTGGAAAATCGATTAGCAAAGCTGCGGGTAGGTTACTCGGGCGAATGGTTCGGGTGTCAGGTAATTAATGGCATGATCCGCCATCAATCTCATCATTTTTGTTCGCCACTGCGCTGATCCAACCGCTTTGGGCTAGCCTACTGTGCAGCATCGCTTCGCGTTGCGCTTGCCTCATGCCTTATCCCTTATCGAGCTTGTCATGGACTTTGATCCGAACGCCGCATCGCACAGTGCTACTCATCACTTCGTGGTGCGTGCGTCTGACCTTTTACTGAGTTTGCAAATGGACTCCGATTTGAATTGCCGCGCGTCAATCGAACTGAGAACAGTGCGTCAATTAGGAGGAGAATGCTGGCGAGGCATGCAAGCCCGTCCACGGTAGCCGCATGCGCTGGATTTAGCGTGCTACGGCCTATCGCATCGAACAGGACTTACGACTTCCATCGCAGAAGAAGACGGTCGAGATGTCCGTCAAGGGCCAGGTGATAGGCGAGGGCAATGTGACTGCAAGTCCTACCTCGTTTTACAAATCCGACTTGACAAAACCTAGATCGACGTCGCCGACCAAGCGATGAGGCGTGTCAACAAATGCATACATGAGTTTCAGGAGCTGATTATGATGCATAGTCAGATCATCTATTGTGTAAAGTGCAGGGTTTGCGTTAAGGTTAATTTGTAATGGAGATTTATGAGATTGATTATATAAGGTAATCCAAATATCTTCGGATTGACCAGTTGATACGGCATAAGTTTTTGATGGATGTACTCCAAAGTCTGGGTTATAGTCAGGTGGCATAAAATTAATTGATGGGCCGTATAGTCGCTGATTTTTTGTTAATTTAAGTGCACGGCGTAGAGCCTGAGTTCGATAACGTTGATGTGACAATATTTCTCGAATTGTTTTGGCAGTTTGCTCTTTTAATACTGCTAGGCTCATACCAGGCTGTACAGTCAGTCGAAGCGGTAATTTATTGCATACTAATCCAGGGATGTACCGATCTTCGCCAAAGCGAGATTTAAACATTACGCCTAATATCAGGTCTTGAGAGTGGGTGAATTGATGAAGATAGGCGGCCATTGCAGCCGTGATAAGTACGACAAGATTGCGGGCGGGAAGGCCTTTTATGTCGGGCCTATCTACATAAGCTGTTTGATTTAAATAGTCCTTAGAGATTGGAGCTCGTAGACTTGTAAAGCTTACTGGCTCAGGTAAATTAGTGCAATATTTTACCCAATAGGCCTCGTCTTCTGTGTATTGTGAAGAAATTCTATATGCAGCATCATTTTCCAATAGCCTTGAAATTGGGCCAAAGGGACGCGTATTTATTACTACGCCTTGGGTCAGCATGCTATAAATTTGCGCTACGCGCTTCGTAATTAGGGAGCACCCGAAACCGTCAATCGCAATGTGATGATACCGATGGTACCAAAAAAATCGATTTGCTGTGACCTTAATCAAGGCAAAATAAAATAACGGGCTATGCAAAAGGTTGAACGCTTGTTGACATTCCTTTTTCATCCAAGCCATAGCGCTGGCGTGCGGGTCGACTTCAGTACTGACATCGATGACTGGCATGGACCAAACAGGGAGGCCGACATGCTGCTGAACGTTTTCGTTTTTTTCGATGAATTGAAGACGAAGCACTTCCGCTTCCATCACTACCTGCTGTAAAGATTTCTCAAATAAAATGGGATCAATTGCGCCATTGATTTCTGTAAATTGCGCTATATTAAACTGAGGGCTGTCTGGAAAAGATTTCTGGATCTGCCAAATGCCAAGCTGCAGTGATGTTAATGGGTAAATTGATGAATTTATATGGGTAAATTTGTTTTTCATAAAGTAGTAAAAACTTTAAATTAATAAATTTTTTGAAAATTAAGCAAATATCGAAGAGCTACCTGAAAATTATGATTAAGGGCGTCAGCTGTCAAAATGTGACAGTGTTCAAGCCGACGCTATCTGAAACAGCGTGGCATCACTGCGTGAATCGACTGTAAAAATACCGCAGAGCACGTGCGTAGTTTGCCAACTTGGATAATTTGCGCATTCGTTTTGAGAGGCGATTCGATATTTATTCCGCGTCCCTTTTGCTTTATCTGCTCATCAATTTGCTGATGTCTTGATTGGCTGGTCTTAACTAGGAAGGTCTTCATCTATTGTCCTACCTCCAGGTGAGGAGACTTATTTACGATCTTTGCTTTAGAGGAAATAAAATCAATATGGGGCATTTGTAACCCCATCCCGATACCAATATAAGCGCCAGCTGTACTTTCATTTAATAATGAATTTTTTGACCAATCTACGGTATTGGTGTAATCTGCACAGCCAATTGCAAACTCCATGGCAATCGAACTGTGCTTGAGATTCCCAAATAGACTCAAATACTCATTTGTCACATCTATGCCGCCGATTATAATTTTTTCGGCAATATTGTTTTTGATGATTAGTCGATTATTTCCTGCGGAGCAGCGTTTCATAAAATGCTTAATCTGATTGCCGAAATTTTCTTTTTGCTTGGCGTTATTACATAGAAATATAATGCCATCAAAACAGAATACTCCATCTAAGATAAAGCTTGGTTTTTTGTTGATAAGATTTATTAGTGATGCCTCAAGGAACTCGGTTACAGAATAGAGGAAACCGGCTTCCATTGCTTTTGAGTTATTTACAACCAAAATTTCTTCACCAAATCGACAAGAAATTTTTTCGCCTTGCGATCCAAATTCAACGCACTGTGTTGAAAGCATATCTGCATATGCATCCGAACGCCTTTTCAGTGTATCAGTAAAGCGCAGCGATAAAAGTTTGGAGAGGGCATAGTCAATTGTTTGCGGTGAGCAGTCTGACTTAACTATTGAAAGATGAGTCACTGTAGCTTTGCAAATATCCCATAAATTTTTTAACCTCTTATATTTTGAATAAGTGGTAATTAAAAGAAGGCCGGCATTTTTAGGATTTAAAAAATCAAAATCATCAAAACTTACTGCCGCAAAACCATGTTTTTTTGCAATCTTTGCACTTGCAATTGTGTCCGTAACAATCGGTATGCGACGTGTAATTAATTTATGAAAATAATGTTCGGCTTCCATTTATTTATACTATTCGTCAATTTCTGCTGATCATGAGATTGAGTATGAAGTTTATAAAACTTGACATTCTCGTTGTGACTTATATTGACATTATATACTAAGGATTTTAATTCAACTGCAAGATGTGTAGAAGGTGTGTGCAAGCTGGAATTTCTGCACGAAAGGTGTGGTGACCTGACTTGGGTACCAGTCATGACCATATTTTCAATTTGGTTTAAAAATAAGCTTGCTCAATATCAACCGCTGTATCCGTCTGAGCATTTGTTCTAAAAGGGCTCTTTAAAATTTTATATGTATGCATTTTTAATCGAATTGCTCGAGCAAATAAAGTCAAGCCGTTATAAATCCACACATTCCAGCAATTTTCCGGCGAATTGCGAGCCGTTATTTACTGTCGTCATCGAATTTCAAATGCACTCACTGCTGCTCTACGTTATAGGATAAGTTACAACGAGTAAAGAGCGATAGTGATTGTTTAGGTTTCGACTGCCCCCACAACCCGTGCTCGCGAAGAAATGAAATCGATATGCGGCATTTCCAAACCCATCCCAATACCAACATGCAATCCTAACGTGCCTTCATTAATCACGGAATTCCGGTTCCAGTCTACAGGCTCTGGATAGTCGACGCATCCAAGCGCGATCTCCATTGCCGTTACGCCTTGCTCAAGCTTGCTGAACATGCTGACGAACTGTTCCGTAACATCCACTCCGCCGATTAAAATTTTTTCAGCAGCGCTATTTTTAAAATAAATTGTGTTATTTCCGATGGCACAATTTTTCATTAATTGGGTTAGCACATTTCCAAATTTTTGCTTCAATTCTGCATTATTGCAAAGGTAAATCATGCCGTCGAAACGGAATTCGCCATCGATAACAAAACTTGTTTCCTTTCCCGCAATATTAACAATTGATGCTTCAAAGAACTCGGCGACTGAATACATCCAACCGGGCTCCATTTTGTCTTTATTATTGGCGATCAATACGTCATCACTAAATCTGCATATCAATTTTTGACCTTTCGAATCAAATTCGATGCAGTTTGCGCACAGCATATCCGTGTATGCCTTCTTGCGCACGTTGAGTGTGTCCGAAAAAGGTGCGGTCAGAAGTTTAGCTATTGAATAATCGATTGTTTCCGCCGAGCAATCAAATTTGGCCAATGCCAAATGTGCCAGGGTGGCTTTTGCCGTATCCCATAAATCTCGTAGTTTCGTATGAGTTTCGTAAGTGGTGATTAGCAGGAGCGCAGTGTTGGAAGGCGACGAGAAATCGAAATTATCAAAGTCGACCGTGGTAAAGCCATGTTTCTTTGCAATTTTTGAGCCAATCGTCGTATCAGTCACAACCGGTACACTACGCGCAGCGAGCGCCTGAAAATAATCGACAGCATGCATAATATCATCCTATTATTACTGTATAATAAATTGGCTGGAGAGCGAGCTGAAGCTGACTCTCCAGCCATTATGCTACTGCACCCGCTTACCAGTAGTAGTTTTGTGCGATGCGACGCTCTTCAGGGCTTACCGGACGTACTTTCACTTGCTGTGCTTGGTTCATAGTAACACCTCGTTAAAGTTGTCATGGAATACCTGCCAGCTCTTTGCCAGTCAGGCAATTCTAAAGTAGAACAAAGATCGAAAATTAGCAAGGCCTTAGATCCATATATTTGTGGCGATAAATTTTCTTTCGATGGAAATTTTTCTTTTTGCTATAAATTCTGTAACCAAAAAAATAAATTTTCGGCACTTTGTTTGATTTTTTTGAAATAATAGATTTTTGTAAACGATATAATTTCGAAATTTTTATCTTAAGCTCAGAATGATGATCATGCGTAGCCTATGCGAAGAAACTCTCACAGCTGAGGAAGACACGCGGACGATATGACAGACCTGCTCGCGGGCGCACGTGACGCGGCAGCACGGCGGCAAGCCAGCCGCGGTCGAAAGCACGCACCAGGACGGCGACGTTGGGATCGTGCGCATCATGTTTCCCGATGCGCCGTATTCCGAGCATCAAGCGTTGGTCGAGATATCGTGGGACGAGTTTTTCGACGAGTTCGAAAAGCGCTCGCTGGCGTTGTTGTATGAACCCGACAGCCTGTTCAGCAAGCTGGTGGGCCGGGATACCGTCGAGCACCGTCAGCACAGCGACCGGACCGTCACTCGGCGCGGCATTGAACGAGTATGCAGCGGGCCGTCATCGACGGCCCGCTGCACCGGGTGCGCAATCGCTTACGCGACCGCCGCATAGCAGATGACCCATTGCGCAGGCGGCCACGCCAGCAACCCCTGCACTCGCAAGCGGGAATGTGAGTACGGTGTGGGTGACTACTTGCATTGGGCGTTTGCACAGCAGTTCGATGCGGCGGCGCGTCATCGATGCACCGAGGGTTAGCAACTCGGACTGTAACTAGATCCTATGTAGCGAGAGACCAACCGAAGCTTAAGTCGTAAGCTTAAGTGAATCAAGGCGAACGCAATGGAGGCTATCATGCGTACAGATCACTTAGCCGGAGTCGATGCTGAGAACGTAATACTGGCAACGTCACTCGAACTGGCGGGGGCCCAATGGAAAATTGCGCTGCATGATGGACGCAGACAGAGTCCAGCGGTACACACGGTAAGGGGAGCGCAAGCGGCCATGCGAGTGCAAGCCCTATTGGAGGTGATTGAGCGGTACAAGCAAAAATGGTCGCTGCCCCAAGAGGTGCATGTGGTAGTCAGTTATGAACCGCACCGGGTTTGGTGGAGGCTCCAACTCTTGAGAAAATGGAGCCATGAACAAGAAGCCAAGCAAGTTTTCCCCGGAAGTGCGAGAGCGCGCAGTGCGCTTGGTACGCGAGCAGCGTAGTGAGCACCCGTCGATGTGGGCGGTAGTCGAATCGATTGCACCGATGATCGGCTGCACGCCGCAAACGTTGTTGGATTGGGTCAAGCGTGAGCAGGTCGATCGCGGTGAGCGCGATGGCGTGAGCACCGCCGAGCGCGAGCGAATCAAGGTCTTGGAGCGCGAGGTCAAGGAACTGCGCCGTACCAACGAGATTCTCAAGCTGGCGAGTGCGTTTTTCGCGCAGGCGCAGCTCGAGAACCGATTCAAGTCCTGAAGGCCTTCGTCGATCAGCATCGCGACACCTTCGGGGTCGAGCCGATCTGCAAGGTCTTGCGGATTGCCCCGTCGGGCTACCGACGCCATACGGCGCTGCTTCGTGACCCGTCCAAACGCTGCGCCCGTGCGAAACGCGATGAGATTCTGCAACCCGAGATCAAGCGTGTTTGGCAGGTCAACATGCAGGTCTATGGCGTGCCAAAGGTCTGGAGACAGATGAAGCGCGAAGGCATTGTGGTGGCACGCTGCACGGTCGAACGACTGATGAGGCGGCAGGGCTTGCGTGGCGCGCTCCGCGGCAAGCGTGTGCGTACAACGATTGCCGATATGAGCGCGCCGCGCCCGCTGGATCGGGTCAACCGCCAGTTCAAAGCTGACCGACCGAATCAGCTCTGGGTGTCGGACTTCACCTATGTTTCGACATGGCAGGGCTGGTTGTACGTGGCGTTTGTGATCGACGTGTTCGCCCGTCGCATCGTTGGCTGGCGCGTCAGTTCGTCGATGACCACGGAATTCGTTCTGGATGCACTTGAACAGGCGCTGTACGCCCGCCAGCCGGGCAACGACGGAACACTGGTCCATCATTCGGACAGAGGGTCGCAATACGTCAGCATTCGGTATAGCGAACGACTGACCGAAGCAGGCATCGAGCCATCGGTAGGCAGCCGTGGCGACAGCTACGATAACGCGTTGGCTGAAACGATCAACGGCCTGTACAAGGCAGAACTGATTCATCGGCGTACCCCTTGGAAAACAAGGGAATCCGTCGAATTAGCAACGCTGGAATGGCTCGCCTGGTATAACCATCATCGGTTGATGGAACCGCTCGGCTATATTCCACCCGCCGAAGCTGAGGCAAACTACTACAGGCAACTCAGAAATACTGCTGGTGTGCCCGCCTTAACTTAAACCAACCTGCCTCCACGATTCCCGGGGCGGTTCAATAGTCTATTAACTGTTGGATTGTATGGTCAAAAATGGCTTTTTGAGAGGGAGGCGCGAAAGAAAACTTGGACTACTTGGAGGTAGTTCATGTACTCGTATGAAGAGCGCATTCGAGCGGTTCGGTGCTACGTAAAACTAGGAAAGCGCATCGCAGCTACCATTGGTCAGCTGGGGTATCCGACAAAGAACTCGCTCAAATCCTGGCATCGCGAATACGAACAATGTCATGATTTGCGATCGGGTTATGTGCGTTCGAGGCCGAAGTACTTGCTCGAACAGAAGAAGGCGGCTGTTGACCACTACCTAAGCCATGGTCAGTGTAATCTGCTCGCGTAGCGGCTGGCGGAAAAAATCTCCCTTTGGCATCGGCGTCTTCGGATCCATTTAACCCTCGTCGAAATTTGCAGAAAAGTCACGCTAATATGCTGCCTCTTTCAATTCCACAATACCGTTTCAGCTTCATAGCGTTGCTGCATGAGCCGGGCAGATTGTTCAAGTCCGACTCAGTAGCGAGCGAAGGCCGTTTCGAGTTCCTCGATATGCTTTGCGAAAACCGCCGGACGTCTTTGGCGGAAGGTCTCAAGGTTCGCGAGCTTCCAGCGTAGTGCCGGCAGCTCGGCAGCGTGGGGAATGGCGAGGAGTGACCAGTCCGGCGTGCCACGCGCCAGGCCGAGCAGGAAGTGTCGATGCGCGAGAGTCAGGTGCGCTGGCAGTTCCTGCCGTAATCGCTGGCGGGTATTGAGCAGCGTGTCCAGACTGCAAGGCACTTCGGTCATGCCGACAAAGCTGCTGTCGTAGTTCCGCGTAATATTCTTGTCGCGGCCAAACAGCACCTCATGGATGGGGCGATTATGGCCGGCGAGATACACGACGAAGCACTCGATCATGCCATGCGTCAGTCGGCCCGATTGATAAAGCTGCCAGACGTCGAACAGATCGCGCGGGTGCTGGCGATCGAGGGCCGCCACGAGTTTGCCGCCATAGAGTTCGTCGAGCGCGAGCACGGGAAGTTCCAGTTCCGCAGTGAATTGTTCCGTCGTTCGCGCACACAACGCGCGCCGTTCGATGGGCAGGGCCGTGCCGTGAAAGACGGTATTGACTTCAATTTTGACCTGACTGGTTTCATCTTCGACAAGAAGCTTGGTATCGCTGAGACCCTTGCTGCCGATGAGGCGGGTGCGTACTCCTTGCGGAGTCAGCCGTTCTTCGACGGCAGCCAGTTCCTGTTGAATGGTGGAGAGCGCTTCCTCACGCGGTGTCTGCCGGGGTATATAGACGACGTCGATGTCGACCGACAGACGCGGCATGTTCTGCACAAACAGGTTGATGGCCGTGCCACCCTTCATCGCAAAGAGATCGTTGGCAAAGACATCCGGCGCGATGCGCAGCAGTGATCGGACGGTGTCGGCGAAGAATTTATCCATGTGGTCTCAGTACGAGGAGTGTGCCATCGGGAAGCTGGCTTATCCAGCGCCGGCCGCTACCGGTGGGAAGCGAGAATTGCGCGAGCAGCGCATCGACATCGAGCAGGTTGGTCTCGCGCGCCCAGGTCAGGCACAGGCGAACGGTTTTCACGCTGGTACAGCAGGCGAGCAACTGACCGAGCAATTTCTTGCGTGGGCTGCGCAGGCCTTCGAAGACCGCATGGGCGTCGTCCAATCCTTCACGGACGCCGACGTCGTACAGGAGTTCAAGTACGGCGCGTTCGGGGACCGCGACCTGAACACCAGCCGGTACATCGGGTGGTGCGATAAGCGTCTGGATGGCGAAGGGGGAATCGGGCCAGTCGAACAATCGGGCATACATATAACGCGCGGGAAAGCGGCTGGTGAACCAAGACGGCAGCGCAAAGCGCGTATCGCCCCACAGCACCAAGGGCTCGCGCCGGCCGACCTGGTGTCGCACGCCCTGCCAGGCAAGGGCGGTTTTGCCGCCGACGTGCAGACCGGGGACGCGCTGCTGCAGGAACCGGAGCGTGGCGTGGAGATTGAAATCATCGTTGGGAAAGGCATATACGCCCGATGCCAGCCGGACCAGCCAACCGCTGCTCACGTAGCGGGCGGCGAGCTGGGACGACACACCAAGCTGGTTCAGTGTGGCGACGTCGAACGGCGCTCCGCGGGGCAGGTTAGTCTGCAGGCGTTTGATTAGTTGATGTCGAGGAATTCGCTCCATGAGTGAATTTTACGACAAATTCTAATCTTACGGGCGCAAACTGATCGGAAGTTGACGTACAGATAGATCAAGGTCGGCGGTTGGCCTGTACCTCTCGCGTTGCCGCCGCCGACTCACGGGACACCTACGTTGCCATGTCAACTTAAGCGCGGCTTCGTTGATCGGGAAGTAGCCGCGCGCCTTGATGATCTTGTGCAGTTGCATATGCAGCGACTCAATTGCATCCGTCGTGTAGATGATCTTCCGGATGCTCGGCGCAAAGGCGAAGGAATGATCGTCGAGGATAGTTTGTCGTTGCGTAATCTTTTTGTGGCTATCGTGCTGGTATTTGATGTGTGCACTGCGCGTCGAAGAGAAAAGGCGTATCTTGCGCCGGCCCGCACGGTTGCGTGCTGGACGGCATGCGCACGACGGCCAGCGCGGTGTATAGTTCGCTGGCATAGTCCAGACCACCCCACTGTTGTGCGTCACCGATCACGTACAGACGGCATTTGGCGCGGGTGATAGCGACGTTGAACAGGTTCGGCGTATCGGTTGCCCACGCGCGGGCGCGCGCGCCTTGCTGGCCGGGCGCCGTGCCCAGTACGAGGAAGACGATGGCGGCTTCCTTGCCTTGAAATGTGTGGACGGTGCCGACCTCGATGCCGTCGAATTTACCACGTCGCACAAGATCGCCGCAGGCGTTGGCCACTTTGCGCAACGGTGAGATGACGTAAATACGGGCCGGTTTGTTATCGTCACCACGCGCCGGCTCGCGCCGCAACGTGGTCAGGCACTGGCGCAGCACGTCCAGCTCGTCGTCCGACACCGGATGGTGCACGCGTGTGGAGGCCACGTCGAACCAGGCGCTGTCGCCGAGGACACAAGAAAAAGGCGTGGACAGCGGCTGTCCCGCGTCATCGACACGCCCCTGCACCATCTGGCCGGCGTACGCGATACGGTTGGCGACCGAGAACATTGGATCGTTACAGCGCCGATGCGTGCGCAACGGCATGCCGGTCCAGGTGCGCGTCTTGCCGTCTGTGTATTGGGCCGACGTGCTAATCCAGGAGCCGAACGGCGTGATGCGATCGGCGAGCGTTTGCACCGACTCATCGGCGGGCGACCAGGCTGGATCGACTTGATGGCGGCGACGCAACGCTTCTGTGACGTGCAACGGCACGGTGAAGATCGGTTCAACTTGCAACGGATCACCGACGATGACCGCACGGCGGCTGCGCCAGATCGCACCAGCGGCCGATTGCGGGGTGGCCTGGCCCGCTTCGTCGATTAACAGCCATCCGAGACTGTCCTGGCCCATGCCAATGAACAGGCGATCGAACGAGGCGAGGGTCGTGGATACGACAGGTACCACGAAAAACAGCACATCCCACAGCAGTGGCCGTTGATTGGCGAGCAGCTTGTCCTGCAGCGTGTTGGTTAGCATGCCGTGCACCACGCGCAGATTGCCAATGAATTTGCCGGCGTTGGCGAGAATGGTCGCGCGATGCAGGTCGATGGCGCACAGGAATAACCGTGCACGTAGATGATCGAGTACGGGACTGACTGCAATGCTGGCGCGATGACGGGTGTCGGAGGGCAAGGACCAGAACGCGTCATCCGGAAAGTGCTTGGCACCGATCGCATAGCCCGCATCGAGGGCCTGCTGGTGAACTTGGCGCTGCCGCCTCAGAGCGGCTAGTTCGCGCGATATCGCCTGATGCCGTTCACGCTCGCGTTGAACGGCGGCCTCGCACTGCGCGATGTCGCGGCTGAGCGCACTGAGTGCCGTGCTGGCTTCGCTCAGCGCCCGGGTGGGGGCTTCGAGCGCGTGGCCTCGCGCGATCATGCGGGGCGTTTCGCGGCCGAGCCATCGCATCAGGCGATCCCAGAGCGAAGGTAGATAGGTCGCCTCGCATTGCGCGAGAACGGCTTGATGACTGTGCATGAGGGCGCGCAGGTCGGTCTGTTGCTCGCGCGACGCGGCCAGGGCTCGTTCACTCGCGGCGAGTGTATCCGTCGCGCTTTGAAGGGCGGCTTCGAGCGTTTCCCATTGCACTCGGCTGCGATCCAGTTCTCGCGCGGCCTGCTCCGCGGCCACCAGCACGGCGCGCTGCTTTTCGACCTCGGCGTGCGTATCGAGAAACGCGCGTTTCGCAGTTTTCCATTCGGCCTGATAGCGCGAGTAATCCTGGGCGGCTGCTTCCAAAATCTGCTTCATTGTTGACGGACGATCGTCGAGGAGGGCGTCATGCTGGGTTGCAGCGTCCGTCATCGTCGTTTCTCTTGCGTCGTCATCGTCGCCGTCGTTGTCCGGCACATGGGTTGCCGTGTCAGCAGTGGATGTCGGCCGCTTGACCTTACGCTCGTCCCGGAAGAAGCCTGCGGCAAACGATCGCCGATTGCCGGCATTGCCCAGCGCGGCGGCAATGACACCCCAACCGTCGATTGGCTGTCCTTCGTCGTCGAAGACTTTTTGCGCGCGGAAGATTTCGCGGATCACCTCGTCGAAGTAGGCGGCGGGTTCGAATTCTTGGCCGATTTTGTCATGGGCTGGCAATACCTGCGTGATGTTCTGGACGGCGTTGTTGTTGTTGCTCGTGACGACGATGGACGTGCCGTTGATCACGGTGCGCTTGAGCGGCGAAAACTTCATGCCGGCTATCTGCACCGGTTTGTCGAACAAGGTCGTGGGTTTGTCGAGTACGGCGATCTGCCGGGCGCGCGCCGTGACGATGTCGGCGATCACGTCGCACAGCAGGGTGGTCTTGCCGGTGCCGGGCGGGCCGTTCACGCCGAGGATGCCGCTGTCAGTGCTCAGCGTGTGCAGCACCTGCGCGACGGCGGCCTGCTGCGCGAGCACCAGTGGGTACTTGGAAGGTGCCGGCCAACGTGCAGATGGCAGGCGCGCGGCGCTGACCAGTTGCGCCATCGTAGCGTGTTCGGTGAGGATGTCCACCCGTTCTTCGGGCTTGATGGCTGCGCCCAGGTAGCGCGTGAGCGCGGCGCCGAACGGTTGCTGTTTTTTGGCTTGATCGATCAGCCGGTCAAGGTCGTCCAGGTAGAATGAGTTGAAGAACTCGGTAGCCGCTTCCTGATTGTCTTTGAGCTTGCTGCGCTTGATCCGGCTGGTGCGTACGACGACGCGCCAGTCCAGCGTGGCTTGTTTGGCACCCTCGCCGAGCAGCGCACAGACCACGTCCCGCTCGGTCTCCAAGTCTTCCCATCGCAACGGTGTGCTCGATGAGAACGCTGTGCTTTCGTTGCTCCCCTTCGCTGGCGCAAGACGATGGCAGCGTTGCGCGAATTCTTCTTGCGCGCGCTGTAACCGTGCGTTGATGTTGTTCAGCGTACCGGTCTCGCGAAACGCATCGACGCCGTGCGCGAAGCTCGCGGCCAGGTAGCTGTTGGGCAGCGGTACGCCGCGCTCGTCGGCGACGAAAGCGGCCAGCCATCCCTGCCCCCTCATGCGTTGCACTTCACGTTCGCTGAGATCGTCAGTCGGCACGATGCCGCGCAACATGAGGCGGGCTAGGTCTTCCACATCAGCAACACCTACGTAGACGGCGTGCAGGAACGCGTACTGTTTGGTGGGCGCGAATTCCTTGCGATGCCAGGGAAGCGTAGCCTGAGGGCCACGGCGCCGCAGCGTGCTGACTTTGATTTGTGCCGTATTCTCCTTTGCCGTCGGAGCGGTTGGAATATTAAAGATTTCCAGGTCGCGCCAAAACCGCAGCACGCGCAGAGGTTCGTCGTTCGTGTTGTTCAAGGCTTGCCTCGCCAAAATCCAGGGCGGGGCGCGTGGTGACGACAGGCACGAGGACGGAGAGGGCGAAGCGATGTCATGATGCCTGCCATGGCAACCAGGGCGCTCCTGCTGAGGAGGCCATTATGCCAGTACAAGCGAGTGCATATGAGGCTGACCAAAAAACTGGGCCATTTAAAAGTAGAAAAATCCGGCATGATGCAACCTTGACAAGCAGAAGGTCATGTCGTGAAGAAGAGCCGATACGCTGAAGAACAGATTGCATTGGCGTTGAAACAGGCAGCGCTGGGCACGCTGGTAGCTGAGGTGTACTGCAAGCTGGGTACCCGCGATGCGACGTTTTACAACTGGCGGTGAAGTATAGGGGCTTGGGGTATCGATTCCCACCCCGGCAAGCTAACCGATAACACGAAGAATGAGTCGTTCAATGGTGACTTGGCTGTGCATAAGCGCATTCTGCATCAATGATCTTAGGCGGAGCGAAGCTGCAAATGGCGGCACACTTGAACGTCGGGCAGCTGTAAGGCGATGCTGTCCCCGCCGCGTTTTTTTGCAAACGAGACCGGTTTCATCCAGGGTAAGACAGTATGATTTTGCGTGAGAGGTGTAAATAAACACTGTGTTCATGCGATCAACAAACGTGCGAATGAGGTTATGTAGGAGGAACAGGTACTGCTTTTTAAAATTTGTCGGTTTAATCAAAGATGATAAGCTTGCGTTTGTCGTACCGGGCGCCTATAGTCAAAATAGCCTTATTCAACGAAGCGGCGCACGGTAGCTACGCATCATGCTTAGACATGGTGTGAGTGGATCGCACAATAGGTGCTTTGACAGTGAACGGATGCATTGTAGTAGCCGCTGGTTATCGTAGTAAGCGTGTAATAAACGATGAAGTGCCCGTCTTGTGAGAACGGACGCAATAAAGTGCAATTTGCGATATGTAGAATTTACAGTGCGAGCGTAAAAATGAAGAAGAATTGTGGTTCCAAAGGATTACGCAAGACCATACATATTCATAAGCCAGCTGGCAGTGTGATACCCAGATACTGCGTTTGAAGGCCTCAGGCGATTACCTAAACAAGCGCGCTACTTCTTGACACACTCTGGCCGGCCGTTTATGTTGAGTTTTTAATTAAGAATTATAAAAATAAAAATTAACCTCTCCGCTTTAAAACTTGAAAGGATAAGCATTATGCATCGAGTAACCATCGTAACGATGACGTTTGCTGCCACTTTAGGTTGCGTAACATGCGTATCGGCCTTTGAGACAAGGGAATCCGCCTATGGGCTGATAGAAAGCAAGTACAAACAGGAGGCAAAGCAGGCCAGTTGCATGCGCACATTCGAGAACAGCACATCCGTGCGGATCGGCGTCTGCGAGGCTCAGGGAGGACCAAGTGATTACACTTCCATGAGGCAATGGCGGCTCGTGGAACAGGAAGATGGCACTTATTTAATCCAAAATAAGTATCGCAACGATTTGGGGGCTGGCAGCTGCCTACAAGCTCTGCCACAGTCGACAGACCTGATTGTGGGAAGCTGTAACGGTGATACATCTGTTCCATTATCGACAAAGCAGTGGAAATTGGAAGGCGGTACCTTTCGACTCGCAAAAAATCTCTACAAGGAAAGCGTGCAGCCAAGCCATAATTGTGCCCGTGTCTATGCCGGCAGCAACGCAGAGATACAGATTGGCGCGTGCAATGCGCAAGGCGGGTCCAGTGATTACACCTCTATGAGACAGTGGCAATTCGCTATGTTTCCCCCGCCTGTGACACCGGGTGGAATGGCATCGCTCTCTTACCACATTCCCACTGCCCCGCCGATCACCCAAATCACCTTTCCCATCACTGTGGTCCGTGCTCCCGATGCGGCTGGCTACTACTTTGCCCAGCAGTATGGTTTTTCGGGCGGCAGCGTAGGTTACATGGGTGTGCGCCCGCGTCCGGGTGGAAAGTCGCTTGCGGCTTTCTCGGTGTTCGGCAGTGGAACAGAAGTCGTCGATACCGCTCGTTGCACAGGTGGCGCAGATGGCGGAGCAGGCGTTAGTTGCTCGGCCGAGCACGAGTTGGTTCATGGCCGGAAGTATCTTCTCACCATTACTCGGGATTCAGCTGACCCACGCGTATGGCGAGGCAGCATTACCGACTCTGTAACGCATCAGCAAGTCGTGCTTGGCGCCTATAAAGTACCAGCGACATGGGGCTCACTGTTTTCTAGCCAAGGCGGATTTATTGAATACTATGCAAAAGTAAGCTCCTGCGCGAGTATTCCGCTGGCTGAAATACTCTTTTCACCCCCTTATGGCTCCGATGGGCGGGCCGGCTCGCTCTATGCCCCAAAGGAATATGGGCGGTGCCAGGGCGATATGAATTATTTTCATGAGGTACGAGGCGAGGACTCTTATTTCAAGGTGGGTTTCTAGAGTCAATCGTCATGAGAAAGCTCGCGAATGCGGGCTTTCTCACGGAATGAATTCCTGACCTTAGTGTCAATAGCAAAAGATTTTCCCTAACCGCCAGTAAGGATTTCAATAATTACCAATAAGGGTCCCTAATAAATAGGGTGCTTTCAAGAAACTGGCTGCGATGACTGGGCGACGCTGGCGCTGTTGGGCCTGACGCATTTGTCGCCCGGGCTGACCTCAAAACCCCAGTCACCGTGGTCGTACCAGTCGTCCCCGAGCAATTCGGCCGGATGCTGGGTGCGGCTCTGCCCGTTGCCGCAGCGCATGTCGCTGGCTGGACAGTAGTGGTCACAGCCCCAGCAGATCCGCTCCGGATGCAGCGGGTGCAGCGGAAATACCTTAGCCATGCGTTTTCTCCGAGCGTTCGATTGTGACGACGCAAAGCCTCATTATCTCGCCCTTGTCACGGACCAGAACTGAGTCGGAATGACGCGGAGGTAGGCCTCGGCCTTCCGCCGGGCGTGAACGGCCAGCAGACTAACGCTGTTATTTGCTGCGTTGATGTCGTCATCCGTGTCCGAGATGACGCAACGCGCGAAGTAGCACCGTCGCCGGCATGGTTCTGGCGTGCAGTCGATGGCGTAGCCTTTGCCATTGGACAAGATGAATCCGTTGGCCTCGTCGGCGAGTCCGGCTATGGGAAGTCCACCCTGTCGCGCGCGACCATGCGGCATGATTCGATCTCGCGCGGCGAGAGCCGTTTCGATGATCTCGATGTCGTCCCGTTTGGCGCTTGAACCGGCGTTGTTGACCATGCGCGGCACTTTCATTGCGCGCGTGTAAACAGGGAGCGGGTTTCCCTGCTGCCGGCCAGCTATGCAGGAGACGACGCGCCGTCGTCCGATGGATTGATGTCGCGGTGGCCGTCGTCGCGCAGTATCCTGACCGGAATCGACTTCGCGGCCGGCACCTTGCTGTGCTCGGCATGATGCCACAGCGGCAGCAATACATTGCACTCGGGATAGTATCCGGCAATGCAGCCGAGTGGCACATCGTAGGCGTGCACGCGCAGACCGCTAAGGCGCCGCTCGATGCCATCGTACGCGACGGTTTGCAGCGTAATCATGTCGTTCTCGTGCAGGCTGCGACGGCGGATGTCCTCCGGGTTCATTAGGATGACCATTCGTGAGTCCTGGATGCCGCGGAAGCGGTCGTCATGAGCGTAAATCGTCGTGTTGAACTGATTGTCGCTGCGCAGTGTCATGAGCCGCAGCGCATCCGGCTCGCGCTGCGGTATATCCAGGTCCTCGCCGAGCGCCGCAGGTACGAGGAATTCGGCCTTGCCCGATACCGTGGCAAAGCGCCGCTCGCGTGCCGGCAGCGGGCGCGGGAACCCACCTGGTTGCCCCATGCGCCGCTCGAAGTTCTCGAACATGTTCGGATAAGTTTTAGCGATCTCGCTGCGCACCAGCGCATAGTTGTCGCGCCACGCGTCCCAGTCGGGCCCCGCACACGGGTCCAGCGTGGCCTTCGCTATCCCGGCGACGATGTAAGGCTCCGAGCGCAGCTTGTCGCTGGCCGGCTGCGCATAGCCACGGGAGCCATGAATGCACGCAGTGCTGTCCTCTATCGACACGGCTTGTTCGCCGCTTGCCTGTCGATCGATTTCGATGCGGCTCAGGCAGGGCAGTACATAGGACATCTCGCCCGGCAATAGGTGGGAGCGGTTCAATTTGGTGGCGACGTTGACAGTGAGCCGCAGTTTGCGCCAGGCCGGCTCGATGCGCGAGCGGTCTGGGACGGAGCGGACCAGGTTGCCGCCGAGGTTCAGCACTGCGTCGATTTTGCCGGCGAGCATGGCTTCGAATGTTTCGACGGTGTTCAGCCCTTTTTCGCGAGGTGGCTCGAACGAGAACTGCTCGGCGAGCCGGTCCAGCGGTGCTAGCTCTGGCTTCTCGGTGATGCCGACCGTGCGCTGCCCCTGCACATTCGAGTGTCCACGCACCGGCGAGGGCCCCGCGCCCGGCTTGCCGATGTTGCCACGCAGGAACAACAAATTGCATAGCAGACGCACGTTTTGCACACCCAGCCGGTGTTGTGTGAGGCCCATTCCGTAGTGGGCGATCACCGCGTTGGCCTTCATGTACTCGGCGGCCGCTGCCTGCAACGCGTCACGCGTTAACCCGCTGGCCGTCTCAATGTCGGTCCATGCTGTGTTGCGCAGGTAATCGGCGAACGCGTCGTAGCCGGTCGTATGCTGTTCGATAAATGACACATCGATCGCCCGCGGTGCACCATTTTGCCGTGCCCAATCATCGGCGTCGATCACGGCCTTGCAGATGCCGATGATCGCGGCGCTGTCACCACCGTTTCTGACCTGATGGTACTGCGTGCTGATTGGCGTGCTGGCCGGCGTGAGCATCTGCACGGGCGACTGCGGATTGGCGAAGCGGATCAGTCCCGGTTCGCGCAGTGGGTTGAACGTGATGATCGGCACGCCGCGTTTGCGCGCGTGCTGCAGCGGATGCAGCATACGCGGGCTGTTGGTCCCGACGTTTTGTCCGAAGAAGAACATCAAATCGGTCTTTTCAAAGTCCTCGAGCGTGATGGTGCCGACGCCCACGCCGATGGCTTCCTTCAGGCCGACGCTGCTGCTTTCATGACACATGTTGGAGCTGTCCGGCAGATTGTTGGTGCCGAAAAGACGCGCGAATAGTTGCAGCATGTAAGCTGTTTCGAGCGACGCGCGCCCTGACGTGTAGAACACCACCCGCGCGGGATTTAGCGCGCGCAATTCGCGGCCGATTTCATTGAACGCGTGCTGCCAGCTCACTTCGACGTACTTGTCCTGCGCGCGATCGTAGCGCAGCGGCGCGGTGAGGCGACCCGCTGCCTCCAAATCGCGGTCATGCCAGGTGGCCAGCTCGCTTATCGTGTGAACGTCAAAAAAGTCCGGCGTCACGCGCTTTTTCGTGATATCCCACGCGGTGGCTTTCGCCCCATTTTCACAAAACTCGGCCAAGTGCGGCCGCGCTGGCTTTGCCCATGCGCAGCCCACGCACATGTAGCCATCGGGCTTGTTCTGATGGATCAGCAGGCCGCTATCCTTGAGCGCGACTTTTTCCTTCGTAAGCATTTCGGCGACTGCCTTCAGCGAGCCCCAGCCGCCCGATGCATAGCGGTAAGCTGCGCGTTTGGATTTCGGGGCGTTCGGTGCGTCTGGCATGATCGACCTCGCTATGCACCGCGGGGGCGATGGAGTGCAAAGCAGCGCAATACGGCGATGCCGGTCAGCGTGCCCAGCAGCGCCGTGGCCACCGGGAAGGTGCCAGCCATATCGAGCGCGATGCGCGCCGGCCGGCGCACTCCGAGTAGTTGGACGCGCCGGCGTGTCATCGCCGCGCCCAGGCTCGCCAACTCGGCTTCGAGCGCGCGTTCGGCACGCGGTAGCAGCACGGTTTCTTCGTCGGCGACGTGATGGATCACGGTACGCATCAGTTGCATGAAAAGACTGTCGTAAGCCGCATTGTCCGGTCCCATGCCGCGCAGTTGTTCCATCGTTTGCCGTATCGCGTCATGCTCGGGCTTGCTTTTTTTCAGTACGTCATCATCCGGATCAACGCGTGCGAGTGCCGGGTAAAGAATTTCCTCTTCAAGCTGTGTGTGGATCTCCAGCGCAGTACATGCGACGCTAACGATCGCGCGCTTGCGCCACCAGGGCGAGTCAGGGCGATAGCGATGGAAGGCCGCCAGCACGTGGGTGTGGTCGGCGCGGATCGCAGCGGTAACGGGCAGCGCCGCAAGCGAGGATAAAACCATAACCTCTCCTGGTCACAAAGCGTCATGCGTGATGCATTTGCTGTGCCCGACTGCGTCTGCCTAACGCGGTGAGCGGGCGCTGGCGTTGCGGCGGCGGCCTTGTCGAAGCTGTACAGCCAATGGCCGGGCACGGGCGTTGCGCGGCAAGCGAGGCCGGCGCAACCACACCCGTCCGGCGTCGTTTTTTAAACTTCGACGAAGGAGGTTCACGATGGCACGCAAGACCTTGGAAGACCTGTTTATCCATTCGTTATCTGAGATCTACAGTGCAGAGAAGCAATTGACACGCGCACTTGGCAAGCTAGCGCGCGCCAGCACGAATCCTGAACTTGCACAGGCCTTCGAGACGCATTTGCAGGAAACGCATGAGCAGGTCGAGCGCATCGATCAGGTGGTCGAGAAATGCGGCATCAAGCTGAAACGGATCAAATGCGTAGCAATGGAGGGGCTAATCGAGGAAGGCACGGAACTGCTGGACGAAATCGGGAAGGGGCCCGTGCTCGATGCGGGGCTGATCGGTGCAGCCCAGAAAGTAGAGCACTATGAGATTGCGTCTTACGGCACGCTGTGCGCGCTCGCGAAACAGCTCGGTAAGGACGACGCGGTGCCGTTGCTCAAGGCGACGCTTGAAGAGGAGAAGGCGACCGATCAGAAGCTGACGCAGTTTGCCGAGAAGGTCGGCAATCCGCAGGCTAGCCAAGCCTAATAGAACCGTGCCACGCGCCGGCGCCGTGTGGTCGTTGACGTATGGTAGGGCTCAGACGGTGCCGCTTCGGCGGGCACGCTTCGCAGCTGCAGGCCGTGCGATACTGCCGGACGGCAGCGGGTCTCGCGCGCCGGGTGCGGGGCACGTCGGCTTTATCATAGTGAGCGAACGGCAATACTGCACCATTCGCTGAAACTGCCCCGCCACGGCAATACCGCGAGGCCTCCGGACACGCTGGCATGGGGAAAGACGCTTCTTGCATGATCAAGCTGTGTCTGAACGTCATTGAGATCGATGTAGTACAGCGCACGCTGGCGTCCATCGGTGGGCGCCTCGGCGAATTGACGCAGCAGCAGTCGCACCAGTGCGTCCTCATCGGGGAAACTGTAGCCGACCAGCACGACGATCCGGGACTCGCGCAGCAGCCGCACGGCCTTCGGGAACAACGCCTGGAAATAGGGTTGGTCGTAGTCCTGGGCGCGCGAGGGCAGCATGATATCCGGCGGGTTGCTGCGCAGTATCTGCGTGTCGCGGCGACGATAGTCGACTTCAAAATGACCGTCATGCCGATAGATCTCAAACCCCCCATTGAGTTTCAGCAGATGACCGCCTGCAAAGGGCACCGCTACCGCACGCCTGTCCATCTCACCGCACCACGCGGACGGCGTGAAGCCTCGATACAACTCGCGCGAATGGGCACGTCGGAGCGCTGTGTCTACCATCGCCTCAATGACAAAGTCGTAGTTCGTCGTCAGGAAATTCACGCCGATGCGGGGTGCGGGCCGCTCGCCAGTCGACGCCGCGCCCGCGTGCTCCTGCAGCGCGGCAAACAGCGAACTGATCGCTGTCTGTGCGTCGCTGAGCGGCTGGCCGAACGAAAGCATGTCGCCGACTAGGGTGGGAGGCGTGGTGTGCTGGTGGAACTTGCGAAGCACCGCATAGCGCAATTCTCGCTCGACCAGTTCCAGATAAAACTCATCGACGTATCGGTTGCGGATCAGCGGATACTTTTTCAACATGCCTACCTGATAGACGATGTCGAGAAACGCGGATCGGTTTAGCCCGACAGTGCGATCGATCTGCGTCATACGCAGAAAGTCTTCCAAGAATGGAGACTCGCTCGTCCAGTCGTCATCGGTAAAGTCGAATAAATCGGCGCCGGTCGGATAGCGAGTGTCCCATGCGTGGGAGAACCCGGCGCCGAGCACGAACGTCACGTTACCCACCGCGGGATCGCCGTGCCGCGCCAGCGCATGGATGGCTTGCGCAAACTTGATCGGCGCTTGTCGGGATCGTGATGAGGAGGTTGGACCGCTGCGTCGGCGCGGGTTGCGTTGTGGGTCGATGTGTTCCGTCATGAGTCGTTGAGTCGGGGACGATGTCCGAGGTCGGGTGGCGCGCTACCAAGCCGCGCCCGCCGCCGTTTTTGTTGCGTGCCTGGCCGAGTGCAATACCCGTGCCCGCCGCGCGACGATGCACTGCTGACCATCGACGAACTGGCGGAACGAGGCTGGCGCGCGCAGGAGCGCAGTCGTAACCTGCGCGAGGATAATGTCGGCGGGCGGGGCGAACTCGGGGCGGCTGATGGGCAGCAAACGACGCGTGTACTGGTGCGACTCGCGTCTGTCGATGGACGGCGCGCGGCGCCCCACAAGGCGCGAAACGGCACGCCGCTTCAGCGCGATTTGCTTCTGGCACTCTTGCGGGCAACGGCGGCACGCGCGGTGTCCTTGACCGATGCCGGGCTTCCGCTATTCCATTGCTCCATCCACGATAATGTGTCTGCGTACGCGAGGAACTGCTGTAGATACCCGGGCGACAATTCGCGCATCAACAAAAGCGACCGATGCACGAGACTGCTGGAATTGAGCGGACCGGCATTTCTCGGCACTTGGTTTAGCGATTGCCGAAGCTGCTTTTCAATGCGGACCCTGGCCCAGGTCTTTCTGAAATACTCCAGCGTTGCCGGCTCCGGATCGGACACGGGGTGCGGCGCAGCGGCAGTGGCGCCGGCATCGCCGTGCGCGTGTTTGCGCGCGGCGATGTAGTCGAGCAACGCCGCGAGCGTAGGGCCCCCGGGCTCGCGTGATGCCGTTTTGGCAGCTGCGTTGCCGCAGCAGGGATCCGCCCGCTCGAGATCAGCGGCATACGCATCCAGTAACTCGCCAAGCCGGCGCTCCAGGCGGTGTCGCACCGCGCCGACATGCCCGGCCGTGCGCCGCTCCAGTGCGTCGATAAAGCGGAAGCGTACCGGGTCCAGCCGATCGGCGCCGGATGCTCGCCATGCGTCAAGCCGGGCCCGCGCATGCGTTTCGCTATGGTTCACGGCGTTCACCGTTGATGGCGGGCAGCCTCGGCACCGCGGCGATCTCCACGCGCCGGTTGCGGGCCCGTCCAGCGTCGTCAGCATTCGAGCTCACCGGTTGTTCAGAGCCGAACGCGGCGGCGAACACTGATGAGGCCGGCACGCCTTCCGAGATGAAGGCGCGCGTCACCGTCAACGCGCGCTGTGCCGACAGGTCCCAGTTATCGGCGAAGCGACGATTGCCCGCGCGGACCTGCTGGTCATCGGCGAAACCGCTCACCATTAGGATCTCGTCACGGGCGCTAAGGTACGAGCGAAGCGGATTGGCGAGACTTTTCAACAGCTCGCGGCCTTCGGGCTGCAACTGATCCGAATTCAGTGCGAATAGTACGCTGCCGCTGATGCCGATACGGCCATTCACCAGCGTCACGCGTCCGGCGGCCAGTGGCCCGGCCAATGCCTGTTCCAGCGTCTTGCGGCGCTGTGTTTCCATTTGCCGCTGTCGAACTTCGTTCTCGAGCTTGGACGACAGTTGCAGTTGCATGCCGATGACGCCGACCAGGATCAGCACGAACGCCCCCAGCAATACCGACATCAAGTCGGCAAACGCGGCCCAGATGGGCGCCGCCGCTTCCACGTCGCCGTCGATGTTGTCGTTCATGGCGCTTCGGCTCCAGCACGCGCCCGCTGCATGGCGAGTTGTTGCAACTCCTCGATAATCTGTTTCTGCGACATCATGCTTAAGTCAATGACTTCCCGCGCCTGCGCGACGTAGTAGGCGAGTTGCTCGTCACTGCGCGCGAGCGACTTGTCCAGCGCCGCTTCGATGCGCTGTAGATGCTCAACCAGCGTATCGTTGGACGCGCCAAAGGACTGGGCCGCTGCGCCGAACGCCTCGCCCAAGCTGGCCACCTCGACCGCGCTGCTGGTGAGTTGCGTCGCGGCGGCCTCCACCTGCTGCGTGCTGGCCCGGACCTCGTCGGTGAACCGGTTGCCGACGCGCTCCAGCAAGCTTGCCGATGTCGAGACCAGTGCGTCGATGGCCGAGCGCTGCTCATTGGACGCATGGTTGACCGCGTCGAGTAGCGTCGCCAGCGTTTCGAGTACTCGGCCGCGTTCCTGCAGAACCGCTGTGTCGCGCTCGAGGCTATCGGACAGTTGCTGGCGCAGCTCGGCGATCACCTGCGCTGCGGCCAGCGGCGCCTGCGACGCGGCTTGCACGAGCTTGCCGATCTCTGCGATCGTCTTATTGGCCTGCTCGTTGGCTTGCGCCGAGATCTGTTGCGCTGTACGCGCCAGCGTGTCGCAGATGTGTTGCTGCTGCGCGGCGGCGTGCGTGCCGGCTTCCTCCCATTGGTGGCGCAACGTGGCGGCCATCGACGTCAGTGTCGTGGTCCAGGTGTCCAGTCGGTGTTCGTCCTGCGATTGCAGTTCGGCGCGCAGCCGCGCCTGCGATTGTTCCATTGCATCCAGCGACGCCATTGAGCGCTGCGCGAGCGTCGCAACGGCCGCTTCGAGCGCGCGTTGATGGTCCGCGGCGCGTTGCTCCGCGGCCTGCTCCTGCCGGGTTAGCGTCTGCTGACAAGTCTGGGCAAGCGTCGCCACGTTGGCTTCCAGGCGTGCCGACAGCGTCTGCAACAGGGTCGCGGCGCGTTGTTCGGCCGCCTTTGCGAATTGGTCCGCCGAGACGCGAAGGTGCTTGAGCAGCGCGTCATTGGACTGCCGATGGTCGGCCAACGCCTCACTCCAGACCGTCGCTACATCGCGCGTGGTCGCGTCCAGGCTCGCGGATAGCGCATGCAACTGCTGCTGCACGGCGCCGGCGACGGTATCGTGCAGCGACGCCGTATCGCGCGCCAGGCTAGCCATCGTCGCCTGGACGACCGGCTGCAGCGCCGTGCCCGCGGCGCGGGCGCTGTCGGCCACGCATTCTGTCAGCGATTGCGTCACGGATGAGGTCAGGCGCGCGTGCGCGTGCTCGACCCGGTCGAGGAACGCTTGCTGCCCGGCGAGTTGTTGCTCGCTCAACGTTCGTGTCTGCCGCTCGATGTGCGTGATCATTGTTTGCAGCCGGTCGACCAGTGCAGGCATCGCATCGGCTTGCCGCTGCAAGATCTGAAAAGTCGTCTCACGCTGGTGAGCGCTCGAATGGGCCCGCAATGTCGTCGCGATGGCCGTATCGAGTTGCTGCGCGGCGTTGACGCGCTCGCGTCGGCACAGAGCGGAAAGCAGGCCCAGCATGGCGGATGCCGCCACGCCTGCGATCGATGTGCCGAACGCAAAGCCCAGTCCGCTGACCGGCGCGGCAAGCGACGCCCGGATGGCGCCCAAATCGGTCGCGCTTTGCAGTGCGGCGCCGGTGCCACGCAGCGTCGTTACCATGCCTAGCAGGGTACCCAGCATGCCGAGCAGCACCAGCAATCCCACCAGGTAGGGTGTCAGCACCGGAGCCGGCAACGCGACCCGCTGACCGTCCAGCCGCAGTCGCACCGCACTGCGCAAGTCGGGATGCAACTGTGCCAGCCAGACCTCCAGCGTCGGCGGGGGGGCGGATAGGCCGGCTACGGCGCGCATCAACGTGGCACTGGCCTGTTGGTAGCGGCGCAATTCCAAAGCGCCTGCAAGATAACCGCCACCGATCAGCAGCGTGACGGCCAAGGCCAGCGGGTTGGCGCCGAAGTAGCCGGCGCCGATCCAGCATACGATGGCCAGGCCGGCCAGGAAGACAACAACGTTAAGGTGAAAGCGGGTCATAGCAGGTTGGTTAGCAGGTACGGTAGGCCGACAGCAGTCCCTGCACCGGTTGGAACCGGACGTCGAGTTCGGCGATCAGCACGCTGCGCATGTCGTTGCGAAATACGTCCAGCCAGCTGCCAGGCGCACCCGCAGGCGTCGGTGCGTCAGTTTGAAGTGGAACTTGCGTGCACGCTTGCTGTGGCACGTGCGTCTGTGCCGGCGGCGCGGGGAGAGACGCGGCGTCGCGCAAGCGGGCAAAATGCGCGCCGAGCAACGCGGGCACGTTGGCCAGCAGGTGATGCTCGCGTGTTGCTAGTGCCTGCTCCATGACGGTATCGACGGCGCACAGCCGCGCCATATCCGGCGCGCGCGTCGCCAGCATTGTGCGTAGCCGCCCCCGCAGCGCACCGATATCTGTTGCCATCGCGTGCTGCACGCCGACGTAGCGGTGACGAAAATCGGCGTAGTCGGGCACGGCGTCGCTGCTCGCCCCGCGCAGCGCTGCGGGCTTGGCTGCGTGGCGCGCTCCAGTGGCGAAGCCGCAAGCTGCATCGATGCGGCGGATCAACGACGTGCGCACGGTGGCAGTATGCGCCGACGCGTCATTGCCCACGTCCGCCACGCCGGCCGCGTCCGATGCGGCGCCATGCGCATTGGCGTTGAGCGCGGTTGACAACGCAATGGCGTCGGTCCAGCCGAGCCATTGGCTCAATTGGTCCGGCAACGATTGTCCAGATTCGGCTACATCGAGTTGCGCGAGCCGCGCAAGCAGACGAACGAGCGTCGGGGCGCCGGACGCCGTTGGCCGGGGGACTTGCACCATACCACCAGAGTCAAAAAGACAGCAGTTTACACGTCTGTGGGACACGTGGTCCGCATCCGGTTCCTGCCTGTCATCATCACCAGCACGGTTGTCCACGCGTGGACATCATCGGCGTTGACCACATGCTAGATAAAGCACGGCGCGATCTCGATCCAGCTATTTAGCCACCGTAGCGAGACACGATTCGGCTCACGGTGATGGCCATGTCGTGCATCATCGACGCGGCGGGCAGGCCTGCGCTCCCGTACCAGAATGCCCGATGAGCTAAACGAGGCGTTAGCTCGAGATGGTGCGCGCTGGGTTATTTATGTGGCTCGCGTCAGTCAAAAGCGTCATCGGGCGAGCACGGGCACGTTAGCTGGTGAGATTGTGACGCTGCGCGCACCGCGCGACTCGACGAAGGTAACGCCGGTACTGAGCAGCAAAGCGACGACTGCCTGATTGTGCATGGTGCGGTGATCGTTACTGTGCGGCGGTCGGATTCAGCGCTGCTGCTGAATTATCGTGGCGTAGAGCAATGGCGATTCAATGATGGGCGAGACAATCGAGCCGTTTCATATCATGCGATTGTGCGAGGGGCCCCTGACGCGCAGCCGTGTTTTTCTGTGAGGTAGCCCGGCCTCTGCAGGTCAACGCTTGGCGGTACTCACGGCAATTTGTCGCATTGAATAAAGGGAATGTGCTTGGATGCTTTCGGGTTAGTGCTTTATAGTTGTCGTTACCTTAAGTGCCGAAGCGGCATATGGCAGTGGAGCACAACGCTTGAACGCGTTGTGAGCAGCAGCAAACGATGAAGTGATCTGTCAGCGAACGGGTGCATCGCATTAGCTGTTTTTGCTGAATACAAATGATGTCTGGAGGGAAAATGAAGAAGTACCCCAGCTTAAACACAATGGCCTCGCGTCTGCGTGCCACGTCTACTTTTTCTATTTTATTCTGTTTCCGACTTTGCCCACTTAGCGTACGGCAAGACAGTGTCGCTTTGAGCACGTGGCGCGTCAGGGCACGGTCTTGCATCCAGCGGCAGCATGGGTTGAGTGCCGCCGTTTGAGGCCTGGCGTAGCGCGCTCTATTGGACGGCGGAGAATGTAATGCGGTCCTATTCAAGAGTAGCGATCCATTGATAGCGAAGTGATAAGGACAACATGGCAAATAAGATTTGCTACGCTGTCTGCGTCGATTTTGCGATGGCATTAGGATGTCGAAATCGCTCACGTGTAGCATCCGAATTGGAAATTGGCATGGTTCCAAGGAAAATGATTAGTTTTCCAAACCAGAAGGCCGTGACACAATCTTTGACCCATGTCAGGAGTGGATATGAATCAAAAAATCAGCCCGCTAATCAATGTGCTTGAAGCACGCTACAAGACGGCGGGGCGACTTGCTGAACTGGGCTACCAGTCTGTCTTTGATGTGGCGCGTGTGACGCGGGAGCAGTTTGTCCGTGAACATCGCGAGCAGCTCGGCCCTAAGGCCGCCCGTGCCTGTTATGACCAAACAGTCGGCTATGCGCAGCAAGTGGCGTTCCGGTTTCGTCAGCGGCGCTTGACGCGCCTGGTGCAGCAAACCTTTGGGCCGTTTTCTGGTCCCGGTCCCAGCTATGACGAGCAGTTCCGCTTAGACTGGGGGCAGATGAGTGCGGTAGACGCCATCGAAGCGAATACGTCACCGGCAGCCTATCTCGTGTCGCTGTATCACTTGGCGATGAATCAAGAACGAAACGCGCCTCAGCCCGACGCGATCAACTCACTGGCAAAGCGCCGCCCCGATATTCCAGAGCTGATCGTGGATAACGACAGTTTGAACCAGCGGTTACCCGAACTGACACTGGTCAATACGGTGTTGAGCCGTGCGATTGAGGACACGGTGCCGGACGGAAAAACGGTCGATGAAACGTTGGCAGAGACTTACTATCCGAACCAGCTGCCATACCATTTTGCGCATCAGCAAACCATCGAAGGATTCGCCGTGAGCGGCATGTCGCTCACGGAGGTGATGCAGCGGGTCGATACTGCGTGGCCTTACTTTATCGCCCCTGTCGCGCCTGCCGACACCACAGCAAGAATGGAGGCGATGCGACTTGCGAGTCCATTAGCGCCGCCATTACAAACGTTGATCACTGCTGCACCTTATTTTAGTACTCATATGCTGACGTTGGCACAACTTGCTGCTAAATGGGGAAGTGATCTTTACTCCACGGCAGAGATTGATCCGTGGTCAAATCTTAATAACCATGCTTATGTCACGCCATTGCAAGGTGCTGTGCTTGATGGACCGGATACTTTAATTTGGAATAACGAATTTAATGATTTTGCAACATTAAAATTAAAGGCTATAAGCGATCGTCACGTTGTGCTGACTGGGCAAAATAAAGAATATTACTATTGGGCTATTAATAATGCAGTGTCTACTCAAGCTGCTCCATATAAGCGCTACCCTATATTGCAGTACCGCGATGAAGACAATGCGGAATTAGATCTGAAGGCTAACCCGCTGCGTGCCGATTTCTTTATCCGTATGCAGACATGGTCGCCTAGAAAATATTATGCCGAGATCAGTTTCACGTTGATATTAGATGGCAACGATAATCCTGTTTTCTACACATCGGATCAAGTTGATTTTTACCAGAATCACTTTGGGGTCAACCCAACACCGATCCATCACAATCATGCAACCTATCTCAGCAACGTCAACCAGCTGACCTGTCACACGGGCTTAAGCGTGGCGGATCTAGAACGCGCGCTGTGCACGCGAGTCGGTGGCGATACTGTGATAGTGTCGCCCCATATTGTGGTTCGTAATGCAATCTTCACTAACGGAAAGACCGATCAAACCCCTCATATGCCTTACCATTATGGTGCCGTCTACCTACATGCGGGTAAAAGACCAGCGATTGAAATGGTAGAGGATAAAGATGGTAATCTTACACTCACTGGTTTGACCGATGACCGTCTGGATCGATTGAACCGTCTGATTCGCATGCAGCGTGCATTGGACTTGCCATTTGACCAACTGGATTATTTTATCTCAGCCGGCATGCGTGCCGAAGGTGTCGATCCGCTTCAAGCGGATGGCAATTTGGGACTGTACACAAACACAAATACGTTGCGGCTGCTTGGGGTCTTTCGTCATTACCAGCAGCGTTACGGCGTTACGGCCGAACAGTTCGCCGCCGTCGTGCATCAAATCACACCGTATGCGATTACTCCCAATGTGCCCATGTTGGACCGCTTATTTAACAGCAAACAGCTATTTGACCAATCGTACACGCTGGACTGGGAAAACGTAGATTATACGGCGACGGCCACCACTGTGGATAAGGAGCGGGACGCACGTATTGTCAAGCAATTGGCAGCGGGTTTAAAGCTCACCGATGCGGAGTTTTTGCTGCTGGTGGACCTTGTTGCTCAGTATCAAGGCAATCAAGCTAATCATACCTTTCCCAATAGCTTAAATGCCGTCTCCGCGCTGTACCGGCTGGCTAGCATTCCGCGTTGGTTGGGGCTGACCATTGCAAGTGGTTTGGCGTTCATTCGCTTACTAGATCAGGCCAAGTGGTTAGGCGATGACTGCTCGTTGCTTGCGCAGTTGGCAGGTGTACCCGCGATTGCGGTATTGGATAATAACGGCCGACCGCAAGCTAATGACATACTCGATGGGCTGATGCTGCTGTCCATCGCGACTGACTGGTTGCACGCGCAGGAGGTGAGCGTGGCACAATGCGCTGCATGGCTGTTGCCTGTGCCGCCGCAAATGGGTAATCAACGTCAGTTAGACTTGATTCAGCAGCTGAGCCAAGGTATCAGTCACAGTGTCGTGACACCCACCCGTTATGCTCAATCGGGTGCGCCAACAACGGATACTGAGGGCGTGGCGCTGGATTGGGCAACGCTGATGCAACAAGCCAATTTGGTTGATGCACAGGGGCTAGTACAAGACAATGCGGACACGGTTTCGCAAGACAGTATCACAGCAGCCGTGCAGACCGTTGTCATGGCGCAAGCACTGAATAAGGACAGTCAGGCGCAGGCCACGACCGCACTGAGTGCATTACTTTATAACGCGCAGCAGTCGCAGCACGGTATCCTGGCGAGCACATTGGCCCAATTGCTGGCGGTGCCGCAAGCGCTGGTGCGGCCGCTTGTGCAATGGGCTGGCAGTACGCCCTGTGAGTTTTTAAATCAAACCTTGGCTCAAAAGTCGGTGACCTGCCCACAGCAAATTACCGATACTTACCTGAAGCTACTCGCGATGCTATCGCGCGGCGCACAGCTAGCCGCCTGTTTTGAGCTGAGTGCGGCGATGTTAAACAGCTACTTGGCGCAGCCTGGCTGGTTTGGCGAGTGCGAACCGAACCTCACGACGCTAAGCTTTGCGACACTGTATCACCTCGGTTGTTATCGCGACTGGTTGCATCACACGTCGCACACCGAGAACGATCTGCTTGCATATCTGGGGCGGGTCAACAGCGACGCGCCACCGTCGGCGCAAGATGCCGCCCCGCTGCTGGCAACTTTACTGGGTTGGCAGGCCAGTGAAGTGCAAGCTGCAGCGGCCTATGTGATGGGTGATGCCGATACGCCAGCGCGCACCATACCGCAAATTGCAACGATCTTACGCTTATACCGCTTGTCGCAGCAAACGGGCTTGGCGGTTGCGTCATTGACTTCAACGATCAGCATTCGTACCAACAGTGACTACGCGAGCTGGCAGCGACTAGGACAGGCAGTAGCCGCCGCCAGTGAACAGGTCACGACGGCCATGCATTAGCCAAGTGAGAGCGACTGACCGATTCCCCAATCACACCAGCTGGCACTGAACCTGTGTGCATCAAGACCGCTTTATCTTAAGCAAAGGATCACCATCATGCAAAATGCGCTTGCCAAACGGCTCAATGAATCCCGACGCGATGCGCTACAAGCCTATTATCGGGGTTATGTTGCGCCGACGCTGCCGGGTGTAGGCGATCAAGCGGTGACCCAAGACGATCTGTATCAATATTTGCTCATTGATACCGCAGTGAGCGAAGAGGTCGAAACTAGCCGTGTCGCGCAGGCAATCGCGAGCCTGCAGCAGTACCTATACCGCATTGCGTTGAATCAGGAGCTAGGCTTTAACCCAATGTCGCAAGACGATATCGCATCATGGCGGGAGATCGATAGCCAGTATGCGCGCTGGTCAGCTAGTCAGCAGGTTAGTGACTATCCGGAAAACTATATTTTACCGTCCACGCGTCAGGACAAAAGTCACTTCTTTGAAGAGCTGGAAAATTCCCTAAACCAAAATCGACTCAACGCTGACCGCGTGCAGGACGCGGTGCTCAGCTACTTGAACGAGTTCGAGGCGGTCAGCAATCTGTTGGTGATCAACGGCTGTTGCAGCCAAACCGATTTTGGCAAAGGGACTTATTACTTTATCGGTCGAACCGCTGCGGAGCCGCATAGCTATTACTGGCGCAGCATGGATTTGAGTAAAAACGGCGGCACGGCCGAGCATCCGCAGATTACGCCAAATTGTTGGAATGATTGGCGAGCGATCACCTTACCACTGAATAGCAGCAATGTGCTCAGTTGGACTGTGCGGCCGGTATTCTTCAATAACCGGTTGTACGTTAGCTGGGTTGAACGGGACCCCACGCCGAAGAAGAAGAGCGACGGCACCGACGTCACGCCGGAAGTGCATGCCTACCGCGTGCATTACGGATATTTGCGTTATGACGGCACCTGGTCCGCGCCGAATATAGCTGAGCTGCAAGGGTTCGACGACAGGGGAAATTCTTTTGTTTTGACAGGCGGTGTGCTGGAGATTAAGGAAGGTACCGATTTTGAATTAACTAAGGTTGATACTGTGGCGATCGTGGATTTTAGCCGCGGCGTGACCGGCAGCACGCGTCCAGAAGGCAACCTGTTTATTGGCTTGTTTGTGTATGAAGGTGAGCAGAATAAAATTCCTGATCAATCGGCGTTTTTGTTCTGTGATACATCCTTTATCAGTATAAAAACAACCGGCGATAACGTTAAATCAGATTTTTTGATCTATCAGCAGGGTGCTGTCAAAGATGGTATTCGCTATCAGTCGTTGCAATATAATTTGCAGGGTAAAAAATACCAAATTGTCGCTGGGTCAATCCAAAAGAAAACCTCGCATTACGATTCAGGTATTCCTAGCAACTGGCCGGGGGCTTTGGCCACACCTTCGTTGTCAATTGCGAGTGACGGACTGACGCTGCAAGTTGGTGCTGAACTAGGTCGATGCCCCGATGAAACGCGCGATGGAGGCGTATGGAAAAGCCTGTATGTGTTTCCTAGTGGTGACCAGACGCCAACCGGAAGCACAAGTAATCGAATGCGTTATCATTTGACAGCGGGCGACGCGAGTCGGTCGATCAAATTTAGCTTTGACGGGTCGTCTTACCGTTTTTATGATACAAAAATTAAATACGATGATACTTATGGGAATGTGGATATTCCGGCTGGTGTTTATAAATATAGTACTGCCACTCTTCCAACTTACATGGGTTGGTGGTATAGTTGGAGATTGGTGGCCGATAGTTCACACAACATCGCCTTCAAAGGGAGTACGCCCACCTCAAAAACATTGGATCTGCATGGAAAGCAGATTTCATTTTATGACAAACCTGCCACTGAAATATTTTTTTCTATTGGTCCGGAGAATGGTTATTGGGATTCGTATCACTTAACCTATGGTATCAACAGAAATGCCAATAAAGTCAGTGTCACATATCGCTTCCAGCATAAATTATCTATCTATACGGTTCAAGGTGGTACGGAAAAGAGTGTGGTGGCGAGCAACACCACTATGCAACGCTACGTGTTGCAACCGACAGACAACTGTGCCGCCACGCATTCGATCAGCAGCGAGGACTTCCCGGAGCAAGGAAATATCACTTACCATCTGCGCAATGAACTGGTGCGCACCCCGTCTTCTGGCAGTGTCGGTAGTGCCTATCAAACATGGTCAGTGCAAGTTGAACTGGTGTCGGTGAACACACCGGATCAGGTTCCTCAGCTGTGCACGCGTTATGACAGCCAGCAAGGTAACGTCCAATTCATTACGTTTAACGGTAATAAGGCGGAGGATGGCGGTTTCCCCCTGCCCGACACCCGGCTCAATACGACTTTTGTGCGCGAATTGATTCGCCGGGCCAATGTTAGTTTGGGCACGCTGCTGCACTATACGACTCAAGCAATGCCGCAAGAACCGCAATTACGTGTCGACAGTAGTGCACCCAACGGCCATCTGCAGCCGATGGATTTTACAAGTGCCAACGGCCTGTATTTTTGGGAGCTGTTTTTCCATGTGCCGTACTTGGTCGCCACGCGCTTTAGTAGCGAGAATCAAAACACCGACGCGCAGCACTGGCTGCACTATATCTTCGATCCGGCGGCCAAAGATAAAAACACCGATGCGGTTACCGGTATCACGGCACCCGACTATTGGAACGTCTATCCGCTGTGTCCACCTGAGGATGCAGATGTATCGACGGCCAGCTTTTTGATGCGCGATGCACTCAATCCGGATGCGCAAGCGTATGCCGATCCGGTTATTTATCAAAAAGCGGTATTTATGGCCTATGTGCGCACGCTCATTGCGACGGGTGACAATGCGTATCGGCTGCTCACGCCCGATGGACTGACGGCCGCCCGCGTATTTTATGATCAGGCACGGGAGCTGATGGGACCGTCGCCCACGGTCTCGATGAGCAGCCGTTGGACGCCCAATACGTTGCAGGCCCTCGCGAACCAAAAACACGCGGCGGTGCGTGAATTGGAGCACGAATCGGACGTTCGCTGGTTGGCACTGCCGGCGCGAAATCTGAGTCTGCTCAGTATATTAGACAACCCGAACTTTCGCCCGCCGCTCAATACGCAATTGCTCACGTATTGGCAAATGCTCGAGGCACGGCTGTACAACCTGCGTCATAGCTTAACCCTGGATGGCAAGCCGCTCAGCCTGCCACTGTTTGCGACGCCTGCTGATCCATTGGCGCTGTTGACGCAGCGTGCCCAAGCGGGCTCGCTGGGTAACAGCGCCAATGGCGCTAGTCAAATTATTCTGCCATATCGTTTTCAATCGCTGCTGCCGACGGCGTACCGCGCGGTCGATATGCTCAGCCAGTTTGGCAATACGCTGCTCAGCGTGCTGGAGCGTGGTGAAAATGCCCATCAGCTGGAACTGAGCCAACAACACTTGGTAGACCTGTCCAACTTCACGATCAGCTTGCAGCAGCAAGAGCTGGATGCGCTCAAAGCCGATGTCGACACGCTACAGGCCCAAAAGACGCTGGCGGATCAGCGCTACCAATACTATTTGGATAGCTATAACGACAATATCAGTCGCGCCGAGCAAGAATCGATGGATCTGCAAAATGCCGTCAGTGATATGTCCGTGAGCGAAGCAGCAATGTATGCGGTTGCTGGCGGCCTCGATATGGCGCCGAACGTTTTTGGTCTGGCCAATGGCGGTTCCCGTTGGGGCGCGGCGACGCAGGCCGTCTCGCTTGGCATGAGTGTGGCACGCACCGCGATGGAAGGGAAAGCCGCCCGTCTCGCGCAAAGCGAAGCGTACCGGCGACGGCGCGACGACTGGCGACTTCAGTATGAACAAGCGCAGTTAGAATCCCAGGTGATCGACAAACAACTGCAGGCGCTCGCAATACGGCAAAAAGCCGCTCAAACGGTGATTGACCAAGCCCATACGCAGCAGGCTCAACAACAGGCGATGCTCGATTTTATGAGTTCTCGCTTTACGCAAGCAAGCCTGTATCAGTGGTTGACCAGTCAACTCTCAGCACTATATTACCAAGCGTACGATGCGGTACTGTCACTGTGCATGAACGTGCAGGCGTGCTGGCAATATGAATTGGGGGATTTCAGCACATATTGGGTTCCGACTAACGCGTGGAACGATAGTTACCGTGGGTTGCTGGTCGGCGAGACGTTGTCGCTCAGCCTGCATCGAATGGAGTCTGCCTATTTGGCGCGCAATGATCGTCGGCTCAATATCACCCGGACCTTTTCGCTTAAGACGCTGCTAGACGATAAATTTGACACGCAAAAAGCGCAAGGTAAGTTTGAGTTCACGTTGTCGGAACAGGACTTTGACACCCATTATCCGGGCCATTATGCGCGTTGCTTACAACAGGTTAGTGTCACGCTGCCTACGCTGACCGGCCCTTATCAAGATGTACGGGCATTGCTGACCCAAACGCGCAGCCAAACGCTGTTACAACCGGATATCGACGGTGTCAAATATTTAAACGATAACGCAAGTGGCAGTGGCACACATGTCGTGAATAACTTGCGGCCAAGCCAACAGATTGCGCTGTCCTCGGGCTTGGATGACAGCGGCACGTTTGCGCTGCTTGTGCAGGATGGGCGCTATTTGCCGTTTGAGGGGACCGGCGCGGTGTCCAGTTGGATGCTGACTTTCCCGCGTGCGGTGGAGGAAACGATTGATGGTAAAAAATTGCCCGCTGATCCTGCACAAAAAGCGTCGTTGGACGCGCTTAATGATGTACTTATTCAAGTGCAGTACACCGCCTTGGATGGCGGAGTCAGCTTCACCAATGAGGTCAAGCAAACGTTGATCCCGAGTTAAAGCGCCGGTTTGGCCTGCAGGGGCGTTGTGCTTGCCAAGTCGTGCTCGGACAGCCACGTTAAGCACTTGGTCAAACTCGGGATGGTATGGCCGGTCGGCTAGCGCATAGATGCGAGAGGACACCGAACGGCGTTTTTCTATATTCAGTAGCCTGTTTCTCGAGTACAAACCATGAATACGACTCATCCAGCTGAAATAACTGCGCCTAACGTCAGTGTGCCGTCGCTGTCACTGCCCAAAGGCGGTGGCGCCATTCAGGGGCTGGGCGAGACGCTCAGTGCCGGTGGCGTCAGCGGCACCGCATCTTTGAGCCTGCCATTGCCGCTCACCGAAGTAGGCAGTGCCACGCCGGCGCTAGCGCTCACCTACAGCAGTGGCGCGGGCAATAGCCCATTCGGGCTAGGCATGGCGCTGAGTGTGCCCAGCATTGGCCGGCGCACCGCGAAAGGCGTGCCACGTTACACAGAGACGGACGAATGGGTCGATGCGAGCGGCACAGTACTGGTGCGCGTCGGCGACGCACCAACTCAGACGCTGAACGGTCGCGCGTTTCACGTCACACTGTTCGCGCCGCGCGTCGAGGGCGGTTTTGATCGGCTTGAATACTGGCAAGCGCAAGACGACGCCACGCTCGCCTTTTGGCGTGTGCGAGCCGCAGACGGTGCGCAGCATCTGTTTGGCTATACGGCAGCCGCGCGCTTGGCCGACCCGGCCATGCCCGAGCGCATCGCACGCTGGTGGCTCGAAGAAACTGTCACGCCACACGGTGAGCATGTGTATTATGCTTATCAGGGTGAAGATGACAGCGGCATCGATATCAGCTCCGACATTGAGCAGCCACGCGAGCGGCGCGCGCAGCGGTATCTAAAGCGTGTGTGCTACGGCAACCGCCAAGCGTGCGCCGACTTGTACTTAACGAATGACACGCCGGTGCCTACCGATTGGCATGTCGAGCTGGTATTGGACTATGGCGAGCATGCGCAAACTCCCGAGGCGTTGCCTACCTATGCGCCGACGCATGCATGGCTCGCGCGGGCCGATCCATTCTCCGAGTATGCGGCGGGGTTTGAAGTGCGCACGCATCGGCTGTGTCAGCAGGTGCTGCTGTTTCACCGCTTCGACGCGCTCGGCGCCGACCCGGTGCTGGTGCGGCGGCTGTACCTCGAGTATGACGAAAACCCGGTCCTTACGCGGCTGCGCGCCGCGTGGGTCACTGGCTACGGACCCGATCCCGCCAGCGGCGAAGCAGCCGCAGTTAGCTTGCCGCCACTCGAATTCGGCTTTGGTGCTTTTACGCTGGATCAGGGTCAGTTCACGCCGTTTGAACCACTGAAGGGGCTCAATGATGGTGCGCTTTATCAAATGGTCGATCTATATGGTGAAGGCCTACCGGGCGTGTTGTACCGCGATGGCAGTAGTTATTGGTATCGTGCGCCGATTCGTGCGACGTTAGACAACGACGCGATTGCGTACGATGCGTGGCAGCCGCTGCCGCAGGTGCCAGTTGGCGGCTTGGGGCCCGACACGCGGCACGCGCTGATGGATTTGACCGGCGACGGGCAGCTCGATTGGGTCGTGGCACAGCCTGGCATGGCCGGCTTTTTCTCGTTGGGGCCGGATAAGCACTGGCAAGCGTTTGTGCCGTTTAGTGCGTTTCCAACCGAATTCTTGCATCCGGACGCACAGCTTATCGATCTGATCGGTGCCGGCCTGCCAGATTTGGCACTGATTGGCCCCAAAAGCGTGCGGCTGTACGCAAACCGGCGCGAGGCCGGCTTTGGCGCGCCCGAAGACGTCGAGCATGCGCCGGATCGGCTGCCCAGCGGTCGCGGCGCGTCGAGTGAACTGGTCGCGGTCAGCGACGTACTCGGCTCGGGACAGTCCCACTTGGTGCGCGTGCGTCACGACGCATTGGTGTGCTGGCCGAATCTGGGCCGCGGCCAGTTCGGGGCGGCGATTCCATTCGCGCCGCTGCCGTTCGAGCCCCGCACGTTTGATCCGGCACGCGTGCGGCTCGCGGACTTGGACGGCTCAGGCGCGGCTGACTTGATCTATCTAGAAAGTGACCGATTGCTCATTTTCCTGAACCAGGGCGGCAATGGGTTTGCGCAGCCGGTGACGCTCGCGTGGCCCGACGGCGTGCGCTATGACGACACGTGTCAAGTCAGCTTCGCGGACGTGCACGGCACCGGCTGCGCGGCGCTGGTATTGACCGTGCCGCATCCCAGCCCGCGCCACTGGATCGTGGACTTTGTCGCGGGTAGCAAACCATACTTGCTTGAGCGAGTCAATAACAACCGGGGACTGGACACGCAGCTTGTGTATCGCAGCTCCGCGCAAGCGTGGCTTGACGAAAAGCGCGAGACGCCCGACGCGGTGAGCCGACTGCCGTTTCCGGTGCCGCTCGTGGCGCAACAGATCCAGACCGATGAGATTACCGGTAATACACTGACGCAACACTATACGTATCGCCACGGCTTTTATGACGGACACGAGCGCGAGTTTCGTGGCTTTGGCTATGTCGCGCATATGGACACTGAGCGCGAGGCGCTCACGCAACCGGATGACGATACACTCAGCGCACCAGTGCTGACTAAAACGTGGTATCGCGTCGGCACCGAGCAAGACGACGCGCCCGATGCCGACTATTACGCGGGCGATGAGAAAGCGCCGTCGCTGGGCGCCACGCGCTGGGTCGATGACCAAGGTGAGCCGATCGCGCAGCCCGACGCCGACCTATTGCGTCAAATGCGTCGTGCGCTACGCGGGCACGTGCTGCGCGAGGAGGTGTACGGCGTTGATGACACGCCGGCGGCCGCGCACCCGTACACGGTAAGCGCATACCGCTATCAGGTGCGCGTGGTGCACGATGCGCCCGGCGCACGCGTGCTATTGCCGCAGCAATTGGAGCAATTGAGCGTGCATTATGAGCGTGCGCCCGACGATCCAATGATCACGCATGACGTGCTGCTGCACGCGGACGCCTATGGCTATCCGACCGAGGCGGCCACCGTGCACTATCCACGGCGAATCAATCCCGCTACACCCGTCGAGTATAACGATCCGCAACAGCAAACGTTGCGCGTGAGGTGCACACGGCATCGGTGGATTCACCTGGATCAGGGGCCCGCACACTGGCGGCTGGGGCTGCCGTGCGAAACACAAACGGCAGCCTTGCAGCCGCAGGCCAGTACAGCAGAGAGTCTTGGTTACGAACAGTTGACCGACGGTCGACTGGATACCGCACCGCGTGAGTTGATTGGTTGGCAACGCCTGAACTATGTCGATACGGAAGGTACCAAATTGCCATTCGGTCAGGCAACGCTTGAGGGGCTGCTGGCCTGCACACGGCAGGCCGAGGTGACGCGGGATCAGCTGGAGCAAGCCTGCAAAGACTTGCCGTCGCCTGGCGACCTCGATCAATGGATGGCGCAAGCAAAGTATCAAAAGTTTGACGAAGACGGCAACGACTATTACTGGGTGGAATCGCCGCGCGCGCATTATCTGGGCTTGAGCGACTTCTATCGGCTCAGCCATCAAACCGATGCGTTCGGCGCTCAAACGCGCATCGAATACGATGCGTCCGGCTACTGTGTGACGCGCGTGACCGACGCATTGGGCTATGTGACGCAAGCCGAGTATGACTATCGATGGCTGCAACCGACGCGCGTGATCGATGCGAATGAGAACCGGCATGAAGCGGCGTACGATCCGCTAGGCCGGATACGTGTCACCAGCTTTTACGGTACGCAAGACGATCGCGAAATCGGTTTCGCACCGGTCGAAATTTATCGAACCGCCGTCACGACGCTCGACGCGGCACTGGCCGACCCCATCGGCGCGATCCAGCACGCGGCTAGCGTTTCCTATGATGCGCCACTTAGTTGGATGGGTCAGCTCGAGGATGGCGTACTGAGCGACGTTGAACAAGCCATGCTGTGTCAACAGGGGCTGCTCACGTCCAGCGGTCAGCTCCGCGCGCGGTGGCGGTGGCTGAGCGCCGCGCCCCCCGGCCTATCAGCCGAGCGCTGGGCACAGATTCGAGCGCTGCTCGATGACGCTGCCCGTACGCCGGTGCATACGGCGAGTTTGGTGCATGATGGCTATCCGGACGACACGCATCGGCAGATCCGCTGCACGGTGGCATTCACCGACGGCTTCGGCCGTGCACTGCAAGCCAAGCAGCGTGTTGCCCCCGGTCCCGCGTGGGCAACCGATACGCAGGGCAACCTGGCACTCGAAGCAGGACAGCTGGTGAGCCACGATACGCCGACGCGTTGGGCGGTCTCAGGTCGCGTCGAATACAACAATAAAGGTTTAGCGGTGCGTGTGTACCAACCGTATTTTGTGGACACGCCCCGCTATGTGAACGATGCATCGCTGCGGCAGTTCGTGCCGCACGACACGTTCTACTATGATCCGTTGGGCCGCAATACGCGGGTGTACACCGCGGCAGGATCTCAGCGGCGTAGTCGCTTTGATGTCTGGTTTGACGCGCACGAAGACGAAAATGACACGAGCGACGATCCGCTGTATCGCGACACGCCGATGGTCGAGGTACGCGACAATCAGGGTTTAGCGGTGCGCGAAGTGCGCTACAACCGCACGCCCGATATTTCGGGGCGCAATCGCACACCCGAAGTTCCCGAGCGACAAGTCCTTGTGACTCGCCATGAATTCGATGCGAGTGGTGCGCTGGTGAGCAGTGCTGATCCGCGGCACATCGCGAAGGACTCAGTCAATTTCCGCTACCAGCGCACGCTCTCAGGGCAGCTGCTGCGTACCGACAGCGTCGATGCGGGCGCGCAGCTGCAGCTACGTGATGCGCGTGGGCTGATCATGTGGACAGCGACCGGCAATGGGCATCGTCAGCGTTGGACCTATGATGTGCTCGGCCGTCAGAGCGCACGGTTTGAGCAACCCGCCGGCGCCGCAGAAGCGTGCCGTGAACGGTTTAACTATGGGGCGCCGGACAGCGACGCGCGCCGCAATGATCGTGGTCAGCTGATTCGCCATGCGGATCCAGCGGGCGTGACCGAAATCGGTGGCTATAGCTTGAGTGGTCAAGCGTTGAGCGCCACGCGCGGCTTTTTAGCGACGCTGGACGCGCCCGATTGGCCGGAAGCGGAAACGGCGCAGACTAAGCTGCTCGAGCCCGAGCGCTATACAACCTGTTGGACCTATAACGCGCTGGGCGAAACGCTCACGCACACCGATGCGGGCGGGCATTGCCGGCGCTTTGAATCCGATATGGCTGGCCAGCTCAAAACGGTTTGGCTACGCTTAGCCGGTCAGCACGGCCAAGACGAGTGCTGCGTCGCGTCGGATTTCCTCTATAACGCGGCTGGCCAGCCGCTGCAGGTGTGCGCGGGCAATGGCGTGGTGCGTACCTATACTTATGAGCCAGCCACGCAACGCTTGACGCAGCTGCGTGTGCAGCGTGAGCACGATAAAGCGCTGTTGCAGGATCTGAACTACACGTATGATCCGGTGGGCAATATCACGCAAATCGATGATGCGGCGCAGCCGGTGCGCTATACGCGCAACCAGCGTGTGACAGCGACAAGCCTCTATCGCTACGACGCGCTGTATCAATTGGTCCACGCCACCGGGCGGGAAAGCGCGCGGGCCGGGCAACAAAGTGCCGCGTTGCCGCCATGGCAAGGCTTGGACGACACGCAACGCGTGAACTACACGCGCGACTACACGTATGATGCGAGCGGCAATTTACATTGCATCCAGCATACCGGGGCGCAAGACTATACGCTACGCATGACCGTGTCGACCCGCTCGAACCGCGCGGTGCCCTGCGAGTGGACCGAGCAATCCGATCAAGTGCATCGATATTTCGACGAAAACGGCAATTTGACACAATTGCAGCCTGGCCAGCCCGTGGACTGGAACGCATGCGATCAGCTCAGCCGCACCGTGCAGGTCAAACGCGACACGGGTGACGATGATGACGAGCGCTATGCTTACAGCGATCAAGGCCAACGCGCGCGCAAGCAGCGCCGCTGGCTTGCGGGTTCCCAGCAGCATACGGAAGACGTGCGCTATTTGCCGGGACTTGAGCAGCGCGAACATCGGCAGGCCGCCACGGATGAGGCCAACCAGTCAACCGTCAATGAGCGTCTGCAAATCATTGTGGTGGAGGCGGGCGGCATCGCGCTGCGGGTCCTGCATTGGGAGGTGGGCAAACCGGATTCAATCGATAACGATCAAGCGCGCTATAGCTTGGGTAACCACCTGGGTTCCAGCACACTAGAGCTCGATGGCGAGGCGCAGTTGCTGACCTACGAAGAATATTACCCGTATGGTGGCACCGCACTGTGGGCGGCGAAAAGCGAGCTTGAAGCCAAGTACAAGACTGTACGTTACTCGGGCAAAGAGCGCGATGCAACCGGGCTCTATGACTATGGCTTCCGGTATTACGTGCCATGGCTTGGACGATGGCTGAATCCCGATCCAGCGGGAACAGTTGATGGTTTTAACCTTTACCAAATGGTCGGAAATAATCCGATAACACGATTTGATGCACGGGGGTTGTACGGAACCGTCGACTGGCTCGACTTGCCAAGCGCGCCCGATCCGTCTCGTGTGACGAGAGCTGTCTTGGCTCTTCCAGGTGTTCAGGCAGCCTACGAAGTCTTTTCACAACAAGCGGAAAATTTTTTGGCAGAGGTTCAACAGAAAACTGAACAGTTCAATAAATTGAAACCTGCGCAAAAAAATAAACAAGGGGATAGCGACACATATCGTCCTCGCAGTAAAGAGCTAGGTGACTTCAACGCGTATGCTGCCGTATATAAGATTGGTACGCAAGAATATGAAGGTGGGTTTGTCAATCTGCCAGCAAGTTTAGGAAAAAAAGACACATTTAACGGAATCGCGCTACAAGATACAAGCTATAGAATTAATGATAAAAAAGCATTTATGTCAGCAATAGAATCCAAATATGAAGAGGGTAGCTGGCTTTATAAGCGCGACGATGACTTAAACCAGAGTAAACGCGGCGATCCAAAGAGAATCAACCCGCTGCACACGGGCATTGCGCACTTAACGAGCTTGCACATACAGCATACGGAGCGGAGCAGGCAAGGGACGCTTTCAACCTTTCCAGGCGTGCCAGCGCTCCATGCAGAAGTCCAGGCGTTTAATCATGCATTGCAAAATGGCACTAGCATGACGGATATTGTCATCTTCACCAAAAGGCTCGTAGGCAATAAGCTAGGTAAGGCGGGAGATGATTTTCCCGCGTGTTTCAACTGCGATGCCCTATTGAGTCTTGTGCACGTGACGACCGGCCGAACGACGGCTGATGCAGCTTACGCTGCGGCGCAAGAGGCCAAAAGCAGCCAGATTTTGGCTCGTAAGTTGGAAGCACAGGTCGGTGACCTAGCGGTGCCACATCAAACTATTTGGCGTGCATATCGGGCATCGCTCGGCAGAAAAGCGGCTCCCACTGCATAGTGAAGCGGCCTGCGAAAACTGGTCGTCAATCGGAGGAGACTTATGCGAAAATGCCCCGACGAAGCAGCGTTACATGACGTAATCTTCATAATGAACCGCGCCGAGCCGACGATTCGGGTGACGCTGCTAATAGCCAATCTGATCGAGGCCCGTGCTCAGCTTGCTGAGCACGATCTGGAGACTGCGCAGCTCAAGGCGCAGATCGACAAACTCAAGCGCATGCAATTCGGACGCAAGTGTGAGCAGCTGGACCGGCAGATCGCGCGGCTTGAAACGCAATTAGAGAGCCTGGCGGGTGAGCGTAGTGTCGCTGAGGTGCGGCGCGCCTGCCAATCGAGCGCGAGCACGCCTGTGGGCGAGGCGTCGCCGAAACAAGCGCTGCCGCAGGCAACAACCCCTGCTCGCGCTCCCCTGGCAGATTTCCTGGCCAGTCTTGGCACAGCGTGGCAGGATGGCGAGGTAAGAGCGACGCATCACCGAAGGCGCGCGTTGCCCACACTTGGCGCAGCCGGGAAGATCCATGCGAGCATACGTGGCCGACAATACAGCAATGGCTTGAAACCAAGCCCGGCATCACGGCTAAGAAGCTACACGAGCGTCTCGTCGCCTTTGAGCACGACAACGAAAGGTACCCGCATAGCCCGCTGAAAGACCACTCGCCGCGCGAGTTCCGGCGCAGGACCGATTCATCAACCTTAGTGTGAGAAGGTATCCGGAAGTACGGGGGCAAATTCACTTCCTGTCTTCAGTGACCTTAATTTCTGCGAGGCGGTGCAGCCTTTTCAGGCCAACGTCTGATGGTGCCCACGACAATTTGTCGCATTGAACAAAGGGAATTTGCTTGAATGCTTTCCGGCTAGTGCTTTATAGTGGTTGCTGCCTTAGGTGTCGAAGCGGCATATGGCAGTTGAGCACGACGCTTGGATACGTGGTGAGTCGCAGTCAAATGATGAGGTGATTTGCCAGCGAACAGGCGCATCGCAGTAACCGTTTCGGCTGAATACAAACGACGTCTGGAGGGAAGAAAATGAAGAAGTACCCCAGCTTGAGCATCATAGACTCGCGCCTGCGTGGCAAGTCTACTTTTCCTGTTTTATTTCGTTCCCAAACTTTGTCCGCTTAACGTACAGCGGGACAGCTTTGCTGTGAGCGCGTTGTGCGTCATCACGACGTTTTGCATTCAAGATAGGTAGGTGTTGAGCGCCGTCGTTTGAGGCAATCAATCTCTCGTATGGCAGGCTCGATTAGATGGCCGCGGGTGTAACACTGACCTAACCAAGCGTGGTACCCTTTTTATGTAAAATGATGAGTACAACGTAAAAAATGCGTTTTGCTATGTTGTTTGCGTCGATTTTACAACGGTTCATGAGGCCAAAATCGCTTGCGCTGCAGCATTCGAACTGGAAAGTGGCGTGGTTGTTCTAAGGCACGTACCCACCTTTCCCAACTTATTCCCTTATTGTTTAGCGTTCTAAAAAAGATGGCAGACCTACTCACCTTTCAGTCGGGCAATCCAGACCAACGGCTGCTTGATGCCGGCTATCGCAATGTGTTCGACATCGCGACGATCAGTCGTGCCGCCTTTATCGAATCCGTGCCATCTCTAACTGCGCAAGATGCTCGCGCAGTGTACTGTCAGGCGCGTGAGCGCGCGGCCAATTTGAAGGCCCTTTATCGCGCCTGGCAACTGCGCCAGGAGCCGGTGATCCAAAGACTCGCGAAGCTCAACACCCAGCCTGACGCGCCCGCCTTAAAAGAGGCGCTGGTTCGCAATATTGGCGGTGATGGCGACTTCTCTGATTTGATGGAGCGAGCCAGCGCCTATGCGGACGCTGCCTCCATTCAATCGCTGTTTTCACCAGGCCGTTATGCTGCCGCGCTGTACCGCGTGGCGAGTGCACTGCACGATGCAAATTCCAGCAGTTTGCATATTGATCAACGTCGGCCGGATCTAAAAAACTTGGTGTTGAGCGAAACCACGATGCAGCAACAGATCACGTCGCTCGATCTTTTGCTGCAGGTGCTGCAATCGGGCGGTGAGCATATCGACGCATTGTCTGATCGATATTTTCCGATGACGCTGCCCTACGACGACAATTTGGCGCAAATCAATGCCGCGTTGTCGGCTCAGGCGAGAACGTTAAATGGCCTGTGGGACACGCTGACCGATGCCACCGCTCAGGCCGTTTCGCAGCAAGTCTCTGCGTTCGGTCCTGCCCGTCGCGCCGGGAGTGCGCGGGCAGACGGTGATTACCTGACGGGCAATGTATTTTATCTGCAAGCGCTAGACGGCGACACAGAGCCCATGGTGTATCTGTCACATTATACAAACGGCAGTGGGATCATTGGCGCGCAACTGGTCGCGGGCAATGCTGATCATGCAGCCGCAGCCATCGTAGCCCCTCTGGTGTTGAGCTGGTCAGTTGAACAACATTGCTATTACTTGGGTGTCCCGGACGGGACACAGATGGCAGGTAGCTCCGCCAACGTGTTAAATGGCTGCTTTCTAAGAGGCAATCACAATACCAATCCCGATAAGGACGGGGATTTTGCGCAGATGGCAAGCCGATCGGGTGGCACTCAACCTCGACCCAGTTTTCATTTGCCGATCACGCTGATACCCGGCAGGCAAAAAAATCAATACTATTTGAAGACCGAAAAAGGGTATGTTGGGGTAGACACTTCCGGTCAGTCCAACTGGAAAGACGCACTAACCGTAACGGCTCCACGGGATAAGGCGCTGTTGGTGACGATGTGCAAAGATGCCGAAGGCAATCCGATCGAAGACGGCTCAACGCCGTTTCCCGAAGTCGTATTTGAGCAGCCCTCGCCACCGGCGCGTGAGACGTTGTCGCTGACGCCGGTCAGCTATCAGCTGATGACCAACACTGAGTTGAGCGAAACGGATATCGTCGACCATTACGGTATGGAGGACGCCAGTTTGCGCAGTGCGGGCTCGTTAGCGACGACGCTCAATTCAATTGCCATCTTCTGTGAAAAAACCCGCCTGCGCTTTAACCAATTGCTGGAGCTGACCGCGCAGTACGCTTACGATAAAAACGGCAAGGAAAGCGGCGCGCGCAGTCGCTTTTTACAGTTTGGCAAGCAAGAGCCTGTTCGAGTGAACGAGTACGGTGCAGCCTATTTGAATGGTGCATTGGACGACACTGAGACGGACCCAGCCCGCTATTTGTGGGTACAGAAAGATGGCAAAAACTTGAACTTGACGGATGAGACGGTGGTCGAGTTGGCAGGCCGTGCAGAAAAACTGGTGCGCCTGTCCAACTTAACCAGCTTATCGTTTGAGGCGCTGGATTGGGTGATCGTCAATGCGAGTCGCTGCGTACCGGAACATCACAATAAGCCGGTACTGGACAAACCCGTGCTGGAAGCCTTGGCCGAATATGTGCGGCTGAAACAGCGTTACGGTTTGGACGTCAACACGTTTGTGACTTTTATCGGTGCCGCAAATCCGTATGCGCCGGGTCAAGTGCCTAGCTTTTACGCGTCCGCGTTCCGCCCGGCCGACGGTGGTGACACGATTGCGTTGGGCACAACGGTGAACTATGCACGAGATCAGCAGGATGCGCTGTCCGCTATCTGTTGCAAGGCGCTGAGTGTGACCAGCGACGAGTTCGAGCGGATTGGCCGTTGGTGTTTCGGGGACGCAGGCAAATTTACATTGGACGAACACACCGCAGGTCAGCTGTATCGCTTTGGTGCAATTCCGCGTTTGCTAGGGCTGACATTCACACAAACCGAAGTGTTGTGGCGCTTGATGGCCGGTGGGCAGGACACACTGTTGGAACAGCTAGGGCAGCCGCAGTCGCTGGCGCCCTTGGCGATTTTGAGCCGCACGGAAAAGATCCTGGACTGGATGGCTTCAGTGGGACTAAACCTGCTCCAGCTGCAGGGAATGGTGAGTACTGTTTGGAGCGGCACGGCTACCGCGGAGATGTTTAATTTTCTGAAAAACGTCTGTGATAGCGTCAATCCCTCAAGCACCGCTGCCACTCGGCAGGACGCGCTGGACGAAGGATTGCAGCAAAAAGTATTGCGTGCGTTGGGTGCGGGCTTCAATCTCAAAAGCAATGTAATGGGTGGAGTGACCACGTGGCTAGAGAAACTCACAGTGGATACAGAGAATGCATATACGCTGGCTAACTACTGGCATGCCATTCAAACACGGTTCAGTCAAGCCAACGTGAGTTTGGACGACTTGCAAAAGGATACGGCGCTTGTACTGGCGACGCAGCGCCTCAGTCAGCTGGTGCTGATTGCGCAATGGCTGACGTTGACCGAACAAGACTTGCAGTTGCTCACAAGTTACCCGGACCGCCTGGTGGCCGGAGCCATCACTGTTCCTGCACCGGATATGACATTGCTATTGACGCTGTCGCGCTTCAAGCAGTGGCAAACGCAGGTTGTGGTTTCCCGTGATGAGGCGATGCGCTGTTTTGATCAGCTCAATGCTCAGGAGATGACGTTTGACGCGGCCGCCGCGCTGATCGCGTCGCTGCATAAACTGGACACGAAGACCGTCGCGCAAATGAATGCCTCATTATTGGGAAAAAACACATGGCCGAAAAGCTTTGATGTGCTGTGGCAATTGCTAACGTGGTTGCGTGTGGGGCAAGCGCTGAACGTTGGGACCACCACGTTGGAGCAACTTCAGACGATGATGCGGGCCGACCCGTCCGCTGAAGACCGTACCTTATTAGCGGCCGTGGCTCAGAATCTAAGTGCAGGGATCAGCGCCCATCAATAATCGAATTCAAAGGAAATCAGTTATGTCAGCTTCGCTATTTTCCCAAACTTTAAAGGAAGCGCGACGCGACGCGCTGGTCGATCGCTATATTGCGACGCAGGTGCCGACGGGTTTGAAGGACAGCATCCATACCGCCAATGATTTGTACGAGTATCTGCTGCTGGACACCCAAATCAGCGATCGTGTGAGCACGTCACCACTGGCCGAAGCGATTAGCAGCCTGCAGCTGTTTATCCATCGGGCGATGGAAGGCTATGACGGCGAGTTGGCGAGCACCGCGAAGCCTTACTTTGCACAGGATAAGTTCCTGTACAACTGGGACGCTTTTAATCGACGTTACAGCACGTGGGCTGGTAAGGAGCGGCTTAGGTTCTATGCGGGAAATTATATCGATCCCACGCTGCGGTTGAATAAGACCCAGCTATTTCGGACCCTAGAGCAAGGGATATCGCAAGGGAAATTAAGTGACTCGCTGGTTCAGAAAAAGTTAGGTGAGTATCTAACTGAGTATAATACTCTTGCCAACCTTGAGTATATTAATGCGGCCAAAGGCGAGGATGAAAAGGCTGTATTTTTTGCAGCACGAACTCAAAGTCAGCCTTACAAATTTTATTGGAGAAAGCTAACGCTAGTCACTAGAGCGAATGGTAAGTTGGTGCCAGACCAGTGGACTGAGTGGCGGGAAATAACTGCTGGAATCGGGGATCCGTATAAGGGTTTGGTCAAGCTCTTTTGGGATAAAAATAGATTGAATGTTTGCTGGTATAACAAAATAGATAAGGGCAGTGAGGGATTTAGTTACGCCAAAAATATTTGGGGTATGGATAATAATTTTAGTTGGGGCTCAAAGGGAAAAATGTTTGCATGTCACTTTGAGGAGATTGAGAGAAAAGGTGTAACTGGCACCGTTGAAGATCAACATGTAAAAACGCAATATACTTCTGATGCAGAATTTATATTTTCTGGAGATTATTTCGTTTTTATCAATTCTGATACGGGTGCAAGACCAAGCTTTGGAGTTACGCTGGTAGATGAATTTGGAAATGTATTTAAAGAATTAAAGGATGTGGGGAGGTATATATTAAATAATAATGATTTTTCTCAAAAAAAGATTTTGAAAATTGCTCATGGGGTGGGCGATTCTAGCTCTAATTATTTAAAATTTGCATGCAATACAAATTTCGATAATTTAAAAAAAATTGAAAAATTAAAAAATTTTATAAATTACGATAGCTACGGGGAATTTGTTGAATCTGAAAATTTTAAGTTGCCAAGTGGTGAAGAAATTATACTGAAGCTGCCAAAAAATGTCGATTTGGCTAAGCTTTTTTCTGATCGGCAGGATGCGCTGTTTAATTACAGCTTGCAAAAGGATTTAGGCGGTCTAACCGCGTTTAGCGGCCCTTACGGAATGTACATTTGGGAAATTTTCTTCCATATCCCGTTCCTGGTGGCCGTACGGATGCAAACCGAACAACGGTATGACGAAGCAAACACTTGGTTTAAGCGTATCTTTAATAGCAGCGGCTATCGCGATGACGATGGTAATCCGCTTCACGATGACAGCGGCAATCCACGCTATTGGAATGTGATGCCGCTGCAGCTTGACACTGCCTGGGACACGAGCCAGCCGGCGACCACGGACCCAGACGTCATCGCGGTGGCCGACCCAATGCACTACAAGCTAGCGATCTTTCTGCATGCGCTGGACTTGCTGATCGCACGGGGCGATCACGCGTATCGGATGCTGGAGCGCGACACACTAGTCGAAGCCAAAATGTATTACATTCAGGCGCAGCAACTGCTCGGACCGCGCCCGGATATCCGCATCACGAACACGTGGCCCAATCCGACATTGAGCGCCGAGGCGGGGGCGATTGTCGAGCCGACCCGCAGCCGTCCATCCGACTCACTCACCTTCGCGAGCTGGCTGCGCACGGGTGACACGGCCGACATGGGTGACGGCCATTTCCTGCCGCCGTACAACGATGTGTTGCTGGGCTACTGGGACAAACTTGAACTGCGCTTGTATAACCTGCGTCATAACTTGAGTCTTGATGGTCAACCGTTGAATTTGCCGCTCTATGCGACGCCGGTGGACCCGGCTGAACTACAGCGCCAGCAAGCCGGAGGCGACGGCGCCAGCAGCGGTGCGATGGACGGCCAGAGCCATGTGCAGGGCTGGCGTTACCCGCTGTTGGCAGATCGTGCGCGCAACGCGGTGGGTTTGTTGACGCAATTTGGCAGCAGCCTGCAGATAGCGCTTGAGCGTCAGGACAATGAAAAGATGACGCTGTTGCTACAGACGCAGCAGCAGGTGGTGCTGAAACAGCAGGCAGACTTGCAGCAAAGTAACCTGAAAGGGCTGCAACATAGCTTGAGCGCGCTGCAAGCCAGCCGTGACGGCGCAACATTGCGCCAAACTCACTTTCGTAACTTGATTGACGGTAACTTGTCCGAGGCGGAAATCGCTGGCTTGACGCTGCGCAGCACCGCGATGACGACCAATCTGGCGGCGACGGGGTTACTGATTGCCGGTGGCATCGCGAATGCGGCACCGAATACATTTGGTCTGGCCAACGGTGGGTCTCAATGGGGTGCGCCTGTGCTAGGTGCAGCGCATGCCACACAGGCTGCGGCGAGCGCGCAGGATCAAAGTGCGGGCATTTCGGAGGTGACGGCCAGCTATCAGCGCCGTCAGCAAGAGTGGCAACTGCAGCATGATATTGCTAAAAATGAAGTGACTCAGCTGGATGCACAAATCAAGAGCCTGACCGAACAAATTGCGATGGCCCAAAAACAAATCGCATTGGCTGAGACCGAGCAAGCGCATGCCCAGGCGCTGTACGAGTTTCAGACCACCCGTTTTACCGGACAAGCTTTATATAACTGGCTGGCTGCGCGCCTGTCCGCGCTCTATTACCAACTGTACGATGTTACGCTGCCGGTATGCCTGCAGGCAAAAGCGGCGCTTGTGAAAGAACTGGGCACCCAAGACACCGATGGTGTGTTCCGGGTACCGGTATGGGACAACTTGTGGCAGGGTCTGCTGGCGGGCGAAGGGTTAAGTGTGGAGCTGCAAAAGCTTGAAAGCGTGTGGCTGGCACGTGGTGCTGATGGATTGGAGGCAACACGTACGGTATCATTGAATACATTATTTGGTGCCGGTACCTTTAGGAAAATCATTCAAGATGTGTTGGATGGCAAATCCGTGTCACCGTCCGGGGGCGTGAGCCTGTCGCTGCAGGACAATGTTTTCCAAGCCACGCTGGACTTGAGCGTGTTAGAGCTGGACAAATCCTACAACATGAAAGAAAAGGTACGTCGCATCAAGAGCGTTGCGGTAACGCTGCCGACGCTGCTGGGGCCCTATCAAGACATCGAGGCGACGCTGACATCAGGGACGGAGACGGCGACGCTCTCGCACGGCCTGAACGATAGCGGTCGGTTTGTCACCGATTTTAACGACAGCCGTTTCTTGCCGTTTGAGGGCATGGATGTCACTCAGGGCACGTTGTCGCTCAATATTTTCCATGCGGGCACGGACGATAACGCACAACGAGATGTGGTGGCGAACTTAAACGACATCATCGTGCACCTACATTACATTATTCGAGACGCGTAGTTCCTGCTTCACATTTGCTCGCAGGCACTCGTTGGGCGAGTGCCTGGAGGATAAAAAGTACTTCAGCATTCCTCAGGAGTCACTATGTCAGCGCAGTCAGCTTCCGATGTCGCCCTATCCGAGCCGACGCTACCCAAAGGCGGCGGAGCCATGCGTGGGCTGGGCGAGGCGTTCGGGCCGGTTGACTCGTCGGGCGTCGCGACGATGACGCTGCCGCTGCCCGTGTCGGCCGGCCGTGGCTACGCGCCGCAACTGGCATTGCGCTATGCGAGCGGCAGGGGTAATGGCCCGTTTGGCGTCGGGTGGAACATCGGGCTAGCCAGCATTGGGCGACACACCGCTCGCGGCACGCCGCAATACGGCGACGGCGACGCATTCGTCGGTCCAGGCGGCGACGTACTCGAGCCGGAGCGCGATGCCGATGGCGCTGTGGTGCCACCTGCTGAGGTCAGTACCTATAACGGCCTGGCATTGGACGACACCTATCAGGTGGCGTGTTACTTTCCGCGCATCGAGCGCGGTTTTGCGCGCATTGAGCATTGGATTGGCAAAGCCAACGGCGGTGACTTCTGGCTCGTTCATGACGCGAGCGGTGATCTGCATTGCTTTGGCAAAACAACCGCAGCCCGCATTGCCGATCCAGCGCAACCGTCGCATATCGCGGTGTGGTTGCTCGAAGAATCGGTCTCGCCCAACGGGCAACACATTGGGTATGGGTACAAGCCGGAGGATGATGCCGGTGTCGACCTGCAAGGCAGTGAAGCGAGGCGTGACCATGCCGCCAATCGCTACCTGGCCCAAGTGAAGTACGGCAACGTGTTGGCAGCCGACGCACTGTATCTGTTCACTTCATCGAAGCTAGATGACCAGTCATGGTTGTTCTCGCTAGTGTTCGATTACGGCGAGCGTGGTACCGACCCGCAAACCCGGCCATCATGGTTGGCGACTGAGCATTGGCCGGTTAGGCGCGATGCGTTTTCACGCTACGACTACGGGTTCGAAGTGCGTTGTCACCGTTTATGTCGTCAGGCGCTGATGTTTCATCACTTTCCGGAAGAACTGGGCGAGCCCGCCACGCTAGTCGCCAGGCTGCTGCTCGAGTATGACGAGAATCCGGTGCTTACCCGGCTCGTTGGCGTGCAACGGCTCGCTTATGAGCCAGACGGCACGCTGCAATCACTGCCGCCGCTGGAGCTGGACTACACGCCGTTCGACGCTTCGGTGTCATCGGGCCAGTGGCAGCCATGTGAACTTTTTCCCGGATTGAATAACGCGCATCCGTACCAACTAGTGGATTTGCACGGCGAAGGCATCGCCGGCCTCTTGTATCGAGTTGGCTCCCTCTGGTATTACCGGGCGCCGATGCGGGCTAGCGGCGGCGGCGATGCGGTGACCTACGACGCGTGGCGGCCACTGTCCGAGATCCCGTCACTACAGTCATCGGCGATGGCGCTGACGGATATCAACGGCGATGGCAGGCTGGACTGGCTTGTTACGCAGCCTGGTCTGGCTGGCTACTTTAGCTTGGCGCCCGACGGCACTTGGTCGACTTTTACGCCGTTCTCGGCGCTGCCCGTCGAGTTTTTCAACCAGCAGGCGACGCTGGCCGATTTGATGGGCGCGGGGCTGTCCGACCTCGCGCTCATTGGTCCCAAGAGCGTGCGCTTGTACGCAAACAAGCGGCACGGCTTTGCGGCCGGCATCAACGTGGAGCAGGCATCGACACTTCCCATTGCCGGGCGCGATGCACGAGAGGTGGTGGCGTTTTGCGACCTGCTGGGCTCTGGCCAGCAACACCTGATCCGCATTCGCTGCGATGAGGTGACGGTCTGGCCAAACCTTGGGCGGGGCCGCTTTGGGCAGCCGTTCAGTTTTGCGCCATTGCCCTTCAATGCGCAGCAATTTGATCCTGCTTGCGTGTACCTGGCGGATTTGGATGGATCGGGCGCGGCCGATCTGTTATATGCGCAAAGCGACCACATCCGTATTTTCTTTAATCAATCGGGCAACGGGTTTGCACCGCCCGTCGATCTGGCCTTGCCGCCGGGCGTGCGCTTTGACCGGCTCTGTGCGCTCAGCGTGGCGGATATCCAAGGGCAGGGCATGGCCAGCGTCGTGCTATCGGTGCCCCATCCGAGCCCGAAGCATTGGCGCTACGATTTCGCCCGTGCTAAGCCCTATTTGATGAATGTCATTAACAACAACATGGGGATGGCGCACCGGATCGTCTACCGCAGCTCGGCTCAGGAATGGCTCGATGAAAAGCAGCAAGGCACGTGCTCAGCCAGTGGTCTGCCGTTTCCGGTGCACGTGGTGTCACGGCAAATCCAACTCGATGAAATTTCCGGCAATCAGCGGGTCCAGCAATACCGGTATCGTCAAGGTGTCTACGACGGGCAGGAGCGGGAATTTCGTGGGTTTGGCTTCATCGAGACACAAGATACGGGCGAGGATGCGAAGCCCGCGGGGCGCAATGTCAGCGAGGCACCGCCGCGGTTGACTCGAACCTGGTACCACATGGGTCGGCAGGATGACGAAACGGCGCTGTACGGCGAGCCCTGGCAGGACTCCAAAGCGTTCGCTTGCCACCCGAGCCGTTTGACCCGATGGGATGCAGAGACAAGCCAGGATGTGTTGCTCGACGATCCGGATGCAAAGCGCCGATGGTGGCTATACCGCGCGTTAAACGGCAGTGTATTGCGCAGCGAAATCTATGGTTTGGACGGTGCGCCCCACCAGCAGGTGCCCTATCGCGTGACGGTAGCCCGTTATCAGGTGCGCGAGGTCCAGGCGGCGGGTCGCGATTACGCCCCGGTCGCTATGCCGTTGCCGCTGGAGCAGCTGGACTATGCGTACGAGCGCATCGAGGGCGATCCACAGGTCAGCCAGACGGTGACTTTGCGCATCGATGCCTATGGTGTGCCGCTGCATAGCGTGACGGTTCACTATCCCCGGCGCGCCAAACCGGCGACGTCGCCTTACCCGGATACGTTACCAGATACTGCCTGGCACAGTTCGTACGACCCACAGCAGCAGCGCCTGCGGCTCACTGAGCAGCGCGCGAGCGTTTGGCATCTGACGCATCCCCAGCAGTGGCGGCTGGGTTTGCCGTGGCAGCAACGCAGCAACGCGTTGACCTACGACGCGGCGCGCGTGCCGGCCGGGGGACTGAATTTTGAAAATCTAAGCCAGGCGGATGGTTTGTTGGGTGATGACCAGGTGCGCGTATTCGGCGGTCAAAGCGTGGTGGTGTACCGGGACACGGACACCCAGGGCGCCCCCAATTTCCTGGCGCTGGTCGATCACCAGGAAGTCGCGGAGTTGGATCAATCGAGCCTGGCCGCCTACGGCGGCTTATTCGATGAGCCGACGCTGACCGCAAAGCTCGTGGACGCCGGCTATCAGGCTTCACCCACCGTACTGGCCGTGCCCAATACAGTGGAAGCGCCGGTGTGGGTGATCGCCAGCGGCTATCGCACTTACCGTGGGCCAGACAGCTTTTATGTGCCGAGCGAAGTGCAAAAGACTAAACTCACCGGTGCCACGCAGCTCTCGTTCGATCCGTATTGTTGTGCGGTCACGCAGGTACAGGACGCGCTGGGCAACACCACGTCGGCGCAATACGACTACCGATTTCTGCAGCCGTGGCGCATGACGGATGTCAACGACAACCACCATGAAGTGCAGTTCGATGCGATGGGCCGCGTAGTGGCCAGCACATTCTACGGCACGGAGCAGGCGCGCGACGTGGGATTTGATCCCATCACGGTTGCCCCGGTACCAACGAGTCTGACGGTGGAGCAGGCGATTGAGCAAGCCGGGGCCTCGACGCAGCGGGTGGCGAGCGTTCATGCGACGGATCTGTTTGCGTGGATGGGTCAGGTGTCCCGCTCAGAACTGTCGCCAGGAGAAGTGGATGCATGTTGGCAGCAACTGATCGCTGAACGGTTCATCACGCCCCAGGGTTACATTCGCGCAAGCGCGCGTGACGGGCTGCGTGGCGGCGTGCTGAAGCGCCTTTCCGAACCTGTGCGCCAAGCGCTCGCCCGCGCTACACGGAACCCGGTGAACGCCGTGACGCTGACCGCTGACCGCTATCCGAATGACACAGAGCAGCAGGTTCGGGTGGATGTTGCGTATACGGACGGCTTTGGCCGCACGCTGCAGGGCTGTGCCAAGGTGCCCAGCGGGTTGGCGTGGCAGCGTACTGCCGACGGCGAGATTGTCGTCGATGTCGATGGCAAGCCAAAGGAAGTGGATACCGGTTCAGCACCACGCTGGGCCGTGTCGGGGCGGATCGAATACGACAACAAGGGTCAGCCGGTGCGCCACTACCAACCCTACTTCATGAATGACTGGGCGTATGTCGTGGATCGCGCGATGCGCAGCTGTGGTTATGCGGAGACCACCTACTACGACCCGATCGGGCGGGCGGTGCGAGTCGTGACCGCGAAAGGGTATGAGCGCAGGACGAGTGTTTATCCGTGGTTTGTCGTCAATGAAGATGAAAACGATACGGCTGGCTAATCCTGCCAACGCAGGGTGGACTAACACGAAAGGTATGCGATGAACGAAACCAACTGGGAAAACGTCTGTCAAGGCACGCCGGTAATACACGTGATGGACAACCGCGGGTTGGGCATTCGCACGCTTCACTACAATCGCGACAGTAGCACGTCGGCGTTGGACGAGCGCGTGAGTGTGGCGCAATACACGGAATTGGGACATCTGCTGTCGATGACCGATGCGCGCCTGTTTGACGCGCAGCAGCAGGATCCTACGGTGGCACCCAATGTGCATTGCGTCAGCTCATTGAGCGGTCGCGCGCTGCGCCGTGACAGCGTGGACGCGGGCTTGAGCGTCGCGCTGTTCGATGTGGAAGGGCATATGGCCTGGAACCAGGATGGTCGTGGCACCCAATGGCGGCAGGTCTGCGACGCGTTGGGGCGTGCCGTTGCCACCTACGTTCAGGCTTCACAAGAGGTCGAGCGGTGCCACGAGCGCATCCTCTATGGCGAACAAGTGCCCCAGGCGTCGGCGCATAATCTGAGAGGCCAGGTGGCGCGCTATTACGATTCGGCGGGCCAGGTGCGTACGGCAGGATACACCCTAAGCGGGAAGTCATTGCAGGATACTAGACAGTTGCTGGTCAACCGGGATGCCCCGGCTAATTGGGCGGGCGAAGACGAAGCAGCGTGGGCGGCTCAACTGTCGGCCGATGCGTGGACCACCGAGCGGCAATACGATGCGCTGGGCGAAACGGTCTGGCAAACGGATGCGAAAGGTAACCGGCAGCGCCTTCGTGTCGACGTGGCGGGTCGGCTACAGATGAGTTGGCTAAAACTAGCCAACGCGAGTGACGAGCAGATTATCGTTGGCGACATCCAGTACACCGCCGCCGGTCAGCGGCTGAGCCAGACAGCCGGCAACGGCATGGTCACGACCTACGACTATGAAGCCCAAACGCAACGCCTGCTGTGCACGAACACGCGCCGCGACGATGGCACGCCGCTGCAAGCGCAGGAATATACGTATGATCCGGTTGGCAACATCCTGACCGTGGGCGACGCCACACAGCCAACCCGCCACTTTCGCAACCAGCGAGTGGCACCGCTGCACACATACCGCTACGACGCGCTGTACCAATTGCTGGAGGCCAGCGGACGAGAGAACGCCCCGGCTGGCCGTCAGGGGCTGGGCCTGCCGACACCGCAGCGCGATCCGATCAATTTGACCAACTACACCCGCAGCTATACGTACGATCGGGGGGGCAACCTCACCGCGATTCGCCATCAAGGCCAGGGGGACAACGCTTATCGCAACGATATCGTGATTGCGACCCGAAGCAACTACGGTGTCGCGCAGACTGAACAAGGCAATCTGCGCCCGGAAGACATCGACGGCGGCGGTTTTTTTGATTGTAATGGCAACAGTTTGCAATTGCAGCCCGGCCAGCCCGTTGGTTGGAATGAGCGCAACCAGTTAAGGCAGGTGACGATCGTCGATCGCGGCAATGATGATGACAATGACCGGGAAACGTACGGCTACGATGGCAGCGGGATGCGGGTGTGGAAACAGCGCCGCACGAAGACCGGCAGCACGTGGCGCACCGAAGAGGTGATCTACCTGCCGGGTTTGGAGCTTCGCACGACACGCGTGGGCGAGAACGTCGAAGAGGCACTGGACGTGGTTTCTGCTGCAGACGGCGCGGTGCGCGTGTTGCATTGGCATGCCGGGCAGCCCACACAGATACCGAACGACCAATATCGCTGGAGCGTGAGTAATCTGATCGGCTCGGTGAACCTGGAGCTGGACAGTGACGCCCGCATTCTGACGCGCGAAGAATACTACCCGTACGGCGGCACCGCGGTGTGGGGCGGCAACGATTGTGAAGTGAAATATAAGTTTGTCCGGTATGCAGGTAAGGAGCGTGATGCGACGGGCTTGTATTACTACGGCCATCGCTATTACCAGCCGTGGTTGGGGCGCTGGGCAAGTGCCGATCCAGCAGGACCGGTTGATGGTCTGAATCTTTACGCGATGGTGAGAAATAATCCCATCAACCACGCGGATCCGAATGGGTTAAAGGCATCGAATTGGCAGCTATTTAAAACCATGGCAAAAAAGCACGGCCCGAAGGTGGTGCCATGGGTAGCGCCGATCGTAGCGGCGGGCGCCATAGCGTTGGGCGCGCCGGCTGTGGTCATCGGCGCGGTAGCGGCGACTGCAGGGCTCATTTACTCGGGCTACCAAGGTTATAAAGCTTTCCAGCGATTCAGACGCGGCGACGCAGGGGATGCGACCCGGCGTCACCAGGAATCTGTCATTGCGACGGCGTCCCCCAAGCAACTGAGTTTCTTGAGCAAAGTCGGTAGGGCATTGCGCTGGGGAGGAGCGGCCGCCGCGGTGGCGGGGGGCATTGCCGCAGCCGTCGGCGCAGCGCCGTTTGTTGTCGCGGGCGTGGGTATTGCGGCGGCCATTGGCGGTGCGGTATTTGCGGTGTCGGCCGCCTCACGGCTTGCACGAAGGCATGCCGCTCATCAGGCTCACCAGATCCAACGGGAGGGTGGAGGAATCCTAAGTTACGGCGCTCGTTCTGCGGCCACTACGTTTGTATCAGCCGAGATGCATGGCGCCTCGCACACTGGAGCCGCGGTGGCAATGGCCGGTACCGCGCCGATTTCAGTTTTAGGGTGGGCGGAACAAAATGCTGAAGCGAGCGTAGCTGGTGCCCATGCGGGCGGCGTGGCGGTGGGGGAATATGAAAGTATTTCACGAGCCGTTGGCGTTGAAACGGCGGCGGATATACCGGCGCTTGTTGGGACGGCATTGGGCGGTGGTGCAATGGGTTATCTACACGGCCAACTTGAAGGAGCCACAGAAGTAGGTCAGGCGGCTGGGGCGATGGCACGCCAAACGCGGGCCCGGCTTTGGCTGGGATTCGATGCCATCAATGCGTACACCCGGAGTTTGGGCGAATCTATATTCGACACCGGGGTTTCGTTGGTTCGAGATGTCGCCCATTCTATGGGGCTGACTGGAGGGCGCTCATGGGGGGGACGGGCTGCTCAATTCGGGTGGCGCGTGGCAGGCTGGTTGTTGGGGAACCGGATCAGGGCGGCGGCAGGGTACGCGATTGGAGGCGCCGTTTTAGGTGCGGTGGGAATCGGTGCACTCCCAGCGAGCACCGGTGCGATAACATTTGCCACTGCAGCGGGCGGGGCTGCTTACGGAGGGTATCACGCCCTGCCCGAGGGCGGGTTTGTCTCAGGTATGCGGCGCATAGCCACCGGAATAACCAATAGGGTGACGACCTATTGGATTACGTTTCCTAACCTCGGCACCAGTTCAATCGCTTGAATCTGCTCACGCTGGATTGGTGGGACGACGTGTGGCTGAACGAGTCGTTTGCGACGTTCTTTGAGGACAAGACCAAGATCCGCTTCTTCCCGGACCGCTTCAATTGGGCCGACGAGGTGAAGAACCAGTATCGTGTGATCGCGGCGGAACTGAAATCATCGGTATTCCCGGCTCAGCCCAACTTCAACACGTACGCGTCCAATGACTTCGTGCTGAGTGCGGGCACGTTTGTCTACGATAAGTGCGGCCAGGTGCTCAAGGATCGAGGGCTATCTGGGTGAGCAGGTGCTGCGCGGCGCGTTGCAGTCCTAATTGGCCGATTTCCGGCGCGCCTGACTAACCTGAAGCTGGAAGCCAAGTTGCTCGTGGAAGCAGGGCTGGCTGATGCTTCGCGCCCAACCAGCATCGATTCGATTGGACCAGCGCCGGCGGCACAGCTGCGTATGCTGCGCCGTGACACGGCGGGCTTTGCGCAGCCGAGCGTTGAGCGCCGCGTGCCGCGCTTGCTGGGTCCGGTCAAGCCGCAGCCCAGCGTCCGATAGGCGGCAAAGTAGCCCCTAGCCGTTGGCCGGGGACAGGGTTGCTCGGGCTCAGGACGTGCGCGTTATGCCGTCATGGTGAAAGGCGGCATGACGCGCCGTGTTCTTGGACAACCTTAAGTTCCTGCCAGCTGGTCACCCCGGTCGGTCGGCTCGGCCGCCGCACTCAGTGCGCCTTAGGCTCGGTCACGAACCCGATTTTGGCCAACCCGCCCGATTGCGCATAGGACATCACGTCGGCTACGCGCTCGTACGCGACCTTGCGATCGGCTCGCAAATGCAGTTCCGGCTGCGGGTGGGTCTGCGCGACGGCGGCGATCTTGCGCTGCAACTCAGCGTCGGACACTTTGACGTTATCCCAGAACACGGTGCCATCGGCATTGACCGACACCGTGACGTGCGCGGGCCGCACGTCTTGCCGCTGGCTGCTTGCGTGCGGCAGGTCAAGCTTGACTGCGTGTTGGATCGCCGGAATCGTCACGATGAAGATGATTAGTAGCACGAGCATCACGTCGACCAGCGGCGTCATGTTAATCTCGTTCATCAGCCCGTCGTCATCGTCGTCCGCAAAGGGGGGCATGGCCATTGTCGTACCCCGCTCATTTGCCGGCTGTGGCCAGTCGCGGGCCTTCGCCGCGCTGGAGCGTCGAAGACAATCGTTCGCCTGTTACGAAGTACGCGTGCAGTCCATGCGCGAAGCGATTCAGCTTGGTCACCACGGCCTTGTTCGAGCGGGTTAGCGCGTTGTAGCCGAGTACCGCGGGAATCGCGACGAATAGGCCGAATGCCGTCATGATCAGCGATTCGCCCACCGGTCCCGCAACCTTATCGATTGACGTGTCGCCGGTTGCTCCGATCGTCAGCAGCGCATGATAGATGCCCCATACGGTGCCGAATAGGCCGACGAACGGTGCGGTGCTGCCGATCGATGCTAGGATCGCCAGCCCACTCTGCATCCGGGCGACGCAGTCGTCCATGGTGTCCTTCAGGCAGCGCGTTATCCAGTCCGAAATGTCCATCCGGTCATGCAGGTGGGGCTGGCTCTTGTGATGATGATCGGCGGCTTCCTTGCCGGACAGCGCGAGTGCGACAAACGGGTTATCGGTGGCGCTGGAGCCGGTCGAGCCAAGCTTCACGAGACCTTCGGTGAAATCGTCGGAATGCCAGAACTGCTGCTCGGTGTTACGCGTCAGGCGCCGCAACCGTAGCACGTTCCATCCTTTCATTAGGATCACGCTCCACGACAGCACTGACATGATCAATAGTGTGATCGCGATGCCGCGTGTGACGAAATCCCCTTGCGCCCATACGTGGGCCATACCGTAGTTCTGCATGGTGTTTCCTTCGGATCCTCGTTATCGGTGACGCTGTTGAGCGGTGGGCTCGGCAATGGGCGCATCGGCGGCGCGGTATCAGCGCGGCGCTGCTCAGTCGCTCAGATTGAACACATACGGCTGGTCGGCCGTAACCCGGATCGGTTGCCCATTTTCAATGTACGGCCGGCACGTGCTAGCTAGCGCGGCATTGCGTGCGGCGGCGTCCAATCGATCATAACCGCTGCTTTTCTTGACCGTGGCCCGTTCCACCTTGCCCTCCGGACCGATGACCAGATTGATGATCACCGTGCCCGTTTCCTCGCGTCGTCTGGACAGGGCGGGATAATCGGGCCGCATGATCTGGCAGTCGAGTTTGGCGACGCCCTTGGGTACGCCCTGCGCGACGGCCGGGCGAGGGCTCGGCGCGGGTGACGCGGGCTCGGCGGCCGGTGCCGGCGCGGGCGCTGCTGGGGGCGCCGGCAGCGTGGGCGCCGATTGCGATGGGGTATCACGTACCGGCATCGGTGGTGTAGGCACCGGCGTAGGATTTTTGACAACGGGCTTGGGACTGGGCCGCGGCGTGACCACAGACTTGGGCTTGGGTTTGGGCGCCGGCGCCGGCGTCGGCGTGGACTGCACGGCGACCGGCGCCGGCGGGGCCAGCAGTTCGGCCATGATTGGCCGGGACTCGACCGTCACGGTCGGGACGGTGTCGGCACGCCCATAAACCAGCCATGCGATCACGCCGGCATGCAGCAGTGCCACTACGGCGAGCGTGGTCGTGTAATGCGCGACGGGGCGCGATTTCATCGGCGAGGCTGCACTGGAGCGCAGTGCTCCAGCCAAACTGGGAGAAACCTGCATATTAGCGTTGGCCAACGGCAGATGCACGGGGGGCGCGACGCGGACAATGGCCGACCTTGCTTCGATGCGAACCGGCGTGTGCCCAACTCAACGTCGAAAAATCAGAAAAGAGATGCATAGCGTTGTCGCGAATCCAAGCAGCAGTTCCATGAAGTCCTCCGAGAGCGAGGCGAGGTAGCGTGGCTGGCTCGCGCGTCGCGCTGGCTGGCACGGAGAAAGACGGATCTAGGCAGAACCGACGCGGCATCGGGCTGCAGCCCGGTATCAATCGGCGTCAGGCCGCCTTGCGTTCGTAGAACGTAACCGGCGCCGGTGCCACATGACGCGCCGGGTTGGCGCCGGGGCCGCACAGGCTAGGGCACGCGCCGCAGGCGGCGACCAGATCACGCACGGTTTCCTCGCACTTGCCGCAGCACGTTGCCACGCCCAACTCAAATTGCAATTCGTCGAACGTCGATGCACCGGACTCCAGCCATGCACGGATAGTACGGTCAGAAACAGACTTGCACACGCAGACGATCATGATGCGCTGACAGCTAAAGTTAATGCGAATTATTATCATTCTTTGTGGCGACGTGCGCAAGCGAGATTGATGATTTTTTGTAACAGCGGGGCGGCTAACCTCGCGTCAGGCCGGCACGTTGAGATAAAGCGGTTCCGACGCTATTTCGACGTGTTCGGCAGCTACGTTGACGCCGAGCAGTTGCCAAGCGATACGAGTCAATTGCCGGGCGTCGCCTGTGGTGACGAGCCGCAACGGTGTTGGCACGGGTGTTGGTTCGGTGTGTGCGGCGGCGGCCGGGCTCGTGTCGGCCAGTAACTGCTGGTCGGTCAGCCGTCGCACCAGTTGACGTGCGATGGCTTCGCCGGTGTCGATGATGTGAAGCTGGTCGGCGGTAATGGTGCGTACCGCATTTAGCAGAAACGGATAGTGGGTACAGCCCAGCACCAATGTGTCGGCGCTGGCGTCCAGGATTGGCTGCAGGCATGCGGACAGAAGCTGTATGACGACCGGCGAATCGATGTCGCCTGCCTCGATGGCGTCGACCAGGCCATGGCCTGCCTGGCACACGAATCGGCAATCGCCGCCGTACTGGGCGAGCAGCGCGTTGAAGCGCGCGCTCTTGAGCGTGCTGGCGGTCGCCAGTACGCCGGCCACGCGGGTGCGCGACTGCAACGCGGCAGGCTTGATGCCCGGCTCGACGCCGATGATCGGCAGCTGTAGCCGCTCGCGCAGCATCGATACGGTATGCGCGGTGGCGGTGTTGCAGGCCACTACAATTGCCTTCACATGTTGCGCCGCGAGCCACCGGCCGATGCCCAGCGTGCGCGCCGCGATGAACGTGTCGTCGCGCTCGCCATACGGCGCGTAGCGGGAATCGGCGCAATACAGCAGCGCCTCATCGGGTAATGCCGCACGGATCGCGTGCAGCACCGATAGACCCCCGACTCCGGAGTCGAACACGCCGACCGGCGCCGTGTTGCGCATCGTCATTATCACCGTACTGGTGGCTGCCGTCGCTTACGATTGGACGGCCGTCATCACGGACTGCTGGTAATTCTGGATGCCCACCTTGTTGATCAATTCGAGTTGTGTCTCGAGCCAATCGATATGCTCTTCCGTGTCGTCCAAGATGCGGCGGAAGATTTCGCGTGACACGTAGTCCCGCACGGACTCGCAATACGCAATCGCTTCCTTACAGGTCGTTTGCGATGCCAGTTCGAGCTTCAGGTCACATTCAAGGATTTCCTGCGTGGTCTCGCCGACCAGTAGCTTGTGCAGATCCTGCAGATTCGGCAAACCGTCGAGCATGAATATGCGCTCAATCAGCCAGTCGGCGTGCTTCATTTCACCGATTGACTCGTCGTATTCGTGCTTGCCCAGCTTGTCCAACCCCCAGTGTCGGTACATCCGCGCATGCAGAAAGTACTGGTTGATCGCTGTCAGTTCGTTTTTCAACTGAGCGTTCAAATATTCGATGACTTTTTTGTCGCCTTGCATGATCGGTTCCTTGTTGGGGACAGGCACGGATGGTGTGCAAGTCATTGTTCGAATAGAGCAGTCCGTTGCCCGCTAAATGGGAAGCCGCGCAGCTGCGCGGCCCGCCGATTCACTACGCGGCCGCAATCGAAACCTTGCCGATCCTGGCCTGCCATTGCTTTGGGCCAGTCTGATGGACCGACGTGCCGTTGGCATCGACTGCCACGGTGACCGGCATGTCCTTGACCTCAAACTCGTAAATGGCTTCCATCCCAAGATCTTCGAACGCGACCACGCGCGAGCCGCGGATTGCCTTGGACACAAGATACGCGGCGCCGCCGACCGCCATCAGGTAGGCAGCCTTGTGCTGCTTGATCGCATCGATCGCGACCGGGCCGCGCTCGGCCTTGCCAATCATCGAAATGAGGCCGGTTTGCGCGAGCATCATCTCGGTGAACTTATCCATCCGCGTCGCGGTCGTCGGGCCGGCGGGACCGACGACTTCGTCGCGCACCGGATCGACTGGGCCGACATAATAAATCACGCGGTTTGTGAAGTCGACTGGCAGCGGCTGGCCGTTGGCCAGCATGTCCGCAATGCGCTTATGCGCGGCATCGCGTCCGGTTAGCATTTTGCCCGAGAGCAACAGCGTCTGGCCCGGCTTCCAGCTGGCGACTTGCTCGCGCGTCAGCGTATCGAGGTCCACGCGTTGGCTGGTCTCAGTGTTCGGTTGCCAATGCACATTGGGCCACGCCTCCAGCGGCGGCGGATCCAGCCGCTCGACGCCGGAGCCGTCGAGCGTGAAGTGCACATGGCGGGTCGCCGCGCAGTTCGGAATGATCGCAATCGGCTTGCTGGCCGCGTGCGTGGGCGCCGCCATGATCTTCACGTCCAGCACAGTCGACAGACCACCCAGCCCTTGTGCGCCGATGCCCAGCGCGTTGACCTTTTCGTGCAACTCAATGCGCAGCGCTTCAATCCAGTCGCGCGGCCCGCGGGCGATCACATCTTGGATGTCGATCGGATCCATCAGCGATTCCTTCGCCATCAACACCGCCTTCTCGGCGGTGCCGCCAATGCCGATGCCGAGCATGCCCGGTGGGCACCAGCCGGCACCCATCGTCGGCACAGTCTTGAGCACCCAGTCAACGATCGAATCGGACGGGTTCAGCATCGCGAACTTGGACTTGTTTTCCGAGCCGCCACCCTTGGCTGCCACCTGCACGTCAAGTTTGTCGCCCGGAACGATCTCATAGTGGATCACTGCCGGCGTGTTGTCCCGGGTGTTCTTGCGCGCACCTTCGGGCGGATTGACGATCGAAGCGCGCAGCACGTTATCTGGGTGCGTGTAGCCGCGCCGCACGCCTTCGTTGATCATATCCGTCACGCTCATCGTCGCGCCATCCCAGCGCACGTCCATGCCGACCTTGACGAACACCGTGACAATGCCAGTGTCCTGACAGATCGGGCGGCGCCCCTCGGCGCACATCCGGCTGTTGGTGAGGATCTGCGCGATCGCGTCCTTCGCAGCCGGGCTTTGCTCGCGCTCGTAGGCGCGGCCCAACGCCTGGATATAGTCCAGCGGATGGTAGTAGCTGATGTATTGCAGCGCATCGGCGATGCTTTGGATCAGGTCTTCCTGCTTGATGACTGTCATGGTGCTTTTCTCGTGGGGGTGCTGCGTCGGTTGGCAGCGGAATCAACGCTCAATCGTGGTTCGAAGCGGCGACTGAAACAGGCGCATGCGGCGCGTGCGATGTGAGCCGGTCCACCCAGGCCATCACGAGCGCCGATAGCAGGAACGCGGCGTGGATCAGCACTTGCCACATCACCGCCTGCGACGAATGCTGGTCGGGATCGATGAAGGTCTTGAGCAAGTGGATTGACGAGATGCTGATCAGCGCCATCGATAGCTTGACCTTCAACACGCCGGCATTGACGTGGTCGAGCCACTCTGGTTCGTCCGGGTGGCCCTCCAGACCCAGTCGCGACACGAACGTCTCGTAGCCGCCGATAATCACCATGATCAGCAAATTCGAGATCATCACGACGTCGATCAGCCCGAGGACCACCAGCATTACATTGGTCTCGGTCAGCGACGCCGCGTGCGATACCAGGTGCCAAAGCTCCTTGAGGAATAGGAACACATAAATGGCTTGTGCGAGGATCAGGCCCAAATACAGGGGGAGTTGCAGCCAGCGACTGAAGAAGATCAGCGATGGCAGCGCGCGCATACGGCGCGGCCCAGACGGCGGAAATGGCGGGTGACTGGAAGGCATCGTGCAGCTGAATAAACGGTGTCGCACTGCCCGTGCACGCGCGCGGGCAGGGGCGAACGCCAGGGTGGGATCAAAACGCGGTTATTGTACCGCGTCGCAGTAGAATTGCCGCGGCGCGCCCCGCTCAGCCGATTGGCGCGGCACGCTCGGCTCACGCGTGGGTGATGAGTCACGCGCGGATGTCGGGTCACGATGCGACCGACGGGACACTAGCCGGCCACATGCTGGCCCACGCAATGCCCGGCGACCACGCATGCCAGCGTGTCCCCGTGCACTGCGCTCAGACGTTCGCCAAGAATGACGATCTCGTATGCAGCGGCCAGAGCATGCCGATCGCGCTTATGAACCGCAGTAACGCGAATAGCGCGAAGACCGGCACTGGCACGCATACGATGATGCTTTTGCCAATGCCAGCGTTGGTGCCGACGAGCAGCATCGCGCAGAGGGGCAAGAGGACGTAGCGGTTCACTGCGGGGACACGGCGAATCCGATGCCGTTTAGCTTTTTCTTAATTGAGCAGGCATTGTAGGGTTCATTGTAGAGTTCTGGGTAAGCGCCAGCCAGCACGTGAGCCGATGCGGTGCAGCGATCGTCTTTGCTGCACCGCAACAGCGTCAGTTGTGAGTCAGGCGATATGCTTATCGTAAAGTGCGTATCACTTTGCAGGCCGGGTGGCGCGATATTGCGCCGCCCGGCCGCCGGTCATAAGCGGGGGCGGAGATACTCACGCCGATGGGTAGCAATGCGGCGGCGCGCGGCAGTTTGCCCTGTGCGCTGCGACAGCGATGCGATACGGCGGCACACGACAACGATTTTGTTCATTCCATTATCAGGAGATAGTTTGATGTCTGCCATTGAATCGGTCCTGCAAGAGCAGCGCGTGTTTCCTCCCTGCGCGCAGACCACGGCCGCGGCCGCCATCGCTGGCATGGATGCCTATCGGGCGCTGGTCGCCGAGGCCGAGCGCGACTACGAGGGATTCTGGGCCCGCCTGGCGCGCGAGCACTTGGCGTGGCATAAGCCGTTCACGAAAGTGCTGGACGAATCCAATGCACCGTTCTACACGTGGTTCGAGGACGGTCAGCTCAACGCTTCATACAATTGCCTGGACCGGCAGATCGCCGCGGGCCACGCGCAAAAGAACGCAATCGTGTTCGAGGCTGACGATGGCACGCTCACGCCTGTTTCGTATAGTGAGCTGCACCGGCGCGTGTGCCAGTTTGCCAATGCACTGAAGTCGCGCGGCGTGCGCAAGGGCGATCGCGTGGTGATTTACATGCCGATGTCGGTCGAAGGCGTCGTCGCGATGCAGGCTTGTGCCCGAATCGGCGCGACACATTCAGTTGTGTTTGGCGGGTTTTCGTCGAAATCGCTCAATGAGCGGCTGATCGATGTCGGCGCCGTGGCGCTGGTCACGGCCGACGAGCAGATGCGCGGCGGTAAGGCGCTGCCGCTCAAGCGTATTGCCGACGAGGCACTGGCGATGGGCGGATGCGACGCGGTGAAGGATGTCATCGTCTACCGGCGCACCGGTGGCAAGGTCACCTGGCACGAAGGGCGCGACCATTGGCTGCATGAACTGGTGGCCCAACAGTCTGAGCAATGCGAGCCGGAATGGGTCGGCGCCGAACATCCGCTGTTTATTCTGTACACGTCGGGTTCTACCGGCAAGCCAAAGGGCGTGCAGCACAGCACCGGCGGCTATTTGCTGTGGGCCGCGTTGACGATGAAATGGGCGTTTGATATCAAACCGGACGACGTGTTCTGGTGTACCGCCGACATCGGCTGGATCACCGGCCATACGTATATCGCGTACGGACCGCTTGCGTGCGGTGCGACCCAGGTGGTGTTCGAGGGTGTGCCGACCTATCCGAATGCGGGCCGTTTCTGGGACATGATTGCACGCCACAACGTGAGCGTGTTTTACACCGCGCCCACAGCGATCCGCTCGCTGATCAAGGCATCCGACGCGGACCCGAAGTGCCACCCGAGCGCGTATGATCTGTCCTCGCTGCGTATCATCGGCACGGTTGGCGAGCCGATCAATCCGCAGGCGTGGGTCTGGTATTACGAGCAGGTCGGCGGCAAGCGCTGCCCGGTGATCGACACGTGGTGGCAGACTGAGACCGGCGGCCACATGATCACGCCGCTACCCGGGGCCACGCCGCTGGTGCCTGGCTCCTGCACACTGCCGTTGCCGGGCATCATGGCGACGATCGTCGACGAGACTGGCCAAGACGTGCCGAACGGGCAGGGTGGGATTCTGGTGGTCAAGCGTCCGTGGCCATCAATGATCCGCACGATCTGGGGCAATCCTGAGCGCTTCAGCAAGAGCTACTTCCCGGAAGAGTTGGGTGGCAGGCTGTACCTCGCAGGGGACGGCAGCGTGCGGGACAAGGACACCGGCTATTTCACAATCATGGGCCGCATCGATGATGTGCTAAACGTCTCCGGCCACCGCCTCGGCACGATGGAGATCGAATCGGCGCTGGTCGCCAATCCGATGGTCGCCGAAGCGGCGGTCGTCGGGCGGCCCGATGATACGACCGGTGAAGCGGTGGTCGCTTTCGTCGTGCTCAAGCGCGCCCGCCCACAGGGCGACGAGGCGGTGCAAGTAGCGAACGCATTGCGTGCATGGGTGGCCAACGAAATTGGGCCGATCGCCAAGCCGAAGGATATCCGGTTTGGGGAGAACTTGCCCAAGACCCGCTCCGGCAAGATCATGCGGCGGTTGCTGCGCTCGCTTGCCAAGGGCGAGACGATTACGCAGGATGTATCCACGCTGGAGAACCCGGCGATCCTCGAGCAGTTGAACGAGGCCCGCTGAGCGATGCTCGCCGTCAGCTACTGAAGCGGAAGCCAGATGCCGATACGCGTGCGCTAGTCGACCGTATCCGGCATCCGTGAGCGCCAGATCGACGAGCGTTCGGTCAGGCTCCCGTACGAAGGCGTTCGATATGGTCCAGTGTTGATCGCGACACGATACGGTTCAGTGTTGGCCGCGATAGAGGGTGTGCGTTGGGTGCCGCGTTGCCGCTCAGGTTTCTCAGCCGCTGCACAAGCCGGGACCGTTCCTCGCCTGCTATCGCGTCGTTGGCATCGACGCTGTGCTTGTCGCCGTGTCGGCGGGCTTCGCCTATCGCCTGTTCGAGCAAGCTGACGAACTTGTGCAGCGGCAGGTCTTTAGGCCGCCATGCGAAAACGGCAGTGCAAATTTCGATGTCGGGATTCTCCAACGCGTGCTGATCGCGCTCGCCGGCGAGCATGGCGGCCTCGCTCTCGGAAAAGCCGTAGTTCAGCAAATGAATGGCGTAGTTGCGGTTTGATATCTCGACATTTCCGTCTTGGATTCTCGGAAACAATCGTTCGATCGTCATCGCTTCCTTGCCTTGCAATCCGATGATTCGTGTCAGTGCCGGTGCGCGTTCGCGTTCCGGCAGCGCTTCAATTTGCGACTTCAGGTGGTGTAGCAGGGTGCGATGCTGCAGTTCGCGTGCCGACGCGTTATCACCCGACGGCAAGCTGCTGTCCCGCTCGTTGCGGTGCGCCGCGGGCGACGCGCCGTTATTGGAGCGCATCACGTGATCGATCATCTGATCCAGCACGTCCTTCCTGTCCCGCGGCGCCAGCCATTCAAGTTTAAAAGACTGAATGACCCAATCCAGTTCGGCACGGCTGTGCTCGAGCCGTTCCAACGACGCCGTCCATAGCGTTCTTGCTTGATCGTGCTGCTTGGGGCCGGGGGCCAGCTGGCGAACGGCCTGGAGTTTCTTGTTTACGAGAAAGCAATGCCGTCGGGGCAGCAGTATCTGCCGGAACTTGCGGTTGACCTCGGACAACTGCGCCATATCGCTGAGCGGAAGGCCGCGGAATATGTTGGCGAGAATCTCCGTTGGCATCTCGTTCAGACCAGTGGCGGCCTGCGGGCTGTTGGACGGTTGCTTGTCAACCAGCCCGTCGAGTCGATGCGCCCCATAATGTCGTTGCGCGGTGGTTTGGCACCCGCCTGCATCGGCCGCGTAAGCCGCTGGGGGGACCGGTTCAAATGTCTGCGTGCCTTGACTGGCACGCGATGTGACGCTCAAGGAGAGAGGATGTGGCATTCGGTAGCCTCTGAAAACCGCGATTGTCGGAGCAAGCGCGACAATAGGCTGCACCGGTGCCGAAACGGCAACGGAAGAACCGAATCAGCCATGCAAGACAAGCTGCGCTGCGGTCTCAGCTCGGCCATGACGACGGGCCGCAGCTGCCTGATTCACGGTCCACGCATACACCCCATCGCCTTTAGCGCTCGTTCGCGCGCCTGTTGGTGAGGCACCACCGGCAGTGGATAGTCCTGCCCGAGCCGAACCGACGCAGAAGCCAGTTGTGCGGGTTGTGCGTGCCACGGCGCATGGATGCATCCGGCCGATAAGCGCGCGAGTTCGGGCACCCAGCGCCGCACATAGTCGCCCTGCGGGTCAAATTTCTGCCCCTGTAGCACCGGGTTGAAGATGCGAAAGTACGGTGCCGCATCGGCGCCACTGCCGGCTACCCATTGCCAATTCGCAGGGTTGCTAGCGCCGTCGGCATCGACGAGCGTGTCCCAAAACCAGGTCTCTCCTTCACGCCAGTCGATGAGCAGATGCTTGACCAGGAACGATGCCGTCACCATCCGCACGCGATTGTGCATCCAACCGGTATGCCACAGTTCGCGCATGCCGGCGTCCACAAGCGGATAGCCGGTGCGGCCGCGCTGCCACGCGCGCAGATCTGTGGCATCGACACGCCACGGCATGGTGTCGAATTGCCGTTTGAAATTGACTTGATGCAACGGCGCACAATGGTAGAGCAGATAGTATGAGAACTCGCGCCAGCCAAGCTCGTCAAGAAACTTATCCACGCTGCCGCTCGCGGTGGACGTGCTGCGCCCATTGCCGCAGCGGTGCGCGGCGCGTGCCGCAGACAGTACGGCATGCCATACCTGCCGTGCCGAGAGATTGCCAAAGCGAAGATACGGAGACAGTCGACTGGTTGCCTGCATCGCGGGCACGTCGCGGCCACTTGCGTAGCGGGTCAGCGCGTTCGCGAGAAAATCGTCTAGCTGCGTCCATCCTGCTCGCTCGCCGCATTGCCACGTTTCGCGCAGTCCACCGGCCCAGTCGAGGGTGCGAGGCTGGAGCGCCAATGCAGACAGATTTTTTACGCGTGCCGCCACGGCGACGTTTTCCGGCACCGGAAAGAAGTCGATTCGCTGAGGTCCGGGCCGTGGCGCTTCAGGGGAATACTCGTGGCGCGCGGCGCGCCAGTACGCGCCGAAGACCTGAAACGGACGGCCATCTCGCGTGGCGACGGTCCACGGCTCTCGCAGCAGGTGTCCGTTGAAGGTGAAAGTCGCAATGCCGCGTTCTTTGAGCGCCGTCTTGATCGCGATGTCGGTTTCGCGTTGCGACGCCGAATACCTGCGATTCCAGCACACCTTGATCGCGCCGATTGCCACGGCGAACGCTTCAATGGTCTGCGACTCGGAGCCGTGAAGGACAGTCAATTCGCCGCCCAACGCGATGAGCGCAGCATTGAGTGCGTGTAGAGATTCATGGAGCCACCAGCGCCCAGCTGCGCCCGGCGGGCGCGTATTTCGTGGCGCCGGGTCGTGAACATACACGCACACGACAGGGTGACCCGTGGCAATGGCGTATTCGAGCGCGGGATTGTCGGCTAGGCGTTGATCGTCGCGAAACCACACGACGACGGGCGGTAGCGAGTAGGGCGGCGCAGACGGCGGCATTGGGAAGTCGCGAAGCGGGTAGCCAACATAATCTTCATAATACGGGTTCCCGCGCGGATGACTGTTGGAATTTATCAACAGCGTCGCATCGTTTCCTGCAGGCTACAGGCGGGCGGGGTAACTAGCGGGAGGTGTCGGGCAGCGAAGACTTGCGTGCGGTCAGCGGTGAAGTCCGCATCCTTGTGCTGGCTCGTGTTACGGACTCTTCTGCAAGCTCGCGTGTATTGCCTCGATCAGCGCATGGTCGTTGGCTTCCTCGATTTCTTGAGTCGTAACCGGAGGCCGTGTCGGGTCGCACATTCTGTCATGCAGGTCTCGTTGCAGTGGGGTCAACGCGCCTCTGACGGCTGCCCCGACACGTTCGTATTCAGCCTGTTCCACGCTGTTATCTAGCGGCGGCGCGGAAGGTTGCGGTGCGCAGGACTGCGGCTCGGCAGGCGAAGGCGGTGCTATTAGGGCAGCGGGGGGGAATGAGTTATAAGGGAAAAAGTACGCCTGCGATTGGTTCAGGAACTGCGGCATGGTATTGGCGAAGGGTCCATTTGCAGTCCAGAGAAGATTGCGCAGAGCAGCGACCGGCCCCCACGACGGTATCTGGGAAGGCGCAGGTGCCGGACGCGCGCCTGAACTCACGGGCGTGGGCGTTGTTGTTTCAATGGGTCCCAGTCGTGGCGGTGTGGTGAGGTAAGGACCGTTGTCTGACATGTGGTGTTCCAGAAATAGCTGGACGAGCGCGGCAGCGAAGCGAGCGCCCGTCATATGTCGGATATCGATTATCGCTGTTGCGCCATCCGGCTCGCGCGTCGGTCGGCGCAATCGTGGATGGTGTCGCGAAGTCGATTCAAACAAGATCGATCCAGCGACGGAGCAAGCCGTTGCGGCGGCAGTCGGCTGGCAGCGCAATCTGTTTGCTGACGCGCCTGTTTCGGCGGGCAGCGGCGGCGCGCGCAGGCCGGTACGCTCACTTTCATGGTCGGCGCCGACATGCAGTTGTTCGAGCGCATTCAACTGGTGTTGCTGAGCATGGGAAAGAACGTCGTTCGTTGCGGTGAACCGGGCATGGGGCAGATGGCCAAGATCTGCAACAATCTGGTCGCCGGCGAATATTTGCCCGACCCGATGGCAAATCCTTGTCCGACTTGATTACATCTTGGGCGTCTCGCCGCCTGTATATGCCAGCTCCCGTGACGATAGACTGCCGCATCCCGTTTCCCGGTTGTAGAATGTCACGCCACTGACACTACTCTGCCGTGTGGCGTTGTCATCGATGTTTTGAACGCCCGTCGGCCGCGGGTATTCCTATGTTGTTCGATGTTGCGCCGAGGTAGCTTGTTTCAAGCAAGATGATTGAGTGGCCCGGCGCGTTTCGCCAAGCACAAAAGAAAAGTGGCCGGCGGCAATAGACAGGCTATGGGTGGCCAATATCTCGCGGGTCTTTTTCAGTCGTGTTGATTTCTCGGAATCGAGTGCATCACGCATGGCATCGGGAATCGATCACACGGTTTCGAGTTGAGCAAAAGACAGCTTTACACGGATTGAGCAATTGAGTAAAAAAGCGGTGCCGTTTAATCTAGTTTTCGAGCAAAGGAAGCGGAATAGGGCGGCGTTAAAAGACGCTCGAACCGCGAGTGAATCGGTGCACGCCAACGCGGCCTTGAAGGATTTAGCCGCATCCGGTTGGCTTATCAGGGCATTACGTTACAGAATAATCCGGTTTGTCGCTGTGATGCTTATGGGTGCTGCGGGGGCATGTGGGGGCGGCGGCGACAAGTCTGATGATGACAGGGTCCAACGCGTAGTCGTCAAAGAGGCGGACGGGGAACGAGAGCGGACCCGGTCGCCAATGGATCCCGTACAAGGCCAGCACACCGGTACCACGGCCGGTTCTCCAGCCCCTACGATAAATTCGGCCCATACGACGAATATCATCAACATTACAAATGTAGGCCGATTTTATGCGACGGATGGAAAGGTCGAGATTGGTAGTCTGAATCACGACAAAGGCAGGAAGAGGCGTAGTACTTGGCGGACAGGCCACAGCGTAAGCGAAGCTGTGGTGAATGACTTGAATGTGGGCGGGGGCGAGTACGAAGCGCGGATCTCGGACGTCGGCGTACAGACCGAACCTGAGCCCGCCGTCCAAGTCGCGGACGTCGGCGTACAGACCAAACCTGAGCCCACCGCCCAAGTCGCGGACGTTGGCGTACAGACCGACTCCGAGCCCGTTGCCCAAGTCGCGGACCTCGGCGTACAGACCGACTCTGAGCCCGCCGCCCAAGTCGCGGACGTTGGCGTACAGACCAAACCTGAGCCTGCCGCCCAAGTCGCGGACGTTGGCGTACAGACCGACTCCGAGCCCGTTGCCCGAGTCGCGGACCTCGGCGTACAGACCGATTCCGAGCCTGCCGCCCAAGTCGCGGACGTTGGCGTACAGACCGACTCCGAGCCCGTTGCCCAAGTCGCGGACCTCGGCGTACAGACCGAACCCGAGCCTGCCGCCCAAGTCGCGGACGTTGGCGTACAGACCGAACCCGAGCCCGCCGCTCAAGTCGCAGACGCCGATGTACAGACCGGACTCATGGAGATGCACGAAGCACAAGGCCAATACGTCGGCCGCGTAAGAGACATCTACGGTTTCACCGCGTTGGTCACCCCGGCGGGCAGGTTTTATGCGATATATACTGATGGCAAAGACATAGGTGAGGCCGACGACATAGGTGATGCCGTTGTTGGCGATCTCGGCAATCTCGGGAAGGGAATCCTCTATCGAAAGGAGCAGCCTGCAATCAAGGTCACATTAACGGCGTTGCCCGCTTCCGGCCGTTCGCTGACTTCCATCGTCGGTTCCACACTAGTCTCAACCGCGTCCAACCTAGTCTCAACCGCGTCCAAGCGGCGTTTCAGTTATCAGAATACTGCCGAAGAGGTCAACGACGCGTACCTCAATCGGCGATCGATTCACCTCGTCGCATCCGCCGAGGGACTGCCGCCGCTCGACTTCAATGGCAGTATCAGCACAGTGTTACATACCACGCCGGCTGTGAGCAAAGTAGCCGGGACATACAAAGGCATGTCCAGCAAACGTGACTACCATGTCAACGAGACCAATATGCCGAGCATACTTGACAATATGCCGGGCATACTTGAAATGACGATCGATTACCAGGGCAGGATCAAAGGAACAGAGGGATATTGCTCGTTTGCCGGCAAGATCGTTCCTCGTGAGTGGGGCAATGCCTACGATATCGAGATTGGGTTCGCAGACAACATGATGTGTTCCTACCAAAACTTGATGGTTCGCGGCGTAGCTTTCTACATTAAACAGGAAAAGAGAGACCGGCTTCGCGCGATAATGCAAACGTCGTGCAAGGGCGGCATGCTGTTCAACGTGACGCGCGTCGACGCCAATCCGTGAACCGGTACAATGCTGGCTGTGACTGTTAATTCATGGCTGCGCGATGTCCGATTCATCGTTCGACTCTCGCTCCGGTTGCGCTGCAGCGCACGCGCGGTGTGCCGCCGGGCCGGTGGCCGGCTCGCAACCGCCCGCCTCCGTGACCGCTGCTGACCAATCCATGCGTGATCCGGCGCGAGATTTCCTGCTCGGTCCGCTGCTCAAGGGAGTGTCCCGCTCATTCTACTTGACGCTGCGCGTGTTACCCGCCGGCATGCGGGACCCGGTGGGCCTGGCGTATCTGCTGGCGCGCGCCGCCGACACGATCGCAGACACACCGCTGATCGAGCCCGCGTTGCGGCTGAAAATGCTATTGACACTGCGTGCGCACGTGAATGGCGACGAACACGATTGCGGGCCACTGCGCGAGATTGCCGGGCAGTTGGCTGCGCAACAACAGTCCGACGAGCGGCTGCTGCTGGAATCGCTCGAGCCGGCACTGGCGATCCTGCAGCAGTTGGACGAGCGCGATCGCGAGGCGGTCCGTGACATTGTGTCGACACTCACACGCGGCATGGAATTCGATTTGATCACGTTTGCGCACGAGCGCTCCGGGCAGATCGTGGCGTTACGTGCATGGCACGAGCTGGATCAGTACACCTACATGGTCGCCGGCTGCGTCGGCGCGTTCTGGACCGAGATGACCTATACGCATCTGCCACGCGCGCTGCACGGCGACCCCGTGGCGATGTCGGAGCGCGGTGTGCGTTTTGGTAGGGCACTGCAGCTGACTAACGTGCTGCGCGATTGCGCCAAGGACCTGCGGACCGGCCGCTGCTACTTGCCGTCCACGATGCTCGAGCGGTACGGCTTGACGCCGCAGGATCTGTTGACTGCCGAGGCGGCTGGCCGTGCGCGCCCGGTGATGTTAGAACTCGTGCGCCATGCGCTGGACCAGTTCCGCGACGCAATCGACTATACGCTGGCGATCCGCCGTTCGGCGCCGCGCCTGAGGCTGGCATGCCTGTGGCCGATCGTCATCGGCCTGAAAACGCTGCTGTTGCTGGTCGACAGCGCGAACTGGTTGGTGCCGGAGGCGAGCGTCAAGGTTCGACGCCAGCAGGTGTACGGCGTTATCGTCACCTCGATCCTGCTCGTCGGGTCCGATACGCTGCTGCGCGCATGGCTGGAGCGGTTGATCGCTGCAATAGAGTGCCGGCTCCATTGCACTTCGCGCGACGGCGGTTGAACCGCGTTAGAGTTTGGTATTCTTGACGCGCATTTCGAATCTTGTCCGTCTATGAAACTGCTCGACGTGCTGGTTGAACAGCGCATCGCCGCCGCGGCCGCGCGGAGCAGCATCGCCTGCGGGCGAAGTGGCTGGCGCTGACCATGGCGCTCGAATCGCTGCGTGGCGGGCCGATGGTGGTGCCGCACGAGTATTGCCGCCGTGTCGCTGAACGCCTAGCTGGCTGTGGCGGCGCCGTCGCGCCAGCAGTGATCGACTGAACGACCCTTCGACGCGGAGCTTGCATGCACAACAGCGGTTTGTCTGACGCGGGCCCGTTGGCCCGGGATCTGCGTTTCATGGCGTTGGCGCGCGCCGCCGCGCGCCACGCTTATGCGATTGGCGAAGTGCCGGTGGGCGCCGTGATCGTGCGGGGCGATGAAGTGATTGCGCAGGGCTTCAACCAGCCGATCAGCACTCACGACCCGTCTGCGCATGCGGAGATGGTCGCGCTGCGAGCGGCTGCACAGGCGTTGTCTAATTACCGGATGCCGGGCTGCGAATTATATGTAACGCTCGAGCCGTGCCTAATGTGCGCGGGCGCGATCATGCATGCGCGCATCGCTCGAGTGGTGTTCGGCGCGCATGATCCGAAGACTGGCGCGTGTGGCAGTGTCGTTGACGTGTTCGCGCAGCCGCGGTTGAATCATCATGCAAGCGTCGTTGGCGGCGTACTGGCCGATGAATGCTCGCACGAGCTAAGCCAGTTCTTCGTCGAGCGCCGCCGGCAGCTGCGCGCGTCGCGCACACTCGGCGATGCAAATTGATCCCGGTCGACGTCGTGCCGTGTGATCCCAATTGACGTCGCGCCGTGCTGGCACGGGTCGCAGTACGCGCCGCGCACCGTCTTTCCCCGCACAGGAGTGTCATGAAGCCCCGCACGATCGAACTGATTGCCCCTTGCGGCTACCCGCAGGATCCACAAACCGTTGCCCGGGCGCTGGCGCGCTGGGTCGATGCTGGCCATCACATTCGGGGCATTGATACGAGCGAGCGGCGCTTCCAGCGCTTCGCGGGCACGGATACACAACGGGCCGCGGATCTGAATCGGCTTGCAGACCCTGCGCGGGCGCTGCCGGACATCGTGCTGGCTGTGCGCGGCGGCTACGGCGCGATTCGGTTGCTGCATGGACTGGACTACGCGGGATTGCAACGCCGGCTGGCTGGTGAACCGATCGCGATCTGCGGCCATAGTGACTTCACCGCGATCCAGATGGCGCTGTTCGCGCACAGCGGCCTCATTACGTTCGGCGGCCCGATGCTGAGCAGCAACTTTGGCGCGCCGAGACTGAGCGAATTCACAGTCGAGCATTTCTGGACGGCGATTAGCAAACCGGAATTCACGATTGGCGAGCCGACGCCGCAGCCTGACGACGTCGACCTGCACGGCACGCTGTGGGGCGGCAATCTCGCGACGATCGCTGCGCTGGCCGGTACGCGATACTTGCCGGACATCGATGAGGGCATCTTGTTTGTTGAGGACGCCAACGAACATCCATTCCGCGTCGAGCGGATGCTGTACCAATTGCATCTGGCCGGCATCCTACCGCGCCAACAGGCGCTGGTGCTCGGCGATTTCACCGGGGTGCGGTTGTCGGACTATGACAATGGCTATGATTTTGACGCGATGGTCGAGCAGATCCGCGCGCTGACCGGTATTCCGGTGATCACCGGGCTGCGTTTTGGCCACGGCGCGGATACTGTGACGCTGCCCGTGGGCGTGCCCGCGCGGTTGAAAGCCGGCGCCGACGGCTTTACGCTGACAATTAGCGGCCATCCGACCCTGGCGGAGTAATACTACCTGTGGCAGCGGGGCTATCCGACGCTGGATTGTAGCGAGGCGCCGGGAACCAAGAAGCGCTGTCTCGCGCGTCAAGCCTCGCGCATGTGTGAGGTGCGCGCGGTCAGCTCCACTTCATGCCGGTCCGCGACCTGTCGTGCGCGATTGCGGTGATACAGCCGGCAATAGGCGAATGCAACGAAGGTCCACGGTGCAAGATATGAGAACTCCGGCACCGATACCATCATCATCATATAGGTCGCGACGCAGCACTGCCGTAGTGCGATTGCCTTCGGCGCCCAATCGAGCTTGAATGCTGGATACAGCAATAGCCCACTGAACAGGGCGATGCCCAGCAGGCCACTGTTGACTAGCAGCGTTGAAAACATGTCGGTGGTGCGGATGTAGCCGAAGCCGATTCCCACCAGCTTGTTCGAAACGGGCGCATTGAGCCAGAAGTCGATAGCAGCCATGAACCCGGCCGAGCGCTCCTGGCCCGATGAATTGGCGCCGGTGAGTTTCTTGATCACCACGTCATCCGCCAATTGCACGACTTGCTCGTTAAACACGATGACGATCGCGATGATGGCAAGCGCCGCAAGCACCAGCTTGATGATATTGATCCGCGTGTGCATCATCCGGATGCCGAGGTAGCACAGGTAGCCGACCATCGCCGTCGTGGAGGCCGTCATCACGAGCGACGCGCCAATCATGATCGCGGGCCAGCGCGACCGTTGCACGGTGCGCGCATAGACCCAGAACGGGAACATCGACAGCGCATACATCGACGGTTCACCCGTCAGCGACTTCAGGCGCTGCATCGAAATACCGCCGACGCCCATTGTCTGAAAGTCGCTGCCCGTGACGATGTCCTTAGGCAGCGGCCGGGCCAGTGTGTTGGTGAACTGACGATTGGACAGAAAGTCGCCCGACTGGCCGGTTACAAAATAGTAGGCGCACTCATAAAGTCCGTACACGGCAAACAGTACGCCGGAGGCAACGATGATGCGATCCCATGCGTCATCGTAGTAGACGTACAGGTAGGTGCCATAGAGAACCACCGCGACGACATAGAGAGATTGCGTGAAAAGCGAAGAGCGCATGACAAACGAATGGTCATACGGATTGACCAGCGATAACGTGTCGAGGTCAGGCGTATAACCGTCGGTCAGGTCGGCTAGCTGCGTCAGTGTGAACAGCAATACCCAGACAAAAATCGCGGTTAAAAGGATACGCAAATAGCGGGTACGCTCGCCGCCTCCATACAGCATGGCGATTGCCAGTGATAAGAAGCACATCAAATAACCCGGCGTGGTGCCTTGCACACTGGGAAACACCAGCACGGACGTGATCGGCACAAAAAATGCCCACACCAGATAATAACGATCCACTGCCTTAAAGGCACCACGTGCCGTACCGGAGCCAAACCTCTCGTTCCATGATGGACCGACGACGTGCTGCCCATCGCCGGGACGCGCTGGTGCGGCAGACAGAGTGCGGCCGCGATGGTTCGAATTCGTGTCGTTCATCTCACAGGGTGTTCCGCAATCAATCACTGAAGCAACCGCTGGCTATTGCCGTCATGGCATCGGGCCATTACCGTTGCATCTTGTGACGCACTTGAGCCGGGAGGGGCGTATACGCTTTGGTTATTGGGCATAGCATCGCGTACGATCCAACGCGTATCAGTGCGTTGACGTACCATTTCGAATTAAAGACGTGCCGGCGGCGGGCGCATGGATAGGGTGCTTGCTGTTGGCGACAGCCATACCGGGTACATCATATTGCCGGTACATTGGATCGAGCACGGTAATGGGCTACGTTATGCGTCGTCAGCGTGTGTGCAGCGAAACATCAATCTTTTCAAGTGCCCAAACCAAGTAAAATGTACTCTCGTTCTTTTGACGCATGAAGCGTCATCCTAGTTCTCTTAGCTGTGCGTGCAAATAATTTGCTCGCTGGCTAGCTTCGGGTTTGTCGATTCGGCTGTCGATTGCTATCCGCACCCTGTGTCACTGTGCGTCCGGCTTCAATCCACCGTTTCGTCACGAAGAAGTTCCATTCCTACGAAGTGCAAGACGACGCCCGGTGTTCCAGAGGTGCGGTTCTTCGTCGCGTCCAATGTGGCACGGGCACGAAGTGCTTTCGTCAAATATTTGGCGAAGGCAAGTGCGTTTCGATGATCGACCTTTGTATGACTATACATTCAAATTCATGATTTCGAAGAAGAGAAATTCATCTAAAAGCGCTTACCATTGCGCCTCAAACGTCGATTTGGATTCCCAAGGCGGTGCGAAAGGCGCGCTATGCGTGCGACGTGAATTCCTTCGCACACTGGTTGCTACTGCCGGAACGATGGCGCTGGCGGTGTGTGCAAGCAGCGAGGTAGGGGCTGCTAGTCTCGGCCGCGCGCGCCGCTGGCCCAGCAGTGGCGCAGCTTCGTCAGGTTCAGCAGCATCGGCTTCGAGTGCTGCTAGTACTACACCCGTCAGTGTGACGACATCCAGTGTCGCGGCAACATCCAGTTCCATGTCGTCGAACAGCTACAATGCCGTGTCGTCTGGGTTCTTCGGGATTAACGGACACATTAATTCGGGTAATGCGTATGGCACGGCGTTTGCCACACAGATAGCCTACATGCGCGACCTTGGCATTTCGAATGTTCGCCAAGACGTCTGGGATACGATTGGGGCAAAGAGCATTGCATCTTTCGTTGACACATTGAGGGGGACTGGCATTAGCGTTTCAGTGGTGATTACCCCAAAGCTATCCAATACCGATGAAGCCTCTGCGTACAGCAATAGCTTTCAGCTCGCGTACTCCATCGCAAGTATTCTAAAGGGCAAGGTGCTGTTGTATGAGTGCGGTAACGAAATGGAAATCGGTTTCGTCTCCCGTGGCGGCAACTTTCGCACCGACTACCGAGCGACGCCGTACTTTATTTATCGCGGGATGATACGCGGCATGATCGATGGTGTACGCGCCGCAGATCCCCGCGCGGCAGTGGCCGTTACCGCCGGGTGGTTGCACTTCGGTATTCTGCAAATGTTGGCCGACGGCACGGATCCACAAGGTGGAACGAGTGGACCACGCGTCAATTGGGATGTCACCTCCTGGCACTGGTATAGCGATATGGGGGACATCACGAATGCAAACGGTATCGACGTGCTTCATGAGTTGACGCGGCGCTTCCGGCGACCGATCTGGATTTCCGAGTATGGTTATCGACCGTATGGTCAGTCCGGCAACACGCTGCTTAATGCACAAGCGAGTTATCTGGCCACTCAAACGCGGCAGTTCGTGAAGCTCAAGTCGCAGTACAGTTTGTTGCAGTCGATCCAGCTGTATGAACTATTCGACATGTCGGCTGACGATGGCTATGGCCTGATCGAGTCGGATGGTGTCACGAAAAAGCCAGCCTATAGCGCCGTAAAAGAAAGCATTGCCAGCAGCAAGGCGTAGCGACGGAGTACTACGACTCGACGCTCGTGCAATGAGCGTTGCCGACGCATGGGGTTAGCGCGGAATTGGCGCCTGCGTTTCAGGAGCGCTGCGAACATGCTACAGCGGGCCGGGCCCGCTCCGTCAAGTGGGTCTGGCGCGCGCAGGTCAGCGCATGTCCCGCGCGGATGCTAGGCGCTTCGCAAAACTTGAAGCTCAGCCAGGACAGTGCGATTGCCGGCACCAACGGGGCAAGCATATAGACACCAAGCGGCGCACCAGTCCATTGATAGTGCCTACACAGCCAGAACACGAGATATAGCGGTATGCCATGCAGTAGGTACACGGAGTAGCTGAGTCTGCCTAACCAAGCAAATGACCGGCGATGAACCTTGAATGTGGTTGCGAAGCTGACAAACAACGTGATGCCGACGAGGTAGCCGATCGACGACGAAACGTGCGCATAATCATGGCGTCGAAGATTGTAGAGAGTTATTGCCACCGCAGTTAAAGCGATCAGTGCGGTCAACGCGATCAATACGCCACGGTAGGTCATCGACAAGGTAGGGGTAGAGCCCCTGCGCGGCCAGATAAACAAGATTGCGCTGGGTTCGTCGTACGCTTTGCGGAATACTGCACCCCAGAACATGATGGACAAATGATACAGCATTCCTTTGTACTGTCCCAATGCATGACTAGGAATGACATGCAATGCAGTGGTCAAGACGAACAGTATGCATAGTCCCGCGCTGGCGGTAACGAGTGCGCGCATTTGATGCAGCAAGCCACCCCAGAACAAAACTAGACATAGAATATAGAAATACAATTCGGTTTCCAATGTCCAGTAGTGGCCCATGATTGTGTCGAAGCCGAATGCCGTCGGAATCATCGTCAGGTTGACAAGAATGCCGATGCTACTCATCTTTTGTTGGAACAGCGTCCAGTACGCAAAATATCCAAGCGGTATCGAAAACCAGAATGCGGGATACAGCCGCATGAAACGGCGTATCAGAAATTTACGCGTACCATCGGCGATGCTGCCCCGCAGGCTGTTTGGAATCAGCATTCCGCTGATTCCAAAAAAAATCACGACACCGACGCGCCCGAAGTTAACTGAACGCTGCAGTGCATCCAATCCATGTTGAGATCCGGCCAGAGGGGCGAGCAGTTCGGCATAGTGCGTCCAGATAACGAACAATACCGCGATAGCGCGCATCGCGTCGATGTGGTCTAAACGGCCATTTGCTGGAGGGTTTGTCATTCAGTGGCCCTGGATCTGGTTATCGAGGAAGTCCATAGGATATGGACGATCCGCATCGATTGCAGCATTGTCTTCGTGACCCTACCCCGTGGCTGCGGCATCCAATCATGCGGGTGGGTACGTGTATGCAAAGTTCTTTACATTACAGTCGAACACGAGGCGCTTCGGTGTGTCACCGCACATCCATTAAAATTCAAGCAGTACGCCAAAAAAATTGACCCAAACGGTTGGAAACGATAGCGCATTTTTTTCGCAATCGCTATTGCCGCGGCGCCGCCCGCCCAATCAGCGACACGCCTTGCACATAAAGAATGTAAGCCAGCGCGGCCGCCACTGCACTCTCCGCGACCAACACCGCGGCGGCCGCGCCTTGTTCGGCGAACCACTTCGCGAGCAACGGCAGCAGAGCAACGTTGAGGAAGCCGGAGGAGATCAGCACGCGGCTGAACGCGGTCTTCATACCCAGCGGCAGCATCGTTTGTACGCCGAACAGATCCGTCATCCCCGCCATAAATGGAATGAACGCCATCCAGCGCAGCACGCCGATCGTCGGCTCGTAGTTCGCGCCGTACAGAATGCGCACCGCAAGCGGCGCGCAGAAAAAGATGCATAGCGAGATCGCCAACACCATCGCGCCCTGAACTACGAACAACTTGCGCAGGAAGGTCATCGCATCTTCACGCGCATGGTGCATCAGGTAGCTGATGTGCGGGTACGCAGCGGCTTTCATCGGCTGCAACATGCTGATCGCGGCGCGAATCAGCTTGTCGCCCGCGGCGAAATAGCCGGCGGCGACGTTGCCTGAGACAAAGCCAAGCAGCACGGTATTGGTCGATGCATAGAACGCGACCGACGTCGACGCGAGGAATACTTGCCAGCCGCCGGCTAGTGCATCGACGATATCCGCGATGCTTACTCGAACAAATTCAACCTCACGTCGGATGAACATGTAGACGAAGATCGCGATGCCCGAGCCAAGCGGCACGGCGGCGTTGACGACCATCGCGAGCGTGACGTCGGAACGCTCGCGCACGAGCAGGAACATCGCGGGGACGCTGAGCGCGCGGCTGGCGAATAGCAGCAGGCTCATCGTGCGCAGGTTCTCCACGCCCTGAAAGTACCAACTCGGTGTGAGCGCGGCCCCGATGGTCATGCCGAAGCCGATGATCAGCAGCGTGCGGTCGAAGGCGAAGCGATCGACGATGAAGGTCAACGCGAGCAGGATGACGAATCCGGCCACGGTGATCGCCACCTGCGCGAGAAAAGTGGCCCAGAACACGCGCGAGCGCTCGGCGCGATTTCCGCGTGCGAGCGCGATGCGCGGCGTGGCGGTTAGATCGAAGCTGTAATTGGTGAAATTGATGAAATAGGTGATGACAGCCAGCGCGAACGCAAGCTGGCCGTAGCCCTCAGGGCCAAGAACGCGGGTGAGCAACGGCAGCGTAAGCAGCGGTACGACGTAGGTCGAGACCTGCAGCGTCATCAACAACAGAAAGTTTTTCTTTACGGACGACATGTCCCGCTCCGGACTGGAGAAAATGAACCGGCACAGGTCGTGCACCGCAGCTTCACGCGGGTGTCACGCTGATCGATCATGCCCATTTGCGTACGGTATCGGGTTCTGTTCCGGCATGTAAATCGAGTAGGGCGCTCAACCGTGTCGCATAGTGCTCGCGCGTATACTGGGACCAATCGTAGCGGCGCCGCGTGTTGCGCAAATGCATGCCCAGTGCATCGAGCGCGGCGACCAGGCTGGCAGGTGTGCGCTGGTACTTGATCTTGTTGCCGATTTCATCGCCAAAACTGGCCAGGCTGCCCAGATCGTGCACGAGCACTGGCAGACCCATCATCGCCGCCTCGACGATCACCAACGGTGCGTTTTCAGCCCAGATCGACGGCAGCAGGACCGCATCGTGCGCGCGCAACGCCTCAAACAACTGCGCGTGGTCGAGCCGACCTGCAAAGCGCAATCGGCCGTTATCGACCAGCGCCTTGTACTTCGCGTGCAGGGCATCGCGTTGCGAGCCGTCGCCGTAGACGGTCACGCTGCTGAGCCGATGCCATTGCGTGTGGCTGGCCAGTTCGAGAAACGGATCCAGTCCTTTTTCGGGCTCGATGCGTCCAACGAACGCCAGGTCGAAGCGGTCCTTGTCGACGGTGCGGGGCGGCGCCTGGACGATGCGGGTATTGACCGGATTGGGCAGGATTGCTGAGCGCGTAATGCCGCGCCGTGCCAGCGCATCGCGCATGTAAGGGCTTGGGCACAGGAACTGGTCAAAGACAGCAGACGGATTCAACAACGTATCAACCACGTGCCAATGCAGCTTTTTCACCGCATCGTGCAGCATGCCGCGCGCACTGGCGCATGTGAGCAGCCGCCGGCTGTCGCTCAGCGCCTCCAGCGGCAGAGGCTTGGACACGCCCGGTTGCGGATAGATCAACAGATTCGGGTTGTAGAACACCAGGTGGTAGTCATGGCAGGTCAGGAAGGTCCGGTAACCGAGCTTGCGCTTGTATCGTTGTATGACTGGCAGAATCGATGGCGACAGCAGACTGTGATAGTTGTGCACCAACACGCGTTGGGGCTGCACGCGTTCGATCGTGGCGGCCAGCGCGCGCGCCGCGGCAGGATTCCACGCGCGCCGCGCCATGCCATGCGCGGGGGGCACTGATCGTTCGTCGAAGCCCTCGGCGTCCACGCCGGGCAACTCCCGCAGTACGTCCACCGAGGTCCGGTACACTTCCTCCGCCCCGCCTTTGCGCACGAAATCGTTGATGACCAGCACCTTCATCTCGCGCTCGGCGACGGTGGGTCCCTTGGCGCGCACGGTCAACGGCCGGCCCGCCATGCGCTCACGCCGCCGCGCGGCGCGGCCGTGGCGCTCGGCGTTCCCTCAGCGCGGGAGACAGCCGTGTCTGAAACGGCTTGCACAGCATCGGCGACTCCCGCCGCATGAGCGGTTGCGACGGGTGTGGCACCGGACGTGCTGGACACGCCGGGTGCGCTGGGTGCGCCATGTTTGCCGGATGCGCCGGATGCGCCCGGTGCGCCCGCCGCCGGCTGAGAGGCTCGGCCGTACTGGTCGTCCAGCCGCACGATATCGTCCTCGCCCAGGTAGTGTCCGGATTGCACCTCAATGATCTCCAGCGGCGTCTTGCCCGGATTCTCAAGCCGGTGCACCGTGCCCAGCGGGATATACGTCGATTCGTTTTCGCTCAGCAGGAACGTGTTGTCGCCGCACGTCACGCGCGCGGTGCCGCGCACCACGGTCCAGTGCTCCGCGCGATGGTAGTGCATCTGCAGCGACAATTGCTTGCCCGGCTCGACAACGATGCGCTTGACCTGGAAACGCTCGCCGTGGTCGATGGAGTCGTAATAGCCCCAGGGGCGATGGACCTTGCGATGATCTTCGGCTTCGACGTATTGCTCGGACTTGAGCCGTGCCACCACGGCCTTGACTTGCTGTACATCATGCTTGTTAGCGACCAGCACTGCATCGGCGGTCTCGATCACCACGATGTCCTTCAAGCCAACGCAGGCGATCAGGCGTCCTTCGGAATGCGCGAAGCTGTCCTCCGTGCCTTCGAAGATCACGCGGCCGCGCGATACGTTGCCGGCTGCGTCCTTCGGCAGGATTTCCCAGATGGCGTCCCAGGAGCCGACGTCGGACCAGCCGGCCGCCAGGGGCACAACGACGCCTTGGATACCCGGACCCGCTGGATCGGCGAGCCGTTCCATCACGGCGTAGTCGATCGAATCGGACGGGCATGCGTCGAAGGCGACCGCGTCTGCCTTGAAAAAGCCACCGGCTTGCTCTGCGCCGCTTCGCCAAGCTGCTTCGCAGGCGGCATGCATAGGCGGGTTCAGCGCGGCGATTGCCGCGAGCCAGGTTGACGCGCGTACCACGAAGATGCCGCTGTTCCACCAATATTCGCCGGACTGCAGGTATTGGCGGGCCAGTTCCTGGTGCGGCTTCTCGACGAAGCGCTCGATTGCGTGGCCGCCCAGTGTGCCATTGGTATGCTGCACCGGTGCGCCGATTCGGATGTATCCATAGCCGGTCTCTGCGTGCCGGGGCAGCACGCCAAGCGTGGCGATGGCGCCGGCTTGCGCGTAGCAGGCGGCCAGCGCGATGGCGTCCTGAAACGCCTTCGGATCAGTGACCGCATGGTCGGCGGGCATCACCACCAGCACCGGGTCGCCGTGACGCGCCTGCGCGTCCAGCGCAGCAAGCGTGAGCGCTGGCGCGGTGTTGCGTGCTACCGGCTCCAACAGGATGCGGGCGGACTTGCCACTGGCGCGCGCCTGCGCGGCACTCATGAAACGGTGGCGCTCGCCGCACACGAGCAGCAGTTCGTCATCTAGCGTCGCGCTGCTGATGCCGTCCAAGCGACGGGCAGTTGCCGTCAGCAGCGATTCATCGGCGATCAGGCCAATCAATTGCTTTGGGTGGTGCTCGCGCGACAGCGGCCACAGCCGCGTGCCGGAACCGCCGGCCAGGATCACCGGCAGCAGGTGCGGCGGCGCGTCGGCCGGGACGGAAGACGTGAATGTAGACTCGGTGCCGGTCATCGATTTACTCCGGAATCTGCGGGAAGGCGAGGTGAGAATGGGTAAGCGTCCGGTTCGGTGCGCGCATCGGCGCGCGCCGCGCGGGCCGGCTGGGCGATGCTGCCTAGCGCGCCGGCCACCGGCTCGACGAGGCCGCGCACGCCGCGTAGTAGGCCGCGGCTGGGCAAAGTCGCGTCGCGCATTGAGTGGATCATGCCGATGTACGGCATGCCGTGTTCGAGGAACGGTCCATCGACCTTGCGAAAACCAAACCGGCTATAAAACGCTTCGCGGTAGATCGGCGAGTGGATCCGCACCGGCGCACCTGGCCAACGCTCGCGCGCATGGCCCAGCGCCCGCCTGAGCAGTCGCTCGGCGGTGTCGTCGTCGCGCCGCGCGGCGCTCGTCAGGAATTTGTCGATCATCGTTTCCGGGTCGATGTCATCGCCCGGCAGCAGGCGCGCGTAGCCTCCCACCGATCGCTGCTGCGCGCGTGTATCGATCGCGAAAACGTGCAACGCGTGCTCGTCTTTGCCGTCGATGTCCAAGTGCACGTGAGCGTCCTCGACAACTAGTACGGCATTGCGCGCGCGCAGGATCAGATATAGCTCGTCCGAACTCAGTTGCCTGAATTCGCAGCATTTCCAGTCCATGATGGGTTCCTCGTTCAGCCAGCGCGGAAAACGTCAAGCGTGGCCGGATAGCACCGTGTGCAGCCGGCACCGCAATGTTGCAACGCCAAAAGCGTCCGCACCCTATGGAACGAAGGTACTGGCGAGTGCGTGCGGGCTCTGTTCGCAAGCGCACTATTTGGCATGGATTCCCGCGGGGTCGTGAGGTCGCGACGCCGGCGTTGTGCATTGCATGATCAACGTGCGCTGACCCACTGTTCGGCAGCGAACCGATGCCCGTGCGGGTTTTCGCGTACAACGTGCGCTTACGGTGCTGCACGGTGGCGTTTCCGGATAGCGTCTGCCGCGCTGTTTTCATCCGCCCGGAATCCGCAAAGCACAGCATCGATCATGCGACACGAATCCTCACCAAAGGAACCGAACATGAGTAGTGCCAATCTAGAGTCCAAGCGGTCCGGTCCTGGAACCGTGCCGAACGAGCACGATCGCGCGGCGGCCGCTCGCGAGCTGAACGACGCAGCGGGCGCCGCCAGTTTTCTCGAACAGTTATTCGAGCGCGGCTTGCTAATTCCAAGCGATGTCGACGGGCTGTACGGCCGTGGCGCCGTATTCGAGGACGTCGTTGAGCGCATCAGCGACTTGATCGGTGCATGGGGGGTGGAGCGCGGCGCTGACGTGATGCGGTTTCCGCCGGCGATGAGCCGCACGTTGCTTGAGCAGAGCGGTTATCTAAGGAACTTTCCGCAGTTGGCTGGCACGGTCTTTAGCTTTTGCGGCAATGATTTTAGCCATCCCCGCTTGCTCGCGTGCCTGGATAAAGGTGAGGACTGGACCGCCGAGCAAAAGCCTACACGCATCATGATGACGCCAGTGGCCTGCTATCCCGTCTACTCGGTGATGGCCAAGCGCGGTCCGGTGCCGGCACAAGGCCACCTGATTGATATTTTTTCGTATGTTTTCCGTCAGGAGCCGTCACTGGAGCCGGAGCGGATGCAGCTGTTTCGGCAACGTGAGTTTGTCAGGATGGGCACGCCCGAGCAAGTGCTCGCCTTCCGACAGGACTGGATGGACCATGCGCGCTGGATGTTCGACGCGCTGGAACTGCCGATGTCGCTGGAGCTGGCCAACGATCCGTTTTTCGGCCGTGGCGGGCGCGTCGTGGCAAACAGCCAACGTGCGCTGCAGCTCAAGTTCGAAGCGGCGGTGACCGTGCTCAATCCGAACAAGCCGACCGCGTGTGGCAGCTTCAACTACCATATGGACAACTTCGGCAAGACGTGGGACATCCGTACCGAAACCGGCGAAATCGCGCATACTGGGTGTTGCGGCTTTGGGCTTGAACGGATTGCGCTCTCGCTATTCAAATTGCATGGTTTCGATATCGCCGCCTGGCCGCAGCGAGTGCGGCAGAACCTATGGAAGTTGCCATGCGGCCAATAGCCGCGCGACAAAGCGTGCGAGCAACGTCCCCTCGATGGTGCGCGCGTCGTCGAATTCGTCTAGTTCTTCGAAACGATCCCCGCTCTTGGCTGCGCGCCCGAACGCCATGGCAACAAAGAGTGCGACGGCTTGGATCGCGAGCCCGATGATGACGATATGTAGCATGTTATTCATGGTCCTTTCCCTTCAAGCGCGCCGCCTCGTTCGGCGTGTCCCCCCGCCCGACAGCGCGAGATTCGGCAAGGTGTGCGCCGTTGCACTGTTGGCCATCGTTGCTGCATATCGGCAGCACTGCGCGAAACTTGAGGGTCGTGATTAAACCCGATACCCGCCTTGGGCGCGGGGAGCAACGCGAAGGCGGCACGCGCACGGCGACGAGCATGGCCCGATTGGGTGCGTCAGCGCACCGACCCCACTTCTACGGATGTCGCCTACTAACCGGCGCATCCGTGCTGTGGACGCGTCGTCATGGAGGGGCACGGCCGGGTGGCCCGTGCGCCACAACACGCAGGCGCCGGGTGAAAGAACAACGAGGGTTAGAGAATGGACACGACGATGCGGCCTGTCTCGTTTGATGGGCATTTCGGCTGGCTTCATAGCGCGCAGGCTGGTGATCCGGGCGACGCGGGTTGGGGCGTGGTGCTGTGCAACTCGCTCGGGCATGAAGCATTATGGTTGCACCAGACGATGCGGCAACTAGCCGAGCGGTTGGCGTCGCGGCGCATTCCGGTGTTGCGCTTTGACTATGCAGGTACCGGCGATTCGCTGGATCGTGACGCGCTGGTCGAGCCGACCCAATGGACGGGCGAAGCGGTGAGCGCCGTCGAACATCTGCGGCGCATGACGGGGGTGCAACGCATTGCGCTGGTCGGGGCGCGCTACGGCGCAATGGTGGCCGCGCAGGCCGCGCCCCAGGTTGGCGCGCAGCGCGTCGTATTGATGGCGCCCGTCGTCTCGGGCCGGCAGTTCGTTCGCGAACTCAAGGTGCTGCAGCAAACGTGGCGAGAGAAGACGGGCTCGCACGTGCAGACAGACGCGCCACCGGCTGGCGCATTCGATGTGCTCGGGCATCGGTTCGACCTGGCCGCGATGGAGCAGGTAGCAAAGCACGACTTACGCCGTGTCCAGGCGCCGCCCGCGGCGTCGGTGCTGATCATGCATGTCGACCCGCACGATCCGAGCCATGCGCTCGCCGATGTGTACCGGTCTCAAGGCGCACGTGTGGACGCTGGTTTGTTCGCCGAATACCCGGGCGCGATGCAGCCATCCTGGCTCGCCGAAGTGCCGCAGGCCACACTCGACGTCGTCACGCGGTGGCTGGTGAACGAAGAGGTGACGCCTCAGACCGCCCCGGCGGGCGCATCGTGTCCCGCATCGCCGATGCTGGTGTGTGCCGGTGCGCCGCTTCAGACTGACTGGATGGTAGAGCAGCCGGTCAAATTGGATCAAGGTCGGTTGTTCGGCATCCTCTGCGAACCGGCGGACAGATTGGGCCGTGCGCCGCTGGTTGTGATCCCCAACACGGCCGCCACGCACCATGTCGGGGACGGACGCTTCAACGTGGAGTTGGCGCGCCAGCTCGCGCGTGCGGGGTTTGCTTCGCTGCGGCTTGATGCGAGCGGGCTGGGCGACAGCGCAGCGGCGGCCACGCAGACCGACCCGGGCTCGTTGAGCTTCGACGCGCTGGCCGCCGACACGTCCGATGCGGTCGATTGGGCGTGCTCGCGTGGCCATCCGGGCATTGCGGTGTTCGGTATTTGCTCCGGTGCGTACCTGGGCTTGCGTGCCGCGCTCGACAATGCGGCGATTCGGGGCTTGATACTGGTGAACTTGTTCGGTTTTTCGTTTCCCGATGGGTTCACGATGCATGACGCTGGTCGGGTGGGTGCCGGATCGACCCGCGCGCATTTCCGCTCGATGTGGCGCGCGCAGAAGTGGGCCCAGGTGTTGCGCGGCGAGGTCAGCCTGTGGCCGGTCATCGGCACGCTGTGCCGCTATGCAGTGGCGCGCACGCGGGGCCTTGCGGCCGCCTGGACGCAAGACATGCGGGATACGCCGGGCAGCAGCCAGCGGGTGCGTCGCCAGATGAAAGAGCTGGCCGCGCGCGGGGTTCGCGTGCAGTTGCTATTTAGTCCGCTGGACCATGGTCTGGACGAACTCGAGGTTCATTTCGGTCATGGCGGCCAATGGCTCGCACGGATCGGCGGTGCGCATGCTCGCGTGATACCCAACATGGACCATGAGGTGCTGAATCCGGCAGCACGCGAGCGGGTAGCGGCATTATGCGAGGCGTTCCTCACGGAACTTTTTGCCGACGTGCTCGATGAGCGGCAGGCTTGCCTATCGTTGCACGCCGAACTTGCCCGTGCGTCCTACGCGCACGCACATGTGCCGGCAGCTACGCCGACGCTGCCGTCTGAGGAGGCGATGCTATAGCGGGAACGGAGGGAGACCAAACACGAGTTCGGCGTATTGATGGCGCGACCAGCACAGCGTCGCGACGAAGAACTGCGCCTTACTGACTTGCACACGCGAAACCCCGCTGGCGGGTACTCCCGTTTTATGCTCGCTGAGTGACGTATATAATTTAATATTATTAGGTTAAAATACGCTAAGCAATCCCTCACAACGCCTGCCACGCATATACATCCATGTAGACAGTGCTCGGCGTATTGCTTAGCGTAAGGTTTTATACCAAATTAATGATTATAGGAAGCGGCCAACGCCAGCCTCCCTATAGTTCCCTGAGCCACCCAGCGTCGACTCGGAAGCGCACAGTTCCATCAGTGATTCGTCATCCAGCGGTAAATCCAATGCTTGATAATTCATGCTTTGGGACTGATCCATAAGAATCTCCTTTTTCATAGCTTAAAAACACCACCAACATTATGGGTGGCTCCGAGGCCGATGTCATTCATGAACGACGTGGCTGAATTCAGTATAGTAAGAGAATAGTACATTGCAAAGGCCATGTGCTTAAATCCTAAGCATATTGGCGGTTTGACATAGCGCTAAATGCTGCGCTTGAGACCGGGGAAGCCAATTTGGTTGATGTCGTTAATAACGCGTTTGATCATCGAGCCAATTGAGAGACGGTACTTGCGCCAGTTACGCACGATGTAGCCGAAAAGCGCTTTGGGATAGCACTGTAATATCTATAAAATTAACGACAAAAATTTAATCGTTACATTAAGTCCAGCGCGTGGTGATCTCGAGCGACGTGAGCGAGATGCAATCAGGCCGTTCGCCCGTTCTTGTTCATTGCGCCTATATCCGGCAGGAAGTCGAGGGCCATCATCGTTGGCATTCGCTGTATGCTCGCCGCGTCACGTTTCGCGACATCGAGCAGCGCGGTGGTGTCCACGTGTTCCATATCGAGCGGGATTGCGGCATAGTCAAGATGGCGATGTATCAGTCAGGCATCCTTCGGAATGCGCGAAGCTGTCCTCCGTGCCTTTGAGATCACAAACTGGGGATGCGTATCGGGCGCGGTGCGCAGCAGCTTACGCGACTGGACGGCGCGCACGCCAGCGTGGTGGCGACAGCCGGCTGGTCTGGCATGATCGCATACGACGGCATGTCGTTGCGCGCCGGATCGTTGACTGGCGTCGCCAGTTCGGCCTGCAGCCGCTGGTAGCCTTCCATGACCAGGCTGGAAAACGCGGCACGGAAGCGATCCGCAGAAAAGCGTTGCGCGTTGGCGCGGCATGCGAGCGGCGTGAACGTGCCGCAGGGCAGCGCCTCGAACCGCTCAACGGCATCGATCAACGCGGGCGTGGTTTGCGCATCGAAGAATAGGCCAGTGGGTTGTGCGTCGGTATGGGCGCGCACCGACTCGAGCGCACCGCCCTTACCGTAGGCGATGACGGGCGTGCCGCACGCTTGCGCTTCGACCGGTGAGATGCCGAAGTCCTCCTCGGCGGCGAACACGAATGCCTTGGCACGTTGCAGGTGCGAATGCAACACGTCGAAGGATTGATAGCCGAGCAGCGTCACGTTCGGGCCTGCCAGCGCGCGGATCTTGGTTATCTCCGGGCCGTCGCCAATGACGACTAGCTTACGCTGTGGCATCCGAGAAAAGGCGTCCACGACGAGGTCAATGCGCTTGTAGGGCACCATCCTGGACGCGGTCAGATAGAAGTCCTCTTTGGCAGTATTCAATCGCAAGTGCTCGACATCCACCGGCGGATAAATGACCGTCGAATCACGACGATAGACCTTACGGATGCGCCGCGCGACAAAACGCGAGTTTGCTGCGATCAGGTCCACGCCGTTGGCTGAACGCGCGTCCCAGTTGCGGATGTAATGCAGCAGCGCGCGCGCGAGCACGGACTTCACGCCGCGCGTGAGCCCCGCCTCGCTCAGGTATTGGTGCTGCAGATCCCATGCGTAGCGCACCGGCGAATGCACATAGCTCACGTGTAACTGGTCTGGCCCGTTCAGCACGCCCTTGGCTACGGCGTACGAGCTGGACAGGATCACGTCGTAGCCGGACAGATCGAATTGCTCAATGGCCAGCGGAAACAGCGGCAGGTAGCCGCGGTACTTGCGCCGGGCCATTGGCAACTTCTGGATAAACGACGTGTGGACCGGCTTGCCGCGCAGGCACGAGCGGTCTTCCAGGAAGTCGACCAGGCTGAAGATGTCCGCTTGCGGGAAACAGTCGATCATTTGGGCGAGCACCCGTTCGGCGCCGCCATGGACGACCAGCCAGTCGTGAACAATCGCTACCTTCAAGCGTGGGCCCTCTCGGATGGGGTTGCGGCCTCGCGGCCAACGCGGTGTCGACGCCGCGTGCGCTCTGCGCATGGCCATTCGGGCCATTATCCGCAGCACTCGGCGTTATCTATGTACGGGGGCGCACAATGATGCGCACCAGGCACAACGATGCGTAAGGCACGCGCGCCGCCGCGGCAGCTGTCCTGGAGTCACCCCGCGGTGCGCTGGTTCCGCCGGGAAATCGACGTCGGCGCGCACTGAGCGCATGGCCGCTCAGTGCCGCGTGGGCAGTGCGAGGTAGCGTTCGAGCCGGTGCTGGAGTCCCTCGAGCAGGTGGCACAGCACCCAGTACACGCCTGCTGCGCCGACATAAAGCGGCAGCGGCTGGTAGGTGGCCGCGATCACTTCCTGCGCGCTGCGCAGCAGTTCGGTCACCGTGATCACCGATACCAGCGAGGTGTCCTTGATCAGACTGATCAGGCTGTTAGACAGACTCGGCACCGCGATGCGCAGCGCTTGCGGCCCCACCACATAGCGCAGCGTCTGCTGGCGCGATAGGCCCAAGCTGTACGCGGCGAGCCATTGGCCGCGTGCGATGCCCAAGATTGCGCCGCGCATGCTCTCGGACAGGTACGCGGCGACGTTCGCGGACAACGCCAGCACGCCGGCCGGCGTTGGATCCAACTCGATTCCCACGCTCGGCAGGCCGTAGTAAACAACGAAGATCTGCACCAGCAGCGGCGTGCCGCGCATGACGCTGACGTATGCGCGAGCGACGCCCACCGGCCAACGCCGTTCGCTGACGCCCATCAGCGCGATGAGCAGGCCGCCGGCTAGCCCAAACGCCATGGATAGCAGCGCGAACTTGATCGTCAGCAACGCACCCGCGGCGAGCGCGGGCGCGGACTGCAGCAACAACATCAACGGTGACATCGAGGTGGCGGCTTACTTCAGCGGTCGGGTCACGTCGATGCCGAACCACTTGACGGAGATCTTCGGCAGCGTGCCATCGGCCTTTAGTTGTGCAATGGCGTCGTCAATGGCCTTGGCAAACTTCGGGTCGCCTTTCTTGAAGGGGATACCGACCCGTTCCTGCTGGCCCAGCGTGCTACTCGGACGCAATGGCAGCGCGGTAGTCTTAATTAGGTACGCGAGCATCAGCCGGTCGTTGAGCGCCGCGTCGATGCGGCCCGCTGCCAGGTCGCGCAGATACTCGGGTGCACCCGGGTAGGTCTTCACCTCGATGCCGGGCACCGACTTAGCCATGTCGTTGTAGTTCGAACCCAGGCTCACGCCGAGCTTCTTGCCCTTCAGGTCGCCGAGCGATTTGAACTGGCGTGAATCGTTCTTGCGCTGGATGAGTTGCGCGACCGAGTAAGTATAGGGCTGCGAAAAGTCGAGCGTCTGCTGCCGCACGGGCGTGATACCGACCTGGTTCACGACCACGTCGAATTTGCCGGCTTGCAGTCCGGCGATGATGCCGCTCCATTCCGTGGTGACGAACTCGGGCTTCACGCCGAGCCGCAGCGCGATCGCCTTGGCCACGTCCACGTCGTAGCCGACGAGTTCGCCATGGGCGTCGCGAGCGTTAAATGGCGGATAAGTCCCTTCGAGGCCGATGCGCAGCGTGCCGCGCTCCTTGACCTGATCGAGCAGGTCGGCGGCTGGTGCAGCCACAGCGGCCACGCCGAGCGCGACGCCAACCAGTGTCGCGGCGATCCATTTCTTGAGCAGCGAAAGTTTCATCGTTTTCCCTCTTGGCGGGTAGTGACAAATGGCGGCCAACATAACGAAGCTGCAATCAAAGCTTAAATATCATTTGTGTTCCCTATACTATGCGCGAATTGCGATGGTCAGCAGTGGCACGCACGCATTCGGCCACCAGCGTCGGGCCGCGGTAGATCAGGCCGGTATAAAGCTGTACCAACGATGCACCGGCTGCAAGCTTTGCATTCGCGTCCTCGCCGCTGAAAATCCCGCCTACGCCGATGATTGGCACCGTGTCGCCCAATTGCGTGTGCAATTGCTGGATCACCCGGTTGGACGAATCGAACACCGGCCGCCCGGACAGGCCGCCGGCCTCGTCGCCATGGCGCAGGTCCTGCACCGCGGTGCGCGACAGCGTGGTATTGGTCGCGATCACGCCATCGATACGGTGCCGCAGCAGCGTGTCCGCAATCGACTTGATCTGTTCGTCGTCAAGGTCCGGCGCAATTTTCAGCGCCAGTGGCACCTGCTTGCCGTGCAGATCCGCCAGTCGCTGTTGCTTGTCCTTGAGCGCGCCTAGTAGCGCATCCAGTTCGCCGGCGGCTTGCAACTGGCGCAGGTTCTTTGTATTCGGCGATGAGATATTGACCGCCACATAGCTGGCGAACGGATAGACGCGCTCTAGGCAGTACAGGTAGTCGTCGACCGCGCGCTCGATCGGCGTATCGGCATTCTTGCCAATGTTCAGCCCCAACACGCCACGATAGCGTGCGGCTCGCACGTTGGCGACGAAGGCATCCACGCCATGATTGTTGAAGCCCATCCGGTTGATCAACGCATCGGCCTGTGGCAGTCGGAATAGTCGCGGGCGCGGATTGCCCGGTTGCGGGCGCGGTGTCACCGTGCCGACCTCGATAAAGCCAAAGCCGAGCGCCGCCAATCCGTCGATGCAAGCGCCGTCCTTGTCCAGGCCGGCGGCAAGCCCCACCGGGTTGCGAAAGGTCAAGCCCATCACGGTGCGCGGCGCATCGGACGCGTGCGGGGCGAGACAACGCGCGATGCCGGCGCGGGCGGCCGCGCCCAGCAGGCGCAGCGTCAAGTGATGGGCGTCCTCCGCATCCATGCGGAACAGGGGCGCCCGTGCGAGCGGATAAAGGGAACTGAGCACGGAAGTAGGCTGGGCCGACGGCCCTGAGTCGAAAGCCCGTTATTTTACCGGGCGCGCAAGCTGTTCGATGGCGGTATCGAGCGGTGGCACGTCGGCCTGTTCAGGCTCCAGATCGCGCCATTGACCCTCGACTAGTCCCTCGAGCGGCTTGAAATTCGCCTTGTACGCCATCTTGCTGCTTTCGCGAATCCAGTAGCCCAAGTACACGTACGGCAACTTCAGACTGCGTGCCTGCTCGATCTGCCACAGGATGTTGTAGGTACCGAAGCTCGAGCGCTCAACATCAGGCTCGTAGAACGTATAGACCGAAGACAAGCCATCGCCGAGGATATCAATCATGCTGACCATGCGCAGTTTGCCCTTGCGGGGGCTCGCGCCTTCGCGCACCGCGCGCGAGCGCGCCGTGCCGCGTGGCTCGTACGGCTCGCGGAACTCGACCAGCCGCGAGTTGATGCGGCTTTGCAATAGAAACTGCTCGTACTGATCGCGACTGTCACGATCCATTCCGCCGCCGGCATGCCGTGCGGCTTGGTAGCGTATGTACAATGCGTAGTGTTCCTCGTCGTATTGCAGCGGCGAGACCGTCGCGACCAACTCGTGATGGCGGCGCCACACCTTGCGCTGGGTCCGGCTTGCATCGAAGCGCTCGACCGGCACGCGCACCGACACGCAGGCGCGACAGCCGTCGCAATAGGGTCGGTAAGTGAAGACCCCGGAGCGACGGAAGCCTGCCTTGACCAATTCGGTATAGACATCTGAGTTGATCAGATGACTTGGCGTGGCGACCTGTGAACGCGCAATGCGTCCTTCCAGGTAGCTGCAGGGGTAAGGCGCTGTCGCATAGAATTGCAGCGCCGACAGCGGCGATATCGGCAGTTCGTTCAGGTAGGTCACGTCAGCCCTTCACACAGCAATCATTTGCCCAATATGTGGCGACATCAGATCGCTTCGGTGCCGATGGCATGTTTGCGGCGGCCAAGTCAAGCCAGCACACGAGGCTGTATCAACGGTATCACGAAATGACGGCAGGTTGTGGCGCAGGTCTGCCGAGCAGCATAGTCGAAGGTTTCCACGGTACGAGAGCTCTTGCCAAGCAGCAGGGTGTCCCTTATAGGGCCGCCACTTCGATAAGCTTATCGGACAGCGTGGGCTCGCGCACTGCATTGCGTCGGACACGCAGCTTGCAAATTGCTTTCGACCCCAGCGGCAGGACCCCGCCGCGCAGTCCGGGCGAGCTAGTCGTGACTGTTGTTCCAGTAACGATGCAGCACTTGCTTGTCGAATTGCCACGGGATGGGCGAGTGCCGTATCGCAGCGCGCATGTGGGCGATAAACGCGCGACGCGATACTTCACGCGCGCCCAGCGAGGCAAGGTGAGCGGTGTTTTGTTGGCAATCGACCATATCGACCCGGTGCTCGCGCAAATGCGCGATGAGCGCGGCGAGGGCGATTTTCGACGCGTCCGTACGGTGTGCAAACATCGATTCGCCGTAGAACATGTGACCCAAGCTCACGCCGTACAGTCCGCCGACGCGTCGGCCCTCGACCCAGGTTTCGACGCTATGGGCCAGGCCGGCGCGGTGCAACGCCTCATAGGCGGCGATCACTGCGGGCGTGATCCACGTGCCATGCTGCCCGTTCCGGTTCGCGTTCGCGCACGCGTGCATTACGTCGACAAAGCCAGCGTCCACACGGATTTCCCATGAAGGCTCGCGCAGGACTTTTTTCAGAGTCTTGCGCAGCGACATCGACACCTTGAATTCACTGGGCACCAGGACCATGCGCGGATCGGGACTCCACCACAGCACAGGCTGGCCCTTCGAATACCATGGGAAGATACCGTGCTGGTACGCATCGAGCAGTCGTCGCGGATCCAGCTCGGCGCTCGCGGCAAGCAGGCCGGGTGCGCCGCTGGCTTCGTCCAGCGCGCGCTCAAGCGGCGGGAACGGATCGTCGGGGCTGAGCCAGGGAATCATAGTGAGATCGGCGTGCCGGCACGCGCGTTGCGCCGCGACGCCGCGCGGCGCGTGACCCGCGCGCGGGATTAGCTCTCATGCAGTGAGCGGAAGATGTCGCCGGTGTGTAGGCCGAAGCCGCCCGCGACGCGATCGGCGAAGAAAAAGCGCAGCGTTTGCCCAACGGTCGGGAACGCGATTTCGTCCCAAGGGATATCGGCTTCATCGAATAGCCGCACCTCCAAGCTTTCCTCGCCGGCCTGCACGTCGATGTCGAGCAGCCGCGCGAGGTAGAACAGGTGCACCTGGTGCACATGCGGCACATTAAGCAGCGTGAACAGCGTCTGAACCTCGACGCGCGCGCCCGCTTCTTCCAGCGTCTCACGTGCGGCGCCCTCCGCGGTTGTCTCGCCGATTTCCATGAAGCCAGCCGGCAATGTCCAGTAGCCATAGCGCGGTTCGATCGCGCGGCGGCACAGTAGCACCTTATTGTCCCAGACCGGGACCGTTCCGACCACGTTACGTGGATTCAGATAGTGGATTGTATTGCAGTTGTCACACACGAAGCGCTCGCGGTTGTCGCCGGGAGGCACGCGCAGACTCACCACGTGGCCGCAGACAGAACAAAATTTCATCGATCGAGGGTCGGTGGGACAATGGTGCGCAGTTTAACATCGGGCGCGTGGCCGACATTCTAGGAGAGACGCAATGCAATCGCGAGAACCTCAATACTATCGCATTCCATTCCCCGTTCCCTGCTGATCGTCGATAGGCACTATGGTGCGAAACACCTTACGTCAACGCGGGAACGGATACGGTCTTGGATAGCATGCGCCCGAACTGCTTTTACGGCATCGGATTGGCGCAATGGTTTGCTGGACTCAGCGTTGGCGAGTGTGTCTTTGCTGGGATGACAACTGAAATTGCATCGATACGAGGTGCCGCGTCCCCCTTATGGGATTTCCGCCGATATTCATCGCTGATGTCCATACCACGATGAGACGCCAGTATGATCGGCGCAGGCAATCCTCGAACATCATCATTGGACCTTAAATGGGTCTTTCGTCAGAGCGCAACGGACGGCGGATTGCGCATTCTAGCCAATACGACGGCATTGGAGTTAGTTCACTTAGCGTACTCACGCGTGATGTATTTAAAGTGGGATTGCGTGGGCGATGCGCAGAGCAGAAGCTGCCGCAGGCCCGAACAAGCTCGTCAGCGTAACCGTCGTGGGCCCGGCGTAGACCAATGTTGAGGCTGCGCCGTGTTCAGATTGAGCCGTGCTGGCTCGTTGGGGTAAAGGGAGGGCGCTTCGGGTAGCGGCAATCTTATCCGGTCTTGGCGTCGACGCTACAGCGTGAACTCCAGCATGACTGCCCCCGATACCACTCCAGATGCAACATTGCCTTGCCGGAAAACAAAAACCTCGGGTTTCGTACGACACCCGAGGTTTTCTGAATTTGGTTGCGGGGGTAGGATTTGAACCTACGACCTTCGGGTTATGAGCCCGACGAGCTGCCAGACTGCTCCACCCCGCGTCCGTCGAAGAATTAAATTATACACAGATCTGTTCTGCGGTGCAACGATGTGCAACGCGGAATGTTAGCGCAACGTGAAACTGCTTGGTTCGCGGATGCACTGCGCAGCGCCGCCATGCCGGTAAAATGTTGGCTGATGCGAGAGTCTGCGACTTCATTGGCTTCATCTTGGCCGGCCTTGCCGGCTTCTTATTCACCGGCGGCGTTGCCGGCCGGAACTATTGCCCATGGACATCATTCGAGACCTGCAGCACATTGCCCTTCAGGAAAAGGCGCTCGTTGCGCCACGCTTTGACGCGGATTTTGGATGGCAGCTCGGCGCACACTTGCATGAGCTTGCCAAGGCGAGGGCGCATGCCGTCGCGATCGACGTGCGCACGTTTGGCCATCCGGTGTTTTACTGCGCGCTGCAGGGCGCGACACCGGATAATGCGCGGTGGGTGCGCCGCAAGAGCAATACGGTGGAGCATTTCCGGCGTAGTTCTTACGCGGTGGGGCTGCGCCTTGCACAGTCCGGCGCCACGCTGGCCGACAAGTACGGCCTGTCAGACGCCGACTACGCCTCGTACGGCGGCGCGTTTCCATTGACCGTGCATGGCGCGGGCGTAATCGGTTCGGTTACCGTGTCGGGCCTTGCGCAACGCCAAGACCATGAACTGGTGGTCGAAGCGCTCTGTGCTTTGCTCGGGCACGATTACAGCGGATTGGCGTTGCCGCACGACTGAATCGGCGTCTAGCGATCGACCGACTTGGCGGGCCATGTTGCGGCTCGCTAGAATGGGAATCCACGTCCGATTCCTGAGGCTGGCATGCAGATTGATTTTCCCGCTGAAGCCGGAGCGTACCGCGATAGCAACCTGACCGTGGAGTTCGATGCCATTGTCAATGGTGAGCGGGTACGTTGCGCCATCTCCGTTGAAGCCCTGGAGGATCATTTCGGTGTTGTATCGAACGACCGCGACGGCTGGATCCGCGCGTTCGACCGGGGCCGCGCGCGCATCCTCGAAACAGCGCGCGAGCATCTGAAGCGCTGCGACGGACACCCGGTGCTGCTCAAGAGCGGTCATTTCCCTCCTGGCGACGCGTTACGGGAGTGACCGGCGCGAACCGCCAGGCCGTGGGACCGCACGGTGGCCCTGCCGGCTCCGGATGATCCGCCGCGTCGCTGTCGCGGCCCGTCGCATCGTTGTGCTGCGCGGGCGCGACGGCGTTTCGGCCTGGCTTGCGCGCCGCAGGCGGTTCATGACGGCTCGCCACTGTCCTTCATGAACGCGCGCATGAACACCAGCGCGCCGAATCCCCACATCGCATTGACGACGAAACCGAACGCGAGGCGCGGCAGCATGTTGCCGCTAGGCCAGATACCGCGGATCGGGTCAAGCACGAACACCGTTGTTGCGGTCAGCACGACGCCGCCAAACACGAATGAGCCGAGCCATGGCGCAGGCCGTTGTGGATCGACGCGCAGCAGCCACGCCAGCACGATGCCCCATAGCGCGCCGAGCAGTGCGGTGAGCAGGAACTCGGGGACGCCGAGGGGGGCGAACGGCTTGATCGAGAACGGCAGTTGGTCGGTCAATGCGGCCGCGTGCAGCAACGCGATCGCCGCCTCGTGAAAAAACAGCACGGCGAGAAAGCCGGCAATGAACGGCAAAATGACACTTTGCATGATGGGATTGACAGACGGCAGGCGCGTGTTTGCACGCTTAGGATATTCATTATAGTGACCTCAGGTGAGGATTCGCGCATATTACGAATCGGCACAACTCAAGCTGAAAAAAGTTGCTTGGTTGGTGCAACTAGGTCATTAGGCTCGCAGTTCAGGGTGCGCCTGGCCCTGTCGATGTAGAAACACCATTTGACATCGTGTTGGCATCTTGACGTTGGCCATCACGACGCGCTTGATCGGCGGACTAAACTTAAAGGTTGGTGCTGAAGTGGTGGTGCTGGCTAAATCCACAGAAGTGTCGATCGCGCGTCTGTAGCGCGATCCTCGCCGCCGTTCAGTTGCTACATGTCGCGCCGTGCTACCGGGCGATCGCATCGCTTGGCAGGTGATCTCGCAGGATGCGGTCATTGGTCTTCGAATCCGGGCGCTTGATCGGCATGTTGTCCGGGTTATTGGCCTTGCCAGCGTCTTCAGGACGTTTCGACATACCACCTGCGCCGCTGCCTGGGACTGGCGCGGACGACCCAGCGCCCACAGCGGCAGATCTCGCGCCAGAGGCGCTTGCTACAGTGGGCGACGCCGCCGTGCCTGCCGGAATCGTCCAACCGGAGCACGGCGCGAGCTGGCTTGCCGCGCGGCTGGCGTAGGGCGCAGCGACTGCGGAGGTGGCCACCACTACGACGCTGTACTTCGTTAGCCATGTCATTTGCCTCATCGCTTTCTCCTTTTGTCACGCCACAGCGGCCGGCGCCTGCGCGAACTCGATTCTATCTTTCATTGAAGCATAAATCGCACTGCGGGGGACTGTGCGCTGTTGCAGGCGCTGGCCATGCCGGCGGGATTATGCTGGCCGGGACCGCACCGTGGCGCCGGCGGGCATTGCCGGCCAGCACGACATATTGCCCGATGAATCGGTGCTCGAACGCACGGAAGGCCGGCGCCGCGCAATGATGAGTTAATGACGCGTATGATCGCTACAATACTCATGCTGGCCGGATGCAACACGGTGTCTGGCGCAGGGCAAGGTATCTCCACGGGCGGCGGGGCGGTAACTAACTTCGCGGAGAAGGCGAAGTAGAAAAAAAGCCGCAGCGCGTGCTGCGGCTGAAGACTTTCCAATGGACCGAGTGTGGTCCAGCGATGATCGTAAAGGGCATACCCGGCCCCCTCTGTTCGCCTGGGCGCGCACTGATCCGCCAAAATGAATGAGGGAGGCTCGAGCATGGCGCCTGGTGGGCGATGGAGCAGGAGGCGAAGCCGTATCCTCTGGACGTGTAGAGCACACGGCGCTGTTTTGAGAGCCCGTGTCGACACCCGGCGGTGTATCTGTTGAAGTGGCAACCCAAAGCTGAAGATTGATGAACGGGCTGATATATGACACGAGCGTCGTCACAGCGAAGATCGTGGTTTGCCTGCTGCTGTGCTGCTAATAGCGCTTGTTGCTCACTTCGAGTCACATGCCCGGCGTCTGTGGGATTTCTTCCGGTTTGGGTGGCACCGGCATGTTCGTTTCGGCAGCATGGTCGAAATAATTGAGGACGACGCATACCATCCGGCCGATGGCGTCGGCGTATGGCTCGCGCTTGGCGCCGTCGAACATAGCGAGACGGTCTGCAGCGAGCGATAACGCTTAACGGCTCCGGGCTGCTGCGATGAGTTCAAGTTTTGAGGGAATGTATTTTTGAATTAGCAATTTCTTCAGCCGTCGCAGGCTGGGTTTTTTGCGCAAAGACACGCGCGGGCGCGAAGCTGCCGCAGAGACGATAAAATATTATCTTATCCTTCATACTGCGCATTCTGCGACTGCTGCTCCAATGACCCATTTCGACGCCCATCGCGCCCGACGCATCTGCGTCGCGCCGATGATGGATTGGACCGACCGCCATTGCCGCTATTTCCACCGGCAGTTATCCCGCCACGTCTACCTATACACGGAAATGGTGACGACTGGCGCGCTGTTGTTTGGCGACGTCGCACGACACCTGTCGTTCATGCCACAGGAGGCCCCGATTGCATTACAGCTCGGCGGCAGCGAGCCGGACGAGCTCGCCCGCTGCGCGAAACTGGCAGAGCGGTGGGGCTACGATGAAGTCAACCTGAATTGCGGCTGTCCGTCCGAGCGGGTGCAGCGCGGCGCGTTCGGTGCGTGCCTCATGAAGGAGGCAACGTTGGTCGCCGATTGTGTGAAGGCAATGTGCGATGCGGTCGCAATGCCCGTGACGGTCAAGCATCGGATCGGCGTAGACGCGATCGACGACTATGAGTTCGTGCGCGACTTCGTGGGCACGGTGGCGCAAGGTGGATGTCGCGTATTTATCGTTCACGCGCGCAACGCGATACTGAAGGGCCTGTCGCCGAAAGAGAACCGCGAGATTCCACCGTTGAAGTATGACTACGCGTACCGACTCAAGCACGACTTCCCTGAGTTCGAGATCGTCATCAATGGCGGCATCAAGACGCTCGATGAGGCGCATGAACACCTGCATCACGTCGACGGCGTGATGATCGGGCGCGAAGCCTATCACAACCCCTTTCTGCTGGCAGACGTCGATAGGCGCTTCTACGAGCCGTCGGCGCTGGTGCGCACGCGCGGCGAGATCGAGCAGGCGATGATCGAGTACCTTCGGGCCGAACAAGCTCGGGGCACCTACATCGGCGCCGTCACGCGGCATATGCTCGGGCTTTATCGCGACCAGCCTGGCGCGAGAGGGTGGCGTCGCGTGTTGTCGGATCATCGAAAGCTGGCCACTGGCGATCCGCGCATATTCGACGAGGCGCGCGCCATGCTCAACGCCCGCCCGCTCGGGTACGATCGCATGGCGAAAGCGCATGCCGAGTGAAGCCAGTATCTGGGTCAGAATTTTTTGCGTTCTACCGCTAGCAAAATGGGAAATCCCTGCGTATAATTTCGGTCTTCGCTGGTGATCGTTCTTACCGGCGTGCAGCGTTCCTCGATATATCGGTTCCTGCAGTGGTGGCCGTAGCTCAGTTGGTAGAGTCCAGGATTGTGATTCCTGTTGTCGTGGGTTCGAGTCCCATCGGCCACCCCAAAGAATTTATAAGAATCAAGCATTTAGAAAACGGCGCTGAGGTGTTACCCAGTGCCGTTTTTGCTTTGCCATTCCCAATTTGGGCATTACATACCTCGCCGCTTCACGATCTTTGTGCGATCGTAGACAGCAACTTTGAAATGGCCAGCGTGATCTCGATAGTCGGACCTGAACAATCCGTCCAGGCTTATGCAGCAAGGCTGGGAAGCTGAAAAGGTATTGTGGGAATTGCAAGAGACAGGCATATTGGCGTGAATTTCCTGCAAATTTCGACGAGGGTTGAATGGGTCCGAAGACGCCGGCGCCAGAGGGAGATTTGTTCCGCCAGCCGCTGCGCGAGCAGATCAACTTAAAGCATCCATTGGTTCGTCTGGCCGATCTGATTGATTGTGACCGATTGAGCACGGCGATGAGCGCGAGCTTCGTGTCGCAGCGCGGCCGGCCGGCAACGTCGCCGCGTTTGATCGCGGGGCTGCTGTACTTGCAGCATGCGTTCGACTTGTCGGATGAGGACGTGGTCTGGCAATGGCTGGAGAACCCATATTGGCAGGTGTTCACCGGCCAGACGTACTTGCAGACGAAGCCGCCGATTGATCCGTCGAGCCTGACGCGCTGGCGCAAGCGGCTAGGCGAAGCCGGCGTTGAAGAACTGTTGGCCGAGACGATCGAAGCGGCCAAACGCGCGAACGTCATCAAGACTTCGAGCCTGAAGCGGGTGATCGTCGATACGACGGTGATGGAAAAGGCGATTGCGCATCCTACCGACTCGCGTCTGCTCGAGCGTTGCCGGGAACATCTGGTCAAAGCGGCCGCCCGGCACAGGCTGAAGCTGCGGCAAAATTACAATCGCGAGGCGCCGCGTCTGGCAAGCCAGGTAGGCCGCTATGCGCATGCGAAGCAGTACAAGCGGATGAACAAAGCGCTGCGCACTTTGCGTTCTCGAGTAGGACGCGTGATGCGTGATGTCCAGAGGCAGCTGGACGGCGTCGCTGAGCAAAGTCGCGCGGCGTTGGAAGCGCTGCTTGGCCGCACGAAGCGAATTCTCACGCAAAAGCACAAGGACAAAAACAAGCTGTATGCGCTGCATGCGCCGGAAGTCGAGTGCTTGGCGAAAGGCAAACCACGCAAGCCGTACGAATTCGGCGTGAAGGTGTCGATCACGACGACGCACAAGGAGGGTCTGGTAATCGGAGCTCGTTCGATGCCCGGCAATCCCTACGATGGACACACGCTAGCCGAAGCGTTGGAACAGGCGGCGATCCTAAGCGACGTTCAGCCGCAGATGGCTGTCGTGGACCGCGGCTACAAGGGCGTCGCGGTCGATGGCGTGAAGCTCTATCATCCCGGCTTGCGACGCGGCATCACGCGCGGCCTGCGAGCAATGATTCGGCGTCGCAGTGCAATCGAGCCGGCCATCGGACACATGAAGTCAGACGGCAAGCTCGATCGAAATTGGCTCAAGGGTACGCTGGGCGATGCGATTCATGCGGTGCTGTGCGGCGCCGGCCACAACCTGCGCATGATCCTGCGCAAGCTGCGGCTTTTTTGCGCCCTGATCTGGCTTGCTCTGCTCAATCGTGAGGCTCACATGGTGTCAGCAGCATGAATTCGCCGCAGAGCAAAGCGTATTGTTCAGGACAGACTCGATAGCCTATCTGCAGCCGCGGCAAGTCGAGAAGTTTGAGCCTCCGATTGCCCGCCAACGTGGCGTATGCCGCGGCCATTCCGACGATGGTCCTTTGGCCGCCGAGCGATGCGATCTAAGACGTGAACGCCAGGAAGCCTTCCAGTTCCGCTGCCTCGGTGCGCGGATGCTCCTCGTTGCGCCGCACTTCACAACAGGGCACGGAAACGCTTTTTAACAACAAGCGCGTTGCCCGCTTCGCCACTATCGAGGCGGTCGCCATACGGAAATTGCAGCAACTGCACGCTGCCGTTGCTCTGGATTTTTTGAAGATTCCGCCGGGAAATCAGCTGGAGGCCGTGAAGCGAGATCGAATCAGCCAGTAAAGCATCCGCGTTAATAACCAATGGCACGTATGTTTCAAGTTCGCAAATGGCAATGCGACGGATGTGGAAATTGTCAACTACCATTAAACTATTATCGGGAGATGAACTTATGGCACGGGAAGTTCCGCTGGCGACGCCTGGTGAAATTCTGGCACGCGAATGGCTTGAGCCAATGGGCATTTCGCAATATGCTCTGGCGAAAGCGATCGAGGTGCCACCGCGTCGTATCAACGAGATCATTAAACACGGTCGTGCCATCACGGCTGATACAGCTGTGCGGTTGGGCGCTTTCTTTGGTGTTGATCCGCAAAGCTGGATGAGCCTCCAGACGCACTACGATACGGAAATGACGAAGGAGCGGATCGGTGCCGAGAAAATCGCTGCGATCCGGCAACTTGCAACGTCGGTTTGACATAGCGCAAACCATGCACAATAATCTGCGATATTTGATACATGTCAAATGTACGTCCAAGCCTGCTAAACGAAAGCCAGCGGGTTTTTTGCGTTTACCGACTCATCGGCCATTTAGACCGTCAAATTGCAGTCCAGGACAAGCCGGCAAGTGTCCACGGCAATTTCGGCATTGCGTCAAGCTTTTGTCATTACCGGCAACGATGCGCTGCATCTATGTACAGCATGGGGACGCACTGACCTGAACGTACTGCGACAAGAAACTAGTTAAAAGTCAGAGAAATTAAAGGTTAGGAAGAGAAAAATTTTTCTACATCATTGTTTTGCCCACCTTGCAGCTTAATAAAAGTTTTTCCGGTAAGGCGGGCGCCCGAAGCACAGGCGCAATAAGACGATAAGATTTATAGTTTTTATTTGTGGTGGTTGTCATATAAGAGGAAAAATTTTGACTAAGCTTTATTAGCGGCTATTTGTTTGTTGTTGATTTTTGCATGTTTTAGCGGTACCTTTCGATAAGAATATAGGGGGTGCCTTCTTGTAAATGTTTGCTCATAGAGGGGCCTATTGTGTAAACTCCAATAATACGGAAACCCATGCTATAAAGTTGTGATGTGGTTGCTGCTGGTCTATAAAAAAACCTTTCCATAATTTCGTCATCGCATATCCATTTCATATTAATTCCAATTTCTGTGCTGGCTATAATGGTTTTCCCTCTTTCCGCTTGTTTTGCGGGAAAACAAAACCCGCCATCCATTGCAAATGCATTTTTTGTTGTGAAGAATGCCATGCAAATTAAAGAGATAAAAAATTTATTATTCATTCTGCCTCTCCTTTGATGAATAAATTAAGAGACGTGACACAATGCGGACGTAAATGCACTTATAACAAGCTTGTCAGATGGCGCAATAAAAATTTCTCATGTGTGAGTGCGTCACTAGCAAGCCGTTACTTATCCTCACGCTCACCAAGCGTAACATGCGTTTTTCCAGATGGCTAGTATGAGAAGCCCAACTAACATGGCAACGTAACACATCGATGAAGGATACCGAATAATCCGCCATATTTGTTATAAATCATGCCAGGCGTGTGAACAAGTTTGCTGAGAAAAAAGCCAGCGTTCACTAATTAGAATGCACTGTGAACGTTAACACCCGAATATTTCACTGTGTGAACCAAGCGGCGTTAATGAATGTCGGAATTCGACTTTCGGTAGGTCAGTCAGTAGTAGTTCGGGTTTAATGTGGCAATCGCGGTAGCCTACCCAACCGCCGGAAAGGTCGTGGGCACGGTAGCGAGCGACCAACGGCTGGTTGATCGTTAGAGCGCGTAGTACCGGCTTGACCGCATCATTCAGTGTGGCGCGATGTCGCCCTTGGCCTCTCGCTTGTCGTCACGCTTGAATGCAGACGATCGGTCATTCATCGAATAGCCAAGCCAATGGCGATCGCCTGAGCGGGTTGTCGCCATGGTTACCTGCGTAACAATTGGCAGCCCAACCATTGCCGCGCGGCTCTGACGTGACTTCTCGATTCTATGCAATTACCTGACGCCATAACTCAAGCATGGAGAAAAATAATCCGGGATTTGCATAATCATTCAATAACCGTGAGATTAACAATTCAATCGAACTGCAATTATCGGATCACGCCGCAGAATGTTATGAATTTCTTGAACGGACTGAACTGAGAGCAGCAAGAGTGCCAAGCAAATATTGACGCCGCCGCTGTTCCCAACTGCGGTGAAGTCGCTTCATGCGTGCGTTCAACGCTACTAAGCGTGAGGGGGGACGAGTTGAAGGGCTTTCGCCCATCATACGAAGGTGTGCCTGCTTACCGGCCTTAAGCGCGGAGCTGGACGCTCGGAGAGCGCCAGCTCAACCTATTTCAACACGGGTGTGCGTGCTTGCTCACTCACGCACGATCGTTACATCACTGCAATTAAAAAACCCCTCGTTGCCTGCATCTATACGTTGCCAGTAGCTATAAAGAACCGCATCGCCTTTACGATCTTCCGGAATAGAAACGTTGAGTTTATAAAATGACCGTACATTCGGCAAATGGCCTTCGCCATTAGCGGGCACCGGGGCCGGAGCGGGTGCATCGTAAATTAGGTCAAGATCAGACCAGGTTAGTGGTCGAGTCGGATCGTATGAGGGCTTGGAGATAAACACACGCATGCGTGAAGGATTATGTGCCGTCGTGTTTTCCCAGACCAGCTCTATAGCACCATTTTTGGGGGTAATTTTGGTTTTACGCCAAAGGGTCGTGGGTGTACGGTCCAGTCCCTGCTTACGCGGGTCACCTCCCGCGCACAGTAGCCCGTCGGGCACGGCCTTTATGATTTCGCTAAAATCCTCGGGATCCCTTGGATTGGCAGAAACCTCATTCCACTGCACAAACGGGTAAGGACTGTTGTCGCCTGCGCGATAGGCGGCCCGGCAATCAGCGTTCGGAATATCGGAGCCGTTGGGTGCCCCCCAATAGCCTCCGTCCAAATTGCATTGATACTGTCGGGCGATCGGAAAGCCTACTGCGCCATGCGCGCTCACTTCCTGCACCACGCCGCTTATGCCTACTATCCCCGCTAACCATAGCCAAGTCGCACGCCAGCCCAGGCTAGAACGCCCCAAATTTCTTCTCATCTTTTTCATCGCTTTCTCCTTGAGATAAAAATTTAGCTTGTACCGCACCCGCTCCCAAATAGTTAGGCCGATCACTACGATGCCTAACACCATTGCAACAGCCAACCGACATACCTACCGGATACGCCGATCTACTTCTTGCTCGTTTGCCCACGGATCCACGCAAGCTGAATTAAACACGCTGAGTGATACAGGCCACTCGATACGTTGTTCCAGTCGCGCTTCTCCGTGTAACCCATTTTTTCGCGCTCGCTATCAGTCTCATGGCGCTTTGCGATTTTTCAGCCAGTAACCCGTTTTTCTTCTAGACGGCTACGCACCGAAGCAACTCCATAGAATCACTTCGCTAAATATTATAGTAAGGTTGCGACTTGCTTCGGAACTTACTGTAGCCTAGGTATATTACTTTCGCAAGCAATTTTCATAAGTCGACAAGCACGCACGGGTCACGCACGCACGAGTGCGGCTTCGCTTGGTGAAGGGCACACAAAACTTGTCAAACAGCTACGATTAACTCAAAAAAAGCCAAAAAGTGCTACGGATGTCAATCTTCGCCAACACCATACGTAGCGTGGTCGTCTTGCCGGCGCCGTTTAGATCCAGTAACCCGTAGCACCGCCTGTTTGGCGGTAAATGACAGGGCGTCGACGGCCGTCTTATTTGCATAGGCTTTTTGGGCGCCGTTATCCACCACCGCAGCCGCCGAAAGGGCTTGATCGGCGCACTGCGGTGCGGGCTTGCATGAGTGTGCCGCGTGTCGCAACGGCCCGCATCATGAACCGTTGAGTTTGACGCCGACAAGTTGCCAACTGAAGACGCCGGTGCGATGAAAAATCGTTGTATATGGCGGCTCCTTCGGCTCAGCGCGATATCGGACCACGAACTCGTTGATGCCGCGATAGCCGGCGCTCACTTGAGCGCCGCCACTTCTGGACGTGCCGGCCACGGGCTGCCGGCCGCCTGGCGTACTGGAACCGGTTGAAGCCGAGGCGCCCGAAACGGCTGCGCCGCGTGTCGCATCGGCTTGCGGAGCCCGCACCGGGCCCGGTGGTGCCGTGTCGCTCGCCACATCGTGCGGGGGCATGCCGGCTAGCAACGCAGCTACGCCGTCTGGCGTCGCATAAATCTCGACAATAGGTGCGATCAATGCGGAGCCGACCATCGTGCCGACACTCGCGACTGCCTGCGCCAGCGGCGAATCATCCGCATGCGTGCCGACCGCGCGCGCGATTTGTGCATTGAGTTCCTGTTTCAGACTGGTACGCAATGCAGGGTAGTCGACGTATCGATTGACCGCCTCGGCGTCGCGTGCATCGGCTGCATGCTCCAGGCGGCTCAGGACGATATAAGGCGACGCGTAACTGAGCACGCCTGCCAGCACGCTAGCTAGTGCCACCCCTGCGGCGAAAAGACGCTTGAATGAGGCCGATGTCATATGCGCAGTTGTAGCGGGAGCAAATTAATCCAGCAAGCTGGGGGCAACCCCAGTCTCTTCTGCCGCGATATACTGGTCGATCATACTGCAAACCGCATCGATATGGCCCACGAGCACCACACGTGACGCACTGCGGTAGACGCGCACCGGATCGTCCTTCCGCAATGGGCGACGACGGGTCGGTTCGGCCTGAGGCACGCCGTGGCGCAGCGGCGAGCGCGCGAAAGCTGGCAACCCGGATGGCAATATTATGTGTGTCTGCATGACGTGTGCCACGTCGTTGTCCACCAGTGCGGTCGGGTGCTGTGCCGGCGTCGCGTCGCCCATCACCGGACCGAACAAAGTGGCGGGGCGCGACGATGCACCACATGGCACGAGGCCTCGCAGATAACGCAGGCGCCCGAACGCGCGTAATGGAAACAGGTGGGCAAGTCGTTTCATCGGTTTCTCTGTGTCGGTATTTAGAATGCGTTGGGACGGATCAAGCCGACCGCAACGCCTTCCAGTTCGAAATCTTCCTGTCCTGGGCTTACGACGATGTTCTCGTAATCCGGATTTTCCGCGATCAGTTCGATACCATTCGCCAGTCGATGGAAGCGCTTGACCGTTACATCGTCGCCCAGCCGCGCCACCACGATCTGGCCTTCTTTCGCGTCGTGCTGTTTCTGTACGGCCAGCAGGTCTCCGTCGAAGATTCCCGCATCGCGCATCGACATCCCGCGCACTTTCAGAAGATAGTCGGGCCGGCTCGCAAACAACGCTGGGTCGCACGCGTAACGCTGCGCGATATGCTCCTGAGCCAGGATCGGACTGCCGGCCGCGACGCGACCGACTAGCGGCAGCGACAACTGCATGAGCGCCGGATGCGGTAGCGTGTAGTGGCGCGGTCCGTCGTCCGTCGACAGCAACCGGATCCCGCGTGACGCACCCGCCGCCAGTTCGATCACCCCTTTGCGCGCCAGCGCGCGTAAGTGCTCTTCGGCCGAATTGGCCGAGCTGAAGCCGAGTTCTGCAGCAATCTCGGCGCGCGTCGGCGGAAAGCCGGTGCGCTCGATCGCGCGGCGGATCAAGTCGTAGACCTGCTGCTGACGGACGGTGAGTTTAGTCATGGTTACTGTATGGATGAACAGACACCTGTATTTTTATACAGTATCAACGGTATTTCAAGTGCTATTTGAAGTCGCCGTTCCCCGCTCAGGAATAGAAGGGCGTGTCGCTCCGTGGCTTACGACTTTTGAATATAAAAGCATAAGGAACGATTATTTTTGATAATGAAATGCGTTCGTTAGACTTGGCCGGTCCCTCACGACATCCACGGGCATACCAATGAGTGAACAGGTAACGGGGCGGGCGCGGCAGTGCGACAGCGCATCGGCGTGGCGGCGCCTGGCCGCGGCATGGGTGCTGACGGGCGGCGTCGTGGTCAGCGGCACGTCCGTCGCGGGCAGCACACTACTCAATGTATCGTACGACCCGACGCGGGAGCTGTACCAGGATGTGAATCAGGCGTTCGCAAAGGAATGGAAGGCCAAGACCGGTGAGAGCGTTTTGTTCAAGCAGTCGCACGGCGGCTCAGGCGCGCAGGCGCGCTCGGTCATCGATGGCTTGCAGGCGGACGTCGTCACGTTGGCGCTGGCCTACGATATCGACGCGATCGCCAAGAAGGGACTGATGGATGCGGATTGGCAAAAACGCTTGCCGGACAATGCGTCGCCGTACACGTCGACGATCGTGTTCGTCGTGCGCAAAGGCAATCCGAAACGTATTAAGGACTGGGACGATCTGGTCAAGCCGGGCGTGTCCATTATTACACCGAACCCGAAGACCTCCGGTGGCGCACGTTGGAACTACTTGGCTGCATGGGCGTACGCGTTGCACCAGCCGGGCGGTAATGAGCAAAAGGCGCGCGAGTTTGTCGCAAAGCTGTACAAGAATGTCGGAGTGCTCGATTCCGGCGCGCGGGGAGCGACCACCAGCTTCGTGCAGCGCGGCATCGGCGACGTGCTGCTCGCCTGGGAAAACGAGGCATTTCTATCGCTCAAGGAATTCGGGCCCGATACATTTGAGATCGTGGTGCCATCGGTCAGCATCCTGGCTGAACCGCCGGTCGCGTTGGTCGATAAGGTGGTGGACCGACACGGCACGCGCAAGCTCGCGCAAGCTTACCTGAACTTCCTGTACACCGAGCAGGGCCAGCAGATTGCGGCGAAGCACTTCTATCGGCCGCGCTCGAGTAAGGTGCCCGAGGCGCTGACCCGGCCGTTCCCAAAGCTCAAGCTGTATACGGTCGACGATACATTCGGCGGATGGGCGAATGCTCAAAAAGTGCATTTTGCTGACGGTGGAGTATTCGATTCGATTTATCAGCCACAGTAAACCGACGACGGCCGCCAGGCGGCGGCCCGCGGCCTGAGATGGCTGCCAGCGTGCGCTGAGCCCGGTTCCTCTGGGCCCGGCACGAGTGGTGCTTGGAGGCGAGTAGCAGGCATGAGTCGTTTTTCTTTTCGCAAGCCCAGTGCGTTGCCCGGGTTCGGTGTCACGCTCGGTATCACGGTGGCGTATTTGGGCCTAGTGGTGCTGATTCCGCTCGCCGCGACCTTCTTGAAGACGGCGACATTGACGTGGCCCGAGTTTGCACGTGCCGTCGCATCGCCGCGCGTGCTGGCCTCGTACCGGCTTACGTTCTGCGCGTCGCTGGGCGCCGCGCTGCTCAATGCAGTGTTCGGCCTTCTCGTAGCATGGGTGCTGGTGCGGTACGAGTTTCCGTTCAAGCGGCTCGTCGATGCGGTGGTCGATTTGCCGTTCGCTTTGCCCACTGCGGTCGCTGGCATTGCGCTGGCCGCCGTCTATTCGGGTAACGGCTGGGTGGGCTCGCTGCTCGCCCCGCTCGACATCAAGGTGGCGTTCACGCCGCTCGGGATGCTGGTCGCGCTGACTTTCATTGGCATGCCGTTCGTGGTACGCACCGTGCAGCCGGTGCTGGAGGACTTCGAGCGAGAGCAGGAGAAGGCCGCTGCCTGCCTCGGTGCGACGCGCTGGCTGGCCTTTCGCCGTGTGGTCCTGCCTTCGTTGCTGCCCGCGTTGCTGACGGGTTTTGCGCTCGCGTTTGCGCGCGCACTTGGCGAATATGGCTCGGTGATTTTCATTGCGGGCAATGTGCCAATGAAGTCTGAAATCACATCATTGTTGATCATCACGAAGCTGGAACAGTACGACTATGCGGGTGCGACGGCACTGGCAGTCGTGATGTTGCTCGTATCGTTCCTGCTGCTATTGGCGATCAACACGCTGCAATGGGTGCTGCAGCGGCGCACATCCAGTACGCGCCGCGCGATGCCGTCTGGCGTTGCACCGTCCGTGGTCGTGGCTGGAGGGGCGCAATGAGCCAGCAAGCCACTCAATCGGCGGTCGCGATCGGCACTAGCGTGCAGTCGAGGCGGGCACCGCGCGTGGGCGCGACGACCGAGCTACGTGCGGTACGTTGGGCGCTGACTGCGATCGCGCTGCTTTTTCTCGGCCTGTTCCTAGTGCTGCCGCTGGTCGCGGTGTTCTATCAGGCGCTAGCCAAGGGCGTGGGGGCCTATCTGAGCGCCCTGACCGACCCGGATGCGCTGTCGGCAATCAAGCTAACATTGATCACGGCGGTAATTGCCGTGCCGCTGAACGTCGTATTCGGCTTGTGCGCGTCATGGGCAATTGCAAAGTTCGAGTTCCGCGGCAAGAGTCTGCTGACCACGCTGATCGACTTGCCATTTTCGGTATCGCCGGTGATCTCCGGGCTAATCTACGTGTTGATGTTCGGCGCGCAAGGTTGGTTCGGCCCGTGGCTACAGGATCGCAACGTGCAGATCATCTTCGCGGTGCCGGGCATCGTGCTGGCGACGGTGTTCGTCACGTTTCCGTTTGTTGCGCGCGAGTTGATCCCGCTGATGCAGGCGCAGGGCGCCGACGAGGAGGAAGCGGCCCGCGTGCTGGGGGCCTCCGGCTGGCAGATCTTTCGGCGCGTGACGTTGCCCAACGTCAAGTGGGGCCTATTGTATGGTGTGATCTTGTGCAACGCCCGCGCCATGGGTGAGTTTGGTGCCGTCTCGGTGGTTTCTGGCCACATTCGCGGGCAGACCAACACGATGCCCCTGCATGTGGAAATTCTCTACAACGAATACAACTTCGTCGCCGCGTTCGCGGTCGCGTCGCTACTGGCGTTGCTTGCGCTGGTGACGCTCGCGCTGAAGTTGATCGCGCAACGACGGCTCACCCAGACGTCGAGCGAGCCGGCAGCCAGCTAGTCATCTAGGCAGAAATTGATATGGGCATTATCGTTCGCAACTTGCAAAAGCACTTTGGCGATTTCGCCGCGCTCGACAACGTGTCGCTGGAATTCCCGTCCGGCGAACTGGTCGCGCTACTCGGGCCGTCCGGCTGCGGCAAGACCACGCTGCTGCGCGTGATTGCAGGTTTGGAGTATGCGGACGCGGGTCAGGTCGTGCTGTACGGGCAGGACGTGAACGACGTCGGCGCGCGCGAGCGTCAGGTCGGTTTCGTGTTCCAGCACTATGCGCTGTTCCGTCATATGACGGTGTTCGAGAACGTCGCGTTCGGGCTGCGTGTGAAGCCGCGTCGCGAACGACCCTCAGAGGCGCAAATCCGGGAAAAGGTCTACGAGCTGCTCAAGCTTGTACAACTGGATTGGCTTGCGCAACGCTATCCATCTGAGCTGTCGGGCGGACAGCGCCAACGCATTGCGCTGGCGCGTGCGCTTGCGGTCGAGCCCAAGGTATTGTTGCTCGACGAGCCGTTCGGCGCGCTCGATGCCAAGGTGCGTAAGGAGCTACGCAGTTGGTTGCGGCGTCTGCATGACGACTTGCATATCTCGACCATCTTTGTCACGCACGACCAAGAGGAGGCACTGGAGGTGGCAGACCGGATCGTGGTGCTCAATCACGGCCGTGTCGAGCAGATCGGTAGCCCGCAGGACGTCTATGATCATCCGGGCAGTGCGTTCGTCTATGAATTTCTCGGCGCGGCGAATCGGCTGTCCGGCACGCTGAGCGAACAGGGCTTCGTGACGCACGGCGAAGGCGTACGGATCGCCGCGCGGGGTGACTTCAGCGGACCAGCGCTCGCCTTCGTGCGGCCGCACGATCTACGACTGTTGCCGCAGGCGGGCACCGCGCAGGACGGTATCCGCGTGGACGTGCGGCGGATCGTGCCGCTGGGCGGCTCGGTGCGCGTCGAGCTTCAGGCTCAGGCTGGCCAGACGCTGGAAGCGGAACTCGATCGTGACGCATGGCGCGCGCTGGGGCTGGACGTCGGCGACGGCGTGACCGCAGTGCCGCGCGCCGTGCGGGTGTTTCCCGCGCAACGATGAGAAATTGAGAAAACAAAATGAACTTCCAACAACTGCGCTTCGTGCGCGAGGCCGTGCGCCAAAACATGAATCTGACCGAAGTGGCGAATGTGCTGTACACGTCGCAATCGGGGGTATCCAAGCAAATCAAGGATCTCGAGGACGAGCTTGGTGTCGATATCTTCATCCGCCGGGGCAAGCGGCTCACTGGCTTGACGGAGCCCGGCAAGGCCGTGCACACGCTGATTGAGCGCATGTTGCTCGATGCGGAAAACCTGCGCCGCGTCGCGCGGCAGTATGCCGATCAGGACACCGGCCATCTGGTGGTCGCCACCACGCACACGCAAGCGCGCTACTCACTGCCCAAGGTTGTGCATCGTTTTAAGGCGATGTATCCGAAGGTCCATCTCGCGCTGCGCCAGGGTAGCCCGCACCAGATCGCGCAGATGGTGATCAACGGCGACGCGGATATCGGCATCGCGACCGAGGGCCTGGACCGCTACGGCGAGATCGTGACGTTCCCAGGCTACTCATGGCACCACACCGTCGTGGTGCGAAGCGAGCATCCGCTCGCGACCCGGCCCGCAGTGACGCTGGAGGATATTGCCGACTACCCGATCATCACGTACGACCAGGATTTCACGGGACGCTCGCACGTGGATCAGGCGTTCGTGCGGGCCGGTGTTGCACCGGACGTGGTGCTGACGGCGATCGACGCGGACGTGATTAAGACGTATGTCGAATTGGGACTGGGCGTAGGCATTGTCGCTGCGATGGCGTACGATCCGAAGCGAGACAGTGAGTTGGTGGCACTGGACACACAGCACTTGTTCGAGCCGAGCACGACCCGCGTCGGACTGCGCAAGGGCGCGTTCTTACGCGCCTATGCATACCGGTTGATCGAGATGTTCGCGCCCCACTTGACCGAGGCCGAGGTGTCCGGCCAGTTGCGCGAAGCCGCCTGACGGCGCGAACGCACCGATGAACGACATGCGGCTGCCCGGCGGCACGCTGTGGATTATGTTTGCCGTGTGCGCAGCGGGCGTCGCGTGTCACGTTCGGCGCCGTGTGAGCGCCGGTTTGCGATCGAGCAGAATTGAGGCAGGATCGCGGTGCGCACCCGGCTGGCGAACACCAGGAAGCCGACGCCGTTGGCCTCATACCAATAGCCGCCGCACTCGAGCCCGTCCAGCGGCTGCTCCAACGCATGGGCTACCGATTCGATGCAGCGCCGGCGCAGCTCAGCCGCACGCGGGTAGGGCGGCTGCGCGCCGCGCACCGTGCAGATCAGCACGTCCAAGCCCGGCAGCGCATGCGCATACAGTACGGGTTCGTCCTGGGCGCGGGCGCGCGCGATCTTGGTGTCGAGCTGCGCGAACGGCTCGCAGCCAGCGAGTTGGGCCAAAAAGGACTCGTCGCTGCAGGCGCGTCTGTGCTTTTTTGAAGTGGACATGGTATTCGCCTCGAAACGGCTCGGATGGAATGAAAAGACGGCGGCCTCGGCAAACGCAGCAGCCGTCGTCGTGCAGGCGTTCCGATCTTTATAGCATATTGGCCGATTCGAAAAAATGAATCTGGATCACGTCGCCGCGAGCCTGCTTCGCGATTGAAATATCGGCGTGCAAGGCCGATAATCGTTTGCTGGCCGGCACTGGACCCGTAACGTGACGCCGGCGTTCGATAAGGGGACATGCATTGACGTTCGAGCGGATGCCGGTTGGCACATGAGGCTCTTTACCAAGGGACTATTGCTCGTCGCGGTGCCGATAGTGTGCGAGCTGGCGCTGTTGGTCGCGTTGTTCGGCGTGGAACGGCAAGTGGCCGACGCCGAACGATGGGCGTTGCAATCTAAAAAGGTGATCAATCAGGCCGAGGCGCTGCTTGGTCCGTTGCTGCGCCAGGCGTCGCAATTGCGGGCGGGAATTATCGTCGGTGACCCGTCGTTCGCGGACAAGCGCGCGACATGGATCGAGCTGGCCGACCGGCTTAATGCACTTGAAGCGACAGTAGCCGACAATCCCGAGCAAACGGGTCGCACTGCGCGTATGCGCGAGACGATCGACCGGTATCGCATGCTAACGCAGCGCGTGGCCGAGCAATTACGCGAGGGTGAGCGCCAGCGCGTCATCGAGACATACCGCGGTGAGGAAATGCCGCGCGAGATCAATGAATTTCGCAGCGAGTTGAGCGACTTCGTCGATGCAGAGAACAAGCTGCAGGCGGATCGTAATGCACAGTTGCAAGGCTCGCTGAAGACGCAACAGTTCATGCTCTGGTTTGCGGTGAGTGCGTCGCTGCTAATCGCGGTGATCACAGCGCTTGCGTTTGCGCGACACATCGGCCAGCGGATCGAGGTTTTGACGACGAACGCGCTGCGCCTAGGCACGGGCGAGCCTCTGGGCGCCCCATTGGGCGGCCGCGATGAAATCGCGGAGCTTGACGAGGTGCTGCATGATACGAGCCGCAAGCTGGTGCGGGCGGAACGCGAGCATGCACTGCTGAAGGCCGACCTGCAACGACGTACCGGTGAGCTTGCGCAGGTCAATGAGGAATTGCGTCAACAGACGCAAGACAATGAGATGTTTATTTACAGTGTGTCGCACGATCTGCGCTCACCGTTGGTGAACCTGCAAGGGTTCTCGCGCGAGTTGAAGGTCTCGGCCAGCGAATTGCGCGAAACGATTGGCGAGCTGGATCTGCCCGTGGCCGAGCGTGAACGGCTGCAGCGCATCGTCGACGGCGAGATCCAGGAGTCGATTGGTTTTCTGCAAAACGCGGTCACGCGCGCGGGCGGCATCATTGAAGCATTACTGCGGTTGTCGCGCGCGGGCCGGATCGAGTACCAGTGGGCGCTGGTGGACGTGAACGCCGTATTGCAGCGGGTGATCGGGGCGCTGAAGGACCAAACGTCGGCGAACGGCGCACGCCTGCTGATTCAGCCGTTGCCGTCGGCATGGGGCGATGCTAGCGCGATCGAGCAGATTTTTGGCCAGTTGGTCGGTAATGCATTTGCCTACCTGGATCCGTCCCGCTGCGGCGTGATCGAGGTGGGTTGGATCAATCCGGGCAGTGATGGCGACTCGCCACAGGCCGACGCGCCCACGACACACGTCGCACAACCTGGGGCGGACGGTCGCATCGCAACGACGCGGCTGACCGGCACGGGCGAGCGCCATCGTGTCTATTATGTAAGGGACAACGGGCGCGGCATTCCGGCGGCGTCGTTGCCGAAGGTATTCAGTGCGTTCCAGCGGCTGCATACGGATGCGGGTCCTGGCGATGGGGTCGGGCTTGCGCTGGTCAAGCGGATGGTGGAGCGACATCGTGGACGTGTCTGGGTCGAGTCGGCCGAAGGCGCGGGATCGACGTTTTACGTCGCGTTACCCGCGCACGCGCCGATGGGCATAGCATACCCGGGAGGTGTCGCGATCGGCCACGCACTGGAGGTAAAAAATCAGGAGCGTGGCAAACGTTTGCCTTACTGGGCACAGCGCGATGCGGGCATGGCCGCTCTCCATGTACTGACCGCGCACCGGGTCGAGGACGCCGGTTCCGGCCCGTATGCCGGTGCATACAATACTTCTTGGGAAAAATCATGACAATTGGGGAGACGGTTAGCATCATCCTAATCGAGGACGACGATGGCCATGCGACGCTGGTCGAGCGCAACCTGCGTCGCGCAGGCCTGACCAATGGCTTCAAGCGGCTATCCGACGGTCACCAGGCGCTGGACTATTTCTTCGGGCCCGCGCCGCTCGGCGATCTGCGCAACTGCGTGGTGCTGCTGGATTTGAAAATGCCGCGCGTGGACGGGGTCGAGGTGCTGCGTCGTCTGAAGGAATCGCCGCAAACTGCGTCGCTGCCGGTCATCGTGCTCACGACCACCGACGATCCGCGCGAAATCGAGCGGTGCTACGAACTCGGCTGCAATGTCTATATCACCAAGCCGGTCGAATACGATGCATTCATCGAAGCGGTCAGGCGGTTGGGCTTCTTCCTTCAGGTCGTGAAGCTGCCGTGCAGCGTGCGGCCGAGCGCACGCTGACCGCGTCCCGGAGTGATCATGTCCAGCGATGCTCACGTGCTGGTGCTCGACGATGACGAGGGCATCCTACTGCTTGCGGCGCGTGCGTTGCGGCGGGCCGGCTATCGTGTCAGCGCATGTTCGACGGTGCAGCAGGCGCTTGATTGCATTGGCGAGCCGTTGCCCGATCTGCTCGTGCTCGACTACCGGCTCGGTACGCCACAAACCGGACTGGATTTTTTCCGCGGACTGGTTGCGCGCGGGATCAAACTGCCGGCCATCCTGGCGACAGGCTTTTCGGACGAGTCGCGGATCATTGAGGCGTTGCGTGCCGGTGTGTCCGATGTGGTGCCGAAAGCGGCCGATTACCTCGATTACCTGCCCGAGGCCGTCGAACGTGCGTTGAACGAAGCGCGGATGCGGCGTGTTGTGGCGGAGTCTGAGCGCACGCGCGATCGCGAGCGGCACTATCGGACCATTGCTGAAGCGCTGCCGCATCTGGTCTGGACTTGCACGCCGAGCGGCGAATGCGATTTTCTGTCCAGGCAATGGTCGGATTACACCGGAATGCCGGCTAGCGCGGGACTCGGTGCCGGGTGGTTCGACGCGGTACATGTCGATGATCTTCCCGCACTGCGTGATGCATGGCGACAGACCATCGGGCGGGGCACGGACAGCTTCATCCGTGAGGTAAGGCTGCGGCGTCATGACGGCGTGTATCGCTGGTTTTGTGTGCGAGGCACGGCATTGCACGAAGCAGACGGGCGCATTGTGAAGTGGTTCGGCACGTGTACGGACATTCAAGATCAGCGCGAGGCGAGCGACGAGCGCGAGCGGCTGCTCCAGTCCGAGCAGGCGGCGCGGCAGGCGGCCGAAGAGGCCAATCGTGCGAAGGACCGTTTTCTCGCGATGTTGTCGCACGAATTGCGCACGCCACTTACGCCGGTGTTGGCCAGTGCGCGAATGCTCGAGCGCGCTCGTGACGTTCCCGATCCGGTGCGCTCTGCCATGAAGATCATTCGACGCAACATCGAGTTGGAGGCCCGCCTGATCGACGATTTACTGGATTTGACGCGGGTGGCCAACGGTAAGCTGCTGCTGGCGTTGGAGACGGTGGACGTGCATGAACTCATCGATGCGGTGCTGGAGATTTTTCGCAGCGACATCCAGGTCAAGCAATTGCGTGTGGAACTGGATTGCGCTGCACAGCATCGCTTCGTGCGTGGTGACCGTGCGCGGTTGCAACAGATGTTGTGGAACTTGATCAAGAACGCAGCCAAGTTTACGCCCGAGCGTGGCCGCATCGTGCTGCGCACGCGCGATGCCGAGGCGCCATCCGAAGCGGGTGCACCACAGATCCGGATTGACGTGCAGGATAGCGGTATCGGCATCGCGCCAGAGCAACTGGGGCGACTCTTCAACGCATTCGAGCAGGGGGGACGGCGCACCACCCAGCAGTACGGTGGCCTGGGCCTGGGCCTGGCAATCACCAAGGCGCTGACCGACGTGCATGGCGGGACGGTGCACGCCGCCAGTGAGGGATTAGGGCGCGGCGCCACCTTTACAATCGTGCTGCCTAGTGTCGAGGCACCCGGGCCGGTGATGGAGCGCGGCACGATCGCGGCGGCGCCGCAGCGTGCCACGCTGGACATCCTGCTGGTCGAGGACCACCAGGACACAGCCGACGTGATGGCTCAGCTCATCGAGGGCTTTGGCCACAACGTGATCGCGACCGGGACCGTGGCCTCGGCGCTGCAGGCTGCACGACAGCGGCGCTTCGATCTCGTGGTCAGCGATATTGGCTTGCCCGATGGTACGGGGCTGGACCTGATCACGGCGTTGCGGGGCATGGAGACTGGCGCACGCGTGCCGGCGGTGGCGCTGACCGGCTATGGCTCGGATGATGACGTGCGCCGCTGTCTGGAGGCCGGCTTTATGTCGCATCTGACCAAGCCAGTCAACTTCACACTGCTCGAAGGCCTGATCGAACAGATCGCGATAGCCAAGGGCAGCGATGACGCGTTGTCCACGCCCACCGCTTGACGCTGCGAGCAAGCAGCTATTTTTGCGCTCTCGTGAATGGGGTTTCCGGCCCAGCGGCTCAAGCGGCGCTATCGGTACGGCGTGTAACCGGCAGTTGCATGCCGACGCCGAGTCGGTTCCAGGCATTGATCACCGCGACCGCGAAAGTCAGGTCGGCAATCTCCGTGTCGCTGAAGTGAGCCTTCAGTGCCTCAAAATCGGCATCGGCTGGATGACCGCCAGGTAGTGTGGTCAGGCGCTCGGCCCAGTTCAGCGCGGCGCTCTCCCGCGCATCGAACAGCTTGGTCTCGCGCCAGGTCGGCACGCTGAGCAGGCGCTGCACGTCTTCGCCTTGCTGAACCAGGTCGTGTGAATGCATGTCGACGCAAAACGCGCATCCGTTGATTTGTGATACACGTAGGAACACAAGGTCACACAACTTCTGGCCGAGCGTGGAGCGTCCCAGCGCGGCGTTGACTGACGCCAATGCAAGATAGGCATCCTTGGACAGTTCACGGTAAGGCAGGCGGGGTTGGCTCATCATGGTTTCCTTTCGCGTCAATGGACTATGAGCCTTTATCGTAGGCGGCGAATGGGTTATCGTAAAAGGCCAAAAACGGTTTAAATGATTAGGCCATGATGCAAGCTGGAGCAGGGCGATGACAGCGGAGCACGGCGGCAAGCGGGCCGTGGCGCGCGAAGGCCGGCCCAGCACGATGCCGGCGGCCGATTGGGCCTGCACGCTAGCGCTAGATCGCCGGCGTGGTGAGCCAATGTATCGGCAACTGGTCACCCGGCTTCGCGAGGGTATTCTGGACGGTCGGTTGCCCCCCGGCATGCGGCTGCCATCCACGCGCGCGCTCGCTACACAACTCAATACCGCCCGTGGCACGGTTGAACTCGCCTACGAGTTGCTCGCGGCGGAAGGATTCATCGAGACGCGCGGCGCAGCTGGCACCCGGGTCAACGCACGACTCTCACCACAGCATGGACCGGCGAAGCTTGCACCTGCACCGTCGGCCAATAGTGCACCGGTGAGTGCCGCGATAGCCGTGGCGCCATTGCAAATGGGACTGCCTGCATTGGACTTGTTCCCGCGCAAGCTGTGGGCCCGGGTGGCTAGTCACGAAGGGCGCGCGTTGGCCACGGAGGCGTTCAGTTACGGTGATGCGCAAGGTCAGTTCCGCTTACGTTATGCGATTGCCGGCCATCTTGCGATAGCACGCGGAATAGACTGCGACCCTGCCAGGATCATTATTACGAACGGGTATCATGGCGCACTTGGACTGTTGATGACGGCGTTATTGCCGGCGACGGCGTCGCGCCTGATCTGGTTCGAGGATCCTGGCTACTGGCGGGCACGCGACGCGTTGAAGCTGACCGGCGCGCAATTGGTTGGCGTGCCGGTGGACGACGAAGGACTGGATGTCGATGCTGGCGTGGCGAAGGCACCACGGGCCTACATGGCGCTGGTCACGCCTTCGCACCAAGCGCCGCTGGGGGTATCGCTGTCATTGCCGCGGCGGCTTGCGTTGCTGGACTGGGCGGCGCGCGCCAACGCGTGGGTCGTCGAGGACGACTATGATGGGGAATTCCGCTACTCAAGCCGGCCGTTGCCCGCGCTGGCAAGCCTGGATGGCGGCGAGCGGGTGCTCTACGTCGGCTCCTTCAGCAAGGCGCTCGCGCCCGGCCTGCGGCTCGGCTATATCGTCGCGCCGCCTGCGCTCGCCGGGCACTTGGCCAAGGTGGCCGCGTTGCTAGCGCCGCCCCCGGCCCTGACGCTGCAGGAAAGCATCGCGGCCTTTATCGAAGCCGGACATTTCAGCCGGCACATCCGCCGGATGCGTGCCGCGTATGCGGCGCGGCGCGACGCACTTGCCGCGGCGTTGCACCGTCGCGTCGGCGGCGTATTGGATATTTCGCCCAGCGTTGGCGGCATGCATCTGATTGGCTGGCTGCGTGAGTCTTCCGCGCCACGCGACGGCTCGTTGGCGAACGACGTATTGCTGGCCCGGGCAGCGGTGCGCAGCGGCCTCGCGCCCGATGCGCTGTCGCCGTGGTATTTGCATCAGCGGCGACGTGAGGCGCTGTTGATGAGTTTTACCAACGTGCTGCCGGAACGGGCCGACGACGTTGCCGTCAGGCTGGCCGCCGCATTCGAACGATCCTACGCGTGATGACCACCGAGGAATTATCGCAAGACGATATCAATGCGCCGGCGAGCCGCGATGCGTTGCTGGATGCGGCGCAGCGTTTCATCGGGCGATTGTCCGCCGGCAAATCTATGCTGCAGTCGTAGTCGTAGTCGTAGTCGTAGTCGTAGTCGTAGTCGTAGTCGTAGTCGTAGTCGTAGTCGTAGCCGTAGCCGTAGCCGTAGCCGTAGCCGTAGTTGCGATTGCAGTTGCAGTAGACGTCCCATCGGCGGCGCGCAATGCGTGGGCTGTTTAGGTCCAGTTCGAGTCGTCGTTGTCGCCGACGTCGATGTTACCGCTCGTGTTGTCGCCCCAATCGTCGTTGCCGCGGCCGACATCGAATCCTGGGTCAAGCTGTGTGCCCGGATGGTCGCACCGGCGCTCGTCATCGACGATCACATCGCGCTCGATCACCTGCTCGCGGCTGCCCCCGAGCATTTGACCGAGCAGCACGCCGGTCAACAGCCCGCCCATGCTACTCCCACCGCCGCCTGGGTGCTGCACGATCACGGTCGGTTGCGGTTGCGGTTGCGGTTGCGTCGGCGGCGCCGCGCCGCCTTGTGCATGGCCGAACCGTTCGGCTTCCTGGGCATACACGGACGGGTTCCCGCTGCTTGACGACTTACCGGTACCGGTGCCGGCGTTGCCCGCGGCCGCATTCGGCTCGGCTCGTCCTTCAGTGCGGGCCCGGGCGCTGTCCAGACGACGTTTGAGATCCTCGAGTGCGTAGTCTGGCACCGGACTACCGTGGTTCGCAAGTTTGTCGGTCAACTCGCGCAACGCGGTTTCGATCGCGTCGACTTCGCCAAGTAGTGCTTCATGTCCCGGCACCGTCGAGAGGCGCACATCGAGCTTGAGCGAGCGCGTCGCGTTCAGCAGTTCGGTTGCATGCTTGAGTTGCGCGCGACGCTGCTCCTTCGCGCGACTATCATCATTCGAACGTGCGCGCAACACGGTACGTCGCACCAGCAGTACGACCAACGCGAGCACGATAACAAAGCCGATCCACCTGCCGATCGACGGGCTGTGGCGTGACGCCTGCAAAGGCGGCGCGATGGGCGCCACCGCCGTGCCGGCGGTGCCGGGCAGTATCGCGGGCGCAGACGGCAACGGCCTACTGCGCGACACCGCATGTTCGGCCTGTTGCTGCACGCGCGCCTCGATGGCGTTGAACTGCGCGGCGCTGGAGGCAAAGCGCAGTTCAGGGTCGAGCGCCCGCGCTTTCTGAAGTTCGGCCAGTGCGTCCGGGACTCGGCCTTCCTGGGCGAGTACCTGGCCGTACAGGTAGTGTGCATGGGCGCTGTTCGGATGCGCGCGCAACACTTCGACGAGCTGGCTGTGCGCCTGCTGCCAGTTGCCTCGTGCAATTGCGTTGTTGACTTCGCGTGTGCTGGGCACCGCAAAGGCTGCAGCCGACGCTGCGATGGCGGCGCCGGCCAGGATGATCGCCAGTAGTTTCTTCATCGTTTGATCGGGCCATGCATCGGCCCATACAGAGGCGTGCGCCGGAGCGCGGCGCACGCGGTTTACGACTGGGCAGTCGTACTGAGCTGCTTCTTCAGCGCCTCGAGACGATCGTCCACAGAGGGCCCCTTGGATAGCGCGGCCAGCTTGTCATCCAGCGCTTTGCCGCTACGCTCGTCGGCCGAGTTCAGCCGCGAGTCGGAGCGCGCGTTCTGCAGCGCGACTTTGTCCTCGAGTTTCTGAAAGTCCTCTGCAAGGTTTTGCCCGCCGATGCCGCCTAGCGCGGTGGCCGCCGTGTCCTTCGCTTGCGCAATCTGCTGCTTGGCTTGCAAGATGTTCGAGCGCGCATTCAGGTCGTTGCGACGTTCGCGCATCTCGTTGATTTGCTGCTTGAGCTGTTCCACCGACGGCTCCAGTGCCGCCAGTTCCTTTGCAATCGCGTCGCGTTCGGCCTGCGCATTCGCCTGGGCACTGAGTGCTTCGCGAGCCAGTGCCTCATCGCCGGCTTGCAGCGCGCGTTTCGCTCCGTCTTCGTACTTCTTCACCTTGTCATCGGCGACGTCGCGCTTGCTGCGCTGCATCGCGACCTGCGCCTCGATCTCGATCAGCGAGTTCTCCGCTTTCGCGATGCTGTCGTCGAGTTCGCGTACGATCTGCCGCGCGTCGCGCGCGGGATCCTGGACCGATTCGGCTGCGTCGTTCAACAGGCCCTTGAGCGTACGCGAGATGGTGTTCAGTAGTGACATGAATTCCTCCGTTGATTGGGCCGCGCCCGAGCATCGGCCGCCGCGAATAGTAGGACCGGGCGGGCGGTTGCAAGGGCCGCACTTGTCGCGCCGTTGGCCGGCGCGCGCAGCTATGCCTGCGCTTTGACGGGTTGATGGCGGATTCGTTGCGCCGCCGCGCTGTCTGACGTGAGGATCATACACAACGCCGCGCCGACGCGGCACGGTAGCGCGCATCAGCAATTGCTTACAAAAAAGTCGGGGAGAGTGCCGCGTGCACGCATTAAAATGCGCGTTTTGTCGCGACGCCGCAATCCGCACGGGGCGGTAACATCACGCGCGTCGACAAGACCGCGGCGCTATCCTGACATGCCTACCGTAAAACGACCCGATCCGTCCGATCCTCAACGCGGCGAGCGTCGTGCACCACCGACGCGGCAGCGTGCCGCGGCACGCCAGCGGAGCGGGTCGCGCTCGCGGGCTGCCTCGTTTATGCTGGGCTTTGCCTGCCTGGTGGCGGCCACCGCAATGATCGGCGCACTGGTGCTGGGCTACGCGCTGGTTGTGATGCGACCAAAGCTGCCATCGCTGGACGTGTTGATTGACTATCGCCCTAAGGTTCCATTGCGCGTCTACACGGCCGACCACGTGTTGATCGGCGAATTCGGCGAGGAGCGCCGCAGCCTTGTGCAAATCCAGGACGCGCCCGACATGATGAAGAAGGCCGTGCTGGCGATCGAAGACTATCGGTTCTACGAGCACGGTGGTGTGGACTTCATCGGTATCCTGCGCTCGGGCATCACGGACCTAGTGCACGGCGGGCGTGCGCAGGGCGCGAGCACAATTACGATGCAGGTAGCGCGCAACTTCTTCCTGTCCAGCGAAAAAACCTATACGCGCAAGATCTACGAGATGTTGCTCGCCTATAAGATTGAGGCGGCGCTGTCTAAGGATCAGATTCTCGAGTTGTACATGAATCAGATCTATCTCGGTCAGCGCGCGTACGGATTTGCCGCGGCGGCCCGCGTGTACTTTGGCAAGGACCTGAAGGACATCACGCTAGCGCAGGCCGCCATGCTGGCGGGATTGCCGAAGGCGCCGTCCGCCTACAACCCGATCGTTAATCCCAGGCGTGCGAAGGTGCGGCAAGAATACATCCTGAAACGCATGCTCGAGCTGCGCTACATTACGCAAGACCAATACGACCAAGCGATCCATGAAGACTTGCACGTGCGCACGGCGGGCAACGAATACAGTGTGCACGCGGAATACGTCGCCGAAATGGTGCGCCAGGCGATGTACGCGCAATATCGTGACGAAGCCTATACGCGCGGGCTGACGGTCACGACGACGATCGACTCGGCGGATCAGGCCGCCGCCTACGATGCGGTACGCAAAGGCGTGCTCGACTACGAGCGCCGCCATGGCTATCGCGGACCGGAGGCGGGCATCGAGCTGCCGCCCGCCGGGGGCAAGCGCGATCAGGCGATCGAGGACGTGCTCGTTGACCATCCGGACAATGGTGATTTGCTTGCCGCCGTGGTCATTGATGCGAGCCCGCGGCAGGTCGATGCGCAGTTGTCCGACGGCACCGTCGTGCAGATCAGAGGCGACGGGCTGCGCTTTGCCGCAGGCGCACTGTCGCCCCGTGCGTCGGCAGCAGTGCGGATCCGAGCAGGCTCGGTCATCCGCATCGTGCGCGATGCGAACGGTCGGGCCTCGATTATGCAGCTGCCGCAGGTCGAGGGTGCGCTTGTGTCGGTCGTGCCGCAGAATGGTGCGATCCGCGCGCTGGTCGGCGGCTTCGATTTCAATAAGAACAAATTCAACCACGTCACACAGGCGTGGCGGCAACCGGGCTCGAGCTTTAAGCCGTTCGTTTATTCGGCCGCGTTGGAAAAAGGGTTGGGCCCGGCGACCATCATTAACGACGCGCCGTTGTATTTTCCGCCGACGACACCGGGTGGGCAGGCGTGGGAACCGAAGGACGATGACCAACCTGAGGGCCCGATGCCGATGCGCGTGGCGTTGCAGAAGTCTAAGAACCTGGTATCGATCCGGATTCTGTCGTATATCGGCACGCAGTACGCGCAGCAATACGTGACCGAGCGGTTCGGCTTCGACCCTGACAAAACGCCACCCTACCTACCGATGGCACTGGGCGCGGGGCTGGTGACGCCGTTGCAGTCGGCGGCAGCCTATTCAATCTTCGCGAACGGTGGCTATCGGGTCAATCCGTATTTGATCGCGCAGGTCGACGATGCGCACGGCGAGCCGCTGCTGCAGGCCCAGCCGCTGGTGGCCGGCCAGGATGCACCGCAGGTGATTGCGCCGCGCAATGCGTATGTGATGAACAGCCTGCTGCATTCGGTCGCGTCGGTAGGCACGGGCTCGGGAACCAACGCGTTGCATCGCGGCGACCTGGCTGGCAAGACTGGGACGACCAACGACGCCAAGGACGGCTGGTTCGCCGGCTATCAGCACACCCTGGTCGCGGTCGCGTGGATGGGTTACGACCAGCCCAAATCGCTCGGCAGTCGAGAATTTGGCGCGCAACTGGCGCTGCCAATCTGGGTCCAGTACATGGGGCGCGCGCTGCGTGGCGTGCCGCAGTACCAAGCGCCGGTACCCGAGGGGTTGACGATGATCGATGGCGAACTGTTCTACGCGGATAAGACGCCGGGTAACGGCTTTGTCGCGTCGATCGGGCTCGACGCGAACGCGCCGGCCGGCGCAAGCGATTCGAACGCACAGTTTGGCACGGTGGGGCCAGGTGGCATGCAACCGCCGGCGCCGCCGCCTGATGTGAATTCGGCAGAGCGCCAGCAGATCATGAACCTGTTTGGCGACAGCAGGCCGTAATGCGCGCACGATCGCCAGCGTGCCCGTCGAAATGGACGGGCATCTGGTGATGGGCAACCACGGTACACACAACACGCCTTCGATCAATAGCTGGTCCGCTCATTATCGGCGCTTCCCTGTTCATTTCACATCGACTTCCGTGTCTTGGCTCAATCAGTTCGAACATGGGCACATTGGCAGCTTGTCCGTCACCTGCTGTGCAATACCGCCGCAACTGAAGTTGTCTGCTGCTGTGGATGCCAGCGCCAGTGCGCCCGACGACTTAACACGATTTGCAGGCAGAGTCAATTGTACGAATTGGCGAGCATCTATTGCGCAAAGACATCACGGTCCTGCGCAAGTTCCAGCCTGATCACCCCCGGGCAGTATCCAGATACAGCACATGCTAGGCGGTATCCGGACAGCACACACTGCACTCTGGAACGACGCGTGCGGTGCTGGCGGGCAAGTTCCGGCCTACCAAGAGAAGTTTTCCCGCAGCAGCACGAGTGTGGTGCACAAGACCTGTCGGATTTTACCGACATGGCTGGGCTACGCGTGACGATCGCCGGCTCGCCATTCGATCACTGGCTGTATCATTTCGTGCTGGCCTTCTCGCGCTGGGAATGCTTCCATGTTGCCAAACGAAGCGAGAGCTTCGAAGCATTATTCACTGACTTGCAAAACACGCTGTGGTTGTCTAGACGTTGCCCGCGCGAAAATCGCATGCTACACACGCGCAGCAATCGCGCTCAGGCTCACGAGAATGGCTATGGGCTGATATTGCGCATGTGTCAGCCTTAATGGCGGCAAGCATGGACGTGGCTTGAGGTGATCGATGAACGGCGATAGGAGCTTTCGATGCTGGACTTTTCGACTTTGGGCACCTTTGTCGTGGTCGTGCTCGGACTGTTGCTGATTCCCGGGCCAGCTGTGTTGCTGGTGCTCACGCGCACAGTACAAGGCGGCCGCACAATCGGCGTATTCACCGGGCTCGGTGTGGCGGCTGGAGATCTTATCCACACGCTTTGTGCAGCAGTGGGCTTATCCGCGTTGCTGATGACCTCAGCGCTGGCATTCAATATCGTTAAGTTGGCTGGCGCCGCGTATCTACTCTATCTTGGGGTGCAGGTGTTGCTCGAGAAACCGACACTTGGGTATGCGCTCACGCCGAAGCCGGCTGCGGTTTCACCTAGGAAGGCCTTTGTTCAAGCGATGCTGATCGAGGTGCTCAATCCAGAAGTCGCGTTGTTCTTTCTTGCATTCCTGCCACAGTTTGCGCAGCCGGAGCGCGGTGCGACGTTTTGGCAGTTCGTCGTGCTCGGGCTGATCTTTGTCGCCATAGGCATGTTGTACTTGACGGCTGTAATCTTTTCGATACGCTCGCTTGGCCGCATCATGTCGCGTTTACACTGGCTGCGCCGCTGGGAGAAAAAAATGATTGGCATCATCTTCGTCCTGCTTGGACTGAAGCTGGCGATGCAGCAATAATAGGTTTGGTTTGGAGCAACACAACGCATAGCGCCGCCAGCCGTCGCACTTAAAAAATTAGATTGGACGTTTCATTGGTCTTAGCGCCATGCGGTCAGTCAACCCGTTGTTCAATGAAATGGACGGTCGCTCGCCGATCCAACGCAGCACGCCGGGCGCTTTGACGCGCTGCGCCAGCGTTCGAAAACGTTGATGGCCAGACACGCCGCTGAAGGTCGGACACGCCGACGTGTTCAAGCGTGTGACCGGAACTGGCGCCCAGTTTCATCCGACAAACGCAGGCCCTGCACCATGTAGCCGCCTCTGCGCGGCCTTATTTGCGGCCTTAGCTGCATCCTATCAGCGTAGCTTTGGCAGCCCAGTCTTGCTTGGCTTAGCGGCGTTCCGCTGATGGGGATTCACTGTCCGTGACTGCTCGCGATGCATCCCAAACCGACATGACATGGGTGATAGCGGCATCTATGACGGTGTGGCGAACGCCGTCTCGAGCTAAGGTGGACAGCCCTAGCAGGAAACTGTCGAATACCGTAGACAAGGCGCGGACATTGACATTGGCGCGCAGTTCGCCGCTGGCGATGCCCCGCTCAATGCATGCAACAATGCCGGCTCGGGTCTGTGCACGTGAACGCGTCAGCGGTGCGGTAACTGCCGAGTGCTTCTCGGAAGGGGCGCTCAGTACGCCTAAGCCGACCATACATCCCTTCGGATGCCCGCGCTCGCACTGCATCTTGGCCGAACGGCGTAATGCCGTTTCGATGGCATCGCGCGGGGACAGACCGGTGTCCCACAGGCACTCCACCACCCGAGCGTAGGTGGCCAGATAGCGCTGCACGCATTCATGAAATAGTGCCTCCTTAGAGCCGAAGGCTGCATAAAAGCTTGGCGCGGAGATGCCTCCGCCGATGCAGGCCTTTAATTGGCTCAACGACGTCGACTCGTAGCCGTTCTCCCAGAAAAGATGCATTGCTTCCTCGACCGCTTGCTCTCGATTGAAGGTTCGCGGGCGTCCCATTGTCGCCATCTCAAGCTCCAGAATTGCTCCATGGTGAATATACTAAAGATACGTAAACCGTTGACAATCTCGTAGGTGCCCATTAATGTACCAATCGATACATAAATCAAAGCAATGCCACTTGCTTACGTTAGTGTTCGGTCGGAAGCGAACAGGACCGAAAAAGCTCTGACCGTCCGCGTACGTAGCGTGGTCGCTTGTGCTTGCCAATGGCGGGTTGTGCGCAGGCGAGGTAGCGTCCGTAAGATAGGTATTGATTGGTATATTAATGATGGCTTCCGAGCCATAACAGATCGAATTGCCCCACTTTTTACTGAGGGAACACTGCCATGTTTCAACGCTTCATGCAAATTGTATGCTGCACTTTCGTCCTGCTCGCCGCAGCCCCATCGTTCGCTATTGATAATTTTCTGGTATCAGATCCGGTAGATAGAGGCACTTCTATGAGCACAAGTAACACGCCGGTGGTCGTGTATGTGACCTATCAAGGCACACCGCAAACCCGGTTTGACCGAACCTATTACGTTACCCATCACCTACCGCTGGTGATGAAGGCTTGGCAACAGTACGGCTTGCTTAGCGCTACTGCGTTTTTTCCTGCTGCAGGGCAGGTCGGCACCATCGCCATCTGCGAATGCATTTTCCGCGACGAAGCAGCAGTGAAGGCCGCGTTTAGTTCGCCGGAAGTGCCTGAAGTGATGGCTGACGTACCGCGCTTCACCGATGTGGCGCCAAGTCGCGTGCGCGCGGTTGAACTTTGATTGGAGGCAAGAAGATGTCCGATCAACATGTTACCTGAGCGTCATGACGATGGCATCGGCTAGCAGGATGCGACGCGGCTATTTCTGGGTTCTTGGCGGATGGATCGAACTGGCTCGCCTGACATACCCGCGCAGCGAGGTGGCAACGCCAATGGGAGCCGGTGATACCCGGTGCTCCTGTCTCGGATAGTCGTAACCTACGCCGAAAACTTCGCGGCGGGAATACGCGGGGTACCGGTTCGTATCATGCCAGTTACCAACGCCATTGAAAGCATGCACATGTAGTTGCGTAAGGCCGTGAAAAATCGCGGTCGCTTCCCAAGCGACGAAGCCGACAACAAGCTGATGTATGTAGCCTTGCGCAATATCGAAAAGAATGGGTAGATGCCGCTTATCCCTTGGCGGCAAGCCATCAATCAGTTCGCTATTCTGTCCGGCGAGTGGTTCACCAGCGCCATGAACTGAGATCTTTTAACCAGCCTTAGCACACAAGGTTCCTGATACCTCTTCGCTGGCCGAGACCATCGAGGCGGCCAAGGGGCTGAGGTTGCTCCAGAATCAGGGTCGTTCTGAAATTCCAGCGTTTGGCTGTGGGTCCAACTGTCAAATGAGTTCGGCGCATCCGATAATGAGCTGACTTCGACCACCGCTGCCTACGCATACTATCCTGTGGCGGATCTGGCGGCATTAGAGGTTTGCTTCATCCTTCGAGGTCGGGTAAAGCCCGATGAATCACTCTTAAGCATTGGAGTCTGCACCAAACCAGCTGCGGTTCACTGCTTGTTGCCAATGCTGGTCCGCTGCCTGCAGCGTGGCTGGATGACCCACTCACCGGTGAATGGCACATCATTGGTCGCTCGCCGCGGCCTAATCGATGGAAATTTCGTCTGGGGGGCCTTCACCGGGTCCTTACGGTGTTTCGGCTGGAAACAGCATGTACCCCGATCAACATGGTGGTGCCGGGCCGATCGCTTCTTCATGCCTTTACGCTCGCGGCCAGCCTATAACGGAGGACTGCGGCGGCTGCTCGAGTGTGGAGCGCGCGAGTTCTGCTAGGATTGGCCCTAGCATGCGTTATTTAGCTGCTAGCGCTAGGCAAAAAGTGATTATTATGATAAGGAAAAAGGGGAAGCAGGCGGTTGGTCATCGCCAGTGGGGCGGAAAAGGGGTAGGGTTTTGCGTGGGTCTAGCGCCGATGATGTTGGCGCAAGCGCTACCGCTCGATGGTGCCGAACAGCAGCCGCTGCGCGAGCAGGAACGCGAGCGCGTACTTCGGCAGCAGCGTGAGGCCACGCCGGACGTGCGGTTGACACGCCCGTTAGCGCCTGAGCAAGCGCGTCTTCCCGCGCAAGAGTCGCCCTGTTTTCGCATCGAGCGCATAACACTCGACGGCGACACGGCCACGCACTTCCAATGGGCGTTAGCGGCGGCCAATCCACCGGACGACCCGGCCATTGGCCGCTGCCTGGGCACGGCAGGCATCAACCTGACGATGAAGCGGGTGCAAAATGCGATTGTCGCGCGTGGCTACGTGACCACGCGTGTGCTGGCGGCCCCGCAGGATTTGAAGGCTGGCACGTTGGCGCTCACGCTTATTCCGGGGAGGATCCGCGCGATCCGTTTCACCGACGATAGCAGTCCGCGCGCGACGCGGTGGAACGCCGTGCCGATTACATCAGGCGATTTGCTCAACCTGCGTGACCTCGAGCAGGCGCTGGAAAACTTCAAGCGCGTGCCGACGGCCGACGCTGACATCCAAATCACACCGGCTGAAGGGCCCGACGCCCAGCCTGGCGAAAGCGACCTGGTGATTGCGTGGACACAGGCGCATCCGGTGCGTTTAAACGTCTCTATCGACGATGCAGGCAGCCGGTACACGGGTCGGTACCAGGGTAGCGTGACCGTTTCGTACGACAACTGGTGGACGCTTAATGATCTGTTTTACGCCAGCTTCAACCACGACCTTGGCGGCGGGCATAGCGGCCCCAAAGGCACGCGTGGCTACACCGTTCACTATGAGGTGCCGTATCGTTACTGGCTCCTGGGTTTCACCACCAGTGGCTATGATTATCACCAGCCGGTCGTGGGCGCCTACCAAACCTACCGCTACGGTGGTGATGGCGATCTTACTGAAGTGCGCCTCTCGCGCCTGCTTTATCGCGATGCCGTGCGCAAGACCTACGCTCATGTGCGCGGGTGGCTACGCCATGCGCACAGCTTCATCGATGACACCGAGATCGAGGTACAGCGCCGCCACACGGCGGGCTGGGAAATCGGTTTAAGTCACCGCGAATTCATCGGTTCCGCCACGCTGGAGGGCGGCGTGGCGTATCGCAAAGGTACGGGTATGTTAGGGGCTCAGCCGGCGCCGGAGGAATTTTTTGGCGAGGGGACGTCGCGCCCATCGCTGATTACTGCAGACGCTCAACTGACCATCCCATTGACCATTGCTGCACAGCGACTACGCTACACCACGGCATGGCGCGGACAATGGAGCCGCACGCCGCTCGCGTTGCCGGAACGCTTGTCCATCGGCGGGCGCTATACCGTGCGCGGTTTTGATGGCGAAAGCGCCTTGATCGGCGACCGAGGCTGGCTGGTGCGCAATGACCTAAGCTGGTCGCTGAATCGCACCGGTCAGACGCTTTATTTGGGTGCTGATTATGCAGAAGTGGGCGGGTCATCCGCCCACTTCTTGATTGGGCAGCACTTAGCCGGTGCTGTGATTGGCCTGCGCGGCGGGGCCAAGGGGCTGCTCTGGGACGTTTTTGTCGGTACGCCGCTTAGCAAGCCGGCGGGTTTTCAGACCCGTCGCTTCAACGCCGGCTTTAACGTCAACTGGTCATACTAGGTATCGACGTTAGGACTGCTACCTTTCCTGAGTACCCGTCATGAATTCACATTTATATCGAGTCATCTTCAATCGGGCTCGCGGTTTACAGATGGCCGTGGCGGAGCATGTCGCCAGTCAACGCAAGCAGCGCGGCGTTCGGGCCGCCCGCTCGGCGTGCAGCCTGCTGGCGACGATGCGGGCACTGGATTTTTCGATTCTGGTGTCGCTCGGAATGGTCGTTGATCTTGCACAAGCGCAGATCGTGGCTGATCCTGGCGCGCCTCGCGACCAGCAGCCAACCGTGCTAAACGCCGCCAATGGCGTGCCATTGATCAACATTCAAGCCCCCAGCGCAAGCGGTGTGTCGCGCAATACCTATAGGCAATTTGACGTCGACCATCGGGGCGTGATTCTCAACAATGCTAGTACCCACGCGCAGACGCAGCTCGGCGGCTGGGTGCAAGGTAATCCGTGGCTAGTCAACGGCACCGCACGTGTGATTCTCAATGAGATCAACGCCAGTCATCCAAGCCAGTTGCGCGGCTACATGGAAGTGGCCGGCGAGCGTGCGCAAGTCGTGGTTGCCAATCCGGCGGGGATCAGTTGCGACGGCTGTGGCTTCATCAATGCCAATCGCGTCACGCTGACCACCGGCGCCCCGATCATGAATGGCGGCAACCTCGACGGCTACCGCGTGCAGCAAGGCGCCGTTACCATTGCCGGCGGCGGGCTCGATGCGAGCCGCGCCGATTATACCGACATTATCGCGCGCTCCGTCCAGATCAATGCTGGCCTCTGGGCTCAGCAGCTACGCGTGACAACCGGCGTCAATCAGGTCAGTGCCAGCCAGAGCGTGGTGGATCCAATTACCACAGACAGCAATGTGCCGGCTTTCGCTCTGGACGTGAGCCAACTCGGCGGCATGTACGCGCAGAAAATCGTCCTGCTCGGTACCGAGCACGGCGTGGGTATGCGCAACGCTGGCCAAATCGGCGCATCAGCCGGCGAACTGGTGGTGACCGCCGACGGCCGCTTGGAAAACAGCGGCGCCCTGCAGGCTAGGACCAATACGCGTTTGGACGTCGGCGGTGGCGTGGCCAACAGCGGTACGATCAGCGCTGGACGCGAACTCGTGCTCTACACCCCAAAAGATCTGGACAACCGGGGCGGCACCTTGAATGCTATGCGCCTGGAAGTAAACGCGGATTCCGTTACAAACCGAGGTGGCACCATTGAGCAAACCGGCGCCCAGGACCTGGTTGTACATGCCGCGCAGGTTCGTAACCGGGAGGACGGCCGCATCGGACAGGCTGGGGCGGATGCCGATGCCGCCACGATGCCCGGGCATGACGGCACGTCGGGCATAAACATCTCGGGTGACAGCGACGCCGCGCCGCTCGCGGCGGGTGCGCTCAACGTTACCCACATACTGGATAACGACGGCGGCCGCATCATGGCCAAAAGTGCCATTGATCTGACCGCCCGCGCGGGCCTGGACAATGAGGGCGGGCATTTAGGCGTGCGCGATTTAAACGTAAAGGACGGCGATCTGGTCAACCGTCTGGGTGAACTATACGTAACAGGCAGCCATCAACTCCAACTCGGCGCACTGCAAAACGAGAAGGGGCAGATGCAACTAGCCGGGCCGCTAACGCTGAACGCCCAATCGTTCGATAACCGCGCGGGTCAGCTGGTGGTAGCCGGCGGCGATAATCGTCTGGAGGTGATGGATGAGCTTGATAATAGCCGAGGCGGGCAGATTGTCAGCGACGGTGCGCTGCATATCCGTGCCAGCACGCTCAAGAACGCACAAGGTCGCGTGCAGCACGCTGGCGGTGGCCGTTTGCAGATCGAGGTGCCACAGTTTGAAGGCGTCGGTGGCACGCTGACAAGCGATGGCGTTTTGACCCTGACAAGTCATAGGGCTGACTTGCGCGGCGGCTTGACTCAAGCCAAGCAGATTCATGTTGACACAGACACGCTGATTACCGCCGAAGGCGTGCTGCGCAGCAGTGGCGCCGGCATGCTCGAGTTGAAGGTGCGCGACGTGTTGGACAACACCCACGGCGCCATTCGCGGTAATGGCGCGTTGACGTTGCAGGCGCAACAGCTGACCAACGAACGAGGTAGGATTAGCGCGGCCGGCACACACGACACGCAGGTTGACATCGCTGATCAACTCAACAATATCAATGGCCAGCTTGTTGCTGCCGGCAACGCGACGGTGCAGGCGCGCGATTTACGTAACCAGGGTGGCATGATCAGAACCAAAGGTCAATCCAACTTGAACGTGAGCGTTGGCGGCACGCTCGACAACCGTGCGCAAGGTACGCTCGCCGCCGACGGTGATTTGAGTGTAACCGCATCTACAGTGGACAATCGCCGGGGTAAGCTGATCGGTGCCCACGGACTGCGCGTCACGTCCACCACGCTGGATAATCGCGAAGACGGTTTGGTGAGCGCAACCGAAGGCCACTTGAAGGTGGACAGTCAAGGCCATACCCATAACGCGGGCGGCACGCTCCAGGCCGCCGGCGAGCTGACGTTGGACAGCACAGGTTTGGACAATACCGACGGCGCGATCCGGGGCAGTCAGGTCAAACTCGATACTCGGCAGGCGACACTAAATAACACTGGCGGCACACTGATGAGCACCGCCGGTCGCCTCGACGTGAGCAGTGGCGCACTGGATAACACCGGCGGGTTAGTGCAATCGTGCGGCGCGATGCGCGTGCAAACACACGGTCAAACGGTGCGTAACATCGATTCCGGCAAAACGGGCGGCATCTTTAGCGGCGGGGAGTTGGACTTAAATAGTGGCGAACTGCACAATCGCGCCGGCGTGGTGCATAGTCAAGGCCAACTCACCGCGCACGTTGGTGCGTTGAACAATACTCAAGGCCAGTTTGGCGGCAGCGCCGAAGTCGGGCTCAAGGCTGACAGTCTGCGCAATAGGGGTGGCGTGATACAGGCTGGACAGGCGCTGCAGATGGGCGTGGCTGATGTCACTGATAACGATGGTGGCCTGATAGCCGCGAGTGGCGAGTTATCGCTGAACGCTAAGCGGATTTATAACCGTGACACCCGTAGCACGGACCCGGGTACGCCGTTAGGTTTGCGAGGCGACGCCGTTGCGTTGACGGCCAAGCATATCGACAACCATGCCGGGACCATCACCGCCAATCGCCGCGTGGAGATCACCGGCGCGGGCACTGATAGCGTGCTGGACAACACGCAGGGCAACGTCTCCTCGGCCGGTAGCATTCAGGTTTTTGCCGATCATGTGTATAACCCGGCTGGCACGCTATTGTCCGGCACTGACCTCCGTGTCGAGGCTGAGAGTCTGCGCGGAGCAGGCCATTTACTGTCTAAGGGCAATCTGAACTTAGCGTTGCAGCAGGACTTTGACAACGAGAACGAAGTGACTGCCAACGGCCATGCCGTCATTCGCACCCCGGGCCGGCTGGTTAACCGCGGTACTTTCGAGGCAGACGAGCTTGAAGTACGGGGCGCGCAGATCGACAACACCGTCGGTGGCCGGATCAACGGAAACCGCGTGGGGGTGGCCACCGATGGCAAGTTATCTAACCATGGTCTAATCGATGGCGCGCAGACGCGCATCGAGGCCGGCGTGGTGGACAATATCGGCACGGGGCGCCTCTACGGTGATCACCTTACGCTGCAAGCCAACACCGTTGACAATCGACAGGAGGACGGCCAAGCTGCAGTCATCGCCGCACGGACACGGCTGGATATCGATGCAAGCAGGCTGAGCGGAGCGGGCCGTTTGCTGTCCGACGGCGATTTAAACTTGGCGTTGCAGCAGGACTTTGACAACGAGAACGAAGTGATGGCCAACGGCCATGCCGTCGTCCGCACGGAGGGACAACTGACCAACCGCGGTGTTCTTCAAGCAGGCGAACTCGAAGTACACGGCGCGCAGATCGACAACACCGTCGGTGGCCGGATCAACGGGAACCGCGTGTGGGTGGCCACCGGTGGCAAGCTGTCTAACCGTGGCCTGATTGACGGCGTGCAGACGCGCATTGGGGCCAGTGCGGTGGACAATGTCGGCACGGGCCGCCTCTACGGTGATCACCTTACGCTGCAGGCCAACACCGTTGACAATCGACAGGAGGATGGCCAGGCGGCGGTCATCGCCGCACGGGCCCGGCTGGATATCGGTGCGAGTAAGCTAAGCGGAGCGGGCCGTTTGCTGTCCAACGGCGATTTAAACTTGGCGCTGCAGCAAGACTTTGACAACGATCACGAAGTGATTGCCAACGGCCATGCCGTCATCCGCACGGGGGGACAACTGACCAACCGCGGTGTTTTTCAAGCAGGCGAGCTCGAAGTTCGGGGCGCGCAGATCGACAACACCGTCGATGGCCGGATCAATGGCAACCGCGTGTGGGTGGCCACCGATGGCAAGCTGTCTAACCGTGGCCTAATCGATGGCGTGCAGACGCGTGTTGAGGCCGATGCCGTAGACAATGTTGGCACGGGGCGTTTCTACGGTGATCACCTTGCGTTGCAGGCCAACACCATTGACAATCGACAGGAGCATGGCCGGGCCGCAGTCATTGCTGCGAGGACACAGCTGGATATCGGTGCAAACGTCGTCAACAACCACGAGCAGGCGCTGATCTTTAGTGCTGGCCATGATAGTACGGCGCTAAACATTGCCGGCGCGCTGAATGAGCAGGGCCAGGCCGTGGATCGTGCCGCTCACGTACTCAACGACAGCGCCACGATTGAATCGCTGGGCGGCCTAAGTTTCAATACCCAGCATCTGCTCAATCGCAACGCACACTTTGCCACTGAACTGGTGCAGGTTAGCGGGCCCACCCAGAGCATAGCGCTCCAGCCAGCCGGTGATCCCAATAAACACGATATCAACGACTATCATTGGGCGGGAGGGCACAAATCCGGCTGTTATTTTCACAACGGCACGGGCGCCGAAATCAGCAATTGGACTCAGTACGATATAACGCGCACCGAATACGAGACCCGGGTTACACAAAGCGCACCGGCGCTCATTCGCTCGGGCGGTAATCTTGTGCTGCACGGTGAAAACTTCACCAATGACAAAAGCCATATTTTCGTCGGCGGCACTTTACAGGGCGATTTGGGTAACCTGAAAAATGAGGCTGTGTTTGGCCAGCATATCACCCGCGAGGTAGGCACTAGCCAGTACACTTGGAATGAATGGCGTGGCGGCTTGAAACGCCGGCATGACCGCCACTGGGAGGCACGGATTGCTTACACGCCAGCCGACATCGTGCACACGATTGAGCTGCCCGTCTCCAAGGTCGAGCAGCATACCGCCAGCGGCGTGCGTGGCTATGCGATCGAACAGCAACAGCTTAGCCAGGCAGATGACGCGCTGAAAGCAAGCGAGATTGTCGAAGTGTCGGCCGTGCCCAGTGTGCGCGCTCCTGAACTGGGCCAGATCGATGTCGCGATAAGCGGTCCGGATCCGGCGATAAGCGGTCAGGGGCCGGTGATAGCGGGTCAGAATCCGGTGATAAGCGGTCAAGAACCAACGAGCGGCCAAAATGAGCAAGGTGGGCTTGATACGCACGGCGATGCCCCTATGGTTATCCGTACTGTCCAGCCGAGCGCCCAGGTACCGGCTAACAGCTTATTTCGTGTTCAGCCCAACAATGGCAGCTATCTGATCGAGACCGATCCGCGCTTTACCGACTATCGCACCTGGCAAAGCGCTGCTACCCTACTGTCACAAGGAAAGCACAATCCGGCCGCCACACACAAGCGCCTGGGCGACGGATTTTACGAACAAATGCTGGTGCGTGAGCAAGTCGCGCAACTGACAGGTCGGCGTTTTTTGAAAGGCTATGCCAGCGATGAGGCGCAATATCAAGCGTTGCTCGAGGCCGGCAGCGCTTATGCGAAAGCATGGAACCTGCGTCCTGGCGTGGCGCTGAGCGCGCAGCAAATGGCGCAGTTGACTCGCGATATCGTCTGGCTGGTTGAGCAGGACGTGCACCTACCCGATGGTACTGTCACTCGCGCGCTAGTGCCGCAAGTCTACGCCCGAGTCAAGCCGGGTGACCTTGACGGTAACGGCACACTGCTCGCCGCGGAATCGATCGACATGCGACTCAAGGACGAGCTCGTCAACACAGGCACCCTCGCGGGACACACTGCCGTGCAGCTGAATGCCGAAAATTTGCGTAACGTTGGCGGCCGGATCACTGGCAAGACAGTATCTGCTCAGGCGCTTGGCGACATTGACATAATCGGTGGCAGCATTGACGCTGACCAAGCCTTATTCGTTCAGGCTGGCCGCGACCTGAATATGGTCACTACAACCCGCAGCGATGCCAAGCAAGCTGGCCAGAGTGACTTTAGCCGTACCCATCTGGACCGTATAGCCGGTCTGAGCGTTAACTACCCCCTTGGCGGCCCCCTAGCGGCCAGCGCCGGGCGCGACGTCAATCTAATTGCCGCGCAGATCGCCAACAATGGGCAGAACGGCCAGACCGCCCTAATCGCCGGCCGTAATCTGAGTCTGGTCACGGTCAAAGTCGCGGAGCAAGAACGCAACGTCATCGACGCCAGCAACTACCTCAAGCAAGGCATTGAGCAAGAGGTCGGGACCACCGTGCATGCGCGGGGTGACGTACGCATGCAGGCTGGCGGCGACCTGAATGCCCGTGCGGCCCGCGTCAACAGCGACCAAGGCACATTGGTGGCGCTGGCTGATGGGGATGTCAACATCGTGGGCGGGCAAACAAGTCGTCACTGGAGCGAAGGCCGGCAGTATAAAAGTCGTAATCTGTTCGGCTCCAGTCAAACCACCACTCGCGACAGCCTGGTGGACACGACTGCGCAGGCCAGCATCTTCAGCGGCCACACGGTGGCGGTGCAAGGCCGCAACGTGACCTTGACCGGCAGCAACGTCGTGTCAGATAAGGGCACGTTTATTGAGGCGCAAAACGACCTGACTATCCAGGCTGCGACGCAGACCTACAGCGAAAGCCACTTTAAGGAGACCAAGAAGCGTGGTTTACTACATAACGGCGCGATGTCGGTGACAATTGGCAGTCAGGCGCACAGCGCTGACCAGCAAGAGGCCGGCACTCGTGCCATGGCTTCCACCGTGGGCTCGACCAATGGTAACGTGACCTTAGCTGCCAAACAGCTCTATCGGCAAGAAGGCAGTCATATCCTCACGCCGCGGGGCGATGTGGATATTCAGGCGGGCGAAGTCATTATTACGGAAGCCCGTGAGCAGAGTCAGGGTACGCAGCAAACTCAATTCAAGCAATCGGGTTTGACCGTGGCGGTGACGGCGCCAGCGATGGCGGCGGTTCAGACCGCGCAGCAGATGGAGCGGTCGGTCGGACAGACATCCGATCCCCGTATGCAAGCGTTGGCGGGCGTGACGACTGGCTTGGCCGTCAAGAACACTGCCGACGCCATCGCTCAGGATCCAAAATCGGGTGGCGGGGTTAACATTTCAGTCACTGTGGGCGGCGCGCAGAGCGGGAGCCAGGCCACTTACAACCGTGCCACCGCATCGGGTTCGAGCATTGCCGCTGGCGGCAACGTGAGGGTTCAAGCTATCGGTCCCGGCCAAGATTCCACGTTGACTGTACAAGGTAGCGAGATCCAGGGTGGCGGTGATGTCCAACTGAAGGCCGACGGCAAAATCAACCTGCTGGCCGCGCAAAACGCTCGCGAGTCGCACCTGACCCACAGCAGCCTCAGCGGGGGCGCAGGCGTGGCGGTGAACCTAAACTCCCAAGGCAAGACAGCTGGTGTGACAGCGAACGTCAGTGGCGCACGCGGCTGGGGCGAAGGCACTGACGTGAACTGGACACCCACCCACCTGAGCGCGGGCAACCGACTGGTGCTGGAGTCGGGCGGCGACACTACGCTTAAGGGCGCGGTGCTCAGTGGCCGGCAAGTGATCGGCGAAGTGGGCGGGGATCTGCACCTCGAAAGCCTGCAAGAGCGCAGTAGCGAGCGCAGCCGGGACATGTCGCTCGGCGGCAGCGTGACGGCGGGTTTGGGGGTGTCGGGTAGTGTCAGCTTCAGCCAGCAAAAGATTGCAAGCGATTGGGCGAGCGTGACCGAGCGCAGTGGCATCCAAGCGGGCGACGGTGGTTTCCAGATTAACGTCAAGGATCACACGAGCCTGAAGGGCGCGGCGATCGCCAGTACGCAGCAGGCGGTGCATGACGGAGCGAATAGTTTGACGACGCGCACGTTAAGTACCGAGGATATCGTCAACTACGCCGAATACAACGCCAGTAGCGTGGGCCTGAGCGGAGGTTACAGTGTGGGCGGCAGTGGTGGTGGCGAAGATCTGGAAGGGGTTGGCACGAACCAGTCTGGACAGGCGGCGACGGGCGCGGAGCAAGTACCGGGTAGCAAGCTGCCGTCGACTCCGGGCGGATTCAGCGTTGCGCCGCCGAGCGTGATGGCCGCTTCGGGCAAGGCCAGCAGCACGACGCTGAGCGGGATCAGCACGGGTACGATTCGCATTACGGATGAGGCGCAACAGAAAGCTTTGACGGGGCGAGACGTTGCGCAAAGCCTGGCCGGGCTGAACCAGCAAGTGCGGAGTGGACAGGATGGCGATAACGCGCTTAAGCCAATCTTCGACAAGGAGAAGATTCAGGCGGGGTTCGAGATTGCGAATCAGTTGACGCATCAAATCGGCACGTTTGTGGGCCATCGTCAAGCGCAACTGGATGAAGCACAACAAGCGGCCCAGGACCCGAATCTGAGTGCGCAGGCCAGGGCGCAAGCGCAACAGCAAGCGGCACAGCTAAAGGCGCAATGGGGCCCGGGTGGCACTTATCGACGCGCGCTGTCGGCGCTGGGCGCCGCAGCGGGTGGCAATGTGACGGCAGGCGCGGGGCAGTTTGCCCTGTCGGCGACCGTCAATTACGTGCAGGGTTTGGCGGCCAGCGAAGTGAAACGCGTGGCGGATGGCTTACGAAGCGAGGAAGCGCGCGCGGCGCTGCATGCGCTGGTGGGATGCGCGGGCGCGGCGGCTAGCCGCCAGGATTGCGGAGCGGGCGCGATGGGGGCGGCGGCCAGTTCGATGCTGGGCTCGTTACTCGGGCCGACGCAGGGGTTGACGCAGCGTCAGAAAGAAGCGCAAACGAACCTGGTGAGTTCATTGGTGGCAGCGGTGGCGGGGATGGCGGGCCAAGACACACCGACTGCGACGACGGCTGCGGTGACGAAGGGGCGGTTTAATCGGCAGATTAACGACAACGAAAAGAGGGCGATCGCGGAAAAGGCGGACAGCAATAAGGCGGAGCAAGAGCGGCTAGTCAAAGCGGCGTGCTACGCGGTGAAATGCTGGGCGGAGTACAAGCCGGGAAGCGAGGAGTACACGAAGCGCTATGTGAGCCAGCTTGAGGCTTCACAGCTTCAACCAGAGATCGATTGGGTGAATCAACAGAAAGAGGCGGGGCTGTTCGAGTATACGTCAGGCCAGAAGATTGGTGATGCGGTGAAGAGCGATCCGGTGGGGGTGGTAAAGGATGTGGCGAAGGTGGTGGCGGGTGGCGTCACTGCCAAGACAGGGGCTACAATTTGTGCGACGACTGGTGTTGGGTGTGTTGCAGGAGTTAGCATGATTAGCTTTGGTATAAGCGATATGGTAGAAGGCGGAGTAGGGCTATACAATCGATACAATGGTACCGATGCCCAGGGTATAAATCCATTGCGGTGGGGATTTACTCAAATCAGTCCGATATGGGGCAATACCGTGTATGACGCACTTAATTTCGGGACAGCCGCTTTGGCTCTACGGGCTTCTGTTCCGCTCAGAATTGGCGTGGCGGATGGGTTGAATCGTCCGAGCTCTATGTTTAATGTGACAGTTCCGAGGATTAATAACCCGATATTGAATCCGTTCACCCATATGCCTTTACCGTATGGAGTGACCCAGGGAACTCTGCTATTTGGGGTAGGTTCAAAGGGTGGAGCAGTAGTCAATGACATTCGTCATGCTGGAGAGGGAAAATGAACTGGCGACGACTTTACGCAATTTTGGAGGTATGTGGGACGGTCAGTTTATTTTCGTTTGTTGGCGCTGGATTCTGGTCATTTATAGTTGCGGGATTATGCCGAATAGCTTTCCAGTTAGATGATAACAAGGCGATGCTACTGATTGGGCTGCCACTATTTATAGTAATGAGCATTTGGTTTATTCGAGTTCTGCCAAAGCATCTGCGCAAGGGAGGAATATTGAGCGATGAGCCTAAGAAATTTGGCCCATGGTTTAAGAATGATAATAGGTGAGGTGATGCTAAACTAGGCCTGCCAGTAGATGAAGTTGCAACTCGGGAAGAAGAATGACAGGTGTTTGCTACTCGTGCTGGCTCTCTTCATTTTTTTCATCGTAGGGATGGTCTTGATTTGAATTATGAGAATTTAATAATCTATGCTGTGTTAGTGGTTACTATCAAGAAATGAGACTATTGGGAGCGTTTCTCGCTATACCTTCCGGTTCCGCTCAATGTGGGAGTGGCCGATGGATTGAATCGCCCTATTTCCATGTTTGGCGTGACGGTTCCACATATCGATAATGTGAATGTACTTCCGCTTACTAAACAGCCTTGGCCATATGGTACGACGCAGGTGCGTTACTGCTTGGGGTAGGCGCGAAAGGGATGGCAGTGGTTAAAGATGTGCGGCAGATAGTCAAAGACAAAAAATGAACTGGTGCAGATTATATGCCATGCTTCAAATCTGGATTATGGTTGGTCTGACTTCGTTAGCTTCTGCTGGCTGTAATACGGTCGTGGTAATCGGGATATTTAGGAAATTGCTTGGCTGGAGTGATGGCGTTTCCGTCTTTGGTATTGGGTTTCCTGTATTTGTGGTCCAGTTTATCCTGTTTGCAAAACACTTACCAAAGCCGCTGCGCAAGGCGGGTATGTTGAGTGAAGATCCGGAGAAATTCGGTCCGTGGTTCAAGTGAGGGTCCTAAAAAATTCAATATAGGGTTACGCTGCATACGATGGCGAAAATCTCCTCCTTGCTATTGAAAGATTACAGGCTTAAGTTATTTTTAATATGTTGGCATATGACGGGATGAATCGTCTGGATTTTATATTTGACGTAACTGTGCGGTGCTTCAATAATCAGAATTTAAATCCATTTACTAAATTGCCTTTGTTGGTTGGTACGATGCAAAGTATCTTGTTGTTAGGGGTTGGATATAAAGGTATGATGGTTATTAATAATGCTAAAAAATTAAAGAAAAATCGCCATTTTAAATGCTTGGGCTAGAGGGGTGAATTCGTGGATTGGAAAGGCGGTTCTTGGAATAAAAAAGGCTACGCCAGCCTTTGCAGGGAAGGGGATTGAAATTCCTTCTGGAAGTTTGATGGGGCTGGGCGGATTAATAAATTCAAGGAGGCGATCAGTGATTATAGAGGTAGGAATCATAGTTATCTCACTTGCCTCACTTACGATCACTTGGTTGATGTTTGGTAGAGGCGATCTGGAGTTGAAGCAAGAAAAGTTTGTTTACTGGTTAAAATCGACGCTATTTCTTGGTGTGTTGCTGACTGCCTGGCTGGTATACAAAGAACCTACATTGAAATTTTTACTTTCTGCTATTCTTGGTTTTTTGTTCTCTGCATTACTGAATTGGATGAGGTCGCAGTGGGTTTTTATGCTTCACTGAATGATAAGCTCGAAAAATTCCGAGAGATTCAACATGACATAACATATCTCGAAGCGCGGAATAATTGCAAAAAAATGGTGCTCAAAAGCGTGAGTCGATATAAAGTATCTACGCTTCAATTGGCCGTTGCATCCGGAAGAGAAAAAGTGGTTTAGCCAAAGAGAAGTGGCGTATGCGAAGCGGTACGGTTTGACTGAAGTGCAGGTGTGTGAGGAGCTGGCAACGTAGGCGGAGTGGCAAGTGTAGAACGGCTCGCCAGGCGAATGGAATCAGTGAGCCCATAAAATTCTGAAGCAGGCGCATGGGATGCTGACGGCAGACGGTGACAGCGAGCCAGGGTAAATGTTCTATGCGACGCCAGCTCAAAAGGCTGATCCGAGCATGTATGCGGAGCACTATCCGAGCGGCTTGGGGCTTAACCAGCCCACATCAGAAGCGATGAATGCGTCGGTCAATCATGATGCAACCAGTCGAGAGATGATTGCGAAACAGACGCTGGGTGCGGCGGCTGGCGCAGGAGCGATTGTGTTGGCACCGAAGGTTGCTGTGGCAGCGGGGCTGGGTACGGGGTATGACTACGCAGGCGATGTGATTAGCCGAGCAATGGGGTTGTCGAATGGTGAACCGAGTGTAGGGAAGTCGCTGGTTGTGGGTAGTGTTGCTGGAGTAGCGGCGCCGTTTTTCTTGCCGTTGAGCACGTTGGGTGGGAGTACCGCGGGAAAAATTGTGGTCGGCGGTTATAACAGTGTGCTGGCGGGAACGGGCGTTTGCGGGCACGGCAATCACGCAGTCAGGCAACCCGGACCTCTCTGCGGGTATCGGTTTGACTGGAGCAGTATTGAGTCAATGAATAGATGCAACAATGTCAGGACCTGCGGGGGCGTTTATAAATCAGTTAGTCCAAGTCTTATCTGGTACTGCTCAAGCAGTGCTTGAGCCGAATAAAAATAAAGAAAAATAGAGGCAATATGTTTGCTGATTTGAGCAAGAAGAGAAAAAATATATTCAAGCGCGCGGCCGTCGCATATATGTGTGCCATTGGCATTCCGATGGTTGTAATTATATTCTCGTTTGCACAAGGTGGTGGGTGGAAGCCAGTTATGGTCGGTTTTCCGGTCTATATAACTATATTTGGAAGTATTACATATCAATTCATCAAAGAACTGCTGGCGCTAAAGCAAGAGGAGGGAGAGGCGGGAGTTTCAGAAAAAATAGCAAGCAATAGCAACGACTTTAATGTGAGTGATCTAATCTAATGCCTGATGTACAGGACGACCTAAACGCAGCTAGTCGGACCTGCAAAATTCAATTCGACTAGCAAAGGGGAATTTGACGCCAGCGCTGGGTCCATAGGGCGAAGCGGATGCGAGGGGCCTGTGATTGGCCGAGGGCGTTGCCGGCGGCGAGCAAAGCGGCGAGCGCATAAAAGGCCTTCAGGCCCAGACGGGCAACGGCGCGCAGCACCAACGCAGGTTGTAGCCGGCCGCGCATAGCACGGCATGCACGGCGTCGTCCGTTTGTCCCTTGGGCCGGCAGCGGCGCATGCTGTGATCATGTTTCAAGTGCCCGATGATCGGTTCGATGGCCTGCCGGCGTTTAAGCCAGCGCCGCTGCTTGTTTGAAAGTGTCTTGCTCTTGCCGCGATGGACTAGTTGCACCGGTGCAATATCGGCGTCGGCGCCGCGATAGCCCAAATCGGTCAGTATCGTCTTCACCCTCGGTGTACCTTGCACCTCTTGCAGCAGGATCGAAGTCTGTTCCAATTGCTCGGCCAGCACGTGGCCCTCATACGGTTGCCTGGGAACGCCCGTGCGCCGACGATCAAGCCATGCCGCACGGTGATTGCCAAGCTGACCTTGACGCCAAACTCATAGGGCTGGCGTGCTTTGCCCTTGCCGATGCATTCGACCCGCGGCGCGTGCAACGCGTAGAGTTTGTTCTTGTCCTTGGCACGTTGGCGGCAGATTCGCCACGCCCGCTCCAGCCAAATCCGCAACGACGTTTGCCGCTCGTGCGACCGCTCGGACATCTTGCGTTCGATGTCGCGCAGCACTCGGCCCAGCACGGTGCGCTGACGCTTGAGCACGCGACGCAGACGTTTGAACTGCTTGGCGTGCGCGTAACCACCGGCGCGGCGGCGCAGCCGCTTACCTTCACGTTCATAGGTTTGCTTGAGCGTCAGGCCCGCGCGCCGCGCCAATTGCACCAGCTTGGTCCGTGCCACCCTTGAGCAACCGGCTCTCGCTCGGATAGGCGATCGCCTTCTCCTGAACCGTGCTATCGACGAAAACGCGCTCGAATTCGGCCGGCGTGATCGCCTTCATTTGCGTTGCCGCGGTCATCGTTGTCGCAAGCAACTCCTCGACACCGGCCTCGCCCAAGGCTTGCCGAAAGCGCACGAGATGGGTCGGATCGCAGGGCATGTACGCATGAAAGTACTCCTCGCCACAGAAGAACTGGAAGTACACGTCTTGCGCCCAGCGCTCGCACACCGACTCGTCACTTTCATTGTACGCGTGCTTCAGATACAGCAGCCCCACCATCAAACGGATAGGCAATCGAGGGCGGCCCGCCGCGCTCGGGCCACTCCACTACCAGCCAGTACCGTCGTCGTGCCGAACAGATCCGCGCCTTCCAGAACACGACCTTCACGAGCACGGCGCTCAAATATAGGCGCCAGCGTCGCTTCGATGGATCCCCACGGCATGCGCGTGGCCAACACCGCCAGTGGATGACGAAGATCGATCTTCGTGTCCAGACGGCTGCGGAAAAGTCGGGCGTGCTCATCAGCGTGGCTCGCAAACTCCCAGAAAACCAATTAGATCAATAGTGATTCTGGGAGTTCGATCAATCATGATCTCCCTCCAGCATCTTGCTGCCCTTGCCTCGGCTACCTTATGCAGGTCCGACGTATTACGTGCATTTCCACGCGAATAGACGGCTAGTACACGCAAACGAGGACAATCGTCGCCGGCGGTGTACTGATAGACGTCCCGCGCAATCTTCATCGTGTCCATCTGGACGCAATCCCTCGGAACCGGACGGCTATAACGTTTCGGCTGCGCTGGTCACCCGGGCCGAATCGATGATTTCACACGCGCCTCGCACAAGATCTTGCGAACGGGCGCGAGGGATCGTTCTCTTGGCTCGTGCAATCGCAACCCATTCTGGATCCGCTGCGCGCCTTTGTGCTCGGCACGCAGTCGGAGGATCGTTGCTCGATCGTTCTCAGAAACCTTCTGGCTTGGACTTCGGTGTGGACGGCGGCTTTGGGATGGCAGACCTGCTTCGCCGGCTTTCTGATATCGGCGTAGCCATTTGCGAAGTGTCGGTTGGGAGATGCCACACCGCATACACACGAGGCCAGCATTGCCGACCTCGTGATACATGTGCACCCAACGTAATCGCGCGGCGATCTCTCGGTCCATCGCCTCATTTTAGTTGAAACGATGTCCGTGAATCGCACAGCTTAAGCTTCGCACTCTGTTCTTCAAGTTGCTTCAGGCGGCGCAATTTCGATGCTCCGAGGCCCCGTACTCCTGTCGCCAGTTGTAGAACATCGCATCGCTGACGCTCCTCTTGCGGCGCACTTCTGTCACCGGCGTGCCCGACTGCGCTTGCCGCAACGCGAACGTAACCTGACCTTGGTGTACTGGCTCTTCTTTACGGCGTAACCTTCTTCTCGTCAGGGTTGCATCATGCCAGATTTTTATGCTTCTGCATGGCCCAGTTTTTTGAGGGGCAGTGTCCGAGCCAAGTGACCCGCATCGTGATGCACGGACGCGTCGTCGTTGACGGTCGGCAGGTGCCCAATGTGGTCTTAAAAATATGGTATGCCAATCATTGGTGCAACAGCTCATCATTCGACAAGTTGCAATCGGTATCCAACTCGGCGGCGTTCGATCGTAACCGGTGCCAATGGCCGCTACAGCTTCCGTAGTGTCGTGCTGAACGGATAAGTTGTGCCGCCGGGCAGCCTGATCGAAAACCGGCTGGGACAGCTCGGCAGGCATGGATGCGATCTCGCGCATATCCACTTCTTTGTTTCGGCCTTTGGCATGCGCAAGCTGATGATGCAAACTAACGCCGTATCTTTGAAATGATTTTGCGTTAACGCCGCATGGAACGTGCGAGCACGCTGTACGGGAGTTGGATCGTCCACAACAAATCGGCCACACTCACATAGGCGGTCGGCGTGGGCGAGATCGGACTGCTGGGCAAGTTCGGCACAGAGCAGGCGGGCTATTGAGCGCCTATGCAAACGTCTGCAGTCCAAGCGCGCCACACACGCTTGTTGCCGTGAGCAACTGGCTGCGCAAGCCAAATAATCTAGCTGGAACGTTTTTGCTCATTGGGTTATGATGAGCAAAATTTCAATAGTTATGTCAAAAACGAGGTAAAAAATGGAAGCTTCATTAGAAAAAGACGTATCGCCGATCAGCCAATGGTATGACATGATGACTCGGATGTTTCCCGATGACCGCCTAACTTTTCTGAACTACGGTTATTTGGACGATCGCAGCAACTTTGACTGGATCAAAGAGGAGGACCTTGAGCAGAAATGTTCGGCTAACTTAATCCGAACCATTTTAGGCGATGCTGATTTGCGTGGTAAAAAGGTCCTTGAAGTGGGTTCTGGAAGAGGAGGAAATTGTTCTTACCTTGCCAGATATGCTGGCGCCGCATCAGTAACCGGGCTGGACTTCTGCCCAGCGCATATCGAGTTCTGCAATCAGGTGCATCGTCTAGACGGGTTGTCCTTTATTGGCGGTGATGCGACGAACTTACCCTTTGCCGATGAAGAATTCGACGTGGTAGTCAACATCGAGTCGTCTCACTGTTATCCAGACATGAATAGGTTCGGTGAAGAAGTGCGACGGGTGCTGAAAAAAGAAGGCTTGTTTTTTTATGCCGATACCATGAAGGGCGACAATCATGATGTGTTGTCCGAGCAGGATAAAATCGGCGTTGATTTTTTCAATAACGTGTTGGGGCAGCATCAGGCAATGATTGCCAACGCCCAATTCGTTGTAGAAGGCCATATTGATATTTCTGAAGGAGTGGCCAGGGCTTTTGAAAGCGAGAAAGGTCACCTAAAGCACGTACTCAAGGCATTGGTGAGTGAAAAGAAGCAGCAGCATGATCTTCTACCGCCCGATGTGTATCATGCATTCGGCACTATGTTTCACTTCTTTGACGATAGTGGCCTGAAGGCTTATAAAAATGGTCACCTAGCGTACAAATTTTGGCGTCTTAAAAAAGCTGCGTAATGTTTTAAGCCTGAGCTTAGACAATTCTTACGGCATTGAGTGTGCGCTGGCCCTGTAGATTTCAGCCCACATGATTCACCATGCTTGTGATGGCGCGGTTCAAATAATTGCGCAGCGCCATTATTGTTCTCCTCACTGTAAAAAGACAACCGTAGGGACACGCCGCGATTAAAGCGGCGTGTGCAACCAGCAGCTTTGTTTTAAACAGTAGTCTCCGCGGCTCGGATACTGTTGATTAATTTAGTCAACACATTCCCTGGCCCGAGTTCTTCGAACTCGCACTCCCCTTGGCGAATCAAATACTGAACAGTATCAACCCACCGCACGGATCCGCAGATCTGTCGGGTAAGATTGTCAATCAGTTCGTTATCTCGGTAGGGAGCGGCATGAATATTGGATATCACGGGTATTTGCAGCGACGAATAGCTAAACTGCTTCAGATATTCGCTAAACTCCTCCATCGCGCCTTGCATATAACGGGAATGAAACGGAGCGCTGACTGACAACGGAATAACTGTAATTTTCAACGCCTGGAAGATCTCTTTCGCTTGGCTAAGGGCTTCAACGGGGCCGGCAAGGACAACTTGGGTCGGCGAGTTGTAGTTGGCCACATCCAGAGCATTCAAACCATGCTGAGATAGTAGCGAATTGATTTCTGTTGGAGAGGGACCGATGACCGCGGCCATGCTCCCGCCGGTGGCGCGCGCCATCAATTCGCCACGTTTCTTGACCAGTTTCAGGCCAGTTTCGAACGAGAAGGCCCCAGCGGCAAATAATGCGCAGTACTCGCCTAAGCTATGGCCGGCAAGGTAATCTGGTTGACGAGGATGTTGTTGCTGCTTGCTTAGGAACGCTAGGGCGTTGACAGTGTAAAGCGCTGGCTGCGTATATTGAGTATGGGACAGCTGGCGATCTGGGTCTTCCAAACAAAGCGTTCTTAGCGAATAGCCAAGGATTTCATCGGCCTGGGCAACGTGATCGGGAAACTGCTCGAACAGTTCCGCTCCCATGCCGACGCGTTGCGATCCCTGGCCAGGAAAGACGTAGACGCGCTTCGGGCTAGTCGCTGGCCGCGTCGACGGCTGCTGTGCCACGTGGGCTGGTTGCTGAACTTGCTGCGACGCAGGCCGCGCAAATGGCTGCATTTGTTGGGGCGTTTGTGGTGCTGGTGCAGTCGCACTTGCTGGTAGCGGTTGTAGCGTGCGCCCGAGCGCCAGCGTTTCATCAAACTTTTCAAGGTCACGGCCGAACGGGCTGAGCACAGCAAAAGTCTGTGGCGCCTGACGGTCACGGATATTTTGTTTGATTAGATTGGCTAGCGTGCCACTGGGGCCGAGATCCAAGTAGATCATTGACTCACCGCGCTCGGCGGCTTCTCGCTCGATCCGCGCCAGTGTTTGAGAAAAGTGAATCGGTTCTCGGATGGTCTGCCAAAAGTGATCGGTCGTGAGTTGATCCAAGGTCTCGGTGTTGTGGCAGGAGATCACCGGGATCTGCGTGCGCCGTAAGCGCAGTTCACTGGCTAGCGCATCGACCTCCGGCTTAAGGAAATCGATATGGCGGGAATGGAAAGCCTGTTTGACTGGCAGGCGTTGGAACACGATATCTTGACTGCTGAGGTAGCGTTCAGCGTCTGCAATCCGCGCGGATTGACCGGCGATGACGATCAGCGATTTAGCGTTATAGGCTGCAATATCGCAATGATCATGAAGTAGCGGCGTTTGATGGTAGAGCGACTCATCGCAGAGAATCGCCAGCATCGCACCTTCAGTGGCCGAAGTTTGACGACGGTGAAATAGCTGGCCCTGGCGGGTCACGAAACGAATCGCGTCGGACAATGGCAGTGCATCGGCGAGGGCGGCGGCGGCCAGTTCTCCGAGACTGGTGCCCAGTAGGTAGTCAGGCTTGATCTGCTGCTCGATCAGCGTTTTGCCAAGTGCGTACTCCACCATGAAGATGGCTGGATGGCTAATGCGAAGATCATCGAACGTCTTAGAACGTGCGTTATTAGCATCGTAAATTTCGGCAATTAATGAATGCCCGAGCTCGACGCGAATGAGCGCATCAAGTTCGTTCATCCAGCGGTGGAACACCAAATTGTTTTGATAGAGCTCCCGTCCCATCTGGTAGAACTGGCAACCTTGGCCTGGAAACATAAAAACAACGGAAGTTTTCTGTCCTTCGCAGAGGTACGGCATATATTTGTCCTAGGATGTGGAGGGTGCAGAGAACGATATTCTAGCCAAAACTCATTTTGCGGTCCTGCACAATTTGCATGCCGTGTGTACATTCGTCGCTGCAAACCATTGCCGGCCTACACGTTAAGCTTTGTGTTTCGCCAGCTCGCGCTCGGCACTCACTTGGCGCAACGCGCGATGTTTCCAAGAAAACGGTGGCCTTCTGCGATGCACACGATTGTTGACAACGCGTGTCACAGTGCCGCGCTATTGGCGTGCAAACCGTATCGGGGTATCTAAGTATACCGATGTGGTTATCGTGGCGATACGATCGTTCATGCCGTGCGACCGAAAACGATGTTATGTAAAGCGCTAGTACGAGCGTTGCCGAAATGCGATGGTGCTACATACGGGAAATCGTAGCCGGCGATGGGGAACGAGTTCACGCACTGCTGGAACAGGTGTTGTCGCTTGACTTTGCCGACATAGTCAGTGCCGCGCATACGCAGCGCTTACGACTTCGAAGTCGGGTGTGATGTGGTCGGGCTTATACACTATTTACCGTAAATGAGCAAAACTTCTATCGAAGTTCGATCAACCTTTTTCTAAACGACAATTTATTTAAGTATTGAATTACCTGGGCGTGTCAACGGCGTATCGTTGTTCTTTCAAAAAACCATTGAACCAATATGGCTTTTCGGCTATGTTTTCGCTAACAAATAAACCCTTGCTATGGAAATTTTGATGATGGTCACTTTTACCGATCATCTGTTTTTTCTTTCTATCGTCCTTAGTCTCGAAAGTCGTCGGCTGGTCTCCCGTCGTGGGATCGGCCAACCGTTTGAATTTGAACAATTTGTTCCGACGACGTCCGTCAATGTTGGCCCATTACGGGTTGCGTTTGATGGCCTCAAGGCGTTTGGCTGGCTGAGCCAGTCAAGCGACGACGAGTATTTTTTTCTCAATCGGGCGTATGCTGCCCAAGCCCTGCCGGACCGGATCGATGAACTTTTTGCGTGGCTAGCGCCTGAGCGTGAACCCGTCAAAGAAGATTTATCGCAGCTGTCGTGCTGGCTGTCGCTGTCGGCGTTGGACTGGAATTTGCAGTGCCCTGCACTGATTCGCAGCCTCGACGATTTGTTGGCGTTGGCGCTATTGCGTCGGATGGCATTGAGCGACGCGATTGATCACAGCACCGGACGGGTGGCACCACAGCATATTGACAGCGGCCGAATCAGCCCAAAGTTGGTGCGTCAGCTGACCGATTTCATGCTCACCCGACAATGGATTCAAAGCGGCGGTGAGCAGGGGCTGACGCTCAACCCAACGCGGCGGCAGCGACTGTCTGAGTGGTTGAGTGAGCCGTTTCTTGCTTACTGCGCTAGCTTACCTTCGACTCTCGATGATGTCTTGTTTGGCAAGGGGGAGCGATGGGTGGCAGCATCGCGGTGGCTAAAGGAGGCGGGTGAGCGGCAAATTTGGCGCGGCGACCCGCCAGCGCTTGAACAGCTGTTGAGCACGATCTTCGATGAGCAGCCGTTGGCTACGCAACCAGACTGGATCGTTGAATTTGGCCGCCGTTCCAATTGCTCACTGGATGATGTGTGGCAATGGATTCGCCAGCATACTGCCCGAGGCAAGGTGCTGGATAGCTTGCCACTACGGTTGCTAGTGCTGGATGACGCCGTGTGGGGCGATCTGGCTGCGCTTAGACGACGCCTTGAAGACGCTGGAGTCGGGGCGAGTGAGCGAGTGCTGTGGCTAGGTGTTGGCCAGCAAAATCTCGAAGAACCGGGGACTACGCCGGTGCCGCCATCGCAACGGGTGCCACAACGCTTTTACATTCGCTCCAACGGCTTGGCGGCGGATGGCGCCAGCGTGATGGGCGGCCTGCAAGCCCAATTTGACTGTCTGGCTGCTTTAGCGAGCAGCCATTTGGTAGTCCTTAGTGAAAGCCACTGGCGCCCTGGTGGTGCCCTGGCCGATCGCTTTGCTTACCATTACGGTGTTGAAGCGGCCCACTACTTGATGGCGTTGGCTGGTGCCGGGTTGTTTGCGAATCCAGGAATGTTGCACAAGTTGCCTCGGGATCGGGCCGACTGCGATGCGACCCTGGGTTGCTATCAGACCAGAGAATATCGTATTCGCTATGCGACCGTCGATGACCTGCCTGCACTGTTGAGGCTGGAAAAGGCTTGTTGGCCGGAAGGCGCAAGGGTTGACGAGCCGATCCTGCGTCGCCGGCTGAGTCAGTGGTCCGCTGGACAGTTAGCGCTGGAGCTCGATGGCGAGGTCGTTGGTGTGATTTATTCACAGCGGATCACGAAAATCGATGGCCTTTTTGGGGTCAATTTCGCGACCGTCGATCAGCTTTTTCATACCGAAGGCAGCATAGTCCAGATCCAAAGCCTGAACATCTTGCCAGCCCATCAGTACAGCGGATACGGCGATCAGTTGCTGGAGTTCATGCTGCAATACTGCACTGTGCTCAACGGTGTGGATACCGTGGTGGGTGTGACCCGCTGCAAGGACTATCCGAAGCATCGGCCCATTCCTTTGGGTGACTATATTCACAGTCGTGACGAGCGAGGCGTCCTGCTCGATCCGGTACTGCGTTTTCACGAGCTTCACGGCGCACGGATCGAGCGGCTGGTGGCAGGTTATCGTCCGGCTGATCACGACAACTCGGGTTACGGCGTGCTGGTGCATTACGATCTGGCTAGCCGCCAGCGTCAAGCGCTACAGCTGACCACAGCGCCGGCGGCGTTGCCGACGGTATCCATCGATGACGCCGTGCGTCACGGCGTCAACCGGTGCTTGGGTCAACCGGAAGACAGTCGGCTGTCGCCGCGCCACAGCTTGATGGAGCTGGGACTCGACTCAGCTGATCTTCTCGCGCTGGGTGAACAACTGGGACCGATGTTTGGGCTCACGCTGGAGCCGACATTTTTCTTCCGCCATAACAGCATCGACAAGATAGTTGCGGCACTAAAAGAGCGTTTGGAAGGGCCGGCGCCGTCATCGAGTGGCAGCAACGTACTCCACCCCAAACCCACCAACACGTCACCGCAAAAAACGCCATCCACGTCAATCGAAGACCACGATGACTTTGCGATCATCGGCATCAGCGGTTGTTTCCCCGGCGGGGAACTGGAGGATTTTTGGGCGGCGGTACGCAGCGGCGTCAGTCAGATACGTGAGGCGCCGGCCGGGCGCGCCAATGCAGGCTCTCTAGGCGGCTATATCGACGATATTGATTGCTTTGATCACTCATTTTTTGGCGTGTCGGCGGCGGAAGCGGCGCTAATGGACCCCCAGCAGCGGCTGCTATTGCAACATGCTTGGCTGGCGCTTGAAGATGCCGGCATTCCAGCGGCGCAGCTAGCCCGTAGCGCCACCGGTGTATTTATTGCTGCCGCACCGAGTGAATATCGCGGCGTCGTTGAAATCCCCAAAGATAGCCCGTTCCTGCTGACGTCTTCGTCTGCGTGCATGTATGCGAACCGGGTTTCTTACCTCCTAGATCTATGCGGACCGAGCGAATATTGCAACACGGCCTGTTCATCGGCATTGGTGGCGTTACATCGAGCGATGCAGGCGATCAGGGCCGGCGAGTGTCGGCAAGCGCTGATTGGCGCAGTCAACCTATTGTTGTCGCCTGACGAAACGGCAGGGTATCGGTTGATGGATTTCCTCAGCGCGCATGGTCAAACGCGCTCATTCCAAGCGGGAGCCGATGGCTATGTGCGTTCTGAAGGCGTTGGCGTACTGTTGCTCAAGCCATTGGCAGACGCTGAGCGGGATGGCGATCACATCTATTTAAAGCTCAAGGGTAGCGGCGTTTGCCACGGCGGGAGAGGGGCTTCGCTGACCGCGCCCAATCAAGACAGCATGAAAGCGGCAATCGTTGCCGCCTATCGCAGAGCCAACGTGGAGCCGAACAGCGTCAGTTACGTGGAAGCGCACGGCGTCGGCTCGTTGCTCGGCGATGCAATAGAGATCGCCGCTATCCAGGCAGCCCGGGCGGAGTTGAGCGACGACGACCACGATGTTCCTTGGACAGTGAGTACTTTGAAGCCGGTGATCGGTCATTGTGAACTGGCTTTTGGCATGGCGGCGTTGTTCAAAGTGATCGATGCTGTGGCGCAGCGGCAGTTACCAGGGATTCCGGGATATACACAACTGAATCCCGCGATCACGCTGGATCCGTGCCAATTGCGGCTGCAGGCCGACAGCCACCCATGGCCAGCGCTAAAGGACGCGAACGGCGTGGCGTTGCCGCGGCGAGCGAGTATCAATGGTTACGGCTTCGGCGGCGTCAATGCCCACTTAGTCGTGGAGGAGTACATTGCACCGCAGCGTACGATACAGGATGACGTCGGGCCTCAGTTAATCCTGTTGTCGTCACGTGATGCGGCGCAGTTGGCCGAGCAGGCGGCGCGGCTAAGCCGCTATATTGTCCAACGGCCCAATCTGTGCTTGGCTGACATCGCTTATACATTGCAAGTGGGTCGCACCGCGATGGCATGCCGCTGGACGTGCGTGGTTGACAGCATTGCGTCGCTACAACAGCAGCTCGACGCACTCAATCGTGCGCCGATGAATGCAATCACGATGCTCGATGCGGACACGGTGGCGATCGATCCGTTGCAAGCTGGAATCGGCGACGAGGTGGACCGAGCCTTGGCCCGTTGCGATTTGCAAGTGCTGGCCGGTTACTGGCGGCAAGGCGTTGAGCTAGACTGGCTCAAGTTGTCGCGTCCCGGTGAGGTGCGGCGCATCCGTCTGCCCGGCTATGTCTTTGCCAAGGTGCGTCATTGGTTGCCGCCGCGGCAGGCTGTTGCAGCTTGTCAGAAAAGCGAAGGTGTGGCGCAACCGCAAGGCTTTCGGCAAATACTGGCTGAGCTACTCGGATGCGAGCCAGCCGCGCTTGAAGGCGGTGAATCGCGTAGCCTGGCCAGCCTTGGCCTCAACTCGCTGGCCGCAGTCGGTCTTAAAGCCAAACTGGAGCAGCAATTGCAGCTATCGGTATCGTTAGCGCAATTGAGCCCCTATCTAAGCCTTGGTGAGGTGGAAACCCATCTGGCAGCACTAGCGGGACAGGGTGACAATCATCCGGTGCCTCAGTTGCAAACGGCACCCACCGATCAGTGGCAGCCTTTTGCACTCAACGATATCCAACAATCTTTTCTGTCAGGGCGCAAGCTACTGGCCGAGACTGAGCGGGTAGGCTGCCATATCTATTTGGAATTCGACTGGCCGGATCTCGAAGTCTACAGGCTCAACCAGGCTTGGAATCGCTTGATGAGCCGACATGAAATGTTGCGAGTCAAGCTGCTCGATGATGGTCGCCAGCAAATCCGCGAATCGGCTTCTTATCGCATCAAAGCACGGGATTTGCGACGAATCGACACGGCCGGCCGCGAGTTGGCGTTGGCAGCCATTCGTGCGTCGATGTCTCACAACGTCTACCTACCGGGGCAGGAGCCGCTTTTTGAGATCCGCGTTTCGCTGCTGGATCAACAGCGCAGCCGGGTACACTTGAGTATCGACGAGTTAGTGGTGGACGCCACTTCTTTGGACTTACTGTTGCAACAGTGGTTGATGCTTTATCGGGACCCCGCTGCGCAGCTGCCAGATCACGGCTTGTCGTTCCGGGACTACCAGTTGTCGCTGGAAGCTTTCAAACAGTCTCCACGCTACCAGCGTGATTTGCAATACTGGGTTGACAAGCTGGCGCAGATGCCGCCAGGCTTGTGCTTGCCCAAGGCACAGCGGCCAGCTGGCCGTCAGCGACGACGACTGGCCTCGACGCTGGAGCCAAGCCGCTGGCTGCGATTGAAACAGCAAAGCGATGCTTTGCAAATCTCAGGTACAGCATTGCTGCTGACCTTGTTCGGCTTAACGCTTAGGCAGGCCAATGCGGGCAACGCATTTTCGTTGATCTCCACATTCTATAACCGGTTCCCTATACATCCAGCGGTGGATTATTTGGTTGGACCGTTCATCTCGACCCATTTTTTTGCCTTTGCCGGCGCGGCGGAAGAAACCCTGGCTGAATTGGCGCAGCGGGTTCAGCGCCAATTGCTCGAGGACATTGACCATATCAGCGTTAGCGGTGTTGCCGCGTTGCGGGAAGCCCGGCGCCGCAGTGGCAAACAGCTGCATTTTAGCGGCGGTGAAGTGGTATTTACGTCGATGCTCAACAACCCAGTGATTGGAAGCGCGGACAGTTTTGGTGACGCACAGCACTACTGTGTCACGCAAACGCCGCAGATCAACCTCGATCATCAACTGCGAGAGCGTGGTGGTGCGCTGAGTTTCAGCTGGGACGTCGCCATCGACTGCTATCCGGACGGCATGATTGACCAGCTGTTTTCTGACTACTGCCATTTGCTGCACAAGTTGGCAGACGACGATGTCGACTGGCAAGCTGTAAAAACGGGTGAGTTGGTGGGGCGACTAGCGGTCGCTGAGCACCCTTTACCTGTTCCTACCACCGGGCATACGGGGCCCTTTATTTTGGCGTCGGGCGAGCCGCCGAAAACGCCGTTTGCGTTGACTGATCAACAGCAGGCGTATGCGTTTAGCCGCTCGCTTTATCCCAAGCAAAGCAGCTCGCACCTCTATATGGCAGTGGCTATAGAGGATATTGAAATCAGTCGGTTGGAGCAGGCTTGGCGGCAATTGGTAGTTCACCATCCGATGCTGCGCGCCCGGATTCTGTCCAGCGGAACCCAGCAGTTCATGGAAGCGGCGCCACCACTGCAACTCGAACTGAGCGAGCAAGGCGTTGATGTGGCTCAGATCGCCGATGAGATGCTCGGTCGGGTAACAGCGCTGGGGGATTGGCCCTACGCCGAATTGCGAGTCAGCCCGCTGGACGGGCGGTGCAGCCTGGTGCATTTATCGGTGGACCTGCTGATTGCCGACCTTCCCAGTCGGGATCTGTTGATTCGCCAGTTGCTGGACCTCTACTACGGTCGTCCGCCGGCACCGTTGTCAATTAATTTTGGTGGTTATATTAAAGCGCTTGGACAATACAGGCGTTCGCCAGCAGCGCAAAACGCCGCTGCGTATTGGCAAGAAAAATTCCGTCTGCTGCCGCAGGGGCCGGTGGTGAACGACAAGCATGCCCAGGGTCGGTATCTAGGCTACGAGCACCGCCTTGATTGCTGGCCGGCGCTACGTCACCGCATCGCGCAGGCCGGCATTTCAGCGGACGCGCTACTGATTTCTGCCTATGCATGGAGTATTGCCGAGCATAGCAGCAAGCAGGCTTTTACTTTGGTGGCGCCAGGCTGGCACAGGCCTGCGGTACACGCTGAGATCAACGCGCTGGTCGGTGACTTCACGACTTTGAGTTGGATCGACTTTAACGACGAACCGATGACTTTCATTGAGCGGGTTCGGCGTTGTGAACGGATCTTCACTGAAGATCAACGCCACGGCGCAATCAGCGGCTTGCAGGCGCTGCGTAAGGTGGCAACGGATAAGCACCGACCGCGGAAGCTGAATTTTCCGGTAGTTTTTACCCGGCTCAATCCGCAAGGGCCATTGGAGCTACCAGCCGGAACGAGGTTGGCCAAGAGCGCGAGTCGCACGCATGGGGTGGCGTTGGACAATCTCAGCATTGAGCATCAAGACGTGTTGTTGATCCACTGGGATCTCGCGGCCGACTGCTTAGCGCCAGCAAAGGTCGAGGCGATGTTTGCTGACTACTGCCGGTTGCTCGCGGCGTTGGCCGATGACGATAGCCTGTGGACGGTACAGGAGCCTCAACTGGCGACAACGCTAGCCGCAGGTGAACAACCAGTCATGATTTGAATCGCACCGCCACTCTACATTTAGACACGGACTCAAGTCGCAGCGGAAGTTGCCCTAGTTTGGCTGCAAGGGCGTGAAGTGACAGACACGGCTTGACGAATGACAGCTAGCAGAGCAACCAGCGGCATTGCCCGGACATGATTGCTGTGCACAATGACCAGGATAGTAATTCGTGAACAAACAAGACAGTAAGGCCCTTTCCGGTCGGAACGATACTCACAACGCATACCCACTGGACAAGTGCTTGCAGCAGTTGATCGAAGCGCAGGTCGAACGCAGTCCGGACGCGGTGGCGGTTCGTTTTGAAGGTCAGACCTTAAGCTATCGCGAGTTAAACCGGCAAGCTAATCGGCTAGCTCACTACCTGCGGGAGCTGGGAATCGGGCCAGATAGTCTGGTGGGCGTTCAGATGGAGCGCTCAGTAGAGCTGATCATTGCGCTGCTGGCGATTATGAAGGCCGGTGGCGCTTATTTGCCGCTGGATCCCGGCTATCCCGATGAGCGATTGGCGTTGATCATTGAAGACGCTGCGGTGACAGTGCTGCTGACGCAGCAGCGTTTTCGTGAACGGCTGGCGGGATATGATGGCGAAGTGCTTTGCTTGGACGAGGCTAATCAACAAGCGCTGTCTGGCAATGAGACTAATCCTGTGCCAATCAATGGCCCCGATGATTTAGCCTATATCATCTACACGTCGGGCTCTACCGGCCGGCCTAAAGGCTGCATGCTGCCGCATAAGGCGATTTGTAATCGTCTGCTGTGGATGCAGCGCCATTATGATGTTGGCTCAGCCGATCGGATCTTACAAAAAACACCCTTTACTTTTGATGTCTCAGTCTGGGAACTGTTTTTGCCGCTGCTCAGCGGTGCTTGCTTAGTCATAGCCAAGCCGGAAGGCCACAAGGACGCGCATTACCTGGTGGAGGTCATTCAAGCGGAGCAGATTACGATCTGCCATTTTGTGCCTTCGATGCTGCGCTTTTTCCTCAAGCATCCAGCAGTCTCCGAATGCGTATCGCTGCAGAAAGTATTCGTTAGCGGCGAGGCGCTGACTCACGACTTGCTACTCCAGTTTCGCCAACTGCTGAGCGCCGAATTACATAACTTATATGGTCCGACCGAAGCGGCGGTGGACGTGACCTATTGGCGTGGTGAGCCGCGAGAAGACCAGATCGTGCCAATCGGTCGGGCTATCGATAATATCCAGATATATATTCTGGATAGCGAAGCAAAGCCGGTAGCGGCCGGTGAAACTGGCGAGCTGTGTATCGGTGGTGTCGGCCTGGCTCGAGGCTATCTCAATCGGCCTGAGTTGACGGCTGAAAAGTTTATCCGCGATCCGTTCTCTAGTGAGGCCGGCGCCAGGCTATACCGTACAGGTGATAAAGCCCGTTTCCTCAGTAATGGTGAGATCGAGCTGCTTGGCCGTTTCGATTCGCAGGTCAAGTTGCGAGGCTTTCGCATTGAGCTGGGCGAGATCGAAAGCGCACTGAAAAGCCATCCAGCGATCGATGATGCGGCGGTGCTGGTCAAGGACCCGAGTTCAGCAGATCCCAAACTAGTGGCTTTTGTGGTAGCGCAGGGGTTAGACAAGAAAGCGGTACGGGACTTCGTTAAAACTCGCTTGCCGGAGTACATGGTGCCCAATCTGGTCAGCTTTATTGACCAGGTTCCCGTGACCGTCCACGGCAAAGCGGATCGCAAGGCGCTGCTCACGGGTGACGTGGAGGCGACGGCCCAACCGCACAGGCAAGTGATTAATCCGCAGGCGCTGACCGCCTGGCTGCAGCAGTATTTTATCGAGGCGCTCGGCGTCGACGAACTGGCGGTCGATGACGATCTTTTCGATCAAGGCGCAACCTCCTTTACGTTGGTGCAAGCAGTCCATAGCATCCAGCAGCAGCATCAGGTGACGCTGCCAGTCGATGTGTTTCTGGAGCATCCGACCATCGCTGCGGTGAGCGCTTATATTCTTGATGCTAAAGGCATAACGGCTGACGAGGTGGAGCCAGAGCCAGAGCCGCTGAGCGCTGCACCGGCTTGCCAATCAACGGTCAATGGTTCCATCTCGTTAGAAAAAGTCAGCTTTGATCCTCAGGCATACTGGCGACCGACTAGGGGGGCATCTGCGAATCTTGAACGGCTTGGACGCCTGCTGTCGCTGCTACGAGAGGTGCCGCTAGACGGCCACGGCAAGTACCTCTATTCGTCAGCGGGTGGCTTGAATGCGGTCCAGTGCTATCTGTATGTGGCCGAGGAGCGGATCGACGGCTTGGCTGGCGGCGTCTACTATTACCAACCGCAGCTTAATCGCCTGCTGCCTGTTAGCGTACCGGCCAAGCTGGATCCACAGACGTTGCCAATAGGGCAACGCGCGCAGCTGGCCGAGGCTGGCTTTGCACTATTTTTGATCGCCGAAAATGACGCGATCGCGCCAATCTACAATAAAGCATCACCCTTCTTGCTGGTGCTCGAGGCGGGTTATATTGAGCAGCTATTGTTGTCCCGCCAGCGCGACTTTAACATCGCGTTGACCCCGGCCTACGGCGTAGATTTTGCGGCGATTGCCGGGTTGTTTAAGTTACGGCCGAGCCACCGGTTCCTGCATTGCCTGATTGAGGGCGTGGCGCCGGCCGCCCTGGCTGAGGAGGGGCAAGCACTGAATGATCATTGGCGTCAGTCTGGTCCTCTGTTTGCTGATTTTCTCAGTGAGAAAAATAACGGTTTTGCGTTACCCACCCGGGAGGAATTGGCTCAACTGCACGAAGAACAGCGCCAGATCCGCCATGACTTGCCGGAGCAGGGTGACGGCGTTATCGAGCTGTGCGCAGAGCCGATCAGTGCTGACGCCTTGCGGCTGCGGGCCGCCAAGCGGCAATACTGTGATGGGCCGCTGAATTTAGGCCAGCTGAGCCGGCTGTTGAACCTGTTGCGGGCCGATCAGGACAACGGGCGGTTGTACCACACCGATGCCAGGTTAGCGCTGAAAATTTATTTGCACGTTGCTGAACAAAGCGTACAGCAAGGCTGCCAGGGACCATGTCTGCCCGCCGGGATATACCGCTACGATGGCGACAGCCATAGCTTAGCGCGGGTTAGCGACGGCGATCTATCGGCAATCAGCAGTTGCTATACGCCGTTTAACCGTAAGCACGCTCATCAGGCACGGCTGCGCATTTTTATCGTCGCCGGTCGCGCTACGGCCTACGGTGATGAAAGCCGTTATTTTAATTTGCTTCAAGCGGGCAGAATCGGTCAGCTACTGCTGGAAAAACAAGGTGAGTTCGGCATTGGCCTGTGCCCGATCGGATCGATGTATTTCAACAAGATCCGTGATGCGTTCGATTTGAATGACGACGATGAGTTGGTGCACAGCTTTGTGGGCGGTGCGGTGACGCAATCACTGCCCGCTGACTGGCCGCGGCTGGAAATTCACGGCATCGGCGAATCCGCTCAAGTCGCTCACGCGTCGACGCATGGGAGCAACGGGCACTTGTCGACCCGAGCGGTCGATGGGCGCTGCAATGGCGATGCGATGGCGATCGTCGGGATCAGCGGCCGCTATCCCGGCGCCGCGAACCCGGATGAGCTATGGCAAAACTTGAGCGCTGGCCGCGCGAGCATCGCCACATTGAGTCGCGAAGCGTTAATTGACGGCAGCGACGAGGCGAGCGATTCGCCACAGTGGGCAGTGGGCGCACTGGCGGGCAAGCAGTTGTTTGATCCATTGCTGTTCAAAATTACGCCGGCTGAGGCGAAAACGCTCGATCCTCAGGAGCGTTTGTTCTTGCAAGCGGTTTGGCACTGTCTGGAAAGTAGCGGCTATACCGCTGCGAGCCTGCGGCGGCAGGCCGAGCGCATTGGCGTGTTTGTCGGCGCAATGTGGGGCGATTACGAGCATCATCGGCCGACTGAACAAGGCGAGCGGGCCACCTCGTTCCTGTCGGCGATCGCCAACCGTGTGTCTTTCTTCAACGATTTTAATGGTCCCAGCGTCGCTTTCGATACGTCATGCTCGTCGGCGATGACTGCGTTGCATTTCGCTTGCAACAGTATTCGCCAAGGCGAGTGCCACGCAGCGATTGTCGGTGGCGTCAACTTGATCAGCCATCCATCGCATCTCGAGCTGCTGACTTCACTGAAGCTGTTATCCGACGATAGCCAATCTTATCCGTTTGGCCGCCATGCCAACGGATGGGTGGCTGGCGAAGGTGTCGGCGCGCTGTTGATTAGGCCACTCGAGGACGCCACGCGGGATGGCGATTCCATTTTCGGCGTTATCCGTGCAACGGCGATCAGCCATAGCGGTAAGACTTTCCGTTACGGAGCGCCCAATGCCGATAGCCACGCTCTGTCGATGCGTCGAGTGCTACAACAGGCGGGATTGTCTGCTGACGAGATCGGTTATGTCGAAGCCGCGGCCCCCGGCGCCAGCCTGGCGGATGGGGCGGAGTTTGCGGCGATCAGCAACGTGTTCGGTGCTCGTCGTAGCGATGCGCCGCTATTGGTAGGATCAATCAAAGCCAATATCGGCCACCTCGAATCAGCGTCGGCACTGTCGCAGATCACCAAAGTGCTGATGCAGTTGAAACACCGGCAGATCGCGCCGACGCTCGGTTGTAATCCGCTCAGTCCGATGATTTGTTTGAACGACAATCATCTTGCCATCGCCGATCAGCTGAGCGACTGGCAGGGACCGCAGCGCGCGCTAATTAATGCTTTTGGCGCTAGCGGATCGGGTGGCCATCTGATTCTCGAGGCGCCGCCACAACAGGCCGCTGTGCGGCAAAGCGACGGGCCCTGGCTGTTCCCGTTTGCCGCTGCGAGTGACGAGCAGCTTGATCAATTGGTTTCAGCGTTTGCTGACGATATGCAAGCTGGCCGGTTTGGCGACGCCAGCCTGGGGGATATCAGCTATACCTTATGTGTCGGCCGAGTCGCGCTCAACCATCGCCTGGCGGTCGTAGCCGATAGCCGAGACGAGTTGGTGGAGCGACTGAAAGGTCAACATTCGGAGATGCCGCTGCGCGGCAGTCTCAAAAAAGAGCCGCAGTCTAGCCGTATTGAAAAGGATCTTCGGGGATTGGACCGCCAGGCGTTGACAGCGATTGCCGGCCAATGGGTCGCTGGACAGAGCAGCTTAGCGCAGATTGCTCGGCATCACCATCGTCGGGTGGCGTTGACGGCTTATCCGTTTGCGGCTATCGATTGCCATATCGCTGCGTCGGCAAACAGCGCTTGCGCCGAGATGTTGCGCAACGAGGCGTTGCAGCCAGAAAACGAGGCGTCGCAGCTAGAACAAGATAAGGCGCTGCGACGGGCGCTGGAAAGCCATATCAAGCGCCATTTCTCACAGGTATCGGCGATTCCTGAGAGTAGCCTCGATTGTGACGACACCTTCGATCGTTACGGCTTGACGTCGCTCATGATCACCACGCTCAACCAACGCTTGGCCCAGGAGTTTGGCGAGCTATCGGCGACTCTATTCTTCGAGTACCAAAGCATCGCTGCGCTGGCGGGCTATTTTGTGGCTGAGCATCCGGTGCGCAGCAGGCAATTACTCGGGATTCAGGCGACGCAGCCCATCCTAGCCGCCAGAGCGCAACAGCAGACACGCGTAACAGCATGGCGACGCTATGATCGTAGTGAACGAAATGAGCCGATCGCCATCATTGGCTTGGCCGGTCGGTTCCCGGGCGCGGCGGATATCGACAGTTTTTGGAACAACCTCAAAAACGGTGTCGATAGTATCAGCGAGATACCCACCGAGCGTTGGGAGCACAGCAAATATTACAGCCGCGACCGCAGTTTAAAAGGCAAGATCCACACCAAGTGGGGCGGCTTTATCGACGACATCGATCGTTTTGATCCGCTCTTTTTCAATATTTCGCCGCGGGATGCCGAGCGGATGGATCCTCAAGAGCGGATCTTTCTCGAAACCGCCTGGCGCACGCTCGAAGACGCCGGCTACGATCGAGCTGGGCTGCGACGTCATTACCAGGGTGAAATGGGGGTATTTGTCGGTGTGATGCACGGCGAATACTTGCTTTATACCCGCTCGAGCGCCGCGGACTGTACCGATGATGCGGTCGATTCATCGTTTGGTTCGATCGCCAATCGCGTGTCTTACGTCTTCGACTGCAACGGTCCGAGTATGGCGGTCGACACCATCTGCTCATCGTCGTTGACTGCGCTGCATTTGGCGGTCGAGAGCCTAAGGCGCGGCGAGTGCCAATTGGCCCTGGCCGGTGGCGTCAACCTATCATTGCATCCGAACAAATATTTCATTCAGTCCCAGCTGACGATGTCGTCTTCTGACGGACGCTGTCGCAGCTTTGGCGACGGGGGGGACGGTTTTGTGCCCGGCGAGGGGGTGGGAGCGGTGTTGCTCAAGCCGCTGTCCCGAGCCGAAGCCGACGGCGACAACATCTATGCGGTGATCCGGGCGACGTCAATTAACCATAACGGTAAGACCCATGGCTACACCGTGCCCAGTCCCCATGCTCAGGGCGCCATGATCGCCGATTCGCTCGACAAGGCCGGCATGGATCCACGAGAGCTGAGTTATGTCGAGGCTCACGGCACGGGTACAGCACTGGGAGATCCGATAGAAATCACGGGCCTGCAATCGGGCTTTACCCGGCGCAGCGCCACGCTGGGTAGCGAAATGGTGCCGGCACAACACTGCGCGGTTGGCTCAGTCAAATCGAATATTGGGCACTTGGAGTCAGCCGCGGGCATTGCCGGAATCGCAAAGGTGCTATTGCAGCTTAAGCATCGCCAGTTGGCGCCCTCGTTGCATTCAAAGCGTCTGAATCCCAACATCCCCTTTGCCGATTCGCCGTTTTATGTCCCTCAACAGTTGCAGGAATGGCGGCGGCCAGTGTTGAACCTCGATGGTCGGGAGCGAGAGTATCCACGTGCGGCTTCAGTATCGTCTTTCGGATCGGGTGGTTCAAACGGACACGTGATCATTGCCGAGTATATTGCCCCGACTCGGGACGATGACGTCGGCGGGCAGACAACGATGATTCCTTTGTCCGCAAGGACACCGACTCAATTACGGCAGCAAGTCGAGCAACTGCAACAGTTCCTACATCGGACCGGTGCCGAGCATACGCGGCCGCGGCTGGCAGATCTGGCCTTTACGCTGCAGCAGGGCAGGGAGCCGATGGACTATCGTCTGGCTTTTATCGCCGAGTCGATCGACCAGTTACAGGACAGACTAGCGCAAAGCGCCGAGCTACTGGCGAACCAGCCTGAACCGTTCGGCTTCTTTGATGGCATTCATATTGGCCGGGTCAAAGATCATAAGGCGGCAATAGCGGTGCTCGCCCATGATGAGGATATGGCGGCGACCTTGACCGCCTGGGCCAATAAAGGCAAATATGACAAGCTGCTAGAGCTATGGGTCAAAGGGCTGGCGCTTGACTGGACGCTATTTGGGCAGCCGAAAGAGTCGGCTAGGCGGATCAGCCTCCCGAGCTACCCCTTTGCTCGCGAACGGATCTGGGTCTCTGGCGAATCCCACTTCTCGTCGCTAGGACAGCAAAACGGTGAGGGACGGTTGCATCCTTTGCTGCACACCAACGTATCGGATCTGTCGCAGCAGAAATTTATCTCAATATTCAACGGCAGAGAGTTCTTCCTGCGGGATCACCGGGTCCGTGACAACAAAGTTTTGCCGGGCGTCGCCTACCTTGAAATGGCGCGCGAGGCAATCCTCCGCTCGCTGGGGGAGCAGGTGCCAACTGGCGTGCTGAGCTTGCGTAATCTGGTGTGGTTGCAGCCGGTCATGCTCAGTAACCAAAGCGACGACTCAGTTGAAGTAGAGATCCGTATCGACAGTCTTGACGAACATCGACTGACCTTCGACATTCTCGAGCGCAAGCAGCAGGTGGTGTGCTGCCAAGGCGAAGCAGCTTTTGTTCAGGATGCCGATGAACCAGCAGAGTCGTTGACTTCGTTGCAAGCGGCGATCGGCGGCCATATGCTTGACGCTGATGCGTTGTACCCGCTGTTCGACAGCATGCAGATCTACTATGGCCCGTGGCACCGATCGGTGAAATCGCTGCGGATCGACGGCGGCCAAGTGCTGGCGCGAATTGAGCTACCGCAAGCGCTGACCTCGGATCATAAGCGACTTGTTTTACATCCCAGCTTGATGGATGGCGCTTTGCAGTCGAGCGTCGGCTTGCTCGTCGCGGATCAGCTCGACCAAGGTTTGACGCCGCAACTGAAGCATACCTGGGTACCTTTTGCGTTGGCGCAACTACAGTTGAGTGGCGCTGAGCTAGGTGAGCAGATTTGGGCTTGGGTGCGTCCTTGCGCCGAGCCATCTGAAGCGGGACAATCGACGTTTAATATCGATATTTATAATCAACGAGGCCAACATTGCGCCGCGCTGCGTGAATTTGCTCTACGGGTTATGAAAAAGCCGTCACCGCTGGAAGTGATGCTTGAAGATCGGCCACGTAGCGACTGTTATCTGGTGGAAAAGTGGCAGCGTTTTTGCCCCCAAGACCTGATTCCGTCTAATGGCCGGCTGCTGCTGGTTGGCAATGATCCCCAGGGCCACAAACAGTTGAGCGTCCGTTATCCGCAAGCTGTTTCATGGTTGTTGGAGGGTAGTGAGTCTATTGAGCAGCTCACTGAACGGCTGCGCGAAGCCGGACCTATTGAACATCTGGTATGGCTGGCGCCGACAACGTTGGCGCAGGACGAAAGTCTCGACGGCATGATCTGCGCCCAGCAGCGTGGCGTGCTGGGCTGCTTCCGTTTGATTAAGGCGCTGCTGGCGTTGGCGCTGGATCAGCAGCCACTGACCTGGACGGTGATCACTCGAGGGGTGTTGACCTTATTCGACGAGGCTGACAGTACTCACCAAACCGTGACCGGGCCGGTGGCGCCGGCGCATGCCAGTGTGCACGGATTGATCGGCGTCATGGCCAAGGAATACAGCCACTGGCGGGTGCGGCTGGTGGATCTGCCGGCAGACGACAGTTGGCCCACTGTGGACCCGCTATCGTTGCCCACGCATCCTCGTGGCGACGCGCTGGCCTGCCGCAACGATGTCTGGTACCGCCAATATCTTGCGCCTTACCTCCCGCTGTCGGAATGGGGCACAACGGATGTGGCCGCGCAGCTAGGCGAGGTAGGCAGCCTCTATCGCGATGGGGGCGTATACCTGGTGATCGGCGGCGCCGGTGGTATCGGCCGGTTGTGGAGTGAATATCTGATCCGCACTCGACGGGCGCAAATCATCTGGCTGGGGCGTCGCGAGCAAAACAACGACATTGATCAGGCGATCGCCGAGCTTGCCAAGCTTGGACCTGCGCCGCGCTATATCCGCGCCGATGCCAGCAATCATGCCGCACTACGACAGGCGGTAGCGCAGATCTGCACCGAGTATGGCAGGATTCATGGCGTGATCCATGCCGCCATTCAGCTTCAGGATCAAAGTCTGGCGCGAATGGATGAGCAAAGATTTACCACCGGTTTGACCGCTAAGGTGGATATCTGTGTCCGTCTGGCCGAGATGTTTGCGCATCAGCCGCTGGACTTCATGTTGTTTTTTTCGTCGTTGCAAAGCTTTACCAAGTCAGCTGGGCAGAGCAACTACGCTGCCGGTTGTACCTTCAAAAACGCCTTTGGCCATTACCTTGCGCAGCAGTGTTCCTACCCGGTCAAAGTGATCAACTGGGGTTACTGGGGGCATGTCGGCTCGGTGGCTAGCGAAGACTATCGCCGAAGGATGGCTGACGTCGGTCTCGGTTCGATCGAGGGCGAGCAGGCGATGACTGCGCTGGATATTCTGTTGGCCGGGCCATTTTCCCAGCTTACGTTCTTGCGAACCTCACAGCGGCTCAGCGATACGTTCAGCCGGCTGGCGCTGCCTACGCATCCGGCTGGGCCTTTTGGTGAGTATGGTCAGAGGCTGACGCAAGCCTACCCGTCGCTGATTGCCCGGATAAAAAAACAACTGGTTGTAGACAACCACGAGATTCGGGCGGTGACGCAGCAAATGCAGGCCCGGAAGGCGGCCATCGACGAGTTGCAAGCTCGCTTGCTGTACGCCCAGCTGCAGCAACTGGGCTGGTTTAGTGGCGAGCGCGAAATCATCGAGCAGATGAAGCAACGCAGCGGTCTGCTGCCGATGTATGGCCGCTGGATCGATAAGAGTCTTGACGAGCTGGCGCAGCGCGGCTACCTGTCCATGGAGGACGGGCATTGTCCGGCAGCCTATCGCGTGGTCCATCGTCACCCGCTGGCAGTTGAATCCCTATGGAAAGAATGGGATGCGCAAAAGCCGGATTGGCTAGAACACGCGAGTCTGAGCGCCGAAGTGAATCTTGCTGAGGCCACTCTGCGGGTGCTGCCAGCGATCCTCAGCGGTCGGATCATGGCCACGGACATCATGTTCCCTGACTCATCGATGGTCATGGTTGAGGGAATATACAAGCATAATCCAGTGTCCGATTTTTTCAACGACGTGATGCTCAACGCGATGGTTGAGTTTGTCAGGGGACGGCTGGAACAGGCGCCGCAGACGCCGATCCGTATTCTGGAGATTGGCGCCGGCACCGGCGGCACCAGTGCACGGGCGTTTGAAAAACTCCGGCCTTATCAGCGGCAAATCGCGGAATACTGCTACACCGATGTATCGCAGGCATTCCTCATGCATGCGCGGCAAACGTATGGGCCGGACAATCCGTACCTTAGCTATCAGCTCTTTGATGTTGACAAGCCTTTGGCTGGGCAAGGTATCAAGATTGGCCATTACGATCTGGTCATGGCCACCAATGTCCTGCACGCGACGCAGGATCTACGGCGGACGATGAAAAACGCCAAGGCAGCGTTGAAGCACAACGGCCTGGTGATGATCAACGAGATTTGTCGCAACGGCTTGTTTACCCACTTGACCTTCGGCTTGCTCAAGGGATGGTGGTTATTCGACGATCAGGAGTTGCGATTGCCCGGTGGACCCGCGCTTGCACCCAAACAGTGGAAGCAGCTGCTGGAGAGTGAAGGCTACAGGCAGATCTATTATCCGGCGCTGGCTGATCACGACCTTGGTCAGCAAATCGTGATCGCCGAGAGCAACGGAGTCATTTGGCAGGATCGGCACAGCGATGTGGAACCGACCAAGGTTGCGTCCAAGGGCTTGACGGTGCGGGCGGCCCCCGCTTCGCGGCCACCGCAGCGGATCGCCCAAACCGTGTCGGTGGGCGAGGTGACGCCCCAGGCGCTAAAAGATCAGACGGTGCGCTATCTCAAGCAGATGATCGGCGAACTGTTCAAAATCCGGCCGGAGCAGATCGATGCTGGGGAGCCGCTCCAGACGTATGGCATTGATTCGATCCTGGTGGTGCAGTTGACCAATCTGCTGCGTGACAAGCTGTCGGGAATCAGCAGCACGCTATTCTTTGAATACCAGACGATCGACGCGCTTGCGGATCATTTTGTGGCGTCACAAAAAGATCAGCTTAGGGCCTTGCTGGGGCTGGACAAGGCGTCGGTGGCCGAACAGCCGGGGTCGATTGATACCGCGTCGGCTCCTGCGGTTAATACGTTAGTCAAGCTAGCCGCTGGACACCGCTTTGCCGCCAAGACGCCCGACAGCGCACCAAAAGGCCAGCGTGGCACTGAAGTCGCGATCATCGGCCTAGCGGGACGCTACGCGCATTCCGATAACGTCCAAGCGCTGTGGCAGTGTCTAAAAAATGGCGAGAACTGTATCGATGAAGTGCCGGCGGATCGCTGGGATTGGCGTCAATACTTCGATCAAACGCCGGGCAAAAAAGGTGGCATTTATACCCGCTGGGGCGGTTTCATTCGGGAAATCGACAAATTTGATCCGTTGTTTTTCCATATCTCGCCCCATGAGGCGCAGAAGATGGATCCCCAAGAGCGGCTCTTCTTGGAAGAGGCCTATCATTGCATCAGCGATGCCGGCTATACGCCGGGTCGTTTGGCTGAACGGCATCGAGTCGGCGTGTTTGTCGGTGTGATGAACGGAACCTACACCCATCAGTCCAGCTATTGGTCGGTTGCCAACCGGGTGTCTTATCAGTTCAATTTCCAAGGACCGAGTATGGCGGTGGATACCGCCTGTTCGTCGTCGATCACCGCGATCCATCTGGCGCTGGAGAGCTTGCATAGCGGCGTGAGCGACTGCGTACTGGTCGGTGGGGTCAATCTGGTGATCGATCCCGTGCACTACATGCGTCTGACCGAGATGAAAATGCTATCGTCAGGCAAGCAGTGCAAGGCGTTTGGGACGGACGCCGACGGCTTTGTCGCCGGCGAGGGTGTGGGTGCGCTGCTGCTTAAGCCGTTGGCTCAAGCTGAGGCGGACGGCGATCGAATTTACGGCGTGATCAAAGGGAGCATGATCAATGCCGGCGGCAAGACCAACGGCTATACTGTGCCTAACCCATTGGCCCAGAGCCGACTGGTGGCCGACTCGCTGGCCAGGGCTGGCGTTGATGCTAGGGCGGTAAGCTATGTTGAAGCCCACGGCACCGGCACGTCGCTGGGGGATCCGATTGAGATTGCTGGTTTGACCAGAGCATTCAATAGCGGCGCCGAGACGGCGGCTAAGCAGTACTGTGCTATTGGCTCAATTAAGTCCAATATCGGTCATTGTGAAAGTGCTGCTGGCATCGCGGGCATCACCAAAGTGCTGCTGCAGCTAAAGCACCGCCAATTGGTTCCGTCGCTGCACGCCGGTGAACTCAACCCTGAGATTGATTTTGCCAACAGTCCGTTCGTGGTGCAGCAGTCGCTGGCCGATTGGCATCGACCCGAGGTCATGATCGATGGCAACCGTCAGGAATTCAAGCGAATTGCTACGGTGTCGTCCTTTGGCGCGGGTGGCGCCAACGCGCACGTAGTGATCGAAGAGTACGAAGATCATCGACCGCGGCCGGTGATTGTCGTCAACGAGCAGCAGCCGGCGATCATTCCGTTATCGGCCAAGACGCAGGCTCAGCTATTGCAGCAGGTTAGCTTGTTGCTGCACGCGCTGGAGCAGGGCGAGCTGGGCGACGCTGATTTGCCGGCACTGGCCTATACGCTGCAGGTCGGGCGGGAGGCGATGGAGTATCGGCTAGGCGTGCTGGCTCATTCAATCGCCCATTTGAAGACCCAACTGCAAAATTGTATTGATCACCCGTCTACAGCCGCTTGCTATAGCGGCCGGATCAAAGATCACGACAAGGCGCTGTCACTGCTGGCGGGTGCAGACATACAAAGCGCCATGGCTAACTGGATGGATCACGGCCAGCATGAAAAATTGCTCCAGGCCTGGGTCAACGGTTTAACGCTGGATTGGCGCTTGATGTATCGACAGGGCACGCCGACGCCCCTCAGCTTGCCGGGTTATCCGTTTGCCCGTGAGCGTTACTGGCACAAGGATGAACCGGCACAAGCGCTAACGACGAGCGAGAAGCGACTTCACCCACTTTTGCACCGCAATGTCTCTGACTTATGCGGTTTGCGTTACCTCAGTCAGTTCAGTGGTCAAGAAAGCTTCTTGTCCGACCATCGAATCAACGGTCGCGGCGTTTTGCCGGGTGCGGCGATGATCGGAATGATCGATGCGGCGCTAACGCACGCATTGGGCGGTGAACGACCTGCCGGCGCGGCACGAATTATCCGTGATTTGTCCTGGTATCAGCCGTTCAGCGTGGACGCGGTCAACCATGGTGAGCTATTCGTTGAACTGGCGGCGCAGCCGGATGGCGACTACCCAATTGGGATTTGCTCGTATGATTCCGCCGGACAGCTGCAACTGCATTGCCGAGCGGTGGCTGGGACCGCCGTGGCGCAACCGGCGAATCTTGACTTCATGGCCGCCGACGCTCGCCCGATGGATGTCGATGCTTGCTACCAGCGTTTCACCGCCATGGGCATCGAATATGGCATAAGCCATCGCAGAATCCAGTCGCTGCTGCGCCAGGGGGACCAAGCACTGGCGTGGGTTGCACTGGAAGACGCTGCTGCGAACGAAGGTTACGCTATTCATCCTGGGCTGCTGGATGCCGCGATGCAAGCGGTCATGGCATTGTTGTTTGATGAGCTGGGAGAGCGGCCACCGTTGCTGTTGCCCGACGGACTGGCCGAATGTGTGCTATTCGCCGACTGTCCGGCAACATTGCAAGTACAGATTCGCAGCACTGCACGCACACCCGGTGGCTATCGCTTTGATCTGGCTCTGTTTGACAAAAATGGCCGGTGCTGTGCGACCCTGCGCCAGTTGTCGTTCAAAACGTTGTCCGCTGACAACGACGTTGACAGCGAAGCGCTACTTTGCCATCGGCAATGGCGTGACGCTGAGCTTGCTTCGGCCACGGATGCGCCGGTAGTGTCCCATCTGGTGCTGACGCTGGGCCACCATCCCGCCTTTGCCAACTTGCCGGAGCAGTTGCAAGCGCATCAACACATTTCCGTCCTGGCGATGCACAGTGACGATTATCGACAGGCGGCGCTGGCGCTGGCCGGACAACTCAAACCACTGCTTCGCACTGAGCACCGTTGCCTGGTTCAGCTGGTCGTCCCGGCAAACGATCCGCAAGGTTATCGCGGCCTTGGCGGCCTGTTGTACAGTGCCAGCCGGGAGCAGCCGGCGCTGACTGGTCAGTTGATAGAAGTGTCGCCAGGGCTCGATGCGTCGCAATTGGCGTGGCAACTGGCGGTCGAAGGGACTGCGCCTGATGAGCGTCAACTGCGTTATCTGTCTGAGGCCGGCAAGTTACAGCGCCAAGCGCTAACTTGGCTCCACCAACCATTGAATCATAGCCCTGCGCCCTGGCGGTCGGACGGCGTCTATCTGATTACCGGAGGCCTGGGCGGCGTTGGCATGATCTTCGCGCGGGCGATCCTGGACGCTGCACCGGGTGCGAGCGTGGTGCTATGCGGCCGTACCGAGGCTAACGCGCCGTCGGTCACCGACAAGCTGGCGCAACTGGGCGCACGATGTCACTACCGCGCTGTGGATCTTGCAGAGGCAGGTCAGGTTGAGCGCTTGATCGCTGGAATCATGATGGAGCGCGGCGGATTACATGGCATTATCCATTGCGCTGGGCTCACTCGTGACACGCTGTTGTCACATAAAACGCAGCAGGACTTTGAAGACGTGTTCGCTGCTAAGGTGGCTGGCGTGCGCCATCTCGACCAGTGCAGCGCTGCAGTGGCACTGGACTTCTTTGTGCTTTGTTCATCCATTGCCAGCGTACTGGGCAACGCCGGGCAGAGTGATTACGCTGCAGCTAACGGCTATCTTGATGCTTTTGCCGGTTTGCGCAATCAACGGGTCGCGGCGGGACAGCGCCATGGCCGCACCGTGGCAATCAACTGGCCGCTGTGGCTTGAAGGCGGCATGCAAATGGACGATGCCGCCCGGCGCGCGCTGGCGCAACGCACTGGCATCAAGGCGATGACCGGGACAACGGGCATTCGGGCGCTATACCAGGCGCTGCAAAGCGATGAAGATCAGCTGATGGTACTGGCAGGCGACAGAGACAGGCTAGTCGCGCTGCTGAGCCGTGAACCGGCGCCGGCTAGCCCAGCCATCACAGCGGTTGAAGGCGAAGATGTATTAACTGGATTGCGCCGGTTATTCGCTGACACGATCAAGATCGCTGAGTCGCGGCTTGACAACGACGAGCCGTTTGAAAAATACGGCATTGACTCACTGATGGTCATGGATATGACGGCGGCGCTGGAAAAACGCTTTGGGCCGCTGCCAAAGACGTTGTTCTTTGAATATCCCAGCTTGCAAAGCTTGGCGGATCATCTAGTCGCGCGACTGCCGCAAAGGCCCGCTGTCAGCCAAGTCCCGCCTGCTGCCAGCGACTCGTTAATCGCGCAACTGCGAGCAATGCTGGCGAGCACCCTGGGGATCGCGCTGGAACAGATCGATGATGCACAGTGCTTCGAGCAATATGGCCTTGACTCGCTGATGATCATGGAGATGACCAGCGTGCTCGAAAAACGTTTTGGCGCTTTACCGCGTACGCTGTTATTTGAATACTCCAGCTTGCAGCAACTGGCGCACTATTTGGCAAACCGGCCACTCGAGCCGCAAGGTACGACGGCGGTGGTTCCGACTGGCGAACAAAAGCCGCTGACGACGCCAGAATCCGGGAGCAAAGGCAGTCCGCGCCGCCGGCTGTTCGACAGCGTGGTGAATACGACAAGCCCTCGTGTCCAGCAAAGTTTGCAAGGTAGCCAGCCAGGCCCTCAGCCCAGGGACGATATCGCTATCATCGGCGTGGCGGGGCGCTATCCCGCGGCTGACAATCTGGAGGTTTTTTGGCAGAACCTACGCGAAGGCAAAAACAGCATCAGCGAAATTCCGGCCGAGCGCTGGAACTGGCGCGACTACTACAGTGAAAATCGCAGCGAAAGCGGGGTGCACAACAGTAAGTGGGGCGGGTTTATCGATGGCGTCGATCAATTTGATCCACTGTTTTTCAATATTTCGCCGCTGGAAGCTGAACTTATCGATCCGCAGGAGCGGCTATTTCTGCAGACTGCCTGGTCGGCGATGGAAGATGCAGGTTACAGTCGCCGCATCGGTGGCGAGCAGACCGAGGATAGCGCGCAAGTTGGCGTCTACGTCGGCGTCATGTATGGCGAATACCAGCTATTCGGTGCTGAAGCCAGCTTGCGGGGCCAGCGCATGGGCTTTGCTGGCTGCACCGCCAGCATTGCCAACCGGACATCCTTCTGCCTCAATCTGCAGGGCCCGAGCATGACAGTCGACTCGATGTGCTCCAGCTCGCTGACTGCCATTCATCTAGCCTGTCAGGATTTGCGCAATGGCCGCACCTCGATGGCTATTGCCGGAGGCGTCAACCTGACGATTCACCCCAACAAATATTTGATGCTGAGCAGCGGTCAATTCATCTCGAACCAGGGCCATTGCGCTAGCTTCGGCGAAGGCGGTGATGGCTATGTGCCGGGCGAGGGCGTGGGTGCAGTCATCCTAAAACGACTGACCGATGCGCAGCGCGACGGCGATCACATTTATGGGGTGATCAAAGGCAGTTACCTTAATCACGGTGGCAAAAGCACCGGTTACAGCGTGCCCAACCCACGGGCGCAGCAGGCAGCAATCAGCGGCGCGCTACAGGACGCCGGCGTCGATCCGGCGACCGTCAACTATATTGAGGCGCATGGTACGGGCACCAAGCTGGGCGATCCGATTGAGATCGCTGGTTTGGCCAACGCGTTGGGAACACGCAAGCCTGAGCAGACTTGCTGGTTAGGTTCGGTCAAGTCGAATATCGGTCACTGTGAAGCGGCGGCTGGCATTGCTGGGTTGACCAAGGTGCTGCTGCAATTGAAACACCGGCAAATTGTGCCGTCGCTGCACTCCCAAAAACTCAATCCCTTTATTGACTTTACGGCAACGCCCTTCGAGGTCAACCAGCAACTGCGAGCGTGGCCGCAGCCGTTGCTGAATGGTCAGGCCGTACCGCGGATCGCCGGCATTTCCTCGTTTGGTGCCGGCGGCTCCAACGGCCATTTAATCGTCGCGGAGTACAGTCAAGCCAAGCCTGTGCTTGACGATAGTGGCAAGCCCGAAATGATTTTGTTGTCGGCCCGAGAGCCCGAGCAGCTGCGGCAGATCGCCAGCCGCTTGCTGGCCAGACTCGAGCGCTCGCAAGCCACGGATAGCTTGGCGGCCATTGCTTATACGCTGCAAGTGGGCCGGGAAGCAATGGAGCATCGCGCAGCGTTCATCACCAGCACAATGACAAGCTTGCTCGACGCATTACGGCGCCTGTCAGACGGCGACAGTCGCGGCTGGGTTTGCGGCGACGCGACCACGACCAGCGAGCGGGTTGAACAGTTTAAAGGCCGTTTTCAGGCGCAGTGGCGCGAGCAGCTGGTCAAGCTCTTTACGGACGGTGAACAGCAGTCGTTGCTGCAGTTGTGGAGCGAAGGCCTGCCCGTTGACTGGACAGCACTATGGGCTGCCAGCGGTGAACAACGCCAGCGAATCAGCTTGCCGAGTTATCCGTTTGCCACCCGCCGTTACTGGGCGCCCACGGAAGCTAGAGCACTATCGTCATCAACGCCTATGCAGTTGCACCCGTTAGTGCATCAAAACAGCTCACGATTTGATCAACAGCAATTTGTGACTGAATTCAGCGGGAACGAACCTTGGCTGAAAGATCACAGGGTGAGCGGGCGCAAGACCCTGCCTGGCGTGGCGTATTTGGAAATGATTCGGGTAGCGGTGACGCATTCGTTGGCCCACGGTCAAGCAAACGCGATGGTGATTGAGCAGCTGCACTGGTTAGCGCCGTTGACGGTTGAGTCCAATCCGCGCCGGATGCAGATTAACCTGGCGCGCGTGGACGAACGGATCGGTGTCAAATTGGTCACCAACGAAGGCAGTTCCTCCGTGCTGCATGGCCAGGCCACAGCGATCACCGGCCTGTCGCTTCAGGAAGATCCATTGGATCTGGCGTACTGGCAGGGCTTGAACTGGCGACTGCGGCTTGACAGCGACGAAGTTTACCGTCTCTTTAGTGAAATGGGCATCGATTACGGCGACAGCCATCGCGGGATTCGCCAGTTGAGGGTGGCGCAGCGGGGCGGTCGGCGTGATGTGCTGGCGGAGTTGGAACTGAACGAGGCATTGCCCGGCACAGCCGATGACTGGTGGCTGAACCTGGGGATCACGGACAGCGCACTGCAGGCGGCAATCGGCATGTTGTTGCCGCTCGACGGCAGTGTGGCGAACTGGGCGTCGCCTTTTATGCCCTTTGCGCTGGACCGGCTGGAAATCCTCGCGCCTTGTCGTCAGCGGATGTGGGCGCTGCTTCACAGAGACGACGTAAATAACGCGGCCGGCAAAATGGATATTGATCTTTGCGACGACCAAGGGCAAATCTGCGTACGATTCTTGGGCTTAAGCTCAAGGCGCCTGCCTGCAGATTCAAGACCGCCAAACGCGGCGCTCGGGCGGGTTGATTCACTCGTCCCCCAGCAACAGCGCGAAGAGCGACATGTGCTGGCGCCGATTTGGTCGGTGGTCAACGGTGCGGTCGTTGAGCGACGTCAACAGGAGGGCGCGACGCTGATCTTCGGCGCAACCCCGGCGCAGCGCCCGGCGTTGGCCGAGCTTTATCCCGGCGCTGTGTTGGCGCTGAACGCAGACGACTCGGAGGCCGGCTACTTGGCCGCACTGAACACCCAACCGAAACTTGTCGACGTGATTTGGTTAGCGCCGTCAAGCGACGACCACTGTGCCAGCGCGTCGGAACTGGTTGCCGCACAACAGCATGGCGTACTGGCGCTGTTCAGACTGATCAAGGTGCTGCTGAGCCTAGGTTACGGTCGCCAGCCTCTACGCTTGACGTTGGTCACCGGGCAGACGATTAACCCGCTGCCGGGCGAGGCCTGCCGGCCTGCCCATGCTGCAGTGCACGGATTGGCCGGCTCTTTAGCCAAGGAATATCCGCACTGGCGAGTGCAACTCGCAGATTTGCCGAGCGAACAGTTAACCTCGCTGGCCAATGCGCCATTCGATCACGTTGCTTCAGGTGAATTGCTGGCGCTGCGCCACGATCAGTGGTGGTTCCGCAGGCTGGCACGGGTGACGGTCGATGCGCCGCCCGCAACGCAGCAGCCCGCCTATCGCGACGGCGGTGTCTACTTGGTGATCGGCGGCGCGGGCGGGATCGGTGCAGTTTGGAGCCGCTATGTCATCAGCCGCCATCGCGCTCGGGTGATTTGGATCGGTCGTCGATCGCCGGATCAACCGCTTAAAGCCAAGCTCGATGAACTGACTGCCGTTAGTCTGCGCCATAATGCTCCGGCGCCTGTTTATTTCCAGGCCGATGCCGCAGACGAGCAGCAACTGGTCGAGGTACGGCGACACATTATCGAGCGCTTTGGTGAGATCAACGGTGTGGTGCACTCGGCAATCGTGCTTAAGGACCAAAGCCTGGCCAATATGGATGAGCAAACCTTTACCCGTGTGCTGAACGCTAAGGTCGCAACCAGTGTTGCACTGGCTCGGGCGTTCGAGCCAAGCGCCGCTTCGCTGGATTTTGTCCTGTTTTTCTCGTCAATGATGTCCTTTAGCACGGCCGCTGGTCAAAGCAACTATGCTGCCGGCTGCACGTTTGCCGACGCTTTTGCCGATCGGCTCAGAGCCGATTGGCCTTGCCCGGTCAAAGTCATGAATTGGGGCTATTGGGGGAGTGTCGGCTCAGTGAGTGACGTCCGTTACCGTGACCGGATGCGCGCGCTGGGATTAGGCTCTATCGAGCCGGAGGAAGGCATGCTGGTATTGGAGCAATTGCTGGACAGCAGGATGAATCAATTGGCGTTGCTGAAAACCCTTCAAAGTGAAGAGATCGATGGCCTCGACAGCTTGGCTGGACTGCTCAGCGATGAGCAAATCAAGCTTTATCCCGATCATCACGGCAGTATGGCAGTGATGCAGAATCGGCTGGCGGACAGGCTGGCAGCGTTGACGCCGCCGTTGGATGCAAGCCAACCCATCTCCGGTGTTCCCGGCGCGCTCGAGTGCGTATGACGCCGACCTTGATATCGCAACTATGAAGAGACGGCAGACGCGTTACCACAGGATTGAAGCATGCTAACAGACGTAAATCAGACTACAGCAACGCTAGCCGGTGAACTCGAAGCGCTGGCGTGCCGCCTACTGGCGACCCAGTTGCACAGGTTGGGGCTACATCGCAGCGAGGATTTGCAACGCCTTGCGCCGCGGCACGGTAACGCCACGCCAGATTACTTTGACCTCTGGCTAGCCGAAAGCCTAAAGTATGTGGCGGGTGTTGACGTCGGCGACCCTGACTCGTTATGGCAGCAATGGCACGAGCGGCTAGCGAATTGGCGTCAGGATAGTGACTTGGCAGCCAGGGCGCAGTTGCTTGACGCTTGTCTGAAGGATCTGCCATCTGTATTGACTGGTGAAAAGTCGGCGACTAGCGTCCTTTTTCCTGATGGCTCGATGGCGCTGGTGGAAGGGGTATACAAACACAACAGGATCTCCGATTACTTCAATCGAGTCCTGATCGAAGCGGCGTTAGCCTATATCGAAAGTCGTCCTAAAGATGCTGAGCCGTTGCGGATCCTCGAGATTGGTGCAGGCACCGGCGGTACCACGGCAGGGTTGCTGGCTGCGCTGGCGCCATGGCGGGCGCATATCGACGAATATTGCTATACCGATCTGTCCCATGCGTTCCTACAGCATGGTGCTCATGAGTTTGGCCGGGATAACCCGTTTTTACAGACCCGGCTGTTCGACGTCTCCCGTTCTTGCTTGGAGCAGGGGATCGCTACAGATCGTTATCATTTGGTGGTGGCGACCAATGTGCTGCATGCCACGCCGGAGATCCGCCAGACTTTGCGCAACGCCAAGGCTGCTTTGCGCAAAGGTGGATTGTTGTTGCTCAACGAAATTAGTGAAGCGTCGTTGTTTACCCACTTGAGCTTCGGCTTGCTAGAAGGTTGGTGGCTCTACCAGGATCGCGCATTGCGTATTCCTGGGTGTCCTGGATTGTCGCCGGCTGGCTGGCAGGCGGTGCTGGAGCAGGAGGGGCTTAGCCCGGTTTTGTTTCCCGCCAAACAGGCTCACGGCCTAGGCCAGCAAATTATCGTTGCCCAGAGTGACGGTATTGTGCGCCAACCTATCGCAAAGACGGCGCGACCGAGCGCGCGGCCGTCCATCGCCAGCCAGTGTGATGACGATTCCAACCCGGCGCAGGATCGCATCGCATCGGGTAGTTGGCGGCGGCGGGTGAGCGACTACCTTCGGGAGTTGGTGGCGTCAACGCTGAAGATTCCGGCAGACAAAATGAGTTTGTCTCGTCCGCTGGAGGACTACGGGCTAGACTCGATTCTGGTGGTTAGGTTAACCAATGCATTTAATGAGCAATTCGAAGCGATAGACAGTGCGTTGTTCTTTGAAATGCCGACCTTGGCGGCGCTGACTGAGTACTTTATTCAGCATCGAGAAGACGAGTTGAAAGCCTTGTTGGGGCAGTCCAGCGTTGAACCGAACAAGGGAGCCGCAGCCGTTGTACAGCTCGTGCCGCAGACCCATGCCCAGGCGGCGTTGGAGACCAATGGCACGCCAGAGAGTGATCACGCCCCGGCGACGGTCGAATTGGCCGCGCAGGACGGCAAAAACAAGATCGCTATTATCGGTCTCGATGGTCGTTATCCCGGCGCAGAGTCGATGACTGCATTTTGGCGTAACCTGGCCGGTGGCCATTGCGCGATCGACGAAATTCCGGCTGATCGTTGGGACTGGCGCCGTTATTTTGATCCGGAGAAGGGAAAGGCCGACCACATCTACACTCGCTGGGGTGGCTTCCTGAAGGGCATTGATCAGTTTGACTCGGCGTTTTTCCGAATCTCCCGCCGCGAAGCTGAGCGGATGGATCCGCAAGAGCGACTTTTCCTTGAAGTGGCCTACCACAGTATCGAAGACGCGGGCTACAACCCGGCAACGTTGTACCAACAGGGTGAGGTTGGGGTGTTTGTCGGGGTCATGAACGGCAGCTATAACCCGATGAGCAACTATTGGTCGATTGCCAATCGGGTGTCCTATCAACTGAATCTACAGGGACCGAGTTTTGTCGTCGATAGCGCCTGTTCGTCATCACTGACAGCGATTCATTTGGCGCTTGAAAGCCTGGCTAACGGCAGTTGTGAGATGGCGATTGCAGGCGGTGTCAACTTGATCGTCAATCCGCACCACTACATCAATCTGTGCGAGATGATGATGTTATCGCCAGGCGAACGATGCAGTGCCTTTGGCGGTGACGCCGACGGCTTCGTGGATAGTGAAGGGGTGGGCGCGGTGGTGCTCAAGCCGCTAGACAAGGCGATTGCCGATGGCGACCCGATCTACGGGGTGATTCGTGGCAGCGCAATTAACGCCGGTGGCAAGACCAATGGCTATACCGTGCCCAGCGCCGGCGCCCAACAGCGTGTATTAGAAAAAGCGCTGTCGCGCTCAGCAATCGACGCGAGCCGAATTAGTTATATCGAGGCCCATGGCACCGGCACCGCACTGGGCGATCCGATTGAGATCAGCGGCTTGAGTCGAGCTTTTGACAACCGCAACGGCGTGGCTAGTCAGGGGTGTGCCATTGGTTCAGTCAAGAGCAATATCGGCCATTGTGAAAGCGCAGCGGGTATCGCCGGATTAAGCAAGGTGCTGCTGCAATTCAAGCATCGCCAACTGGTGCCGTCGTTGCACGCCGAGCAGCTCAACCCCAAAATCCATTTTGAAGGTACGCCATTTCGCGTGCAGCGACAGTTGACGCCGTGGACAGCCAACGGTGACACGCGGATCGCGGCGATTTCCTCTTTTGGGGCTGGCGGTGCTAACGCGTCACTGATTGTCGAGGAATATAGTGGTGCGGTAGACCAACGACCCGCCGCAGCCGGCCCCTGGTTGATCCTGTTATCGGCTCGCGATCAACAGCGCCTAGCTGAGTCGGTGTCCCGATTACAGGCTTACCTTGACAGTGAAGACGGTCACCAGGTTCAGATAGCCGATCTGGCCTATACGCTACAAGTGGGGCGAGAAGCGATGAACGTGCGGCTAGCGCTCATCGTTGATGCCCTTCCAGATCTGCAACGCCGTCTGGGACGGTGGCTCACTGGCGAGCCTATCGACGATGTGTTCCACGGCCATGTCGATCTGTTTGACGAGGCGCTCGACGCGCAGTGGTCCGACGCTGAGTCGCAAAAGCAAATCGACCGTTGGTTGGAACAACGTGAGTTGGCCGAATTGGCGGCGTTGTGGGTGCGTGGCGGTGCAATCGACTGGAATCGGCTCTATGTTGATCGCGCTTGTCGGCCGCCGATGCGGGTGAACTTACCAGGTTATCCGTTCGCCAAAAACAGTTATTGGATGCCCGCTCTGGCGCACCCCGCCCCGTGTCACGGCGGGAGTGAGGTCCAGCGGGCAGATTCATTGCCGTTGCTCGATGGTGAAGTACTTGCCGACAGCGATTTATCCGATTGCTGTTATTTGCCGCGCTGGCAGCCGCAAGCGGCGGCCGAGCGGGCCACGTTGGCAGGTCCTGGGGCGATTGTGCTCGTGGCGGTGGAGCCACGCGGCGCGGCAACCGGGCTGCTGTTGGAGACACTGGTTGATCATTATCGCGATAGCCGCACGGTGGTGCAGATCGACTGCGGTACGGGAGCGACTGCCGAGTTAGCGGTGGGACGTTGGCGTTGTGGCTACGAGGATCCGCAAGGTTTTGCGCAGATCCTCGCGGCGGTCGGCAAGGTGGCGCAGATTATCGTGATCGGCGCACAAGCGAAGAGCGACGTCACGCCGCTGATGCTAGCCGACAGTGTGCAACACAACGAATTGCCACTGCTCAGCTTGTTTAAGGCATTGCAGCACCATATAGCCGCCGACGCGTGGGTAGATTGTTTCTTGTTGTCGCTGGACCGTTACGCTTTTGCCGGTGAGCAACGAGGGGGCAATCCGCTGGGGGCGGGCATGGCCGGATTGGGTTATGCGATGGCCCAGAGTGATCACCGGGTGCAACTTCGCAACCTGGATATTCGCTCTGTGGAACTAGACACGCGAGACAGTCGGCAGCGGTTGCTGGCGCAAATCTTGGCTGAACCCGCTTCAGAGCGGGGAGAACTGATCAAGCTCAGCCGAGGCGAGCGTTTTGTTCAACAGTTGACGCCATTGGCTCTGCCAGTGAGCGGTGACAGCCGATCAGCGCTAAAGCGTCAAGGAGTCTATGTCATCCTGGGCGGCAGCGGTGTCATCGGTCAGGTGGTGAGTCGCCAGCTGATCGAGCATTATCAGGCGCGCGTGGTCTGGCTGGGGCGCAAGGCCGCTGACAGCCGCGAGGTACAGCAAAGTGTGACGGCGGCCCCTTTCCATGGCCGGGTTGACTATATCCAGGCCGACGCGACGGATCTGTCGCAGTTGCAGCAGGCCGTGGCGCAGATCAAACAACGCTATGGGCGGATCAATGGCGCCGTGTTCTCCGGCATGGTCTTTGACTTTGAAAACAGCATCCAACAGACGTCGGAAGCGCAATTTAGGCAAATTCTCGAAATTAAGAGCCGCGGCAGCATCCATTTTTATCAGGCGTTTGCCGAGCAGCCACTCGATTTCCTCTGTTATTTCTCTTCCGGCCAGGGTTTTGCGTTCTCCGGTGCGGCTAAATTGTCAGCTTATGCGTGCGGCATCACTTTTGCCGATGCCTTTGCCGACGCGATTCGCCCAGCGGCGGCTTTCCCGGTCGGCGTGATCAACTGGGGGTTCTGGCGCGCGTCGCTGAAACCGCAGGCGATCAGCCAACACATGGATGCGCTTGGCGATGACGAAGGGTTTGCCTGCTTCAGCCGCTTTGTCGCTAACTTGGCCGGCGGCTCGCTGCCCCGGTTGTTGTGTATCAAGGCTTCGACGGCAGTGCGTCAGTTGATGGCTGTGCCGCAGGGGCGGCAGTACAAGCTGAACCCACTTGCCGTGCCAGCGAAACCCGCGCAGTGCGTCGAGCTGGAGCCCGCCGAGCTTGCCAGGCTGCAGCACATCTTTGATCCTCGGACGCTTGATCAGTCGATCGCTGTATTGCTGTTGATTCAATTGCAGACGCTCGGAATTTTCACCGCATCAGGCCAGCAAAGCGCTGAAGCGTGGCGACGGCAGGCAGGGATCAGCGACAGGTATCGTCGCTGGTGGCACGAATGCTTGGCGATCTTGGTAGAGCATGGCTATCTACAGCAGCAGGGCGAGACCTTCGGCCTGGCAGTACATATTGCCCAAGAGCGCCGCGCAGCGATCTGGGCGGCTTGGCGGGAGCAGCGTGATCGCTACCTGGAAGACCGTGATCGTCGCGCTCAGGTGGCTTTGATCGACGATTGCCTGCAACAGCTACCGCACATTCTGATTGGGCAGATTCAGCCCACGGATCTGCTATTCCCCGACGGTTCGATGGCCAAGGTCGAAGGAATCTACAAACAAAATACGCTGTCAGATTTTTTCAACGATCAACTAGCGGCGGCGGTGACCGATGATGTGCGCCGCCGGATCGAGGCGGATCCCCAGCGGCCGGTGCGTATCCTTGAAATCGGCGCTGGCACGGGGGGATCCACTGCAAAGCTGCTGCCCGCGCTGCAGCCGTTGGCTGGGCACATCGGTGAGTATTGCTATACCGATATTTCCCGCGCGTTCTTGCAGCATGGCGAGCGCTGTTTCGCGGCTGACCATCCTTACTTCACGACCCGAATTCTGGATATCAGCCAAGCTGTTGACGATAGCAACCCTGCCTCTGTCGGTTACGATATCGTCATTGCCACTAATGTGCTGCATGCGACAGCCAATATGCGCCGCACGCTAGCCCACGCCAAGGCGATGCTACGCGGTGGTGGTCTGCTGGCGTTAAACGAGCTGAACCGCAAAACCACAGCAGCGACTGTGACCTTCGGCCTTCTCGACGGCTGGTGGCTGTACGAAGATGAACCACTGCGGATCCCCGGCTCGCCGTTATTGGCCGATGACAGCTGGACTGAGCTGCTGTGCAGCGAGGGCTTCACGCAGGTCAGTCTGCGGATCAACCACGGGGTCACGCTAGGCCAACAAATCATCACCGCCCATAGTGACGGATTAGTCCTGCAAGACATTGGACAACCCGCCCCAGCCACGTCGGCGCGCCAACCGGAAAACAACGACTCCATGTTAAACGAGCACCATGCAAGCCAGGCCGGACAATGCGAAGATATAGCCGGTAAACTGCAGCAATTGATCATCGATGCTTTGGCCAATACGCTTAAGGCTGACGCACAGAGCATCGCGCTACGCACGCCGTTTTCCGACTATGGCGTGGATTCGATCCTTGGGGTGGGCTTTGTCAAGCATTTGAGTCATCAACTGGGAATCAAGCTCAATAGTGCGGTCTTGTTTGAACAGTCCACGGTGGCTAAGCTGCGGGACTATTTGTTAAACACGTATGGCGAGCCAATCAAACGGACGCTGGCTGAACCGATTGAGGCTCATTCTGCCGTGGCCGTAGCTAACGGCACCTCGAAGATACAGCCGCCGGCAGTCGCTGCCGCGGCAGCGACGATGAGCCCAGTCATGGCCGTTGCGCTAGGCGGCGCGGATCGGCCAACGACTATCGACGTAGCCCCGAGCGTCCATTCGTCGGCGAGCACGGCCGCTAGTGGACGGATTGCGGTGATCGGCATGTCCGGACAGTTTCCTGGCGCTGATCATGTCGATGAGCTGTGGGATAACTTGCTGGCCGGGCACAATAGCGTGCAAGAGCTGCCGGCGCATTATCTCGATCCCCGTGCCTACAGTGCCGATAAGCAGCCAGGCAAGAGTTACTGCAAATGGGCAGGGATACTGAAAAACCGTGACTGCTTCGATCCCCTGTTTTTCAACCTCACGCCTCACGAAGCGGAGTCGATGACGCCGCACCAGCGGTTGGTGATGCAGGAAAGCTGGAAGGCGCTCGAAGACGCGGGTTATAACCCGATGACGCTGGCGGGTCGTGCAATTAGCGTCTACGTTGGCGCGGAGCCTGGCGGTTACCACCACGACTCCTTTACCGGTGGCTCCGAGGCGATTGTGGCTTCCCGACTGTCTTATTTCCTCGACCTGAAAGGGCCGGCGATGGTCGTCAACACCGGTTGCTCTTCGTCTGCTGTGGCGATCCACCAGGCTTGCGAAAGCTTGCGTCACGCAGAAAGCAATATGGCGCTAGCCGGCGGGGTGTACGCGCTGCTGGATCAGCGGGGATTGATCAGCCTGTCGGCGATTGACATGCTCAGTCCCAGCGGCCAATGTCACGCATTTGACGCGGCAGCCGACGGCACGGTGATCTCCGAAGGTGTCGGCATGGTGGTGTTGAAAAGGCTGGAGGATGCTGAGGCCGACGGCGATCCCATCTATGGTGTCATTGAAGCGTCGGCGGTGAACCAGGACGGGGCCAGCAACGGCATTACCGCGCCAAACGGTGACGCCCAGGAGCAGTTGATCCGCGACACCTATCGTAAGTTCGCGATCGACCCATCGCAGATCAGCTATGTTGAGGCCCATGGCACCGGCACCCGACTCGGTGATCCGGTCGAAGCCAACGCATTGATTCGCGCGTTCCGTCAGTTCACCGCTGCCCAACAATATTGTGTGTTGGGCAGCGCCAAAGCTAACCTCGGCCACGCGGCCGCGGGTGCCGGGGTAATCGGCTTAATCAAGATTCTACTGTCGATGCGGCATCGCAAGCTGCCGGCGATGCCCGGCTTCGAACGGCTCAACCCGTTGATTGAACTGGAGGGCTCGCCGTTTTATATCAACCGCCAAGCGATCGACTGGCAGCCAATGGGCGGCGAACGGCTGCTGTCGGCGCTGAATGCTTTTGGCCATAGTGGCACCAACGCCCACCTGGTCATCGGTGACTACCCACCGAGGCAAGCCGTTGACCGGTGTCCGGCGCCACCGACAGTGAGCCGGATTTTTCCATTGTCAGCCAAAACTGCTGAAAGCTTGCAAGACAATGCCCGGGCGCTGGCGCGTTGGCTGGACAAAAGCGCATCGTCGCAGCAAGGGCTGTTGGTCAATATGGCCTTTACCTTACAGACTGCTAGAGAGCCTATGCGAGTGCGGGCGGCGGTGGTGGCCGACAATGTTCCGCAGCTGCAAGCCCAACTGGCACGGCTGGCCAACGGCGATTTGCCAGTAGCGTTGGCCGACGAAGCTGGGCAACTGGCCACCGAATGGGTCGGCGGAGCCGAGATCGACTGGGCAACGCGGTGGCCGGCCGGATCGGCAATGCGTCTGAACCTGCCGAGTTACCAGTTTGCTAAGGAGCGTTACTGGGTCGATCAAACTGCGCGGTCGGTCATCGCTGCGCAGAGCGTTATTGAAGCGCCGAATGCAATGAGTGAATCAATGGGTGAGGACCTGCCGCAGTCTGCTACGGGTTTGTTCGTTGCACGGCCTGTTTGGCAAGAGCCGGTCGGCGAAAACGTTGATGATGGGGCTGTCCAGGGCTTGCTGTTTTTGGTCGGGTTCAGCAGTGAACAGGTGGCGCAATGGCAATCCTTGTCTACCGCTGCAGCAAGTGCGCTCAGCTGTGAAGTCCTGGCTTCTACCAAGAGCACGCCGGCAGCGCGTTACCAGGAGCTGGCGATTGCACTGTTACTGCGTCTACAAAAGCTGAGTGGCCGGGTGCACATTGAACTGGCTATTGCCGAGCACGCGCCGGACAGTTTGCTTTACGCGGGCCTCGATGGCTTACTGAAAACGGCTTGCTTGGAACAGCCCACACTCAGCGCGCGTTGCCTGTTGGTCGAGGTTGAAGCGGACAAGCCATTGCCAGCATCACAGATCAGTGAGCTCACGGCGATGCTCTCTGAAACGCACCGTAGCGGCAGTTCGGTATTGCAACGAAGCAGTGCTGACGGTGGCCGTCTGGAGCTGCAATGGCAGGAGCTAGCTGATGATGTTGCGGCGGGCCAACCGATAAACAGGCATGGCGCGACGGCAGGCTGGAAAGATCGGGGCGTCTACCTGATTACCGGTGGCGCGGGGGGCCTGGGGCTGATCTTCGCTAACGCGATCGCTTCGCAGTGCCGCGAGACGACTTTGATCTTGATCGGCCGCTCGACTCTCGACCACCAGCAGCAGGCGCGTCTGCAGCAAGTGCGCGACGCCGGCGCCCAAGTCAGCTACTATCGGGTTGATCTGACCGATGCCGAAGCGCTTGAGCAGTTGATCAATGAAATCTGTGCCAAACATGGCGGCTTGAACGGCGTGCTGCATAGCGCAGGTGTCAATAGGGATCGGCTACTCGCACGCAAGTCTCCCCAGGACATTGCCGAGGTGTTTGCCGCCAAGGTCATCGGCACCGAACTGCTGGATCGAGCTTGCCGTCGGCTTTACCTGGACTTTTTTGTCTTGTTTTCTTCGTGCTCGGCTGTGCTGGGCAGTGTGGGGCAGGCTGACTATGCCGCGGCCAATGCGTTCATGGACCACTTTGCCAGCTTGCGCAACAGGTGGGTGGAGCAGGGTCAGCGATTTGGCCATACGATGTCAATCAATTACCCGCTGTGGCGGGACGGTGGCATGCAGATCAGCGCGGCCGATCGGGCAGACATTCGCCGCAAGACCGGGATGGCACCGATGCAGTCTGTCCATGGCGTCAACGCACTACAGCTGGGACTCAATGCCGCACTGGAACGGCTATTAATCATCGAAGGCGATCTGTCGCAGATCCGCGGTCATTTCACCGCTGCGTCAGGCGCTGAAGAGTTGGCCGCGGTGCTGGCTGCGGCTGGCAGCGGCGCGCAAGACTCGGTGACATTGGCCGATGCTACTGTGGATCGTGAGCGGCTGGCCGCCGCTACGCTTGAGCGACTTAAGGCCGTGTTTTGTGAGGTCACCAAGCTGCCGCCCGCGCGTGTCGAGTCTGATGCGCCGCTGGAACAGTACGGTATCGACTCGATTATGATCACCCGGCTCAACAAGGCGCTGGAAGATGCGTTCTCCCGGATGACGTCGCTGCAGCCGGCGGAACGTCAACTGTCGAAAACGCTGTTTTTTGAATACCACAGTCTGGACAAGTTGACCGGCTACCTGGTGGAGCGGCATCATCGCGCTTGCCTGTTGTGGAGCGGCTTGGTCGAAGAGCAAAGCGGCGGGCAAGTTCAGCGTCAAGCTTCGAGCCCATGCGAGCCAGCGACCGCCAAGCCGGAAACAACGGTGGCGGAACGGAGGGTAACGGCTGCGGAGCTGCGGGTGGCTGCTGCGGTTGAGCCCATCGCGGTGATCGGTATGAGTGGTCGCTATCCGCAAGCCGCTGACCTCGACGAGTATTGGCGCAACCTCAAGGAGGGACGCGACTGCATCAGCGAAATTCCAGCCAATCGTTGGTCGCTGCAGGATTTTTATGTTGACTCAGTGCAGCAAGCGCTGAAGCAAGGCCGTAGTTACAGTAAGTGGGGCGGCTTTGTTGAGGGCTTTGCCGATTTTGATCCGCTGTTTTTCAATATCTCGCCTCGTGAGGCGGTCAACATGGACCCGCAAGAACGGTTGTTCTTGCAATCCTGCTGGCATGCGTTAGAAGACGCTGGCATCACCAAGGCGGATCTGGTCGAACATTACCAAGGCAATGTCGGTGTCTTCGCTGGGATCACCAAAACTGGATACGGCCTCTATGGGCCGGCGTTGCGCGAACAAGGTCATCTGATATTCCCGCGCACCTCGTTTAGCTCGACGGCCAATCGGGTTTCCTATGTCCTGGGCTTAAACGGGCCGAGCGAACCGGTGGATACCATGTGTTCATCGTCTTTGACTGCGCTGCACCGGGCCTGCGAAAGCCTGCGTCGCGGTGAGTGTCGAATGGCGTTCGTCGGCGGCGTCAACCTTTATTTGCACCCGTCCAACTATGTCGAGTTATGTGCCGGCCAAATGCTGTCGAAAGACGGTCGCTGTCGCAGCTTTGGAGCAGACGGTAACGGTTTCGTACCCGGCGAGGGTGTCGGCGCTCTGTTGTTGAAGCCCCTGTCGCAGGCGTTAGCGGATAGAGACAACATCCATGCTGTCATCCGTGCCACGGCGGTCAACCATGGTGGTAAGACCAACGGTTACACCGTGCCCAATCCCCAAGCGCAAGCCAAAGTGATTCGCCTGGCGATCGAGCAAGCTGGGCTGCACGCAAGCCAGATTAGCTATATCGAGGCCCATGGCACTGGCACGGAGCTAGGCGACCCGATCGAGGTGAGCGGGCTGAGCCAAGCTTTTGCGATGGACGGCGTCGATCTGGGCCGTTGCGCGCTGGGCTCGGTGAAATCGAATATTGGTCATTTAGAAGGCGCGGCTGGCATCGCCGGCGTCAGCAAGGTGATTCTTCAGCTCAAGCACAAGCAGATTGCGCCGAGCCTGCATGCCGCCAAACTGAATCCCAACTTGACATTGGACGCCACGCCGTTTTATTTGCAACAGGCGTTGGGCGACTGGCAGCCCGCAGCGGAAGGACCGCGCATCGCCGGCGTCTCGTCCTTTGGCGCTGGCGGCGCGAATGCGCATGTGTTGCTGCAGGAGCACAACGAATACCGTGAGCTGCCAAACCATCGTGGCGCTGAGGTGATTCTATTGTCGGCCCGGGACAGCGAGCGTCTGCGCGACTATGCCAAGGCGCTGCTGGCTTATGTTGAAGCCCGGCCGTCTATGTCGGGTGCTGACTTGACCAACTTGGCTTATACGCTGCAAACCGGCCGGGAGAAGATGGCGACGCGGCTTGGCCTGGTGGCTGAGACGCCCGTCGCGCTAGCGATGAAGCTGCGGCAGTTTATCGACAGCGGCGGCCAGGCGGGTGACGGCATCTATGTGGGCGACGTCAAGCGCGAACGGATGGTTACTCAAGCCGATGAGGATTGGGCACCGGTTATCCGTCACTGGGCGGCTAACGGTAAGTTCGATAAACTGCTGCAATTATGGGTGGACGGCGAGGCGATCGACTGGTCGCTGCTGCATGCTGAACGCCCGGGCCCGCGGCCATACCGGATTAGCTTGCCGGTCTACCCGTTTGCTCGTGAGACCTTCTGGTTGCCCAATAGTGAGCCTCCTGCCCGTGCGCGTCTCGCCAGTGACGAGCGCGAAGTGGCCGAGATAACCCAAGTCCCGGCCCAGACCGCAAACACGATGGAGACGGCGGCTGCGTCGGCGGCGTCAACCGTCTGTGATCGACTGAGCTATGTATCGCGCTGGCAGGCCGATGGGCGACACGATCAGCCACTGATCAGCGAGCACCGTTGCGTCTTGATTGTTGCCTGTGCGTCGGCCGCGGTCGCTGCCGAAGCGATCGCGAGCCAGTACCTTGCCAACGCGGATTTCGTTGACGGCGGCGGCAGGGTCATCCGAGTGGAGCCGGGACAGCTCAACCGTTTGGTGGCCACTGATCACTGGTTGTTGGATGTGGCGGATCCGCAAGCACTGGATTGTTGTCTCGGCGGCTATCCAGCGATCGATTGTTTTTATTTTATCGGTGGCTCAGGCGAGCCAACCGATTGGCAAACGCTGCTCGACAGCCCGCGCTATAACGAGGTCTTGTTGCTCCGGTTGATCAAGTGGCTTAAGCAGCATGGCGGTCGCCAAGCGATTGACAGCTATATCATTAGCCAGAATAACTTTGACGTTGCCGGTGAGCCCGTCAACGCCTTTGGCGGCGGTCTGACTGGCATGGCTTATGCCATTGCTCAGGGCGAGCATCGATTCCGGGTGCGTCATATCGATGTTGACCATCGTGAGCTGGCCGATAGCCGGTGTCTGTCGCAATGGGTGCGTCAGTTGCAAAGTGAGCGCGGGCTGGCGCGTGGTGACGCGTTGTGCCTGCGCGCAGGCCAGCGCTATCGCCGCCGCATCTTCAGCTTGGCCTGGCAGGCCCAGCAGCCAATGCGAGCCAACACAGAGTTTGTCACCCCGGCGCTCAAGCGCGGTGGCGTTTACGTGATCCTCGGCGGTAGCGGTACAGTGGGCGGGATCATCAGTCGCTACCTGCTTGCCGACTACCAAGCCAATGTCATTTGGCTGGGGCGCAGTGGGGCGGATGATCCCAAAGTGCGACGGCGACTGGATCGCTGCTTGAGCCGTGTCGGTCGTGCGGTCGATCCAGCGCAGTTGGCGTACCTCCAGGCTGACGCCAACGATCTGGCATCGTTGCAGCGCGCTGTAGCGCAGATCAAGCAGCGCCACAGCGTAATCAACGGAGCCATTTTCTCTGGTGTGGTCTTCAATCATGAAGATGCCCTTACCCGGATGCCAGAGGCGCAGTTCCACGAGATCTTGGACGTGAAAAGCCGTGGTGGCATTGAGTTCTATCGGGCGTTTGCCAATGAGCCATTAGATTTCATGTGCTACTTTTCGTCGGGGCAGAGCTTTGCCTTCTCCGGTGCAGCTAAATTGGGCGCTTATGCTGCCGGGATCACGTTCTGCGACAGCCTGGTACGCAGCCTGCGGCACCATGCTGCTTTTCCGGTAGGGGCAATCAACTGGGGATTTTGGCTTTCGTCGCTCACGGAGCAACAGGCGGTTGACCCGTCGGCGCAACCGATGAGCCGCCATGCCGGTGCATTGGAGGATCGCGACGGCTTTGAATGTTTCGCCCGCTTTGTTCAGGCACTGAGTCGGGGCCAGCTCGATCACGTTATCTGCATGGCGGCTTCCGCACCTGTGCAGCAATTAATGCAGTTGCAACCGGAGCCCATCGTGCTCGCAGACGGCGGTGATCACGGGCCGCTTGATGGCTTTGAGCGCTACCGCGTTGCCGCCGCACCGTTGCTAGCTGCCCATGACCCCATGCCTTTCGACGAGGCGATGGCCGGCATGACGTTCGTTCAGCTGTGCCGTATGGGACTGTTTGGACAGCCGGGATGCTTCGAAGATAGTGAAGTGATGCGCCGTCAGGCTGGCATTGGCGACAACTATAGTCGCTGGTGGTCAACCTGTATCGATCTGCTGCAACAGCATGGTCTGGTGTTGCGCCGTGGCGCGCAGATTTGCGCCAATGACAGCGCGTTTTCTCAGCAACAACAACTGGCTGAACGCTGGCGTCAACTCAGCGGCGAGTTGAGGGCTTCTGCTCAGCGCAAGGCGCAGGTTGAGCTGGTTGACGCTTGCTTGCAACAGCTTCCGGCGATACTCAGTGGCCGGGTCCAGGCAACCGATGTCATTTTCCCCAAGTCATCGATGGAGAAGGTCGAAGGGGTCTATCGCAACAATGCGTTGTCTGACTACTTCAATCAGGTGGTGGCTGGCGTGGTTCAACAGCACATCGAAGCGCTACTGGCCAAGGATCCCCAATGCCGAATTCGCATCCTTGAGATTGGCGCTGGCACCGGGGGCACCACGTCAATCGTGTTACCGGCGCTACAGCCCTGGCGTGAGCATATCGCCGAATACTGCTACACCGATATGTCCAAGGCATTTTTGATGTATGCCAAAAAAACGTATGGTCCGGCCCATCCTTTCCTCACTTACCAACTGTGGAATGTCGAGCAGTCGCCGGAAGGTCAGGGACTGACGCCAGGTCACTACGATATTGTGATCGCGGCCAACGTGTTGCATGCCACTGGCAGAATTCGCCGTACCCTAAGTCACGCCAACGCGGTATTGCGCCGCGGCGGGATCCTAGTGATGAACGAGATCAGCGACATATCGCTGTTCTCCCATCTCACTTTTGGTTTGCTCAAGGGCTGGTGGCTGTACGAAGACCCTGAGTTGAGAATTCCTGGCACGCCGGCGCTTTATCCAAAAAGCTGGGCCAGCGTGCTGGGCGAAACCGGGTTCTGCGACGTTGCTTTTCCGGCGCAGTGCGCCCATTGCCTCGGCCAGCAAATTATCGTCGCTCAAAGCGATGGTCACGCGTGTGCGGCCTCAGCGAATCGCCCAGCGCAGGAGCACAGCAGTCCTGAACTTCAGACTCGCTCCGGTCAGCAGCGCAGCGTCGGCGGGGCCGGAAACGGCAACAGCCGTGAGGCACTGACCGTAGTGGCGCTTAATGGCTTGGCCAAGACGCTGCAGCTAGAGCCAGAGCGGATCATGGCCGATCAACCGTTTGCCGATTATGGCATCGACTCCATTCTTGGCGTCAGCTTTGTCGGCGATTTAGGTGAAGCGCTAGGGATAGAGCTCAATACCGCATTGCTCTTCGATTACCCGACGCTGGACACTCTGGTTGACTACCTGCTTGGCCAATACCCAGCGGAAAGCGCCCGGCTGGCCGGCGGGCAGCGTGGCGATGTTGAGTCTGCGAATGGCCTGGGGTCAGCGCACACGCTTGATCCGGTGGTGACTACTCAGGTAAATGGTGCCTCCCAAGAAGCCGTCGCCGCGCTGGTGGCGCAAGGGCTGGCTAGCGCGTTGCAACTCGACGCGGCGCAGATCGATAGCGAGCAGCCGTTTTCTGATTACGGCCTTGACTCAATTCTCGGCGCGAGCTTGGTTGACCAGCTGAATGAAGCCCTTGGCGTCGAGCTGAGCGCGGCGATACTGTTCGACTATCCCACTGTGGCGACGTTATCCACGTACCTTGTTGAAAATCATCGCGCAGAGGTGGTTACTTGGCTAAACGGCATCAATCGAGCCGGCTCGGCAGCGAATGGTGCTCCCCAGCACCGTCAGTTTGAGCCACCGCATCCGTTCCCCAGTGAACTCGAAGAGCAATTTCTATCCGGTGAATTATCCATCGATTCTTTGCTTAGTTTAGTAAGTATTGGTACCGTAGAACGTGACGCTGTTGCAAACCGTTGTACAGCGTAGGGACTTGCCGGGAAACGACATAATGAGCAGCCAAGAATTCCAATCCATCATTGCCGGACTTCAAAATCGCCAGATCACCGTGGCCGAGGCCAAACAGCGGCTGCAACGACTGCAAGCCGCGCCCACTACACTAGGGACAGAGCGGACCGGAGCAGCGGATAAACCGGTGCCCGGCATTGAGCGGGCGCAGGCGCCTATCGAAATCGCAGTCATCGGCATGGCGGGACAGTTTCCCGCGGCTGACAACGTTGAGCGCTTCTGGCGTAACCTCAGCACTGGCGTTGATGGCATCGTTGAATTGGGCGAGCGCTATCTGGACGCCCGGCGCAGCTACTCACCGCAGCGCCAGCCCGGCAAGACCTATTGCAAATGGGGGGGCGTGCTCGAGCAGCGGGATGACTTTGATCCGCTGTTCTTCAATATTTCGCCCCGTGACGCGGAATCGATGAATCCGCATCAAAGGCTGATCCTGCAGGAAAGCTGGAAGGCGTTGGAAGATGCAGGCTACAACCCCAAAAGTTTCCGGAACCAGCCGGTGGGAATCTTTGTCGGCGCCGAGCCGACGGGTTACTTCCACGAAACGTTTATCGGCGCCTCCGATGCGATTATCGCGTCACGACTGTCCTATTTTCTCGACTTCAAAGGACCGGCGCTGGTCGTCAATACGGGTTGCTCATCATCGGCTGTGGCCATCCACCTGGCCTGTGAAAGCCTGCGCAACCGTGAGACGGATCTGGCATTGGCCGGCGGGGTTTTTGCTACGCTCGGCGAGCCAAGCCTGGTTAGCTTGTCGCAGATGGATATGCTGTCGCCCACTGGGCGCTGCCACACCTTCGATAGTCGTAGTGATGGCATCGTATTGTCGGAAGCGGTCGGCATGGTGACCCTCAAACGCTTACCGGAAGCGATAGCTGACGGTGACCCGATCTATGGGGTGATCTGTGCTTCGGGCATGAACCAGGACGGTGCCAGTAACGGCATTACTGCACCAAGCGGCCAGGCTCAGGAGCGGCTGATCAGCGAACTGTATCGACGTTTTGGCATTGATCCGCGGCAGATTAGTTATGTCGAGGCCCATGGCACCGGCACGCCGCTTGGCGATCCGGTGGAGGTCAATGCACTGGCCCGGGCCTTTCGGCGGTTCACCGCGGATACCGGCTACTGTGCGTTGGGCAGCGCCAAGGCCCATATCGGCCACACTTCAGCGGCCGCTGGTGTGGTCAGCTTAATCAAAATCCTACTGTCAATGAAATACCGGCAGTTGCCAGGCTTATTGAACTTTGAGCAACTGAACCCCCGGATAGCATTGGCGGACTCGGCGTTTAATATCCATCGCGAGCTGAAAGACTGGCCGGTCGGTGACACGGGGCTGCGAATGGCGGCGCTCAATTCCTTTGGTCACAGCGGGACCAATGTGCATATCGTGGTTCGCGAGGCAGTCGAAGTGGCCGCTGCGACCTGCGCCGAGGTGTCACGGCCGCGGCTCTTGCCGCTATCGGCACGCACTGCCGATAGCCTCAAGCACTATGCTCGCCGAGTGCGCGAAGCGTTGGCCGATCCGGCGATTCGGCTTGCGGATCTCGCCTATACGCTGCAAACGGGCCGGCTGGCGCAGGATCATCGGTTAATGTTTCTGTGCATCGACAAAGCCCAACTGACACAGCAGCTCGATGATTGGCTGGACGGCCGTGCATCTGAGCACGCCTGGCACGGGCAGATCGGCACAGGCGAGCATTCGGCTGTCGAACTGCCGTCTACCGACGATCATGCTGACTTACAACGTCTGGCCAAAGCCTGGGTGGCGGGCGGTCATGTCGATTGGAACGCGTTTAACCGTCGCTATGATGCCGACGCCCGACGTATTCACGCTCCGGTTTATCCTTTTGCTCGGCAGGATTTCTGGATACCGCCTGCACGTCGGGGTACGGCGGGAGGCGATGTCGGCGCGGCACCTAGTCTTAGCGTGGGCCGTCTGCATCCGTTCCTGACGCGAAATACTTCAGATCTGCTAAACCAGCGCTTTACCACCGTGTTTGAGGGCGAAGAATTTTTCCTCAAGCAGCATGTGGTGGGTGGAAGGCAGATCTTCCCCGGCGTCGGTCATTTAGAAATGGCCAGAGCCGCGGTGGCGATGGCTGCCAACGGCTTGGCGGGGACAGCACGGCAGCCGGTATTGAGCGATATCGTCTGGTTGCGGCCGTTAATCATCGACGGCCAAGCGCGGCAAATTGACATTGAGTTAACGCTGGAAGAGGACAATCAGATCCGCTTCGAGATCACTAGCCGTGATTATGATCCGCTGTCAGGCCTTGGGTTGGGTGAACCCGTGTTGCACAGCCAAGGCTTGACAAGTTTTCCTGAGCCTTCTGCGCAGCGCCAAGTTGATCTGACGGCTTTGAAGGCTAGGATGGAAGGTGGCCGGTTGAGCGCTGAACAATGCTACCAAGCCTATCGGGAGATGACATTTGAGCATGGCCCGGCTTACCAAGGCTTGCAGTCGATTGCGCTGGGGCGCTCAGAGGTATTGGCGGAACTTGCGTTGCCGTCCTGTCAACAGGACAGTCTGAATGACTATCTGCTGCATCCGTCACTGATGGATTCGGCGCTCCAAGCGGCGATCGCGCTGAGTCTCGGCGCCGACGTCGTGCTTCCCGAAGGCGATAGAGGCAATTTGCCGCCGGCGACGCGGCCGGCGCTGCCCTTTGCGCTTGAACGCTTGCAGATATGGGACCGCTGCAGCGAGCGGATGTGGGCCAGGGTGGCCTATGCCGAGCGGCGCGATGATCAGCAGCCCGACACCAGCTTGCAACGACTCAATATCGAGCTCTTTGATCAGCAGGGCAAGCTTTGCGTGCTGATGCAAGGGTTTACCTCCCGGGTGCTCGGCGACCACAGTGATCAGGCCGCGACCGATGAACCGCTGACAGAAACGCTGCTGTTCCAGCCGCAGTGGATCGACGAGGCGGCCAGTCACCGTAAAACGGTCGACTTTAACGAGCAATTTGTGTTGCTCAGCGGCTTTGATGAGCAATGTATTGCCGACGTGCAACGCCAGTTAGTCACGCAGGGTACTGATTGCCGCTGCGAGTTACTGGCCGTGCCGCAGCAGGATCCAGCCGATGATTACCAACAGGCAGCGCTGGCGCTGTTGCAGCAGATTCGGACGTTACTCGGTCGGGGCACCAGTGGACGTTCACTGATCCAGCTGGCGCTCTACAACCCCAAAGGCGATCGGATGATCGGCGGCCTAGCGGCCATGCTGCGCAGCCTGCAACTCGAAGCGCCGAACTTGGCTGGTCAATTGATTGAGTTGGACGAGCCGCAATCGTTGGCGCAGCGGCTCAAGGAAAATGCTGCCACCGGCGACGTCGAAATCCGTTACCAGGCAGGGCAGCGCCAAGTGCAACGCTGGCACCCTTGTCCGACGATGGATTTAGCGGTCGGCACGCCATGGAAAGATCACGGCGTCTATTTGATTACCGGCGGTCTTGGTGGCCTCGGACAGATTTTTGCCCGCGCGATGGCGGCTAACGTCAGCGATGCCACATTGATTTTGACAGGCCGCTCTGCGGTAGACCCGCAGCGCGTGGCTGAGATCGACGCGGGCCGAAACACGATTGCATACCGGCAGCTGGATGTCAGCGACCGCGACGCGGTGCAGCGATTGGTTGCATGGATTGGTGACAAATATGGCCGCCTTAATGGCGTGTTGCATAGCGCCGGCGTGATCCGAGACAGCCTGCTGATCAATAAGCGGGATGATGAACTGAAACAAGTGATGGCAGCCAAGGTGGCCGGCGCTCGCAACCTGGATTTAGCCACTGCCGAGCTGCCATTGGATTTCATGATCTTCTTTTCGTCGGGTACCGGCGTGATCGGCAATACCGGCCAGGCCGACTATGCGGCAGCGAACGCCTTTGTCGACCGTTACGCTGCGTACCGCAGCCGGCTGGTCGAGCAGGGACGGCGAAGCGGCCGTAGCCTGTCGATCAATTGGCCGCTGTGGAAAGAAGGCGGCATGAAGGTAGACGAGACGATTGCGCAGCAAATGGCAGAAAGCACCGGCATGGTGGCGATGCCCACCAATGCCGGAATTCATGCGCTGTGCCAATGCTTTGCATGGGATAAGCCGCAGTTGCTCGTGATGAATGGTCGACGGGAGCAGATGAGCGCACTGGTGACCGGCCGCGACGATGCCGATATGGCGCTCGCGCACGACAACGAGCCGCAACACCAAGACGTAGCGCCGCCGTCGTCAACCGACGCTGGGGTGTCATGGGCAGAGCCACTGCGCCGCGCGCTGATCGACCTCGTGTCCCAGCAGATGAAAATTCCTGCCGCAGAGATTCGTATCGATGCCGAGTTCAGCCAATACGGCTTCGACTCCATCAGCCTCACCGCGCTGGCGAGCACTTTGAAGCAGCAATGGCGACTGAACCTGGTGCCGACAATCTTTTTTGAACATGCCACGATTGACCGTTTTGCTGCTTACCTGGAACGCGAGCACGGTAGCGTGCTCGCGGCCAAGCTATCGCCGCAATCCACAGCGCCACAACAGCAGTTCAAGCCATCGCCTTCAACGCCGCAGCAGCATAGTGCCCCGGCGCCAAGATCGGTGCTCAAGCGGCGCCCACTGACAGTCGCGCAATCTTCCGTTCATACGGCTGCCTCTTCTGTTCCGAGCAAACCTGCAGAGGAGGATGAGATTGCTGTGATCGGCGTCAGCGGCCGCTTCCCAATGGCCGACGATGTTGAGCAGTTCTTGCGCAATCTGACGGACGGCCGGGACTGTATCAGCGAGATTCCCGCCGATCGCTGGGACTGGCGTGAATATTATGGTGATCCGCATCAGCAGGCCAACAAGACCAACGTCAAATGGGGTGGCTTTATCCACGGCGTGGACCACTTTGATCCGTTGTTCTTCGGTATTTCGCCGCGGGAAGCTCAGCTGATGGATCCCCAGCAACGCCTGCTGATGACGTATGTCTGGCTGGCAATTGAAGACGCGGGCTATGCCACTGCTGATCTGGCGGGCAGCAGTACCGGGATTTTTGTGGGCACTGGAATGACGGGCTACAGCAGCCTGATCGCTAAAACCGGCGTGCCGATTGAGGGTTACAGTGCCACGGCGATGGTACCGTCGGTCGGCCCCAATCGAATGAGCTTTCTGCTTGACCTGCATGGTCCCAGCGAGCCAGTCGAAACGGCCTGCTCTTCGTCGTTGGTGGCGATCCACCGTGCGGTTCAGGCGATGCGCAACGGAGATTGCCAAATGGCGATCGTCGGCGGCGTGAATACCCTCATTGCGCCCGAAGCACAAATCAGCTTCAATAAAGCGGGCATGCTGGCGCTGGATGGGCGCAGTAAAACCTTCTCGGCTCAGGCTAACGGCTACGCCCGGGGCGAAGGGGTCGGGATGATTGTGCTGAAGAAGCGTTCGCAGGCTGAGGCCGACGGCGATCACATCTACGCGCTGATCCGCAGCACCGCGGAAAACCATGGCGGCAAGGCGAATTCGTTGACTGCGCCAAACCCGCGAGCCCAAGCGGAGCTGCTAAAAGCGGCTTATCGCCAAGCCGGTGTCGATCCACGCAGCATCGGCTATATTGAAGCGCATGGCACCGGTACCGAACTGGGTGATCCGATCGAAATCAACGGCCTGAAAATGGCGTTTCGCGAGCTGAGTGAAGAGTTGGGCATTGGCCCACTGCAGCCAGGCTATTGCGGCGTGGGTTCCGTGAAATCGAACGTCGGGCACCTTGAATTGGCGGCCGGTATTGCCGGGGTGATCAAGGTATTGCTGCAATTGAAGCACAAGGTGCTGTTTAAGAGCCTGCATTGCGAAGCGCTCAATCCCTATATCGAACTGGACAACAGTCCGTTTTATATCGTGCAGCAAAGCCGGCCCTGGCTGGCTGCCAAGGACAGTAACGGCCATGCGTTGCCGCGGCGGGCGGGGGTGAGCTCCTTCGGCTTTGGCGGTGCTAACGCGCATATCCTGCTGGAGGAATACCAACCGCCGCAGCGCCCTCGGCACGATGTGACGTCCGGTGCACGACCAATTCTGCTCTCGGCCAAAACGCCAGAGCAATTGCGTGAATATGCACGTCGCCTCGCCGAGTTTATTGCCGCGGAGCCTGCTGAGGCGAAGCTCAACCCAGAGCATTACCTCGATGATCTGGCTTACACGCTGCAGGTTGGCCGTGATCCGATGCCAGAGCGGCTGGCGCTGCTGAGTGACTCTTTAACTGATCTACAGCGCCAGCTTGCCGATTTCGCTGCCAGCGGCAAGGCGGTCTATCGCGGTCGTAGTGATGGTGATAACCAGGCGCTGGCGCTGTTTCGTCAGGATGAGGACATGGCTGCGGCGCTTGCGGCATGGATTGACAAGCGCAAGTATCACAAATTACTGGAATTGTGGACGCAGGGGCTGGCGATCGACTGGCGACAGTTCTATCGCGATGAACGCTCGATGCAACGTCTCAGCCTGCCAGGCTATCCGTTTGCCCAAGAGCGTTACTGGGTGACGGATTTGGCGACCGTACCCGTCACTGATCCCGTGCCAGGCGACGGCTGGTTGCACCCGATGCTCGAACGTAATACATCGGATTTTTACCGCCAGCGATTCAGTAGCCGCTGGCGAGGCCAAGAGTGTTGGTTTGCCGACCATCAAGTCAATGGCCATCCAACGATGCCAGGCGTTGGCTATCTGGAAATGGCTCGGGCGGCGATCGCCCAATCATGGGATCCGCAGCCATTGGCCGACGGTTGGCTGCAATTCAAAAACATTGTCTGGTTGGCTCCGTATACGCTGGCGTCGCAGCACAACGAGTTGCATATTGAGCTGGCGCTAGAGCAGCAAAAAATCAATTTCAGGATCTACTCACAGGCCCAGGGCGATGCAGTCGAGCATTGCAAAGGCAGCGCACAAGTCATCCCTGCCGGGGCCGTGGAGCCACTGGATCTTGAAGCCCTCGCAGCGGGCCCGTGGCAGCGTAGCGTTGATGCTGCGCAGCTGTACTCGCTGTTTGACCCAATTAATATTGTCTATGGCCCCAGCCACCGCGGTGTCAAGCAGCTGTGGCTCGGCGACGGCAGACTGCTGGCTAGGCTTGAGCTGGATCCGCAATGGCTGGGCAGCGACTGGGTGATGTATCCCGGTATGCTGGACTCAGCGGTGCAGGCATCGATCGGACTATTGCTGCAACAAACGGAGGGCCCAAACGAGACTCTGCTGCCTTTCGCGTTGGAACAATTGAATGTCTATGATCGTTGCCGACCCGTCATGTGGGCGTTGATCAGCGTTGACCGTCGTGGTCAAAGCAGCGCAGTGCAGCGGATCGATATCGAGCTGTGTGATGAGCGAGGGCACATCGCCGCCAGTTTCCGCGGTTTCAGTTCCCGGCCATTGAACGGCACGCGCGCCCGCGTGACGCCGCTCACCGCTGACAGTCGATTGCCCGCAGGGCTGAGCCTGCTGGCGCCACAATGGCGTGTTGCCGACAAGGCATCCACAACCCGGCAAGTGTTGCCCACTTTGGCGATTGGCGCGGTTGGGGAACGGCGCAACTGGCTGGCCGGGCAACATCCGCAGATCGAATTCTTACCGTCGCTGGCGACAACGATTGATGGGATTGCCGCTCAGTTGGCTGCTTGCACGCCGTTTCAACGGTTGATTTGGCTGGCGCCGCAACCGTCGACCGATTTTGCGAATCAGCGGTTGATCGACAGCCACGAACCAAGCGTGCTGGCGTTGTTCAGGTTGATCAAGGCCCTGCTGCAACTAGGTTATCAGCAGCGAGCGTTGGAACTGCAATTGATCTTGACAGCCAGCGTCGCGGTGCGTACCGGTGAGCCGTTGGCGCCGGAGCAGGCGGCCTGCCATGGCTTGGCGGGGTCACTAGCAAAGGAATATGAACATTGGCGGGTTGAACTGATCGATCTGCCGGCTGACGCTCAGGGGTTGCCGGTCGCAACGCCTGCGCAGAGGCTGCCCGGCGAATGCTTGGCCTGGCGTGATGGTGAATGGTTTTGCCAACGGCTATTGCCGCTGGCGCAGCGGGCTCAAACAGATGACGGCGTGAGCTACCGCGAAGGCGGCGTCTACGTCGTGATAGGGGGGGCCGGCGGCATTGGTGAAGTGTGGACGCGTCACGTGATCCGTCATTACCGTGCCAGAGTGATTTGGCTGGGTCGCCGCACTGCTGGTGATGAAATCAATCGCAAGCTGGCGGCGCTGACGCAAATGAGTCAAGCATGCAACGCTCCGGCGCCGTTGTATATCCAGGCTGACGCGGCTGATGTTGAGCAGTTGGCGCAGGCCAGGCGGCAGGTGGTCGAATCGTTTGGCGCGATCCATGGCGTGGTGCACTCAGCGCTAGTGCTGGATGACGCTCGCTTGGAGCAGATGGACGAAGCGCAGTTTACTGCCTGTCTCGACGCCAAGATGGCGACCAGTGTACGGATGGCCCAGGTCTTTACGCCAGCCGACAATCCGACGTTGGATTTTGTGTTGTTTTTCTCGTCGATGATTGCCTTTAGCAGGGCTGCTGGTCAGAGCAATTACGCCGCCGGCTGCACGTTCGCTGACGCTTTTGCCGCTCAGCTCAATCAACACTGGCGTTGCCCAGTCAAAGTAATCAACTGGGGCTATTGGGGCAGCGTTGGCGTGGTAGCCAATGCCGGCTATCGAGCACGGATGGCTGAACAGGGGCTCGGCTCCATCGAGCCGGACGAAGGCATGGCGGCACTTGATCAGTTGCTAGCGGGTGCGCTGCCACAGTTGGGCTTAATCAAACTGCTTGAGCCGATGACCATTGCCGGTATCGACAGTGGCACACAGCTTCATTGTTATCCGTTGGAGAAGCCTCCAGCGTCTTATGTGTGGACAAACGTGGCGCAAAGGCTAGGCCCGCCGCCGCAACATCACCGCGCGGCGGCTGAGATGGACCGACTGTTGCTGGCCCTGACCTTCGCCTGCATTGGCGAGCTAGCCGGCGACGGCCCGCTGACTGAACAACAGATTGCCGCCCATCCGGCGGTGGCGGCGAACCTTGACGCCTATCCTTTTTATCGTCGGTGGCTGCGGGAAAGCCTGCGGTTGTTGACGCAAACAGGCGCTATTGACGATCAAGGACGGTTATTGACGGCCATCCCTGCCGCCGCATCACTGTGGTCGCAGTGGCGTCAGGCTAGCGATGAATGGCGCCGGGATGGTGATTTGCATGCTCAGTTGCAGCTAGTGGAAGCGTGTTCTCGGGCGTTGCCGGCTATCTTGCGCGGTGAGAAGCAAGCCACCGAGGTGATCTTCCCTGGCGGCTCCATGTCGTTGGTAGAGGGTATCTATAAAAACAACAAGATTTCCGATTATTTCAACGAGGCGCTTGGTGAGGTCGTGGTGGATATCGCCCGACGGTATGCTGAAGACAACCGGCCGCTGCGGATTTTGGAGATCGGCGCGGGCACCGGCGGCACAACCGCTGGACTGATCAGCAAACTGCGGCCGTGGCGGCATCAGATCGCTGAATATTGCTACACAGATTTGTCGCAGGCTTTCCTGCGCCACGCCGAACAGCATTTTGCGCCCGAGGCGCCTTACTTGCGCACCGCCATTTTTGACGTCAGCAAAGCCTGCTTTGAGCAGGGCATTAACACGAATCACTACGATTTGGTGATTGCCACCAATGTGTTGCACGCTACGCCAGACTTGCGTTGTACGCTGCAAAATGCCAAAGCTACGTTGTGCCATGGCGGTTTGTTGCTGCTGAACGAAATCAGTGAGCGTTCGATGTTTACTCACCTGACCTTCGGTCTACTCGAAGGCTGGTGGCTCTATGATGACGAGGCGCTAAGAATTGATGGCTGTCCCGGTCTGTCTCCCGAGAGCTGGCAACGGTTGCTGCAGTCGCAGGGCTTTAGCGACATTGCCTTCCCGGTCGCGGGCAGTCATTGCCTGGGCCAACAGATTATCGTTGCCGTGAGTGATGGCGTGGTGCGTCTGCCGGCGCAGCAACAGGTCATGCCTGCCGCCGACGTCACCGACGTGGCGATGGATGCGCCCGTCGAAGCCATCGCACCCGTGGTGACGCAGAGGATAGCTACGGGCGAGGTCGACGAAGCCGTCTTAGCCAAGCAGTGCCGCCAGCTGATTACTGACGTATTGTCGAAGCTGGTCAATATTGCGCCTGAGCGGCTGCAGCGGGATGTCGCCTTCGATCGCTACGGCGTCGATTCAATTTTGCAGATCAGCCTGATTCAGGCGTTGGAAAAGGCGACCGGTGAGCTATCGCGCACGATACTGTTTGAATACAACACGATCAATCAGCTAACGGACTACCTTCTGAGTGAGCATCGCGCTGCGCTGACCCAGCATTTTGCGGCTTCCCAGGAGGGCCGGCGCCCGGTTGCGACGCAGCCAGTGACCGCGGTGGCGGTCAGTCACGAGCGTGCGCCGCGTCATGCTCCCCGTCATGTCCAGCCAATCGACAACCAGGCCAATACAATCGACAACCAGGCCAATAGCGCTCGGCTTATGTCGACGACCAAGCAGCCAAGCGTCGTCGAGCAGCCCACGATGGTCGCCGAACAGTCCGCGACGGTCGCTGAACAGCCCGCGACGTGTCGAGATATTGCGATTATTGGTGTCAGTGGTCGTTATCCTATGGCCGCTGATTTGGCGTGTTTCTGGGATAATCTACGCAATGGACGTAACTGTGTGAGTGAGGCACCGAGTTCGCGTTGGGCCCAGTCTCTGACCGGAACGCAGTCGTGGGCGACTGGACGGTACTATGGCGGTTTTCTTGAACAAGTCGAGGATTTTGATCACAAGTTGTTCGGCGTTCCTCACGATGAGGTAAGCAACCTGTCGCCAGAGTTGCGACAGATGCTTGAAGTGACTTGGCGTACCTTTGAGGACGCGGGTTACAACAGCGATGCTATTGCGCGGATCCAGCAGCGCGACGCGGCAGGAGTCGGGGTCTTCATAGGCTCGATGTATCACCAATCGCCGTGGACCGAGAGCAGCCTGGAGCGGGCAGCGATCAAGTCAAATGTCACTGACTGGCAGATACCCAACCGGATTTCCCATTATTTTGATTTGAAGGGCCCAAGCCTAGCGGTGAATTCGGCGTGCTCCAGCTCGATGACCGCCATCCACTTGGCCTGCCAGAGCCTATTGCAGAATGACTGTGCAATGGCGATCGCCGGCGGCGTCAATCTGATCCTTGATCCGTCCAAGTACCAGACGCTCAAACTGGCTCATTACTTGGGGAGTAGCGATCTTAGCCGAGGCTTCGGTCAAGGTGATGGGATGATCCCAGGCGAGGGTGCCGGCGCCGTGCTGCTCAAACCTTTGGCCGCAGCCATGGCCGACGGCGACCGAATCTACGGGGTGATCAAAAGCTCCAGCGTCAATCATGGCGGTGGCAGGCTGATGTATTCGGCTCCGGATACTCAACAGCAATCCCGACTCATTGCGCAGACCATCCAGCGGGCCGGCCTGGAACCGGCGCAGATCAACTACGTCGAAGCGGCGGCCAATGGCTCCGAGTTGGGCGATCCAATCGAGGTGGCAGCGCTTAAAAAAGTGTTTGGTGATACGCAGCCCGCCAGTTGCGCGCTTGGCACAGTCAAGTCAAATATCGGCCACCTCGAGGCGGCGTCGGGCATCTCCCAGCTCACCAAGGTGTTACTGCAGTTACAGCACGGGCAATTGGCGCCGTCGATCAATGCCGACCCGCCTAACCCTCATATACGACTCGATGGCAGCGCTTTTTATCTGCAACAGCAGGTGTCGCCGTGGCCGGCACCGGTGAGCGCAGACGGAGTGCGTGAGCCGCGCCGTTGCTTGATCAATTCCTTTGGCGCTGGCGGCAGTTATGCCAGCCTGGTGGTCGAGGAGCACCTGGAGCATCGAGTGCCGCGCAAACATCGCCAGGGGCAGACGCAGTTGTTGGTTTTCGCGGCGGCGAGCCGCCACAGCTTGTTAGCCTACTTGAAAACGTTCAAAGCATTTACCATCGCTCATCCCAGTCTCGAACTGCAGGATTTGGCCTACAGCTTAGCGCAGCGTGAGCACCAATTGACGCACCGTGCGGCGGTAGTGGCCGACACCATCGAACAGGTGGTGGCGCGGCTGCAGTCATTGCTGACTGACGAGTTGTCAGTGCAGGGCTGCTGCTGGATTTCGCCGCTCGAAGGTATTGAAGAAGGAGAGACGGGGACCGCGTCAGGCACACTCGCGCAGATGGCGGCAGCCTATTGTCGCGGCGCGCAGTTGGACACATGCGCGCTTTACCCGGAAGGCGGCAATCGCGTCGCGTTGCCGGGATACGAGTTTGAACACGCTATGGCGCAATCGTCGCAGGCCGTCGCAACGCCGCAACCGTTGTTCAATAGCATGCTCTATCGCCGCATTAGCAGCGGCGAGCTGGACGCCGAGCAATTTGAACAACTGATTACAGCAGTCTAACGAATGCATAACGGGGAATAAAATGAACCATAAACCAGATACGCTTGCCTTGGCGCAGGCAGATGCGGGCACAGAAGCGCAACATAGCCAGGTGGTGGCAAACGAACTCAACATGGAGCGCCATGATCAGCCGGCCAACGTGGCGCGCCCGGTCGCCGAGAACTTGAAGATGAAAGACGGGTTTCCAGTCATGCCAGGCAAGATGCCATTGCTGGGCCATGTCCATAAGATCGGTCAGGATGCGCTCAGTGAGCTGCGCCAGGCCGAGGCGGTTTGCGGGCCGATGTTCTGGACTTATTTCGGCGCTAAGCTACCGGTGTTGCAGATTATGAGTGAGGACGGCCTGGCGATCCTTCAAAATAAGTACACCGACAACTCCTATTTGCGCGAGCAGATGCCGGTCATCACGGGTGAGGCGATGAACGCCTTTGACGGCCAACGTCATCGCAATGCGCGCCGCGCTAGCATGGATGCTTTTACCCCGAAAGGGCTGACCCGCGCGCGCGTTGGACAGTTCGTGGTGGAAACCATCGAGCAACGGCTTAAACGTTGGACCAGCGAGCGCAAACTGGCGATTTTCCCGCAGACCAAGGATATTGCGCTGGAGGTGGTGTTCCGGATTATGGGTATTGAAACCCACGAGCTTGAGCAGTGGCGTCACCAGTACGAGGAGTTTTTTCTCGGCATGATACCGCTGAAAATCAACTTGCCGGGCTTCCCTGCTTGGCGCTGCCGCAAGGCGCGCGGCTGGCTGGAACAGCGGGTGTCACAGATCGTTGCCACGGTACGCGCGAACAACGACCGCGATAGTCTGGTCGGGGCGATGATCTTCGGCCGCGACGATGATGGCAACGGCATGTCTGAGGTCGAGCTGGTGCACAACATCCTGGGCCTGGGTTTTGCCGGCTCAGAAACAACTGCCGCGGTGATGGCGTGGTCGGCGTTAATGCTGTCGCAGCATCCACACGTCTGGCAACAGTTGTGTCAACAGGTCGCCGGCCTAGACAGCGTGCCTTATACCCATGAGGAGCTGGTCAAGCAAGTGCCGCTGGCTGAAGCGATATTCCGAGAAACTTTGCGGCTCTATCCACCGGCGCCGTTTGAAATGCGCAAGGTGCATACCGAGTTTGAAATGATGGGTCATACGGTCCCTGTCGGCACGATGGTGGGCGTCAGCCTGCTGCATGTTTCTCGTAATCCCGAACGTTACCCGGATCCGGATAGCTGGAAGCCGGAGCGCTGGCTGGGCATGGATCGGGCACCGAACCAGGTGGAAACCTGCCAGTTTGGTGGCGGTCCTCACACCTGCCTCGGCCGCCATGTCGCCGCGTTGGAGATCACGCTGTTTATCGCGATGTTGGCTCGAGAGATGGGGCCAAAGGGGATCTCGCCCCGCCTGGTGGGCAAGTTGCCACCGCCAACCTACCTGCCGTTTTTGCGGCCTTCAAACAAGGCATTTCTCGACCTGACCGGTCGCTAACCGGACACGGGCGGCAAAGTCGCTTAGACGCCGCCTACCCTATCCGCATTTGAGAGCGAAGAGAACAGTGGACAGTCAAATTAGGGTTCTACACCGGAAAATACAGCGGGAAGAAATCAGTGTCGAAGAAGCAGCCAGAGAGTTTGAAAAGATTCGGGCCAGCTATCGCCGTGACCAGGCGGAGCGGGTGATTCAGGCGCCACCGGCGATCGAGAACCCAATTGCAGCCGCTGTTTACCACTACGATGAGCGCTATCTGAAGGATCACCAGTTCAATCAGCAGCGGATCCTGTTGGGGCTGACCTATGCCAGTCTGGCGCTGGAGTACGGCTTGGGCCAGCTGGCCGACGGTGAGGCGCTGCGGTTGAAAAAGCTGACGTTTGCTGCGCCAGTCGCGCTGGCCGAAGGCGAGCGGCTTGAAGTGGCGATCCGCGCAACCCAGCGTGACGGACGGGTCTTCGAGGCAGTATGCCGACATTCGCCGTCGGCGCCTTGGCAGCCTAGGGCTAGCGGTGAATTGTCGGCCGTGGCTGCCCAGCAGTGGCAGGTGGATCCAGCCGAGCTGATGGCTGGTATGACAGCGGTGGAGCCGCTGGCATCAATTTACCAAATTAGTGAGCAGATCCACATCGGCGATAGCTATCGGACCCTCAAGGCGCTTTACCAGCGGCAGGATGACGGCGAAGCGCTGTCCCAAATTACGCTGACCGTCGCTGAGAACGCGGATTCTCGCCACTACAGCTTGCATCCGTTGTTGATCAACAGCGCCTTTTTGACTGTTATCCCGCTGCTGGCCAGCGAACAACTGGACAGCAATTTTATTCCGTTTGGCGTTAAATCGCTGGTTCTCCATCGCAGCCAAGCACCGACAACGGGCTGGATTCACACCAAGTTAATTAAAAATTCCGGCGAGCTGGTGTTGTTCGACGCACAGTTGTACGACGACGAGGGTGTGCTGGTGGCCGAATTCAGCGGTTGCTCGCTGAAGCGGCTGCGAGGCAGCCACTTGGTCGACGATACAGCGTGGCGCGACAGTGACAGTGGCTGCAGCCGCGAAGCGATCGAAGACTACCTGTTGACCCAGCTGCAAGCCCTCGGGGCAAAGCAAATCGGTAAAAAGCAGCGTCACCGCAACTTGATGGAATTGGGACTGGAGTCGCTGCAGCTAGTCAACTTGGCGAGTCGCCTTGAAAGTGCTGCGGCGATCGAACTGGAGCCCACAATATTTTTTGAATATCCCAGTGTTGCTGAACTGGCGACGTTTTTATGGCAGGAGTACGAAGCAGCTTTTACGCCCTTGTTGACCGAGCGTGGCGAGACGACTGACGTTGCGCCGGTAAAGGCAAATCATGTTGCGCCGATTGTCGAAACTTGTACCGCGCACGAGTGTGTCGCCAATGATTCGCCTAGGGCTGTCGGTGGTAGTGACCGTCAGCAGGATATCGCCATCATCGGTATGCAGGGACAGTTTGGTGAAGCCCGCGACCTGGACCAATTTTGGCAAAATATCTGGCAGGACCGTGAACTGATCAAGGAAGTGCCGGCAGACCACTGGGACGTTGCGCCTTGGTTTGACGCGGATCCTGAAGCGCATGACAAGACCTATTCCAAGTGGGGCAGTTTTATCGACGACGTCGATAAGTTCGACGCCGACTTCTTTCACATGTCCCGCCGCGAAGCCCAATGGATGGACCCTCAGGTGCGGCTGTTACTGCAGAGTACGTACGCTGCCGCCGAGAACGCTGGCGTCATCACGCAGTTACGTGGCAGTCGTACCGGCGTATTCATCGGTTCCTGTTTCAACGAATACGTTGACAAGATCACCGAGTTGGGACTGCCGATGGACCCCTATATCGCCACGGGCAGTGGGGTAATCGCCGCTAACCGAATTTCATTCTGGTTCGACTTCAAAGGGCCGAGCCTGATGTTCAATACGGCGTGCTCGTCGTCGCTGGTGGCGTTGCATGCCGCCTGTGTTTCATTGCGCAACGGCGAATGCGAAATGGCTTTTGTGGGCGGTAGCAACTTACTGCTGTCATCCTGGCACTACCGGTATTTTTCGGCGATCCGCGCGCTGTCGCCGACGGGGCGCTGTCACACCTTTGATGCACAAGCGGATGGTTACGTGCCAGGCGAATGCGTGGCGATGCTGCTGCTCAAGCCGCTGTCGAAAGCGTTGGCTGATGGCGATCCGATTCATGGCATCATCAAAGGTTCGGCGGCATTGCACGGCGGCTACACGCCTTCACTGACTGCACCGAGCGTGGCCGGAGAGGAAAACGTGATAGTGCATGCGTGGCAAGATGCCGGCATTGATCCTCGTAGCCTCAGTTATATCGAGGCCCATGGCACCGGCACCAAGCTGGGCGATCCGATCGAGATCAATGCGCTCAAGCGAGCCTTTGCACGTTATACCAACGACCGGGGTTTTTGCCATATTGGCTCGGTGAAGGCCAATATTGGTCATACCGAGGGGGCGGCAGGCATCGCGGGCGTCATTAAGGTGCTGCAGCAGATGAAGCACCATAAGTTGCCGGCGTTGGGCCACTTCAAACAACAGAATCCCCACATCAAGCTCGATGACTCGCCACTGGTCATTGATAGAGAAGGATGCGACTGGCCGGAGCAAAGTGCACCGCGGCGCGCTGGCGTCAGCTCCTTTGGTTTCTCCGGCACAAACGCCCATGTTGTACTGCAGGAGTATTGCGAGCAGCGTGAGTTCGCCGCGCACCGGGGCGAAATGGTGCTGGTTCCGCTATCGGCGCGCAATGCGCCACGCTTGAAAGAGCAGGCTGCGCAGTTATTGGCACACGTTGCGCAGCACACGCCCGATCTTGCCGCGTTGGCTTATACGCTACAAACCGGCCGGGAGGCGATGGCAACACGGACCATTTTCATCGTCGATAGCTTGAAACAGTTACGGCGACAACTGCAAGCGTGGATTGCCGGCGAGCCGGGCGTTGACTTTGGCGTAGCCAGCATGACGGCCGAAGAGGCCGTGGCCGCTGGCGACCTGCGACAGTTGGCGGCGCGATGGCTCGCTGGCGCTGAAGAGGCAGAAGCATTTGACTGGACGTGTCTTTATGGCGACGGGCCGCGTCCCGCCCGAATCGCTCTGCCGGGCTATGCATTCGCCAAGGAACGGTACTGGCTGGATGCGCCGGCGGTAACTGCTAAACAAAGAGAAAGCGCGGCTACCGAAACAATCGTGGCAACCTACACGGAGCAGTGGCAGGAGGCCGATGAACCGGGACCGGGTGCGCCGATCAAACGATTGATTTGCTTGCTGGGTGAGCCTGGGCTACGGCAGCAGCTAGTCCGACAAATCAGTGCGCTCAGTGCGCAAACCGAGTTGATATTTATTGCGGCCGGTAATAAAAATGGACGCGATGAGGATGGCCATTATCGTGTAGCAGTCGACGATCCGCAGCAGTTACAAGAAGGTCTGCAACACGTGTTGTCGGCTCACGGCGCTAGCCGAGTGCTCTATTTATGGAGTATGGACGATCGTCGCTGGATGAACGACAACAGCGCGATTGTCGCACTGCTCAAGGCGATGGCGGCTACGGCGGCGCCAATTGACCGATTAGTGCTGGCTGGTCGGGCTGGCGACGCGCTCGAGCGCTGTTATCTTGAATCTTGGATCGGCATCGAGCGTTCGCTCGGTGCGGTGATGGTCCATTGTCCAGTCGAGGTGGCGATTGATTTGCCGGACAATACCGGCGACGACGGTCGCTGGTTGCGTCGCCTGTGGCTGCAGCTTAGCGGCGACGCGGCGGGCAGCAGGCTATACCAAAACGGGTGCACTTTCCAGCTGAGGCTGGCGCCGACCCGCGCAACCGCAGCCGTCGAGCCGCTGGCACTGGAGCAAATCCACACGCTGTTGATCACCGGAGGGCTGGGTGGATTGGGGTCGCTATTAGCTGGCGAGCTTTCGAGCCGAGCGAGGCGTCGCAGCGACGGTCAACTCAATCTAATCCTAAACGGACGTTCATCGCTGTCGGTGGCTCAGCAGGCGCGGCTGGATAGCCTGCGTCATGACAAGTGCAACATTTTCTATTTGCAGGCGGATTGTGCTGATCGTCAGGCGATGGCCGCTGCGCTGGCCGAGGTGCTGCCGCACAGCGGACCGATCGATGGGTTGATCCACGCTGCTGGCCTGAAGGCGCCGGGCAGCCTGTTTGATAGTGCCCAAGCGGATTTCGACGCGGTATTACATGCCAAGGTCAAGGCCACACTTGTGCTGGATGAAGTGCTAGCGGCGCAACCGCTGGCGTTGATCTGTTATTTCTCGTCCAGCTCGGCGGTGCTCGGCGATATGGGCGCGTGCAGTTACGCGATGGCTAATCGATTCCAGCAGGCCTATGCGCGTTATGCGCAAGCCGGACGCGCTCGGCGTGTCGTGGCAATTAATTGGCCGCTGTGGCGCAATGGCGGTATGGCAGTGGGCGATCAGGCATCGACCGAGTTTTATTTGAAGTCCAGTGGTCAGCGAATGCTGGAAAGCGCTGAAGGCCTGACGTTGTTGCAGCAGATTATCGCCAGCGATGCCGATCACATGCTGGTGTTGGCGGGTGAGCCGGCGAGGTTGCAGCAATTAGTAGACGGGATCAACTCCCCGGCACGCCAAACAACGGCTCGCCCAATTGTTCAAGCAACGGCGGCCAAACCCATGATCGAGCGGACGCGAAGCCGTCCCGAACTCAAAGGGTTGAGCGTGGAGCAGTCTCTGTTATGGGATTTGCGGGATTTGGCGAGCCGGCCTCTCAATGCCGAGCGACATAAGCTTGGCGAAGACACCAACTTGGCGGACTTCGGCTTTGATTCCATTAGCTTGGCGGAGTACGCCGGCCTGTTGAGTCGCCACCTGAGCCTCAAGTTGACACCAGAGCTGTTTTTTAGCCATTCTACCCTTGCGAAAATCGCCGCCTATTTACTAACACACCACCGGCAGGCGGTCGAAGCTTGTTATCGCGGTGAGGTGATCAGCGCAACGGAGCCGTTGCCGATACCGGCTCCTGTCGTCGCGTCAACGTCGAACGCCGACACGATCGCCATTATCGGGATCAGTGGCCGCTTCCCTGGCGCTCGCAATGCCGATGAACTGTGGCGCGTGCTGGCCGAAGGACGTGACATGGTGGGCGAGATCCCGACTGATCGCTACGACTGGCGCGATTATTACGGCGATCATCGCGAGGATCCCGGCAAGACGCGCTGTATTTGGATGGGCAGCGTGCCAGGAGTCAGTGAATTTGACCCCCTGTTTTTCGAGATTTCGCCCCGCGAGGCGAAAACATTGGATCCCAGGCAGCGGCTGTTGTTGCAGGAGTCCTGGAACGCGCTGGAAGACGCTGGCGTCGGCCCGCGTCACCTTGAAGCGCAACGGGTTGGCATGTTCGTTGGCGTTGAGGAGGGCGACTTCCAGCGATTAGCGAGCGAAGAAAGCCTAACCTCGGGCCATAATGGTATCTTGGCGTCGCGGCTCGCCTATTTTCTCAACTTGACCGGGCCGACGATGGCGATTAACACCGCCTGCTCGTCAGCGTTGGTGGCGCTGCACCAAGCAGCGTTGAGCCTGCGTAACAACGAATGCGAGATCGCGGTTGTCGCCGGAGTCAACCTCATTTTCTCGCCGGACGCTTTTATTGGCATGACTCAGGCAGGGATGCTGTCACCGGACGGTAAATGTTTTGCCTTTGACCGCCGGGCCAATGGCATGGTGCCGGGCGAGGCGGTGTGCTGCGTCGTGCTCAAGCCTTTGAGCCGAGCCGAAGCCGACGGCGACCCGATCTACGGCGTACTGCGAGGCAGTGGCATCAACTACGACGGCAAGACTAACGGTATTACTGCGCCAAGCGGCGCTTCTCAGCAGCGCTTATTGGAAGAAGTTTACCGGCGCGCGGGGATGAATACCGAAGCGGTGGAATATATTGTGACCCACGGTACCGGCACGCAACTGGGGGATCCGGTAGAGATTAACGCGCTCAACGATGCGTTCCGAGGCAACAAGCCAGGCCACTGCGCACTGACCTCCACCAAAACCAATCTCGGCCATACTTTTGCCGCGTCGGGCTTGGTTAGCGTGATTAGTCTGTTGCAGGCGTTCCGCCACGAAACCATTCCGGCCAGCCTACACTGCGAGCAGGAAAACGACTATATCCACTGGCAGCAAAGTCCGTTTTACGTGAACAAAACGAACAAGGCCTGGCCGGCGGCAGGCCGCGACAGCGAGCGGTTGGGCGCGGTCAGCGCATTCGGCATGAGCGGCACGAATGCCCACGTGGTATTGGAAAGCTACAGCCGCGAGCGTGACGCCTCACCGCTGCGCCGGCCCTGTTACTTGCTTGTACTATCAGCCAAAACCACTGAGGCACTGAAAGAAAAAATCGAACAACTGAGCGCGGCCTTGCAGCATGGTGGATACCGCGATCATCAGTTGCCGTCGATTAGCTATACCTTGCTGGAAGGGCGGCACCATTTTCGCCATCGCCTGGCGCTAGTGGCGGCGGATTTGGAAGAAGTGCTTTACACCCTTGAGCAATATCGGGCGGGTGAAAAGCGTCCCAACCTATTTGTCGGCGAGGTGGAGCGCGAATTTACTGCGCAGAAGACGATTGCGCGCTATATTAATCAGCTGCTGGACGACAGTCGCAATGCCAGCGAAGACGAGACCAGGGAGTTATTGTTTGGCCTCGCGGACTTCTATCGCCAGGGTTACGACATCGATGGCCGGCGACTGTTTGGCGAGGCACAAAACGGTGCTTATAGCATGCCGCCGCGTTTGCCACTGCCGGGCTATCCGTTCGCACGCGAGCACTATTGGCCCGAAGTCCGTCAGCGCCAACAACAGCCCACGCTCGTGGCGAACCAGCCTATGGATCGGCTGCACCCGCTGGTGCATCACAACATTTCGACGTTGGCGACGCAGCGGTTTGTCAGCCGCTTTAGCGGTCGCGAGACGTTCCTGGCCGATCACCGTATCGGCGACCAGCTGATCTTCCCTGGTGCCGCGTACCTCGAGCTGGCGCGTGAGGCGATCGTCAGGGCTAGCGAACTGCCGCCGCAGCAAGTCACGCTACAGAACGTGGTATGGCTGCGGCCGCTGGCTTTTGCGGTCGGTGGCAGCGACCGTGAGGTCGAACTGTACTGCGAGCTGGCCGTAAACGGCAACGACAGCGTGTCATTCAAAATTTACAGCGTGGACGGCGGGACGCAGCAACTGCACGCCCAGGGTGACGCACAGTTAGCGGCCGTCGCCGCACCGTTGCCGCAACCGGTCGACCTGGCGCAATGGGCTGCTCAATGCAATGCCAGTGAGCGAAGCCATGACTTGCTGTACCATGATTTCGACACGATGGGAGTCCATTACGGCGTGACATTCCGCGCTGCCGGCCAAATCCGCATCGGCCGTGACCGGGTGATCGGCCAGTTGACCCATGACGCGCTGGATCCCCAATTAGACGGTGTTCTGTTGCCGCCGGGCGTACTCGACAGTGCACTTCATATCGCAGCCTCATTGGAGCGCCGCCAGCAAGGCGCTGCTGAGCCGATGCTGCCCTTTGCGCTGGAGAGCCTGCGACTGTACGGTTCAGTGGAACAGGCGCTGAGAGCCGGGCCACTGACGGTTACCGCTGCTTACAGTGAAGCTCAAGGTGGCGGCGCGGTCGAGAAAATTGATCTGCAAATCTGCAATAACGCAGGCCAATGTCTGGTTCAGCTAGATGGTTTTAGCTCACGCAAGACGGGTGTTGAACCACAACCGGCCCAGGCGCAAGCCATCGTAGACAGCGACGAGGCTCTTGGTCGCTTGATTCGGACGCCGTTTTGGAAGCCCGTCGAAAGCCTCGGTGAATGGCTGCCGGCTGATGCCAAGTCGCAATTGCTGCTGCTTGGACTGCCGGAGGCGACGGTTAGCGAGATACGCCGGCAGTTTGGCAATCAGGTGAGCGTACTGCCGGGTATGCCAGGCGAAAATGACGCCGCGGCCTACCAAGCGGCAGCGCTGGCGCTGCTCGAGTGGTTACAGCGGTTGCTCGACGGTCATGCCGGCGGCTATTTGCAGCTCTTTGTGGGGCAGGGCCAAGACGATCTGCGCTTGACCGCACTGGATGCGATGTTGAAAACGGCGATGATCGAAAACAGCGCGTTGAAAGCTCGCTTGGTCGCGCTCGATCTTGAAATGGGCAACGACGCGATGGTCAAAGTGATCGTCGAGCAGAGCCGTTATCACAGCAACGAACTGGTGCGAGTCTTCGCTAACGGCAGCCTGTATAGCAGGCAGTGGCGTGAGCTAGCACCAGCGCAGCACAATGAGCAGACGCCGTTGCGCGACGGCGGTATTTATGCGATCACCGGTGGCGCGGGTGGGCTGGGCTTAATTTTCGCTGAACATATCGTTAGCAGCTGTCGCAACCCGGTGCTTTACTTGGCAGGACGCTCAACTGTTAGCCAGCCGTTGCAACAAAAAGCCGATCGGTTGCGAGCACTGGGCGCCCAAGTTCACTACCAGGCACTAGACGTCGGCAACGCAGCGGCGGTTAAGCAGTGGATTGACGACATCTATGCCAAAGAAAGTTCGTTACATGGGGTGATACACAGCGCGGGAGTCATCCGCGATAGCATGATCATCAATAAGTCTGCTAGCGAGTTTGAGCAGGTGCTCACGGCAAAGGTGGCCGGTATTGAGGCGCTTGATCAGGCGATCAATCAACGTGCGCTGGACTTCTTTGTAGTCTGTTCGTCTCAGGCGGCGATGGGCAATCTTGGGCAGGTGGACTATGCCGCCGCCAACGCCTATATGGACGCCTTTATGCAGTACCGCCAAAATTTGGCTGGCGACGGCAAGCGCAAGGGGCGTTCACTGAGCATTAACTGGCCGTTGTGGCGCGACGGCGGCATGAAGCTGGCTCCGGTGATCGAGCAGCAGATGCGGCAACGGTTTGGCATTGTGCCGATGCCGGTGGAGGAGGGCGTCAACAGCCTGTGGCAACTGTTGAATAACCCGGTCAGTGCTCAAGGCTGGGTAATTTATGGCGAGTTATCGCGGCTAGCGGGCATTGGTCAGCCGGCGGACGCCAAACCGCAGGCCCTGGCCAAGCCGGCACCGGGACGGGCTGCTGGAACGACGAGTCTCAGCGATCACGAACTGAGAAAAAGAATCGAAGCCTTTGTCACCCGGATTATCGCCGACGTAGTTCAGATCGATACGGCGAAAATCCATCCGTCGGAAAAATTCGAGGTCTATGGCTTCGATTCCATCATGGCAGTGGGCGTAACCAATGAGCTGGAAAAACATCTCGGCTCGTTACCCAAAACTCTGTTGTTCGAGCATGTCAATATTGCCGGCATGGTTGACCATTTCGCGGTGAAGTACCGTGACCATTTTGTCGCGATGTTCAGCGGTAGCGAAGATCAGCTGGAGACGCCGCATGGCGCTCAACTGCCAACCATTGAACAAAGTGCCGCCGAGCCTGCGTCAGCGCAGTCGTTACCAATGAATCGTTTCGCTGCTGCCCATTCCAACGCCAACAGTCCAACAACGCCAAGCGTCACGCCCGTTGCGACCGTCACGCCCGTTGCGCCGGCTGCCTCTGGTGAACGCGTCGAGGACAACGAGTTAGAAAACTATATCGCAGTGATCGGCCTTGGCGGTTATTACCCCGGGGCGGACAGCATCGATGAGCTTTGGCAAAACTTAGCCAATGGCGTTGACTGCATGAGCGACTTCCCTGTAGACCGGTGGGACCACAGCAAAATCTATTACAAGAACCGCAAGGTGCTAGGCAAGACCACCTGCATAAATGGCTCCTTCATCAAGGACGTTGACAAGTTCGACTACAGCTATTTCAAAATGCCCAAGGTCTATGCCGACCATATGTCGCCGGAGGTCAGACTGTTCCTGCAGGTGGCGGTGCATACCTTTGAAGACGCCGGTTACTCGAAAGAAACGCTGTTGAGCCGTTATAACGGCGATGTCGGCGTGCTGTTGGGTACCATGACCAATGATTACCACTACTACGGCTTCGAGAGCAACGTGTTCCGCGGCTCGATGGCTTCCGGGTCGGGCATGGCGACCATTCCGATGACGGTGTCTTATTTCTACGGCCTTACGGGTCCGAGCCTGTTTATCGATACCATGTGCTCGTCGTCCTCGACCTGTATCCACACCGCTTGCCAGATGCTTAAGCATGACGAGACCAAGATGGTGCTGGCGGGTGGCCTCAATTTGATGTATCACCCATACACCACGGTGAATACCTCCCAAGGCAATTTCACATCGATCACCTCGGAGTCGGTCAACAGCTACGGGGTGGGTGCTGATGGTACGGTGATTGGCGAAGGAGTCGGTGCGGTACTCCTGAAGCGTTTGGATCGGGCCATTGCCGATCGGGATCAAATCTATGGCGTAATCAAAGGCTCAGCGATGACTAACGCCGGTGAGCGTAACGGCTTCAACGTGCCTAACCCGGATTTGCAAACCCTGGCAATTCGCCAAGCGATGGAACAGGCCAAAGTGCACCCGTGCTCGATCTCCTATATCGAGGGCCATGGCTCTGGCACTAAGCTAGGGGACCCGATCGAGGTGTTAGGGCTGAATAATGCGTTTCGCTGGGCGACTGACGACAAGCAGTTTTGCTATCTGGGTTCGGTCAAATCAAATATCGGTCACCTGCTGGCGGCGTCGGGCATTGCCGGTTTGACTAAAACCTTGCTGCAACTCAAACATAAGCAGATCGCGCCGTCGATCCATTCGAGCCAGCTCAACCAGGATATCGATTTTGCCGATACGCCGTTTATCGTGCCACAGCAGTTAATCGAATGGCGCCAGCCGGAGCGCATCATCAATGGCCGCAAGCAGGTATTCCCGCGTCGGGCGGGGCTCACCTCGATTGCCGCTGGCGGCATGAATGCTCATATGATCGTCGAGGAATATCCAGAGCCAGCGGATAGCGCTGGACAAATCTCAGAAGATCAGCTGGTGTTTGTCTTCTCGGTGCACAAGCTGGCGTTGTTGGCGGAGAACCTGACAAGCTTTAGAGATTGGCTGGCGAGCAGTGAGGCACCGCTGGCGCAAATCGCCTATACGCTACAGGTGGGCAAAAACAACCTACGCAACCGGTTGGCGATTCGCTGTCGCACCCGCCAGGCGCTGTCCCGTGCGCTTAACGCCTGTATTGACGGGCATTATCAATCCAGTGCGGACAGCAAGATTTTCTATCGCTTCCAGGAAAGCGACGCGGTGCAGCTGCTGGAGCACGACTTAGACGATCCGTTGACACCGCTGTTGACCCAGTGGCTGAACGGCGATAGCCAAGTCGATTGGGCCAGTCTCTATGCCCAACTGCCGGTGCGGATCAGCTTGCCGGCCTACCGTTTCGAGAAAACGCGCTGCTGGTACACCGACGAAGGTTACGAGTCGTCGATCGTCAATCCTCTGATGTTTAAAAACAAGCTGCATCCACTGGTAGCAGAAAACTGCTCGACTCTGCAGCCAGGCGCGATATTCCGCACCGATTTCGTCGAAGACGAACTGCTGGATTACGTCTACAGTGGACGGGGCGGCCGGCGCTTTAGCGCTTTCAACTTTGCCGATGTCGCGCTGGCGATGCCGGCATTGGCATCTCGGTTTGACGGCCGCACGCTGTCGGTGTCTTGTGCTTTTGAACACTATATCGCCGACTGGGCAACGGTAACCGGGCTGGAGTACCGGCTATTCGAGATTGACAGCGAGCAACTGGAGCTGGAGTTCGATTTCCGTCGCAGTGGTGAACAGTCCGCCAACCTAGGCTTTGCCGTGATCAATCCACTGACCGGCGACGAGCCGCCCCTACCGCAACAGTGGTTGGACGATGCCCGCGAGCTGCTCAATCGCCAGGCGCTGCAGGCGGGCCGCCAGTTCAGTGCCGCCGAAGTCAGTCGGCGACTGGCACAAGCTGGTTATGATTTCGCCCCTTATCTGGACCATGACGGCGAATTAGCGATTGGCCGCAGCGGCTTGTTGCTGAAGGGCCGGCCGCCGGTTAACCGTCACAACCATTATGCTGACAATGTTCAGCTATCGCCTTACTTGGCGACGACCATTGACAAAGCATTTTACTTGTTGCTGGATGAGCTAGGGTTGCCGCAAGGCCGGGTCATTGTGCGTAATATCGAACGGCTTTGCTGCTACAACACGCCGGCAGCCGGCTTTTCCGTGGTGCTATCGGGAATCGGGCTGCACGATAACGAACTATCGCTTAGCTTACTTGTACTGGATGAGCGGGAGCAAATTTGCGTCAAGGTAGACAAAGTCAGCCTGTATCTTGGCAAACAAGAATTATCAAGTGTTAATAAAAACCACGACTTACTGACTGGGACAGTCGAAACGGCCAATATGCCGGCCGCTGTTCTCGCCCGGCCACTGCTTGAGCCGGCGGGACAGCTTACCGCAGCTAGGGTGGGAAAGCAGGATGCGAAGCCACAGGCCGATGAGGGCGAAGCGGGCTTGGGTGAAGCAATTCTGGCTTTTATCCAACAGGAGTTACAGGACAAGCTGGGCTTTGCGGCGCAAGACATCGGCGAGTCAACTCAAGTGCATGACCTAGGGCTGGATTCGATTATGGTTGTGCAGCTGACCGATAGCGTGAACAAGCGCTTCGGTACAAAACTGATGCCTGATTTATTTTATGAAAAGCAGCAGCTCGGCGAGTTGGTGGCAAGGCTGGAAGCTGCCTAAGTCGATTGACTGCATCTGACGCATCGGCCCGGTAAGCAATGTTGCCGGGCACACCCGAACGGGAAGGGCATTTGGAGCCATGGAAAAGACAATTGCAAACGATCTAAGTGACATCAGCCTGCCCACCCAGCGGCGTGCCGGACAACGGCAAACCGTACAGCAGCAGACCCGACGGCAAATCGGTGCTAGCGTAGACAGCGGTGCCCAATCGGATCCGAACGCTAGCAAAGTGGCGATTGTTGGTTTTGCCGGGCGTTTCCCCGGCGCGGACAATACTGAGGAGTTTTGGCATTTACTGGTGCAGGGGCGCTCGGCAATCGGCGAGTTTCCTTATTGGAACCTGCCAGGCATCGCCGAACGTCGCCACCTGCGGAAAGAATTTGCATGCCCGGGCGGCTTCATCAAAGACCCGATGGCGTTTGACGCCGATTTCTTTAAGATCTCCGCGCGTGAAGCCGAAGCGATGGATCCTCAGCACCGCATCGTGCTGGAGCAAACCTGGGCGGCTTTCGAAGATGCGGGGATTCCCCCGCAAAGCCTGCGCGGTAGCGATACTGGGGTTTATATCGGCGTATCGTCAGCCGACTATAACGGCTTATTGGCCCGCACGGCGGCAGGCGCCCATGATGCTACCGGTAACGCCCACTCGATCATTGCCAACCGTATCTCTTACTTGTTCGATTTTCACGGCCCCAGCGCGCCGGTCGATACGGCCTGCTCCAGTTCATTGGTGGCGGTGTACAAGGCGGCACAAGCGATTCTTAACGGTGACTGCATGGTAGCGGTCGCCGGTGGGGTCAACCTCTGTTTTGAGCCCATGGTGTTCATTGGCGCTGCGAAGGCAGGCATGCTAAGCCCTAACGGCCGTTGCAAAACCTTTGCCGCCGATGCCGATGGTTATGTTCGGGGCGAAGGCGTTGGCGTGTTGATTCTCAAGGATTATCAACAAGCACTGGCCGATGGTGACAACATCGTGGCTACTATTATTGGCTCGGCGAGAAACCATGGCGGCCATGCCAATTCGCTGACTGCGCCTAACTCCACGGCGCAGGCCAATCTGATCAAACAAGCCTGTCGAAACGTTGATATTGACAGCATAGGCTATATCGAGGTCCATGGTACAGGCACCCGTCTCGGAGATCCCATTGAGATCAGCGGGCTCAAGCAGGCATTTGCCGAGCTGGGCCGTAGCAGCGCGCGGCGTTGTTACCTCGGATCGGTAAAAACCAATATTGGCCACCTCGAATCTGCTGCTGGTATCGCCGGATTGATCAAGACGTTGCTGGTTCTCAAGCACGGTTACCTACCCAAGAGTTTGCATAGCGAGCAACTCAATCCCTATATCGACTTGGCCGGCAGCCCTTTTGAAGTGTTGCAGCAAGCGCGGGAGTGGCCACAGTCCGACACGCCCCGTCGTGCGGGTGTCAGTTCATTCGGTTTTGGCGGTACCAATGCGCACATCGTACTGGAGGCGGTTGAGTCCCCCGTCGGCGTAACGGCACAAGGCAGTGCGGCGACGATCTTTCCAATATCGGCCAGGACGCCCGAAGCGCTCAAGTCGCGAATCAAGCAGTTGATTGACTTTATAGCGCAACGGCCTCAGCTTGCGTTACCGGATTTGGCCGCCAGTTTGCAGTTGGGCCGTGAGGCGATGGAATGCCGGCTGGCAATAGTGGCAGACAGTCGAGACAGTCTTCTGGACCAACTCGGGCACTATCTTGCCAACGGCTACGACCAGCGTGACGAACCTGCCGGCGACGTTGCGACGGGTGAGGTGCTCCGAGCGCTGCAACAACAGGATCGCGACACGTTGCTCGCGTTATGGTGCCGGGGGGCAACCGTCGACTGGCGTCAGCTTTATCCAGATGGTCGGGCGCGTCGAATCCCGCTGCCGACCTACCCGTTTAACCGTGAAATTTACTGGATCAGCGAGGCTCCGGTGGTTGAGCACTCGGGCGAGCCGATCCTCCATCCTTTAGTGCAGCGTAATACCTCGGATCTGGCGGGGCAGCGTTTTAGTAGCCGATTTAATGGCAACGAATTCTTCTTTGACGAGCATCGGGTCAATGGCGTCAAAATCCTGCCAGGGGTCGCTTACTTAGAAATGGCCAGGGCTGCGGTCGAGCTGTCGCTTGCCGACGATGACGCGCTGGTCCAGTTCAAGCATATCGCGTGGCAGCACCCGATGCGCCATGACGGTGGTGAGCTGGCCATCGACATCGAGCTGTCAGAGCAAGACAATGGCGAGATTCTGTTCGAGATTGTCGGCGCTAACGTTGATGGTCCAAGCTACTGCCGCGGCGTGGCGTTGGTCGGCGCTACTCAAGCCTTACCGCCGCTGAACTTGCTCGCAATCGCCGCTGCTACCGAGCAGCAGCGACTGGAGCCACAGCAGTGCTACCAAATCTTTGGCGAGATGGGGCTGGACTATGGAGAACACTTCCGCGGAATCAGCGAATTACAGGCGGGCAATGGTCAAGTGCTGGCTAAATTGGCGTTGCCTTGCGAGTTCTCAGAAGCCGGGGAGTGCGACGAGTCGCTACGTTTGCCTCCCGGCCTGCTCGATTCCGCGTTGCAGGCAGCGTTAGGACTGGCGTTGGTGGATCCGGCTCAGTCGGACGCTCGCCGTCAGCCACTGGTGCCCTTTGCGCTGGATGGCGTGATTTTGGGTGATCTGAACCTGCTTGGCAATGGTTGCTATGCATGGGTACGTTATGCCGTTAATCACCATCCGGGACGGATTAACAAATTGGACGTGGATCTGTGTGACCCGCAGGGCCGGGTGGCGCTTCGTCTGCTTGGCTTCTCGTCGAAAAGATTAGATAGCGGCCAAGCTAAGCCACTGGTAATGGCGCCGGTCTGGCGGGATAAAGCGCCACGCCAGGACGGTGAACAGCACTATAACCGGCAATTGATTTTATTGGCAGGTAGCCAACCCATTGTATTGGACAAACTGGCAGACTGCTGCCAGGAACGGATATCGGGCCGGCAGATCAACGTTGAGCGATTGCCTGCCGCTGCTGAGGATCCCGCTTGCGCGTTGCAATCGTTGGCTAGCGTTTTGCTTGGTTATTTAAAAGAAAACCGATCGGATAGCTTGGTGCAGTTGGTTCTGCTTGACAGTGATCATGGCCCACGGCTCAGCACCTCAGTCTTCGCTTCACTGCAAGCGCTGCTCAAGACCGCCAAAAACGAAGGACTGATCGCTGCCGCCCAGTCCATCGAGGTGTCTGGAAGGCATTCGCCTGAGTTGCTGGCGCGGTTATTGATTGAGAATAGCTACCAGGAGGACGAGCGGGTCCGTTATCAGCATAGCGTTGAGACTCGGTATCAGCGCCAAGTGGCGTCTTGGCAGGAAACGGCATTGGCCGCTACCGAAACCGCGCCGTGGCGCGCCGGCGGCGTCTACTTGCTGACCGGCGGCGTAGGTGGATTGGGGCTGTTGCTGGCCGAAGCGATTGCCCGGGAAGCGCATGGCGCCAAGCTGATCCTGGCTAGCCGCTCCGCTGACCAATTGTCGTCTAAAACCGCCGAGCGGATCGCCCATATCAAAAAGTTAGGCGCTCAAGTGCAGCTCGAGGCGCTGGACGTGGCTGATCGGATCGCGGTTGACGAGCTAATCGTGAAGTGTGAGCGGGAGTTTGGCGGTATTCATGGCATTTTTCATTGTGCCGGTCTTACCCGAGACAGCTTGCTTAGCAATAAGAGCGAGGCCGATTGGGCGGCGGTGCTGTTGCCTAAGGTGGCGGGGGCGCTGAATCTGGACCGGGCTAGTGCTCACCTTGCGCTAGATTGTTTTGTCCTGTTTTCGTCGGTTTCCGCGGTGATTGGTAATGTCGGCCAAGGTGACTATGCGCTGGCCAACGCCTTTTTGGACGAGTTTACCGGTTGGCGTAACCGCCAGACAGCTGCCGGTCACCGCCATGGCCGCACGCTCGCGGTTAACTGGCCGTTATGGCGCAATGGCGGGATGCAGATTGATCCTCAACGCGAGCAACTCATGGTTGAGCACACTGGCATCGAACCGTTGAGTGACCACGGTGGCCTGGAGTTGCTGCGTCGGGCGCTTGCCGATGCCAACGCACCCGAGCGGTTGATGGTTTTGGAAGGCAATACCGCCAAAATTAAAGCATTTATTGCGGCTCAGTGGCATGAGCCGGTGGCGGCTATGTTTGATGAGCCAGGCGCGGCCGAACAGTCTGCTGCGCCGACGACACAAGTTCTAGTTGACGAGCCGTCGCCGACAGCCAACGTCAATGACGAACCAGTGCATCGGGATTTGACCGAGCCGGCGATCCGTTATTTCAAGCAATTGCTCTCGACGACGCTGAAGCGGCCTGTAGAAAAAATTGATAGCGATGGCTCGTTCGAACGCTACGGCGTTGACTCGATCATCCTCACCGAGTTGACCACTAAGCTGGAACAAAGTTTTGGCTCGCTACCGAATACTTTGTTATACGAATATCAAACGGTGCGTGAACTGAGCGAGTACTTTATTCACCATCATCGCGATGCGTTGCAGCAGCGGGTGTTGGGCGAGCCGGTTAATCGGCACACGACCGCTAAGCACGGACCAAAGGTAGCGCAGGCAGAGAGGGTAGAGCCAATAGCAATTGCTACGCAGCTGCCCGCGCGCAAGCGCCGTCGCCGAACCGCGCAGCAGGATACACCGTCTATGGCCAATTCAAGCCGTGAACTGGCGATCGTCGGTATAAGTGGGCGTTACCCTGGCGCTGAAGATTTGGAGACGTTTTGGCACAAGCTGGCAGGCGGCGAAGATCTCATCAGTGAAGTGCCCACGCAGCGCTGGGACCATCAGGCTTATTTTGCTGAACAGCGCGACCGGTTTGACAAGACCTATTGTAAATGGGGCGGTTTTCTCGATGGAGTTGAAGATTTTGACCCGTTGTTTTTCAACCTGTCGCCTCGCGAGGCGGAAATCATTAACCCCAATGACCGGCTGTTCATCGAAACTTGCTGGAACTTACTGGAAAGCGCCGGGCTGACTCGACAACGGTTAAAACAGCAGTATCAGCAGCAGGTTGGCGTGTTTGTCGGCGTAATGTATCAACAGTACCAAGCGTTTGAAGCGGACTTCGTCAAAGAGTCGTTGGTATCCGTGACTTCATACAGCGCGATTGCGAACCGGGTATCTTATTTCTTTGATTTTCAGGGGCCGAGTTTGGCGATCGACACGATGTGCTCATCGTCGATCTCCGCAATCCATGCCGCTGGTGAGGCCCTGCGCAACGGCGATTGCAGATTGGCAATTGCCGGCGGCGTTAACCTAACGCTGCATCCGAAAAAATACATCGGCCTGAGTATCGGTAAGGTGCTTGGCAGCCACGCCAGCAGCCGTAGTTTCGCCGACGGCGATGGTTATTTGCCGGCGGAAGGGGTCGGCGCAGTCTTGCTTAAGACACTGGCCGACGCCGAACGCGATGGCGATCGAATCCTTGCGGTAATCAAGTCGACCGCCGTCAATCATGGCGGCCATACCCATGGTTTTTCGATGCCAAGTGCCAAGGCGCAGGCGGCGCTGATCGACAGCAATTTCAAGCGGGCAGGGGTTGACCCGCGCACGATCAGTTATGTGGAGTCAGCGGCTAATGGATCGGCAATGGGCGATGCTATCGAGCTTAGTGCGTTGAACCGAGTCTTTGGCCAAGCCGGCGTTGCCAACCAATCCTGTGCAATTGGCTCGGTCAAGTCGAATATCGGCCACGCCGAGGCGGCTTCGGGCATGTCCCAACTCAGCAAGCTAGTCTTACAACTGCAACACCAGCAACTGGTGCCGTCTCTATTGCTCGGCCCGCTTAATCCTAAGCTGGACTTCGAGAATTCGCCTTTTGTATTGCAACGTGAGTTGGGCCATTGGCCTCAGCCCGTGGTCGACATGGACGGGATGAGGCGACAATATCCGCGCCGGGCGGCACTCAGCGCCTTTGGTGCTGGCGGTTCCAATGCCCACCTGGTGCTCGAAGAATATCAAAAGTATCAGGAGAACCCAGGACATCTGGGGGACGGTGTAGCGCAGGTCGAGAACGGCGCTCTTTATATCGTGCCGATGTCGGCGAAAAGCGTCCGCTCGTTGCACCAGGGGGTGATGAGGTTAGCACGTCATCTCGATATGCATCCGAATTTACGGCTCAACGACGTTGCCTACACCCTGCAAACTGGCCGTGAGGCGATGCAGTGGCGGTTGGCGTTGCTAGTGAAAAGCATGGACGAGTTACGTGCGGCACTATGCGAGATTGGGCAGGTGTTGAACCAAAGTGATGGCATAGCCGCGTTAGCAAAGCTCAATTTGCCGTTGTTTTCTGGCAATATTGACGAGGTGCCGGCGACGACGGCTAGCCTGTTGTGCGGTCCTGGCGCAGACGCGTTAAGCCACAGCTTGATTGCCGCCGATGAGCGACAACAGCTGGCGCTATTCTGGACGCAGGGTGGTGAGGTTCCCTGGGACAAGCTGGCGGAAAATACCTCCGCTGGCTATGGCGTAAAAATCGTCCCATTGCCGACTTATGCATTTGATAAAAAACGCTATTGGCTAGAGCAGTCCAACACGCCAACAACGTTGCAGGGCAACGCCATAGCGGCCAGCGTTACGCAGCAGGCCTCAACTAGTACGCCAGTGAACGTAACCGATGATCATGCCAGCCACACGGAGACTGCCGCTGAACGTGGGCTACGCGTGTTGGCTGATTTGCTGGGTATGCAGCCGGAAGAATTGTCGCCGGCCAAGCCTCTCAGTGTCTATGGGGCTGACTCCATCGTCATGGCCCAGCTGGCGATGCAGTTACAAGCGGAAATGGATCCTGAGTTAGCGTTAGCCAAAATCCAGCAGTGCGTTACGATTCAAGACTTGCTAGATTTGCTGGCCGAACGTGATGAGCGGGCAAGCGCAAAAGGGCCAGGGCTGCCAGTCAAGATCAGTGAGCTTTTTACCCGTCCGACGACACGCTTTTTGGAGTTGCAGCGACTCAATACGGTGGACGATGGCCAGCCCATCTTCTGGTTCCACGGTGCGCTGGGCGGCAGTGAGATATACCAAGAACTGGCCCATCACATCGACCGGCCGTTTTTTGGACTTCAAGCCAAAGGATGGATGACCGAGCGCGAGCCGCTCCAGGGAATCGAGGCGATGGCGGCCTATTATGTTCAAGCGATTCAATCGGTGCAGCCCCATGGTCCCTACGATCTCGGCGGTTACTCGCTCGGTGGCATGCTGGCTTATGAGGTGACCCGGCAACTGCAGGCATCGGGGGAAACGGTAACGACCCTGGTGATGCTGGACTCGCCGGATGTCACCGGTGAGCGCACCGCTAAGTTGGCCGATAAGACCAGACTGCTACAGGTAGTCAATATGTCTTTGCAGATGACGATCAGTGACACGCCTGAACGTTTTGCCGAAGTATTAATCCACCGGGACGAGGTTGATTTGTCGTTGTCGCATCCAGCCTATCGGCAGCAATTGATGACGTTGGCGCGGCAGCGAGGTTTGAAGATAAGTGATGACCGTTTGCAGCACATGATGGAGCAAGTGGCTCGGATTCAGCAATCCTACCAAGTGGAGCAGTATCGGATTCTGCCGTTGCCGAAGGCCGAGGAAGTCGCTTGTTATTATTTCCGGAATGCCAGTGGTTTGTGGATGGGGGATTTGGAGCCCTATTTCTCCACTGACAGCCGAGAATTCGCGGCCTTCAATCACACCAACTATTGGCAAGAGTGGCAACGGCAATTGCCAAGCTTTGAGATGATTGACGTGGACTCGTCCAGCCATATGACATTGTTGACTGAACCCAAAGTGTTTGACGTGGTCGCAGCATTCTGCGTGTCGCTGTATGCGAAAGAGTGGGCGAAGGGGAAGCCCAGCGTCAAAACTGTCTTGACGTAAACGGTTGCTTTTGACGCCTGCGCGCTGGATAAAATGGTCAGATCGCTGCCTCACTAGGCAGACGGACCACTTTGTATAGGCGCAGATACCGCCGGCGATGTCGTATACAACTCGGTCGTCGGCGGTATCGTGACAGTACCGCAAAAAATAGGACTGTCTGGTTTTGTAGTTGATAAATTGTCTGCTTATTCGCTTAACCGACCGGCGGCCTTCATGCCTAAAGACAGAGGTGCGTCTGTGGCCGGTCCATTATTGGGAAAGACAACATGACGTCAAGCCTAAGTGCAGGCGCTGCCGAGCAAGCCGCGGCCGTGCCCTTTCTCTCCAAGGAGCGCATTGTCGCGAAGCCAGGCTTCAACCGCTGGCTGGTGCCCCCGGCCGCCTTGGCGATTCACTTGTGCATAGGCATGGCTTATGGCTTCTCGGTCTTCTGGCTACCGTTGTCGCAGGCCATCGGCATCACCCACCCTATGTCCTGCGGTCCCGAGATTGGCTTTTTGCAAGAGTTGTTCGTGACTCACTGCGACTGGAAGATTTCCACGCTGGGATGGATGTACACATTGTTCTTTGTGCTGCTTGGCAGTTCTGCCGCCATCTGGGGAGGCTGGCTTGAACGAGCAGGTCCGCGCAAGGCTGGCGTGGTCAGTGCGCTATGCTGGTGCGGCGGTATGCTGCTTTCCGCACTTGGCATCCACTTACACCAGTTCTGGCTGATGCTGCTGGGCTCCGGCGTGATTGGCGGTATTGGTCTGGGTCTCGGGTACATCTCGCCAGTCAGTACACTAATCAAATGGTTCCCTGATCGACGGGGCATGGCCACCGGCATGGCTATCATGGGATTTGGTGGCGGTGCGATGATTGGCTCGCCGCTAGCCACGGAACTTATGGCGGCCTTTGCTGCATACGAAGGGGGCGGCGTGACGCAAACTTTTGTCGCTATGGCTGCACTGTACTTCGTTTTTATGATGAGTGGCGCACTGGCCTATCGCATACCGCCGTCTGGGTGGGCACCTGCTGGCTGGAAGTCTGCTAAGGAGCAGGCAGACGATACCATGGTGACTCAGCACCATGTCCATGTGAAGAAAGTGTGGGGTATCCCGCAGTTCTGGCTCGTTTGGATGGTGCTCTGCATGAATGTCTCGGCCGGAATCGGCGTTATCGGCATGGCCAGTCCGATGTTGCAAGAAGTATTCGGCGGACACCTGATTGGCCAAGCTGTACCATTCTCCGAACTTGGCAAAGAACAATTGATGTCAATCGCCTCTGTGGCAGCCGGTTTTACCGCGCTGCTGAGTTTGTTCAATATCGGCGGCCGATTTGTCTGGGCCAGTCTTTCCGATAAGCTCGGGCGCAAACGGACCTACACCATTTTCTTCGTGCTGGGCGGGCTTCTATACGCCAGCATTCCGTCGAGTATTACCGCCGGATATTTAATACTCTTTGTTGCTGCTGTCTGTGTCATCGTCAGTCTGTACGGCGGAGGGTTTTCCACGGCTCCTGCTTATTTGGCCGACTTGTTTGGCACTCAGTTTGTCGGGGCCATTCATGGCCGGCTGCTCACAGCTTGGGCAACCGCCGGCGTCCTTGGGCCGGTCGTAGTGAACTATATGCGTGACTACCAGCTGGCTCGCGGCCTGCCGCGTGAGCAAGTTTACAACCAGTCAATGTATATCTTAGTTGGCATGCTGTTAGTGGGCCTAGTGTGCAATCTTCTGATAAAGCCAGTGCACCCGAAATATTTCATGAGCGAGCAGGAACTTGCGGAGGAAAAACGCGTTGCGCACCCTACGCCACCCGTGTGCGAACTTGCTGCTGAAGCGCCCGCTATGCGGGCGTTCGGCAGTGGTGCGCTGGTCGTGCTTGCTTGGGTCGCGGTTGGGTTACCACTCATGTGGGGCATCTATCGCACGATGCTCAGCGTTGTAGCATTCTTCCACGGCTAGTGCCCGTCAGGTTCAACCCGTCATGAAGCGCCACTGCTGCAACCGATGCGTGACATTGGCTGTAAGACGTGGCGCCGACACCGTCTTGCTTTAGCATGGCGGCCTTTGTACCGAGATTGCCAAGATGCCAGTGGAGCCACGTTTGGTAGCGAACCGAGTTGTCGCCATAGCGACGCCGAAGGCTGCGTTCGTTACCTGGATCAACAGCGTCGATTCTGCTGCGGGCATGGCATTGACGCTGGCGCAAGCTAGCGAGAATGCAAACGCCTTCCTGGTTCCTGCAGCCGGTAACGATCCCGAGGCCGCTGTCAAGCGTTGGTTGCACAAGCACTGGCAGGTCATCTTCGAACGCATGCTCGAGGATTGGTATGTCGACGAGTGTCTATGGCCGCAAGCTCGTACGCTAAAGATGTTCAAGGAGTGGTGCGAGATCCGTATGCACTCGATTGTCCTGGATTGCGCCGAAGCACCGATCGCGTACGACGACTAAGCCAGGTCCTGTGCCAGGCGCCAGGGCGCAGCTCATCGATCCGGTTGACCGGCTTGTCGCGGATCTCTGCCTTGACCTTGTACAACGCGCCGATGCGTTCCAGCGCTTCGGTGTTCAAGGCATTCGGCCGCGCGGCATGCAATTCCACCAAATTTTGGGGCGGATTACCCGGTGACCGGGTGTACACCCGTCACCCATGATGCAGATCCGGACATTTGTGGCTGCAACGTTTATTGCCGTGACGAACTATAGTAAGGTGCTGCCCTTCTATTTCTAACCGCATCATTGACTATCTGTTAAGCGGAGATCGCATGAATACTGCCAGCGGAGCGGGCCTCGCTGACATACTTCGTCAACATCGCGCTGTGCTGTTATCCGAATGGATCGATCAGCATTTGCCGGTTGCATTGCGTCGAGGGTTGGCCACGGAAGCCGAGGCTCGGGATCAATTCCGTGGATTTCTCGATGTGTTTCTCGATACGCTTGAGTGCACGTCGTCGTTGGACGCAAGCGATGCACAGTGGGAGCCGGTGCGTGCATTCCTTGCCGAAATGTCCGGGCACTGCGCTAAGCTTGGGTTCACGCCGGTCGAGACGGCGACTTTTGTGTTCTCGTTGAAGCGGCCGCTGTACGCGCGACTGAGCGCCCAATTCGCTGACAATCCCGCCATGCTCGCCGATACCGGGTGGGCAGTGAACGAATTGCTTGACGCGTTGGGTCTTTATACGACTGAAATCTATCAGCGCAGCCGCGAGGCGATTATCTCTCGGCAGCAGGAGGAACTGCTGGAGTTGTCGACTCCCGTCGTGCAATTGTGGCATGGAATTCTGGCGTTGCCATTGATCGGTACGCTCGACTCCGGTCGCACCCAAGTGGTAATGGAAAGCTTGCTGCAGAAAATTGTTGAAACCGGCGCGAGCCTAGCAATCATCGACATCACGGGCGTGCCAACCGTCGATACGCTGGTGGCTCAGCATCTGCTCAAGACCGTGGCGGCAGCGCGATTGATGGGCGCGGATTGCATTATCAGCGGCATCCGTCCGCAGATTGCACAGACGATTGTCCATCTTGGCGTCGACTTGACCAATGTGACGACCAAATCAACGCTCGCGGATGCTTTTGTGGTGGCGTTGCAGCGCACCGATGCGACGGTGATACCGGGTCGTCCCGCCGCGTAAGGTCAGATCATGGACCGGATTCCGATTCTGCGCTTGGGCGATTACCTGATTGTCACTATTCAGGTCGATATGCACGATCGTCTCGCTATGTCGCTGCAGGACGATTTGACCGACCGCATCGTCAAGGACGGTGCTAAAGGTGTGTTAATCGACATCTCTGCCCTTGATGTCGTGGACTCTTTTATTGGCCGGATGATCAGCAATACCGCGGCGATGGCGACCGTGCTCGATGCGCAGACGGTCGTAGTGGGCATGCAGCCGTCAGTCGCGATTACGCTGGTCGAGTTGGGGCTCACACTCAATGGTGTGTGTACGGCGCTGAACATCGAAAAGGGCATGGCGCTGCTCCAGCAGCGTCGGCGTTGACATGCCAGACGTATCGATGATCGGCGCCAACGAGGTGGCACCGCGGCTGGTAGCCGAATTAAGCCTGCGCTCGGACGAGGAAATCGTCCGGCTGCGGCAGGTGGTGCGCGATCAGGCCATCGCGCGCGGTTTCTCGTTGATCGACCAGACCAAGTTCGTGACCGCAGCCAGTGAACTGGCCCGTAACACGCTACAGCATGGCGGCGGCGGTACGGCTCAGCTGCACGTGGTGGTCAATGGCGCACGTGTCGGCCTGCGTTTGACGTTCACCGACGCCGGTCCCGGTATCGCGGACGTCGATCAGGCGCTGGGGGATGGCTTCAGTACCGGGACCGGGCTCGGTCTGGGGCTGGGGGGCTCGCGCCGCCTATGTGACGAATTCACGATCGAATCGCAGCTCGGGAACGGTACGAAGGTGATCATCACAAAATGGAAAACACGCTAGGTGCGGCGTTGCCGAGCGGTGGCGCTCACTGTTCGCTGGAGATCGCGGATGCGAGCGCAGTCGCATTTGCGCGCCGCACATCCGCTGAAGCGGCGCGTAAGGCCGGCTTCGGAGAGGTGGATGCCGGCCGCTTGGCGATCGTGACCACCGAGGCTGCGACGAACATCTTGAAACACGCACGGCACGGCGAAGTGCTGATGCGGCCACTAGACGGGGCGGTCGAGTTAATTGCGATGGACCGTGGCCCAGGAATGCACGACGTGCGTGCCGCACTTACTGATGGTCATTCCACGGCTGGCACGGCCGGCACTGGCCTGGGTGCGATCCGTCGGCTTGCTGATCAATTCGCTTTATACTCGCAACCGGGCGCGGGTACGGTGGTGCGAGCGTTGCTGTACGAGACCCGCAAGCGACTTGCACATGCCACGCTGTCTGGGCCGCAGCTCGGCGGCATTTGCGTACCCTGTCCCGGACAACAGGTGTGTGGCGACGCCTGGTATGCACAATCCGATCCGCGCGGCATGACGCTCGCGTTGGCCGATGGCCTAGGGCATGGCGCTGACGCGCACATAGCGGCGTACGGGATCGTGGACGTGGTGCAGCGCGGCGCCGGTATTTCGCCGGCCAGGCTGATGGCGCAGGCCGACGCGGCGCTGCGAGGTACACGTGGTGCCGCAATCGCACTCGTACGCCTGGATTGGGTGAAGGCGTGCATGACATTTTGCGGCACGGGAAACATCTCGGCGGTTGCGCACGGCACTGGGCATCCTCGGAGCAATGCCGGCGACCGTGCTGGTGCGCCGCGCGACCGTTACCAATTGATATCGCGCAACGGCATCGTTGGGCATACGATGCGTGGCGCGCAGGAGTTCGAAATGGCGTGGAACGCCGACGCAATGCTCGTATTGCATTCGGACGGCGTGGGGACGCGGTGGGATTTGTCCGATTATCCGGGACTCGCCCGGCAACCGGCAGCGATCATTGCCGCGGTGCTTTATCGTGATTTTTCGCGTCGGCGCGACGACGCGACGGTCGTGGTCGTGAAGGCCCGAACGGGAGCCCAGTTGAGTCATGACGATGCGTTTGCTACAGATCCGGCTCGAGTGTGAGCAAGATGCCATCGTCGCACGCCGACGCGCACGCGAACTGGCGGCGGCGCTGGGCGTGTCGCCATTGGATCAGGCTCGCATAGCAAGCGCAGTCCTGGAGATCGCCTGCAATGCACTCGAGTATGCCGGCGGTGGGGAAGTCACGTTTGTCATCGACGATACGACGCATCCGCACGCGCTGAGAATTGAGGTGCGCGACTGGGGGCCGGGCATCCGCGACCTGCAAGCCGTGCTGGAAGACGGCGGCGAGCAGGCGGACATGCGCACTGGCGTTGCCGGTGCGCGACGCCTGATCGGCCATTTTTCGATTCAGTCGCGCGACGGCGACGGCACACTCGTGACCATGGCCGATTCGCTGCCCGCTGATCGCGCTGCCGTATCCGTCGATGCCGTGAGCCGGCTCGCGCACGAGCTTGCCCCAGCGGTTGCGCAAACCGAGGCCTTTGATGAACTGCGACAACTGAACCGCGAGCTGGTGTCCACGCTTGCCGAGTTTCGGCAACGCCAGGAGGACCTGCTGCGCTTAACTCAGGAGTTGGAAGCGACCAACCGCGGCGTTGTCGCGCTTTATGGGGAACTGGACGAGCGGGCAGAGGAACTGCGCCGTGCAGACGCGATGAAAACACGGTTTTTGTCGAACATGAGCCATGAGCTTCGCACGCCGCTCAGTTCAATTCGAGCGTTGGCGAAGTTGCTGCTGAACCGGCTTGATGGCGACTTGACGGGCGAACAGGAGCGACAAGTCACCTTGATCCTCAGTGCGGCGGAGCATCTTGCCGAGATGGTCGACGATTTGCTCGATCTAGCCAAGATTGAAGCTGGCAAGACCGATGTCGTACCCGTATGGTTCGACGCCGCTGGCCTGTTTGCGGCGCTTCGCGCGATGTTGGCGCCGCTGCTCAATACACCACACGTGCAGCTCGAATTTGCATCGGTGGCGGGCTTGCCCAAGCTGTATACCGATGAGCCTAAACTCACGCAAATCCTGCGGAATTTTGTATCGAACGCGCTCAAATATACGGAGCATGGCCGCATCGAGGTCGGCGCGCGAATGGAGCCGGACGGCACCCGCGTTACGTTCTTCGTTTCAGATACCGGCATTGGTATTGCGCCGGAGCATCACCAGATCATCTTTGAAGAGTTTAGCCAGGTGCAGAATCGTCTCCAACAACGTACAAAGGGAACGGGGCTCGGTTTGCCGCTGTGTCGTAAGCTGGCCATGCTGCTGGGTGGCGACGTTCGCGTATGCAGCGAACTGGGGGCGGGCTCCACGTTTTACGTCACCGTGCCAGTATGTCTGGTACAAGCCGGGGAAGCGCCGCATGCGACGGCCGGGACGATACACATGCGTGGATGCAGCGGAGGGCAGGCAGCATGAGCACTGCAGCGACACTGATCGTCAATGTCGATGACAATGAGGGTGCCCGCTATGTGAAGTCGCGCATCCTGAGCCATGCGGGGTTTGCGGTGATCGACGCGTCGACCGGATATGACGCGTTGCAGGTTGTGCGTGAGCGCGAGCCGGCGCTTGTGTTGCTCGATGTGAGACTACCGGACATCAGCGGCATCGAGGTGTGCAAACTGATCAAGCAGGACGCGGCAACGAGTTCGACGCTTGTGCTACAAACGTCAGCGGCTGCTGTGCAATCGCACGACAAGATTCTCGCGCTAGACGGCGGTGCGGACAGCTACTTGACCGAACCGGTCGATGCAGCCGAGCTGGTCGCCAACGTGCGGGCATTGCTGCGGCTGCATGCGGCCGAGAAAGCGCTGCGGGAGGCGGATCGGCGTAAGAACCGGTTCCTCGCGACGCTTGCACACGAATTACGCAATCCTCTCGCACCGCTTCGCAATGCAATTGAATTGCTCGATCCCAAGTACGGAGCAACCGAGGCAATGCGCGCGGACGCCCGACTTATCGCCAGTCGCCAGCTGGCGCATTTGGGGCGGCTGGTCGACGATTTGCTGGACGTGTCCCGCATTTCGTACGGAAAGATCGTGCTGCAAATCGCTGCGCTGGACTTGAAGGCAGTCGTCGAGACGGCGGTCGAAACGAGTAAGCCGTTGCTCGACAGCAAGGGACACACGTTGTCGGTGACCGTGCCAACTACAGCGTGCCCGGTCGTCGGTGACAGCATCCGCATCGCACAAATCATCGGCAACCTGCTGTCGAACGCGGCAAAGTATACGCCCGATGGCGGCCGGATCGAGCTTCGGCTTGAGATTGGCGACACCGATGTTGCCGTTTGTGTGCAGGACAACGGCATCGGCATATCGTCGGAAGAACTACCGTCTGTGTTCGACCCGTTTATGCAGTCGAGCAAATCGATGGAACAGGCTGGCGGGGGCCTGGGCATCGGACTAGCGTTGGTGCGCGAGCTTGCGGAGTTGCACGGCGGATCGGCGACTGCGTATTCGGACGGGCCCGGACGGGGCTCTAGATTCGTAATTCGATTGCCGCTGGCCGACGTGGCGCAGCGTGAGCGCGCCGACAAGGCGTCGCGTGAGCCCACCGCTTGCGCTGCTGCAAACCAACGACGGGTGCTGATCGCCGACGACAATACCGATGCGGCGATGTCTTTGCAGGTGTTGCTGGAGTTGTCAGGCCATATTGTGCGTGTCGCGCACGACGGCGTGTCGGCAATCGAAATGGCGCAAACGTTCGAACCCCAAGTGGCGATACTGGATATTGGGTTGCCGCATGCAAACGGCTACCAGGTGGCCAAAGCGCTGCGTGCGCAACCACGGACCGCACGCGCGCTGCTGATCGCATTGACTGGTTATGGGCAGCAGAGCGACAAGCGGGCCGCATCCGATGCCGGGTTCAATCTGCATTTGGTCAAGCCGGCTCGGCTGGATGAACTGTTGCGGGAGATCGAACGCGCAGAGGTGACGTGATCCTAGATTTTGTATGGGACGCGCACGCCTGGTTCGTCCGCAGGGAAATCTTTCGTATTTCGTGAAACAAGCAGCAGCGAGTGCACCTGTGCCGTCGCCCACACAATGGCATCGGGCAACCGAACCCGCTTGGTCTTCCGAATCTCCACTGCCCGGTTCGCAATCGCATTATCGAGGGCGACTACATCGAATGAGCCGAGCCATGCTCGAATTACGGATTCTTCCTCTGTGGCGGCACCAACAAGAATCTCCATCCAGGTAATCGTGCTGATCGCACGATATTCATAGCGCTCCAGCTCCTTCCTTGCAGCGCTGATCCCGCTTAGATAGTCGATCAGGATGTTCGTGTCGAAGAGTGCCTTTACCATTCGGAGCGAAGCTCCTGCTGGTAAGTAAGACCGTCGACCTTCTTGCTCTTCCACAATCCGAAGACGTCTGCCCCGAGTGTGCGCTTGCGCTGGGAGATATACGCCTCGATCGCGTCACGAATGATGGCAGCGCGTGGACGATGCTCGGCCTCCACGATAACCGCCAACGCCTCGACCTGCGAATCCGGTAAGTCAACGAGGATACGACTCATAACGGCTCCATTAAATGATATATACATCATATATCATAAGGGATGTAGTACAAAATTCGTATCGCGTCTTGCGCCGGCTGCGTTCTCGTCAATCATGCCTGGCGGATATAGGCTTTGAGTAGCCTACTCGATAACAAAAAGTGCGGCATGTGAGCCGGGCTAATGACACGTTCGGCATGCCTCGCGCGCATCCCGCGTCAATGCGCGTCAACAGCCGCCGTGGCCAACTGCCGCCCGCACGCAACGGCTTTTCCCATTGCTGCAACGATTGCTTCCCGCGCCGCAGCACCGTCTACCCGCAGCGCATAGGACGGGTGCCACGTGGCGATCAACCACGCGTCACCGAGCCGCACAGGAGCGTGCAGATAGTCGTGCAGGTTGACGTTGCGACGCAGGACCGCACCGAGTGCCGTGGCGCCCAGTGTGACGATGACGGCCGGCCGCACACGCGCCAGTTCTTGCTCTAACCAATGAGCACAAGCGTGGACCTCGCGTTGTGCTGGCGTTTTGTGCAAACGCCGCTTGCCGCGCGCAATCCATTTGAAGTGCTTGACCGCATTGGTCAGGAAGACCGCGTCGCGCGGCACACCGGCGCGGCGCAACGCCTCGTCCAGTACTTGACCGGCAGGGCCCACGAATGCGCGGCCAGTCAAGTCCTCATGATCGCCCGGTTGTTCGCCGATCACCATCATCCGAGCGGTTTCCGGACCGTAGCCTGGCACCGCCTGCGTGGCATTGCGCCACAATTCGCAGCGACGGCATTCGTCCAGCGAAGACGGGATCGGCCGTGACGGCTGCGCGCGCTGCGCGTCCACGGCGACTTGCTTGCCTGTCATCGCGCGCACTGCGCTGGCTTGCGCCACACGACGCGCGCCACTTCGCGCGTCGGCGATCATTGCTGGTATCAACGATCCCTCGGGTAAATGCTTCCAAAAGCGCACCGGCATATGCTGGTGCAGCGCCGTTTCGTTTAGCCGTGCCGGATTGAAAGTGCTTTTGTAGTAGGCGAGCCACAGCGACTTGACTTCGTCAACAGCGGCACTGGCCCGTATTGTCGCCGCATCGCCAGATACGGCCGACAACTGCAGCGTCGCGCCATCCCACAGCGCTGCGCCCTGTGGCGTGCCGATCCACCAGGACGACGGTCCCATGCGGTGTGCAAAGTGCTCTGCGGCGTACGCCAACACCTCATGCTCGGGCTCGTACCAGGCCAGGTATTCCGGTATCCCGGCGCCGCCACGTCGATGAAAACGCACATACGCGATCATGTCGTGCTTGGCACGCCGCACGGACCTGGCCATCGCGTGCAATCGCGCGCCGTCTTCGTCGGCCGCCGACGCCACCGCTCGATCGCCATGCCACCATCGCCACAGGACCCGATACAAAAGCGCCCAACGTTGCGGCGAACGATACAGCGCGGCGTCCTGCAGCAGGGACGCCAACGCGCTCGAGACGCTCACGCGCAAGCTGGCGCTGTCGCTGTGCGCACCGGATCCCTGCGTCCGATCGTCGTACACGACCGGTGTGGCTGTCGGGTAGTCCAGCGGCATTTGTGCCGTGGTGACGCTTGTTACCGAACCGTGCTCGACCCATGTCACGGCCTCTGGCGGCCAACCCGCCGCGAGCGCGCGCAACGCCTGCGAGCGCCAGCTGGCGTAGCCACCGTCGATCAGCAACGTGGACGGGCACGCGCCGTTCATAACAACGCCAATTGGACGGGGGCGCGCGACAGTGCATGCCGCAGCTGTTCCGATGGCATATCGACTCGTGCGGGCCTGTAGTCTTGCGCCACAATAAACGATTTGACCTGATCCATCACGCAACGCAGGTGAATCAAATCGTGATAGCGGATAGCGCGCACGCGACGCAGCTGCGCCAGCCGCTTTGCATTGCGTACACCGATGCCCGGTACGCGTGCGATTAGCCATGATGGCGCGCGATTCAAATCGACCGGAAACGATTCACGGTGTGCCAACGCCCATGCCAGCTTAGGGTTGATATCCAGCGGCAGGTCGCCGTCGTTTTGAAACAGTTCTTCGGCACGAAAACCATAACCGCGTAACAGGAAGTCCGCCTGATACAGCCGATGCTCGCGTAGAAGCGGCGGAGCTTGCGAAGGGAGCGCGGACGGGCTATCCGGGATCGGGCTGAAAGCGGAGTAATACACGCGCTTCAATTGGTATGCACCGTACAGCGTTTGCGCGGTGCGTAAAATGGTGCGGTCATCGGCATCATCAGCGCCCACGATCATTTGTGTGCTTTGCCCGGCCGGCGCGTTCAGTGACGCATGCTTCTCGCTTTGCGCTTGTTCCCGAGCCAGACGGATGGTTCCCATGGCACGCTTGATCGTTGACGCGTTTTTCTCGGGCGCCAGCCGTTGCAGGCCGCGGTCGGTCGGCAGTTCGATGTTCACGCTAAGCCGGTCGGCATATCGGCCGGCCTCTGAGATGAGCCGCGGATCGGCGTCCGGGATCGTCTTCAAATGGATATAACCGCGAAATTGGTGCTCTTCACGCAGTGACCGTGCCACGTGGACCAACTGCTCCATCGTGTAGTCGGCGCTGCGGATCACGCCGGAACTGAGGAATAGGCCGTCGATATAATTGCGCCGGTAGAAGTCCATTGTCAGATTGACGACCTCTTGCGGCAAAAAACGCGCGCGCGGGACATTGCTGGAGCGCCGGTTCACGCAATACTGGCAATCGTACTGGCAAAAATTGGTCAGCAAGATCTTTAGCAACGACACACACCGGCCATCTGGCGTATAGCTATGACAAATTCCGGCGCCCACGTTCGCACCAAGCCCGGCACGCGCTCGCGCATCTCGTTCAGGCGCGCCGCTGCTGGCACATGATGCGTCGTATTTCGCCGCATCTGCCAAAATTTCGAGCTTCTTCAGCAATTCCATCGCGCCGGTAATACTGTATGCATATACAGTATTATACGCAATTGCACGTTGACCGCAACTTAGGCGTCACCACACAGTCGGGCTACGCGACACTGTAGCCATGAGCCGCTAGCTCACCTTCTTCAGCGCATCCGCTTTGTGGATTGCAGTTTTGCCGGTACGTGCGCTTTTGACTTCGTACTGAGGGTCGCGGGCAGACGCCTTGACAACGTGGCGGCCCGCCTTAGCGGTACCGGTCACCTTACGGGTGACGACGCCATCCGTGCGTCCCCGCGAAGTTTGCCATTGGACTTTGTCGCCTTTGGATAAAGTAGCCATACCGATCTCCCGAAAACGCGGCGGCCGGATGGGCCCCCGACGATCGGTTGACACGCAACAAGTGTGCCGTTGGTGGCGGTTAACCGATTCGATAAATCCGATGCTACGGTGAAGGCTTGCAAACTTTCTTCGTCAACGAGCAAGCGCAGTTTCGTTGCTCGGCAGCGCTGCTCTGAGCCGTTTGGTTAGTGCGTATGCGGGCCGCCCCCCGTGCGACTGCCAACGAGTCCGCGGCGCGCGTTCATCGGCGCCGCATCGACCTGCGGTTCAATCGGGGGCGTGCGTGAAACGCATCGCAGTTCCATCGCGCGTGATGCGCTCCCAGACCGCGCGTTTTTCATCGTCGGTCATCAATACCCAGTTCGATACCTCCGCCGCTGTCCGACCACAGCCTTTGCAGACTTCGTCAAACAAGGTGGAGCATACGCCGATGCAAGGGCTGTCCGGCTGCGAGTGAAGGGGGGAACTCATCGGTGAAATCGTGAAGGACGGAAAGAGGCAAAAATTGGGGGCGGCGGGCACGCTAGCTCGACAGCTTGCGGGCGTAGGTCAGGTGCTGGTACAGCGTATCGGCGTCAGTGTTAGTGCCGCACAGTAGCACGCCGACGCGCTTGCCTTCGAGCACATCGCGCAGCGGCCCAAGCAGTGCGGCGAGCGCCGCCGCGCACGCAGGCTCGACAGCCAGTTTCAGTTGCTCGAACAAGCGCAGCATAGCCACGCGCAGCTGGTCATCGGACACGGTGACCATCCGGTCGATGTGCCGGCGGCACAACTCGTAGCTGTACGCCTCGGTGTGCGGCGCCATCAGCGAATCGGCGACACTGCGCATCGGGCCCATCTTCACCGTATGGTTTGCCGCAAAGCTTTTGCTCATCGCGTCGGCCCCTTCCGGCTCGACGCCATAGACATGAATGCACGGGTCCACCAGGCGCAACGCGGTGGCGACACCCGCACCGAGCCCGCCGCCGCCGACCGGCACGATCACCGCGTCCAGTGCCGGCGTCTGCGTGGCCCATTCGTAGCCGAGCGTCGCTGTGCCGAGCACGGTGCGATACCCATTGAACGGATGGATGAAGCAGCGCCGCTCGTCTGCCCCGATGCGTCGGACCTTGTCGAACGCCTGCGCGCCGTCGTCGGCGAACACCACTTCGGCGCCGTACTGCCGACACAACTCGATGCGCGTCGGGCTGGCTGTCTTAAGCATCACCACCTTAGCGCTGATACCCAGACGCATCGCGGCGTGCGCGACGGCGGCCGCGTGATTGCCGGCACTCACGCACGTGACGCCAGCGCTACGCTGCGCGTCGTTCAGCGCCAGTAGGTTGGAGAACGCGCCGCGCACTTTGAAGGAGCCTGCGGCCTGGAATAACTCGAACTTGAAGTTGATCGTTGTGCCTTCGAGGGACGGAAAATCGCTGCGATCGAAGGTTGGCGTGCGAATCACCCAAGGGGCGAGCGCTAGGTGCTGCGCGGCGATATCATCCAGCGTCGGTACGCGTTGGCCGTCGATCGACGCGGGCGTTGTCGATAGGTTCGCCGCGGACGCGGGCAACGGCTTTGAAACAGGCGGCGGCGCGGCCCAGTCAGACATGTGCATGAACCTCGAGACTGGTGATCAGTTTGCGAATGAACGACTCGCTCGCGCCAAGTTGCTCGAGCGAAACAAATTCGTTTGGCTTATGGGCTTGCTCGATATTGCCCGGACCGCAGACGACGGTCGGGATCCCGGCACGCTGGAACAGGCCGGCCTCGGTGCCGTAGGCGACCTTGCGCTTGTCCTGGTCGGCGGTCAGCGCCCGTACCAGTTGCGTGATCGCCGCCTGCTCGCTGGCATCCAGCCCCGGGGCAGCGGCGATCTCTGAGATCTCGATGGCTGCGTCCGGATGCTCGCGGCGCATCTGCGGCAGCAGCGTATCACGCGCATACGTCTCGATTTGCGCCAAGATGGCTTGCGGATCCATCGTCGGCAGGTTGCGGAATTCGAACTGGAATTCGCAGTGCGCTGGGACCGTATTGATCGCATTGCCACCCATGATCGTACTGGTCTGGGCAGTCGTAAACGGCACGTCGTAGAGCGTGTCGAACGGCCCCTGCGAGCGGTAGCGCTGCGCGACGTCGCGTATGTGGCAAATCAGCCGCGCCGCATACTCAATTGCATTGAGTCCCTGTGGCGTCAGCGATGAGTGGGCCGCGTGCCCGCGCACGCAGCAGCGGTATGCATTGATCCCCTTGTGGGCAATGATCGGGCGCATGCTGGTCGGCTCGCCGACGATGCACCCTTCGGGTCGCAGGCCGCGCTTTTGCAGATCCGCGAGCAGCAGGGGCGCGCCGGCGCAACCCACTTCCTCGTCAAATGACAGCGCGAAATGAATCGGCTTGGCGAGCTTGGCCGACTGCATGTGCGGCAGCAGCGCGAGCGCGGTGCCAATGAACCCTTTCATATCGCAGCTGCCGCGCCCGTAGAGCTTACCGTCGTCGATGCGGGCAACGAACGGATCGCTGTCCCATTGCTGTCCGTCGACTGGTACCACATCAGTGTGGCCGGATAGCACGATGCCGCCGTGCGTGGTGCCGTCATGAGCCGGCACGGTGGCGAACAGATTGGCCCATTGCCCTGTTTCGTCGTACGTCAGCGTCGCGTCGAGACCGACTGAGCGCAGGTAGTCGCGTACTGTTTCAATCAATCCGAGGTTGGGCAGGCGGCTCGTGGTATCGAAGCTAATCAGCTTCTCGGTCCACGTAATGGCGGCGGCGCTGGCGGGCAGGTCGGACGAGGGCGGAGTACCCGGCGGTGCCGCCGATGGACCGGCCGGTGCCGATGTCGCGGATGCAGACATAGTGTGGCTCCCATTGATCACGAGTCGATCATACCCAAAAACGAATTCGTTCCAAAGCTGCGGGACGTAAATTCCCTAGTGTCGTGCACACGGCATTTGACTCAAACGGTTGCACGACATGCGTGAGCGGTACAGCGTGGCGCCACTCACGCGTTGGCTCGCTGCTTGCCCGGTGCGCCCAGCGCCCGCAGCGTTTCCTTGACTGTCGCGACCCGGCTCGCCAGGTCAGGACTGTGCAGCTCGATCCGCAACTTGTCTTGCCCCGCCAGCTTGATGTGCCGGTGTTTTTGCACCATTTCGATGATGCGTATCGCGTCGATCGGCGGATTCGGCACGAATTGCAGCCCGATTGCGCTTTCCGCTGCGTCGATCTTGATGATGCCCAGCGGCTTGGCGGCCAGCCGCAGTCGATGCGTTTCAATCAGCGCCTGCGCCTGTGCTGGCAGCTTGCCGAAGCGGTCGATCAGCTCTTCATGGATGGCGTCGATAGCCTCGTCAGCCTCGCAATTGGCCAGTCGCTTGTACAGTGACAGGCGCTCCTGCACGTCGCTGCAATACTCGGCCGGCAGGATGGCCGGCACATGCAGGTTGATCTCGGTGGTAGCGGCCAGCGGCGCGTTTAAGTCCGGCTCGCGGCCATCCTTCAACGCGCGCACGGCGTCGTTGAGCATATCGGTATAGAGTTGGAAGCCAATTTCCTGGATGTCACCGGACTGCTTGTCGCCCAGCACCTCCCCAGTGCCGCGGATCTCCAGATCATGCATCGCGAGATAGAAGCCGGCCCCCAGTTCCTCCATTTGCTGGATCGCTTCGAGGCGGCGCTGCGCCTGCCGACTCAGCGACTGCGGGTCGTTGACCAGCAAGTAGGCGTACGCTTGGTGATGGGAGCGACCGACACGGCCCCGCAACTGGTGCAGTTGGGCCAAGCCGAATTTATCGGCGCGATGAATCAGGATTGTGTTGGCGCTCGGCACGTCGATCCCCGTTTCGATGATCGTCGTGCACAGCAGCACATTGGCCCGTTGCGCCACGAAGTCGCGCATCACGCGCTCAAGCTCACGCTCATGCATCTGGCCATGCGCGACCGCAATGCGGGCTTCGGGCACCAGCGCTTCGAGTGCCGCGCGGCGGCTGTCGATCGACTCAACCTCATTATGCAGAAAGTAGACTTGGCCACCGCGCTTCAGCTCGCGCAACATCGCTTCGCGGATCACACTGTCTTCCTCGCGTCGCACGAAGGTTTTGATGGCCAGGCGTTTTTGCGGCGCGGTGGCAATCACCGAGAAGTCCCGCAACCCTTCCAGCGCCATGCCCAGCGTGCGAGGGATTGGCGTAGCGGTCAATGTCAGCACGTCGACTTCCGCGCGCAGCGCCTTGAGGGCCTCCTTTTGCCGCACGCCGAAGCGGTGCTCCTCGTCGATGATCACGAGTCCCAGGCGCTTGAAGCGCACCTCTGCGGATAGTAGCTTGTGGGTGCCGATCACAATGTCGACGTTGCCGTCGTTGATCGCCTGGATCGAAGCACTGACCTCCTTGGCGGACTTGAACCGCGATAACTCGGCGATGCGCACCGGCCAGTCGGCAAAACGGTCGGTGAAGGTTTGCATGTGCTGCTCGGCCAGCAGCGTCGTTGGCGACAACAACGCCACCTGCTTGCCGCCGAGCACCGCGATGAAGGCCGCACGTAGCGCCACTTCGGTTTTGCCGAACCCGACGTCGCCGCACACCAGCCGGTCCATCGGCTTGCCACTGGTCATATCGCCGATCACTGCGGCGATGGCGGCGGCCTGGTCCGGCGTCTCGTCGAAACCGAAGCTTTCTGCAAAGCGCACGTAATCGCGCGGGTCCAGCTCGAACGCGTGGCCCTGGCGCGCTGCGCGGCGCGCATACAGGTTCAGCAGCTCCGCTGCGGTATCTCGGATCTGCTGGGCGGCGCGCCGCTTGGCTTTCTCCCATTGGCCCGAGCCGAGCGAGTGCAACGGTGCACTGTCCGGATCGGCGCCGCCGTAGCGAGAGATCACGTGCAACTGCGACACCGGCACGTACAGCTTGCTGTCGCCCTGATACGCCAAGTGCAGAAACTCGGTATCGCCTTCGCCCAGATCCATCGTCACCAGGCCCATGTACCGTCCGATTCCGTGCTGGCTATGAACGACAGGGTCGCCGACCTTCAGTTCAGACAGATCGCGCACCATCGAATCGACGTCGCTAGCCTGTTCCTGGCGCCGACGGCTGGCGCGGCGCGCGAGCGGCCCGTATAGCTCGGTTTCGGTGACCAGCGCAATATGTTCGGCCGGTAGCACGAAGCCGGATGCAAGAGGCGCAACGGCCAGCCCGAACGGCGCGTCGCCTTGTACGAACGCGTCGAACGAATCGAACAGCGACGCTCGCAGATGGTGCTCGGCGAGCAATTGGGCGATGGTTTCGCGGCGTCCAGCTGACTCCGCGACGAGCAGAACCCGCTGACCCGTCGTGTCGAGATAGCGGCGCAGCGCGTCGAGCGGATCGTGCGCGTGCCGGTCGATTGCCAGCGACGGCAGCGGCATCGACCAGCGCTTGGCGTCGTCCGAGGGCTTCGCACCCAGCGAGAGCCGCGCAAACGGCTTGGCCAATGTGAAGAAGTCCTGCTCGGATAGAAATAGTCGCGCGGGCGCCAGGATCGGGCGCTCGCGATCATGCGACAAAAACGCGTGCCGCTGCTTCGTCTCGTCGCTGAACTGCCGGATCGACGCCTCGATATCGCCGACCAGCACCAAATGCGTGTGCTCGGGCAGGTAGTGGAACAGCGTCGCGGTGTCGTCGAAGAACAGGGGCAGGTAGTATTCGATACCTGCCGACGGCACGCCATTGCCGATGTCCTTGTAGATCGGCGCGCGGGACGGATCACCTTCGAATTCGGCACGCCATCGACTGCGAAACGCAGTGCGTGCGGCCTCGTCGAACGGGAACTCGCGTCCCGGCAGCAGGCGTACGTCGCGCACCGAGTAAAGACTGCGCTGCGTATCGGGATCGAATGCGCGAATCGAATCAACCTGGTCGTCGAACAGGTCGATCCGGTACGGCAGCGATGAGCCCATCGGGAACAAATCGATCAGCGAGCCGCGCACGCAATATTCGCCCGGACGCACGACCTGGCTCACGTGCTCGTAGCCGGCCAGCGTGAGCCGCGACTTGAGCTTGGCTTCGTCTAACCGCTGGCCTTGCTTGAACTCGAAAGTGTACGCGGCCATGAACGTGGCCGGCGGCATCCGATACAACGCGGTCGTGGCCGGCACGACGAGTATGTCGCAGCGTCCTTCGCCCAGGTCGTGCAGCGTGGCGAGCCGTTCCGAAATCAGATCCTGGTGCGGCGAGAAGGTATCGTATGGCAGGGTTTCCCAGTCTGGTAGAAGCCGCACGCGCACACCGGGCGCAAAGCAACCGATTTCCTGCTGCAGGCGCTGCGCATCGACCGCGCTCGCGCAGATCAGCGTGAGCATCGGCATGCGGTCGCGATACGCCAAATGGTAGCGCGCAATCGCCAGTGCATCGGCAGACCCCGATGCGCCATCGAACGCATAGCGATGGCCTTCCTTGATGAATGGAACGGGGCAGGAGAACGGGGCGGATGGTGAGTCGGGCGGGGTAGCGGAATAATCTGGCATGAGCAGGCAATGAGGGCTGCGGGCGGCAACTTGAACCGTCTATTATAAAATCCGTCTTTCATTTTGACTCTGCACAGATTGTGCGACTTTCGTGATCTCCCGCCTGTTTGCCCTGATTCCTTGCGCCGGCACCGGCTCGCGCGCGGGTTCGCCAATCCCAAAGCAGTACCGGACGATTGCCGGACGCAACCTGTTGTACTACTCGCTGGCGGCGTTCGATGCATGCTCGGAGTTTACCCAAACCCTAGTGGTGCTCGCGCCCGACGATGGCTATTTCGATCCGCGGCGCTTCGGCGCGTTGCGCTACGCGGTCAAGCGCTGCGGCGGCGAAACTCGGCACGCATCGGTGCACAACGGGCTGCTCGCGCTGGCCGAATTCGGCGCGCGAGACGATGACTGGGTCCTGGTCCACGATGCGGCCCGACCGGGTATTACACCGGGGCTGATCCGCGCGCTGGTAACCGCTGTGCGGGACGACCCGGTTGGCGGCATCGTGGCGATGCCGGTGGCCGACACACTCAAGCGGGTCAATCTGTCGCAGTGTGCTGCGGGCAGCGACGACCCGGCGACACCGCGTATCGGCGCCACCGAGCCGCGCGACCATCTGTGGCAGGCGCAGACGCCGCAAATGTTCCGCATCGGCATGCTGCGCGAGGCGCTCGTGCAGGCACAGGCGCGTGGCCATGCAGTGACCGACGAGGCTTGTGCGCTCGAATCGCTCGGTTACGCCCCTCGGGTCGTGCAGGGCAGCCTGCGCAACTTCAAGGTGACGTATCCGGAAGATTTCGCGCTAGCCGAAGCGTTCCTCACGCATGATGCGGCGCGCTGAACACTGCTACGCCCGTCGCGCCACGCTCAGCTTGCCGCGGCGCGCAGTCCACTCAACCCAGCAGGAGAGCGACAAATGAATTTGCGAATTGGCCAGGGCTACGACGTGCATGCGCTCGTGCCGGGGCGGCCGCTGATACTCGGCGGCGTGACGGTGCCCTACGAATGCGGGCTGCTCGGCCATTCGGACGCCGATGCGCTGCTGCACGCGATCACTGATGCGCTGCTCGGCGCTGCGGCGCTGGGTGACATCGGCCGTCATTTCCCCGATACCGATCCGCACTTTGCCGGCGCCGACAGCCGGGTGCTGCTGCGCGAGGCGGCGCAGCGGGTGGCGCAAGCGGGCTATCGCATCGTCAACGTGGATAGCACGGTGATTGCGCAGCAACCCAAGCTGGCCAAACATATTCCGGCGATGCGCGAGAACATTGCGGCGGATCTTAGCCTGGGCGGCGACGCGGTCAACGTCAAGGCGAAGACTAACGAAAAGCTAGGCTATCTCGGTCGCGGCGAGGCCATTGAGGCACAGGCCGTGGTGCTGCTCGCCAGCTACTGAGACGCCGCTGCTGCGGCAAGCAAGGGTGTGGCGTCGGGCGCTGCCGTCCGCCGGCATCCGCCCGAAGGTGCAATCGGCTGCGTGTTGGCGTTGCGCCGAGGGTGGCCTTCATGCGCCGATGCGCGTATCAGACCGACTCCGGAAGGCCATTGCGGCTGAGCGGAAAATCGATCGTGACCTCCAGCCCCGGGCCGGGCACGCGATTGCGCAGCCGCAGCGAGCCGCGGTAGCGGCTGACGAGTCGCTGCACAATCGCCATGCCCAGCCCGGTGCCATCGGCCTGGCTGCGGGCCGTGTCTACACGGTAGAACGGGCGGGTCACCAGGCTGAGTTGGTCATCCGGGATGCCCGGGCCCTCGTCCAGCACCGATAGCTCAACGCGTGCATGCACGAGCTGCGTCTCGATCGTGATGTGCGGGATGCCATCTTCCGCGCTGCGCCCGTACTTGCGGGCGTTTTCGAGCAAGTTGCCGACCACGCGGCGCAGATCTGTTGTGTCTGCGTCGACCAGTGCGCCTTGCGACAGCCGCGTGGTGATGCGCACGCCATCTTCCGATGCCATACGCGTGACTGCTTCGCTAGCGATCATGGACAAATCGACGCGCTCTGGCGCTCGCTGCACCGGACGCGCATAGTCGAGGAAACGACCGATAATCCTGTCCATCTGCTCGATATCATCGATCATCGCGGCTTTCGTCGTGTCGTCCGACGGACTCATTTCGGTTTCGAGCCGCAGGCGGGCCAGCGGCGTGCGCAAATCGTGCGAGATGCCGGCAAGCATCAGCGCGCGGTCCGCCTCGAGTTGCTGCAGATCGCGAACCATCTGGTTAAAACTGCGGTTTGTTTCGGCTGCGACGCCGAGCCCACGCTCGGGCAGCGGCTCCGGCGTTTGTCCCTGGCCGACGCGGCGTGCCGCCATCGCCAGCCGCGAGAACGGCCGATTCACCAGACTCGTGATAAATGCCGCCCCGAACAGCGACAGTGCCAGCGCAAACGTGCCCCAGCCGAACCATTGTAGGCCGGTGACGGTGTCGAGCTGCTCCCGGTCCAGCGCGACCCAGTAGTCGTCGTCATCGATTTTGAAGCTGATCCACACGCCCGGTATGTCATTGACCGACTGGGCGACGATAGTATCCTCGCCGAGCCGTGCGCGAATATTCTTCTCGATCAGCCGCGTCAATAATTCGTCCGGCTGTAGCGCGTACACATCGGTGGGCTCGCGCGGGTAGACCCGGACGCCCTCGTTGCTTTCCAGGTCCTGCAGCAGCGCGCGCCGCAGATCCGGGTCAGAGTACAGCAGCGCAGTGCGCGTAAGCTTGACGATCGCCACCAGTTGCATCGCGACGCGCTCGGCGCGCGGCTCACGCTCGATCACCCGGAAACTCTGGAACCATGAGGCTAAACTCACTGCGATCAATAAAGCAATCAGCAGGAAGGTGCGCCAGAATAAACCGCCGAACGCGAGCGTTAGTAACCGACGGTCGATGCGCATCGTAGGAGGGCGTTAGTGTAATGAGCCGTCAAGCCGGGACGTGTATCGCGCGGTGCATGTTCAGGCAGCGCCATTGGGAATGAACACGTAGCCCAAGCCCCACACGGTCTGGATGAAGCGCGGGCTGCCCGGATCGGGCTCGATTAGCTTGCGTAGTCGCGAGATCTGCACGTCGAGGCTGCGGTCGAATACCTCATATTCGCGGCCGCGCGCCAGCTCCATCAGCTTTTCTCGCGACAGCGGCTGGCGCGGATGGCGCGCAAACACCTTTAGCACCGAAAACTCGCCGGTGGTCAGCGGGATCTCCTGCCCATTCTTGGTCAGCGTACGGGTGGCCAGGTTCAGCGCGAACTCGCCGAACTCGAACACTTCCGCTGTCTCTGATGGCGCGCCGGGCAACTCCGATGGCGCTTGGCGACGCAATACCGCATGAATGCGCGCAACAAGCTCGCGAGGATTGAACGGTTTCGGGAGATAATCGTCCGCTCCCATTTCGAGGCCAACGATGCGATCCACATCCTCTCCCTTTGCGGTAAGCATGATGATCGGCGTGCGGTCGTTGCTGCCGCGTAAGCGGCGGCAGATCGACAGGCCGTCCTCACCAGGCAGCATCAGGTCGAGCACGAGCAGGTCGAAGCGCTCGCGGACCCACAGCTTGTTCATCGAAGGCGCGTTTTCCGCCACATATACGTTGAAGCCCTGTTCGCCTAGATAGCGACGCAACAGGTCGCGCAAACGAGGATCGTCATCGACCACGAGAATTTTTGATGGGCTTTTGGTTTCCATGGCGGAATCTTAGCGCGTTAGGACCGAACACGAGGTGGGCTTCATTATAGGGTTACACAAGGTTACAAAATTTACCCATGCCGACGCATGTGGTAAACCGGCCACGCGTAGACTTCGTTATAAGCAAGGGTCCTATGGTCGCAACGAAGAGCAAGATATTGTCGCAAGCAACGAAGGGAACGACATGACGGAGTGGGTGCGATACGTCAGGGCAGGCGCGCTCGGGCTTGCCCTGGGCGGTGCCGTAACCGGCCCAATCGTCCACACGAGTCCGGCGTTTGCGCAAGATAACCGCGAGCGGCCGTCGCCTCCCAAGGGGCTACACCGGTACACGCCGCCCAAGCCGGCCCAGCCGCCTACCAGCGAGGCGGCGAATCGCTCCGCCGTGCCCACCGAGTTCGACCAGCAGCGCAGACGCGATGGACGCATGACACCGGAAGAGCGGCGTTTGCTGCGCCAGCATATCGAAGATGCCGTGCGCGAATTGTACAAGCGATAAGCTTGGCCGCCGCGCGATCATGATGCTGCGGCGCTGACGGATTCTCATCAAGCGTTTTGAACGCCAGCTAACCTTGCCAGACCGTGCATCGGAGACAATTTCTTACTGTTGGTGGCGCCGCGCTGTGCGCACTGTGCGTACCCGGCTCGCCGGGGCTACTTGCGGCGCGGGCGCCACATGCAATGGTTGCCGCGCGTGGCCGTGAAGCGCCGGCCCACCGGATGACGTTGATCCTGATCGAGCTTAGTGGCGGCAACGATGCGTTGAATACAGTCATTCCGTATGAGGATCCGCGCTATCGGCAGCTAAGGCCGACGATTGGGATCGCGCGCGAACAAGTGATTCCGCTTAACGGGGGCACCGGCCTGCATCCGTCGTTGGCCGCGCTGAAGCCGTGGTGGGACGACGCGTCGCTCGCCATCGTGCAAGGCGTGGGCTACCCGCGGCCGAACCTGTCTCACTACCGTTCACGGGAAATCTGGGAAACCGCATCGGCATCGCACGAATACTGGCATGACGGCTGGCTGGCCCGAGCCTTCGCACCATCGGCGGGGCAACCGCCGTCGCCAGGGCAGTCGCCATTGTCAGTGCAGCTACCGTTGCCAGGAGAGGAATTGCCTGGGCCCGGACCTTCGCGAGAGCAGGGGCGATTACCCAGGCGGGGGCCATCGCCCGAATATGGGGATCTCGGCGATCAGTTTGCGACCCGCTTTGCCCGTGACGCGTTCGGCACGGCAATCAGTCACGCTATGCAGCGGCTTGCTCTCGCGCGCCACGATCCGACGCATGCCCCACCCGTGATTCGGCTTACGTTGAGCGGTTTCGACACCCACCATAATCAGCCGGCACGGCATGCCGCGTTGCTCGCACAGTTGGCCGATGGCATGGTCGCGCTGCGCGGCGCGTTGACAGAACTCGGCTGTTGGGAGTCAGCGCTGGTCATGACATATGCGGAATTCGGCCGCCGTGCCGACGAAAACGCCGATGGCGGCACCGAACACGGTACCGTTGCCGCACACTTCGTTGCCGGTGGACGCGTGCGGGGCGGATTCTATGGTGTCGCGCCGCAACTGAGCCAGCTCGATGGTGACGGCTATCTGCCTCTCGGTATCGATTTCCGCTCGCTTTATGCGACGGTGCTGCAGCAGGGGTGGGGTATCGAGGCCGCCCCCGTGCTTGGTGCACGGTTTGATAGGTTGCCGGGGTTGTTGCGCTGAGCAGGCGCCCGGAGATGACGGGCGCCCGGGGATGGGTGCCGTTGCGGGCAAAAGTGCGTCAGCGCGTGCACCAGGCAATCCACAACTTGCGCAGCGGCGTTAGCGCGATGCGCTGATGCAGCACGCGATAGTCTTCTGCCTCGAGTTCGTGCAGCAGCGCCAGCGACATGGCGGCTTGCGCGCGGAGCACGCGCTGCGTCCGGTGCTCGGCGGCCGGCATCGCGCCGAGCGCCTCGGTGAGCGCGCGACGCGCACGCTCGACCTGGAACGACATCAATTGCGTGAAGCCTTCGCCGTAGCGACGATGCAGGATGTCGGCGGCTGTCACGCCGAATCGCTGCATTTCATCAATCGGGATGTAGATACGGCCGCGTCGCGCGTCCTCGCCGGTGCGCTCGACGATATCGGCAAGCAGCAACGCCCGCCCGAGCGCCGGGGCCCATGACGCTAGGCTGGCCGGCTCGCGCGCGGTGACCCCGGCCACAGTATTTGCCAATGCAGCGCCCACCTGCTCCACGTAACGGTGCAGTCCCGCGAAATCGAGATAGCGTGCCTGGTCCAAGTCCATTTGGTAACCGGACAGCCACGTCATGAACGTTCCGACCGGCGCCGTGCTAGCGTACTGGCGGGCGATCGCCTGCGTCACCGGATGGGTCGGCGCATCCTGTGCGAGGGCGCCGAATTCGCTCTGCCACCAGGCGAGTTTGGCGCGCCCGACGGCGGGGTCACTCACCTCGCTGACGCTTTCAGCCAGCTCCCGATGCAATGCGTACAGCGCGGTCAACAACGGCTGCGCGGTCAGCGGCGCCCGCCGCAGCGCATAATACGTGCTGGATCCGGCCGGGGCCGCCTTTTGCTGGCAATAATCGTCGATATTCACGCGAAGCGAAACGTGCAAGAGCGCGCGCGGCGTGTACCACGCGCAAAGCACCAAAGTTTAACATTGCCCGTACACGCGGTGCAGACAACGCGCGGCGAATCGGTTAGAATCTTGTCCTTGCAGCGCTCGGGTCAGGCTGATCGACCTTCGGCGACGCAGAACAGCACAACCGGGTGGCGTGCAATGCGCCCCTGGATGCGAGGATGGCGAAATTGGTAGACGCACCAGGTTTAGGTCCTGACGCCCGCAAGGGTGTAGGGGTTCGAGTCCCCTTCCTCGCACCACTGACCGCCAGCGTACCTCGCTGGCCGCTATTAGGGCGCCGGCGAGGGCCGTGCGCGAGCAGCGGGCCGTGTGCCGGGCCGAGCTACGCCCGCGTGCCAGTCGTGCCGATCGTGCCGTCATCGTCGGCAACCCGCTACCCCTTTGCAGGATAATCAGATGGCCGAAAGGATCGTCGGCAATTTTATCGTTCGCACGATGCAGAGTTCGACGCGGCCAGGCGAATGGACGTCCACTTACTTCATTTCTCGGCTTGACGCGAAGCTGCGCGAGGGGTGGGTCATGCGGCAGATGATCGACGCGATATTCGACAATCAGAATGCCGCCGCTGAGTATGCGCTTGACGCCGGCGTCAAGGCGGCCGCCCGGCTTGCGCCCGATGCGCGCGGCGCCGGCCGCGAGCGCGGCTAGCGTGACGACGCGCTCGCGCGTTTGGCGCGCGGTTTAATCGTTTTCTGTGCCGTCAATACCTTCGCGTGGCGCGCTGCGGCAATCACCTTATCGAGCAGCCGGCTCAGTTGGGCATGCTCGCGCTCGCCAAGCACAGCGAACATGTCGTCGTTCCAGCGCCGCGCGATCGGCATGATTTTGCGATACAGCGCACGCCCGGCCGGGGTCAGCGACACGACGACGATACGTCCATCGTCGCGGCTTGCTTGGCGCTGCAGTAGCGCGCGCCGCATCAAGGCTTCCGCGGCGCGGCTTGCCTGGCTCTTGTCGAGATTGGCGTGCCGGGCCAGTTCCATGACCGAGAACGGCCCGAATGCGCCGACGGCTGCGATCACGCGCGCCTCGGCGATCGATATGCCGATTTTGCGCTGATAAAGCTCGCTGATGCCGCGCTCGGACAGCTTGTTGAGCACGTGTATGCGGTAGGTGAGGAACTGGGTCAGGCCGGATTGGTCGGCAGAAGTCATGTCGCTCCTGTTGAAGAGTCTAGCGTAGAGAGGGGAATTTGACGCACCGACGCTGCTCCGCGGTATCGTTGAGCAGCGTCGGTGCGTTGCGAATGGCCGAATCCAGCGACATGGGGCCCGGCACCGGCGAAAAGCAGCGGGCGAAATGCTCGCTTAGCCGCGCCAGCGCGTCGGAATCGAGTGCGCCGGACAGCAACGTGGCCGGCATGTCCGCGTGCAGCTTCCAGCAGCGTGGCATAACGGGTGCGCCATGCCGGGTGCGGGTCCCGGCATGGGATGGCCGCACAGCCGTGGCGGCAGCCGGGCGAGCATCGGTGCGATGAGATGAAGAAGCAGGCATCGGAACAACCCGTCTCCTAGTGTCTTGGGGTTGGCCGCTCGACAACGGGGTGAACCGAGAGCTTACCAAACGCGGCGCGCGCTGCCATCCGTAAGAGTAGGCACGACGGCGCGCGGTGCATGGGCGAAATCGCGCGCCAGACGGAGTAAAACCGCGATTTCCGACGTCACGAGTCAATAGTTTGCTAAACTATCTGGCTTTCCAGACCCGACTGGCTGTGCCACCGCGCGCGTTCCCTGGTATCGGGCCGCCGGTCGCCTGGCGCACGGAGAACCAGACGCTCGAACACTTTAGGACGGATTGAATTCATGGCTAACGTTGTAGAAAACCTCGGCAAACTCGAACGGCGCGTGACGATTTCGCTGCCGAAGGAGGTCGTTCAAAAGGAAATCGACGCGCGTATCCGCAAGCTGGCGAAGAATGTCCGCATGCCTGGTTTCCGTCCGGGCAAAGTGCCGCTGAAGATGGTCACGCAGCAGTACGCCGGCCAGGTTGAGGCGGAAGTGCTCAGCGACAAGATTGGCAAGGAGTTCTTCGACATTAGCCGCGCGGAGAACCTGCGTGTGGCGGGACAGCCAAGCTTCGCGGCGAAGCAGGAACCGGCGCCGGACGACGCGTATGCGTTTGATGCGACGTTCGAGGTCTATCCAGAAGTGAAGCTTGGCGACATCTCGAGCGCGGAAATCGAACGCAAGACGACGACGATCAGCGACGCAGAGATCGACCGTACCCTCGAAATTCTGCGTAAGCAGCGGGTGCATTTCCACCCCCGCGGCGAGGTGGGCGAGCATGGCACAGGCGGCGACGAGGTCAGCGCGCAGAACGGCGATCGCGTGACAGTCGACTTCGTAGGCAAGATTGACGGCGAGGCGTTTGCCGGCGGCAGTGCCGAGGACTTCGCGTTCGTGCTCGGCGAAGGCCGGATGCTGCCGGAGTTCGAGCAGGCGGCGCTGGGCATGAAGACGGGCGAGTCGCGAGAATTCGACCTGAAGTTCCCCGACGATTATCATGGCAAAGAAGTGGCGGGTAAGACCGCGCGTTTTACGATCACCGCCAAGAAGGTCGAATGGCCCCATCAGCCCGAAATCGACACGGAATTTGCGAAGTCGCTCGGTATCGCGGATGGCGATTTGGCGAAGATGCGGGCGGAGATCAAAGATAATTTGGAACGCGAGGCGAAGCGCCGCACGCAGGCCATCCTGAAGAATCAGGTAATGGATGCGCTGTTGAAGCTCGCTGAGTTGGATGCGCCGAATGCGCTGATTGAGCAGGACCAGCAGCGCCTGGTCGAAATGGCCCGTCAGGATTTGGCGCAACGCGGCGTGCCCGATGCGGCGAAAGCCCCGATCCCGGCCGAGATGTTTAAGGAGCAGGCCGAGCGCCGCGTAAAGCTCGGGTTGATCCTGGCCGAGTTGGTCAAGGAGCATAAGCTGGAGGCGAAACCCGAGCAGATCCGGGCCGAGGTGGACGAATTCGCGAAGAGCTACGAGGACCCGAAGGAAGTCGTGCGCTGGTATTATTCGAACCAGCAGCGCCTTGCCGAGATGGAAGCGTACGTGGTCGAGAGCAACGTCGTTGACTTTGTGCTGAGCAAGGCGAAGGTGACCGATAAGGAAGTCGACTTCGAGGAACTGGCGAACGCCTCGCAGGCGGCTCAGGCGTAACGGCGGCGCAACAGGGCGGCGGGCGAAACGGTCGAATAGACGGTTTCGTACGCCGCTTACCATTTGTGCGCAGTTTTGGCATTCCGGTTATCGTTGTATCACCGAAGCATCGAACCACTCCAAACAGAAGGACAGACGCATGACGTTCCGCGCAGATTTGCTGAATCAACTCGCCACGCACGCGCCTCGGGATTTTGAGGCCCAGGCCCTGGGCCTTGTGCCGATGGTCGTCGAGACGAGCGGCCGGGGTGAGCGTGCCTACGATATCTATTCGCGCCTGCTCAAGGAGCGGCTGGTCTTTCTGGTGGGTGAAGTGAACGACCAGAGCGCGAATTTGGTCGTTGCTCAATTGCTGTTTCTCGAAAGCGAAAATCCGGACAAGGACATCAACCTGTACATTAACAGCCCGGGCGGCTCGGTGTCGGCCGGCATGGCGATCTACGATACGATGCAGTTCATCAAGCCGGATGTGACCACGCTGTGCATGGGTCTGGCGGCCAGCATGGGCGCGTTCCTGCTCGCCGCTGGCGGGAAAGGCAAGCGCATTGCGCTGCCTAATGCGCGCGTGATGATTCACCAGCCGCTGGGCGGCGCGCGCGGCCAGGCGTCCGATATCGAAATCCAGGCGCGCGAGATCCTGTTTTTGAAGGAGCGCCTGAACAACCTACTCGCGCAGCATACTGGGCAACCGATCGAGCGGATCCAGCGGGATACCGATCGCGACAATTTCATGTCAGCTGAGGACGCGCAGGCCTATGGGCTAATCGACCAGGTGTTGCATAAGCGTCCGTGATGCGGCACTTGTTACAGGGGCCCGCTGTTGTGTTGGGCGGGATTTCACCGATAGGTGCCGCCAGAAAACCGCCGACAATGGACTGATGACCGGTTTCGCACTGCTGGGGGTGGTCAATCGGCGTATGATATGAAAGAAGTGTCCGGAGGCTTATATATTTATGGCGGACAAGAAAGGTTCGAATAGCGAGAAGCTGCTGTACTGCTCGTTTTGCGGAAAGAGTCAGCACGAGGTCAAGAAACTCATTGCGGGACCGTCGGTCTTTATTTGTGATGAATGCATTGACTTGTGCAACGAAATCATCCGTGACGAGGCAGCCGGCGCGTCCGGCGATGCGGGGATCACCCGGTCGGATCTGCCCAGCCCGCTGGAAATACGGGAGATTCTCGATCAATACGTGATCGGGCAGGAGCGCGCGAAGAAGATTCTCGCGGTGGCGGTGTACAACCACTACAAGCGTCTGAAGCATCTCGACAAGAAGGACGACGTCGAGTTGTCCAAGAGCAATATTCTGTTGATTGGGCCGACTGGGTCAGGCAAGACGCTGCTCGCACAAACGCTTGCAAGACTGCTGAACGTGCCGTTCGTGATCGCGGACGCGACCACGCTAACGGAGGCGGGGTACGTCGGCGAGGACGTCGAGAACATTATTCAGAAGCTGCTGCAAAATTGTAACTACGAGGTCGAAAAGGCGCAGCGCGGCATCGTTTACATCGATGAGATCGACAAGATCAGCCGCAAATCGGACAACCCGTCGATTACCCGTGACGTATCGGGTGAAGGTGTGCAGCAGGCGCTGCTCAAGCTGATCGAGGGCACGATGGCGTCGGTGCCACCGCAAGGTGGCCGCAAGCATCCGAACCAGGACTTTATCCAGGTCGATACGACCAACATCCTGTTCATTTGCGGGGGAGCGTTCGATGGCCTCGAAAAAGTGATCACGAACCGTACCGAGAAGACCGGTATTGGTTTTGGGGCCAGTGTGAAGAGTAAGCAGGACCGCGACGCAGGCGAGGTGCTGCGGGATGTCGAGCCGGAAGATTTGATTAAATTCGGCTTGATTCCCGAACTCATCGGCCGCCTGCCGGTTGTCGCGACGCTGGGCAAGCTCGACGAGGCCGCGCTGATGAAAATCCTAGTTGAGCCGAAGAACGCGTTGGTCAAGCAGTATCATAAGCTGTTCAACATGGAGCGGGTGGAGCTCGAGATTCGGCCCACGGCGCTGCAGGCGGTCGCAAAAAAGGCGATTCGCCGCAAGACCGGCGCGCGTGGCTTGCGCTCGATCTTGGAACAGGCATTGCTAGATGTGATGTACGAGCTGCCAACGCTTAAAGGGGTCAGCAAGATTATTATCGATGAGAACGTCATCGACGGTGATGGCAAGCCATTGCTGATCTATGAAGACACGCCAAAGGTAGCTGGGAGCAATTGATCGGCGACGCGCCTGCGTGGCGAGGGCCGTTCATGGCGACGTGGACGGCTTTTTTCGTTTAAAGTGGAGCGGTCCCAAACTTTTGCGCATCCTGCGACTCGGATTGGAAGTTTCTGCATCTGTCCGCGCCCCGAAGCTTGCAATACGGCGTTATTGCCTCAACTTTCGAACGAACTGATTCCACACTGGGGATAGAAATGTCAGGAAGCCAACTTCTCCCGACTGAACGCACCACTTTGCCACTGCTTCCGCTGCGAGATGTGGTCGTGTTCCCGCACATGGTGATACCGCTGTTTGTTGGCCGCCCGAAATCGATTAAGGCCCTCGAAGCAGCAATGGAAGGCGGCAAGCATATTATGCTGGTCGCGCAAAAGGCTGCTGCGAAGGACGAACCAACTGAAAAGGACCTTTATGAGGTCGGATGCGTCGCCAATATCCTGCAAATGCTGAAGCTGCCGGACGGCACTGTGAAGGTGCTGGTCGAGGGGCTGCAGCGAGCCAAGACATTGTCGATCGAAGAGCAGGAGACGATGTTCTCGTGCGAATTGATGCCGCTGGAGCCGGACCGTGCCGACAGCGCGGAGACCGAGGCGCTGCGACGCGCAATCGTGTCGCAATTCGACCAGTATGTGAAGCTTAACAAGAAGATCCCCCCCGAGATTCTGACGTCACTGTCCGGCATCGACGAGGCTGGGCGCTTGGCCGATACGATCGCCGCGCATCTGCCGCTGAAGCTGGACCAGAAGCAAAACATCCTGGAGATGTTTCCTGTTGTTGAGCGCCTGGAGCACTTGCTTGCGCAACTCGAAGCCGAAATCGACATCCTGCAGGTCGAGAAGCGCATCCGTGGGCGCGTGAAGCGTCAGATGGAAAAGAGCCAGCGCGAGTATTATCTGAACGAGCAGGTCAAGGCGATCCAGAAGGAGCTCGGCGAGGGCGAGGATGGCGCCGACATTGAGGAACTCGAGAAGCGGATCACGGCTGCGCGTATGCCGAAGGAGGCGAAGAAAAAGGCGGATGCTGAACTCAAGAAGCTGAAGCTGATGTCGCCGATGTCCGCCGAAGCCACGGTGGTGCGCAACTACATCGAGACGTTAATCGGCCTGCCGTGGCGCAAGAAGAGCAAGGTCAACAACGACTTGGCGAATGCCGAACGTGTGTTGGACGAAGACCATTTCGGTCTCGAAAAGGTGAAGGAGCGCATCCTCGAGTATTTGGCGGTTCAGCAACGCGTGGACAAAGTGAAGGCACCGATCCTGTGCCTGGTCGGGCCTCCCGGCGTGGGTAAGACCTCGCTTGGGCAGTCGATTGCGCGCGCAACGAACCGCAAGTTCGTGCGCATGGCGCTCGGTGGCGTGCATGACGAGAGCGAGATTCGCGGTCACCGTCGCACTTACATCGGATCGATGCCGGGCAAAATCCTGCAGAGTCTGACGAAGGTGGGCGTACGCAATCCGCTGTTTCTGCTCGACGAAGTCGATAAGATGGGGATGGATTATCGCGGCGACCCATCGTCCGCGTTGCTCGAGGTGCTGGATCCGGAACAGAACCACACGTTCGCAGATCACTACGTCGAGGTCGATTTCGATCTGTCGGACGTGATGTTCGTGGCGACGTCGAATTCGCTGAATATTCCGGCGCCATTGCTTGACCGGATGGAAGTGATCCGGCTGTCCGGCTACACCGAAGACGAAAAGGTCAACATCGCGCAGCGCTACCTGCTGCCTAAACAAAAGCGCAACAATGGGCTGAAGGAAGGCGAGATCGATGTGACCGAAGCGGCGATTCGCGACATTATCCGTTACTACACGCGCGAGGCGGGGGTGCGCTCGCTTGAGCGCGAAGTATCGAAGATCTGCCGCAAGGTCGTGAAGATGCTGCTGCTGAAGAAGGCGGATGGCGCGATCACGGTCGATGGCGGCAACCTAGATACGTTCCTGGGCGTGCGCAAGTTCGACTTCGGGCTGGCGGCGAAGGAAAACCAGATTGGCCAGGTCACTGGGCTCGCATGGACGGAAGTCGGCGGCGACTTGCTGACGATTGAGGCGGCGCTGATGCCCGGCAAGGGCAACGTGATACGTACCGGCTCGCTCGGCGATGTGATGAAGGAGTCCGTCGAGGCCGCCCGCTCGGTCGTGCGTTCGCGCTCGCGTCGGCTGGGCATCACGGATGAGGGGTTCGAGAAGAGGGACATCCACATCCACGTGCCGGAAGGCGCGACGCCGAAGGACGGTCCTTCCGCGGGCATTGCGATGACGACCGCGCTGGTGTCGGTGTTGACCGGCATCCCGGTGCGCGCTGACGTCGCGATGACCGGCGAGATCACGCTGCGTGGTGAAGTACTGCCGATCGGTGGACTGAAGGAGAAATTGCTGGCTGCGCACCGCGGCGGCATCAAACTCGTGCTGGTTCCGGAAGAGAACGTGAAGGATCTCGCCGAGATTCCGGATACGGTGAAGAACAGCATCGAAATCGTGCCGGTGCGTTGGATCGACAAGGTGTTGGAACTGGCGCTCGAGCGGATGCCGGATGCGCTGCCGGAAGAGGACACCAAGCCTGCACCGGTTGCGGAGGCAAAGAAGGAAGCGAGTAGCGAAGTCGTCAAGCACTGAAACCCGGGTAGCGCCGTGCGCTGGGCGCACCGGAGTGCGACACAGCGCAAAGAACTTGCAGCGAGCCGCTTGCCGTGGCTCAGTCGTGCTACCGAACACCCCGCATGCATAAGCCGCGGGGTGTTTTCTTTGGATTCAGGGATGTTCCGGATACGCCTGCGATCGCCTTGACGCGACAGTTTGGGATGCTTTTAATGGCTCCGCGCGGCTTGCGGCCGGCGCATCACCTCGGGCGTACACCCAATGCGCCTGCAACCCATGCCCAACTCATGCCAATTTTCTATCGCAAGGCATACCCAGGTGAATTTTTTGACTGGAGTTGACCCCGTAGCCCCGGACACGACCTCACGCTACGGTTGATGAATCCACGGTGCGTCGAAACTCGCGCGGTGAGCGATATTTCAGCGCGCTATGGGGATGCTTCTCGTTGTAATGCTCAAACGCAATGGCGAGATTGGGCACGGCCGTCGCCGCATCCGATTTTGGCATAAAGGCCACGTAATCGCGCTTCATCGTCTTCACGAAGCTCTCAGCCATGCCGTTACTCTGTGGACTGCACACCGGCGTCGTCTGCGACTTCAGGCCGATTTCAGTTGCGAAGCGGCGCGTTTCGTCGGCCGCCAGCATCACATCACGCACCACGTCGCCGCTATAGCCAGCCGTCGTCGCCACCCAGCTTATCGCTTCGCGTTCGCAGCAATCCAGCGCGAACGTCACGCGCAGCGCCTCGCCATTGTCGCAACGGAACTCAAAACCGTCTTAAGCCTACCCGCTAGTTTAAGTAGCTGACTGTGTCCGGTGATTCACGGGGCTGCTCCATGGACAGTCTGCTTGCGAAGAGCGGCAGGCAAATGGATGACTCGCTTCCCTTTAATGCGCTTCTTGCCTGTGGGTGCCGCTCGCTCAAGGGCGTGAATCACTGTCAACGCCAGAAAATGATGGCAGACGCTTTACAGTCTTTTAACGCGGCGTTAAGCGTTGCGATTACCTGAACCTTTCTGGCGGCTCTTGATAGCTGGGCATAGTGCTTGCGGATTCTGAAGCACTTAACGTCGAACTGATGGGTCAGCGGACGGGTGCGTTGCCGTATGGCTCAATAAAAGTTATGTCTGGAGGAGTAAATGAAGAAGTCCTCCAGTCCTGAACCCGGTGCCTGTGCGGTGCGCTGACGCGTGCCGATGAATGACCCTGACTGCCGCAGTGAGTGGTTAAAAATTGCACGCGACGTGTGATAAAAGCCGGAGCGGTTCCCGAAGAACAACAATAGATTCCGATTGCGTCGTTATATTAATTGGTACACCTATTAATTAACAGGCTGCTTAGTCGCCTGAATCGGAGCTTTTTTATGGATGCTTGCATCACGCCCGTTACCCAGCCGTTATCCAGTGCGCAAACCGAAGTTTGGCTCGCGCAGCAACTACATCCAGACAGCCCTGTTTACAACATTGCGCAGTACACGGTGATCGATGGCTTGATTGATGCGACCGTCTTTGAAGCGGCATTGCGCCAAGTCATCGATGAGGCCGACACCCTGCGCTTGCAATTTGTCGATAGCAATGACGGGCTGCGGCAGAGGATCGGTGCACCCGCATGGTCAATGCCGGTGCTGGACCTCACGTCAGAAGCTGATCCTCAGGCAGCAGCCCAGGCGTGGATGCGCACCGATTATGAACAGTCGGTGGATCTACTGCAGGGGTCGCTTTTTCAGTATGCATTGTTGAAAGTCGCGCCCGAGCAGTGGTTTTGGTATCAGCGCTATCACCATATCATGATGGATGGATATGGCCAGTACCTGATCGCGCAACGCGTTGCACATGTGTATAGCGCGCTGTGTGCTGGGAATGAGCCCGCGTCCTGTACGTTGGGCTCGGTGCTGACGCTGTTAGAAAGCGATGCACAGTATCAGACCTCCGCGCAGCGGGAGAAGGACGAAGCGTATTGGTTCAAGCACTGCGCCCATTGGCCTGAGCCTGCGACGCTAGCAAGTCGCGCAGCCCCGGCTTTACAGCAACGACTGCGTCAGACGGCTGACCTGGCCACCCAATGGGTAGACGACTATGTGTTGGATGCGGGTCGGCTGGCGCAGTTCTTGAGCGCTGCACTGGCCGCGTATCTGCATCGCATGACCGGCGCGCAGGACGTGGTGTTCGGTTTTCCAGTGACTGCCCGCTTGGGGGCAGACTGGCACATTCCTGGCATGGTCGCCAATACGGTTCCATTGCGGTTCAGATTCGAGCCGGAGATCAACTTAGTGTCGTTGATGCGGCAGGCGGCGAAAGAAATCCAAAGCGCACTGCAATATCAACGCTACCCGAGCGAAGCGCTGCAGCGTCAACTTGGTCTGGCGCCGGGGCAGTCACTATTGGGCATCAAGGTCAACGTGATGCCGTTTGACTACGCGCTGTCGTTTGGCGGGCATTCATCGACGAGCCATAATCTGCTCGCGGGTCCGGTTGAGGATCTGATGATCGGTGTTTATTGGACACCCAATAGCCGTCAATTACGGATCGACTTTGATGCCAATCCTGCTTGCTACACCGCGGAGATGCTCGACACGCATCAGCGCCGGTTTATCCGGTTCATGCAAGTGCTCGCTGCCGATGCCATGCAACCGATTAGCGAGATCGATCTGCTCGACGCCGACGAGCGGTATCGGCTGCTGGTCGAGTGGAATGCGACGCAGCGGGACTACCCGTCGTACTTATGCATCCACCAGTTATTCGAAGCGCAGGTCGAGCGCACGCCCGAGGCAGTGGCACTGGTGTATGAAGATCAAACGTTGAGCTATGCGCAGCTGAACGCACAGGCCAATCGCCTCGCGCACCAGCTGATCGAGTTAGGCGTCAAGCCGGACACGCGCGTGGCGATCTGCATGCAGCGTAGTGCCGCGCTGGTCGTGGGGCTGTTGGCGATTTTGAAAGCCGGCGGTGCGTATGTGCCGCTCGATCCGAGCTACCCGGGCGAGCGCTTGGCGCACATCCTCGCCGATGCGGCACCTCGCATTGTGCTCGCCGATGCAGCTGGGCGCGCTGCATTGGGTGAGGCGGCGCTCGCGTCCTGCACGGTGCTCGATCCGGCCACCTCGCCAGCATTGCCGGACACCAATCCATCGGTAGCCGAGCTCACCGCCCAGCATCTGGCGTATGTGATTTATACGTCGGGCTCGACCGGTATACCTAAGGGGGTAATGGTGCCGCATCGTGCGATTGCGCGGCTGGTTATCAACAATGGCTATGTTGACATCCGCACCGATGATCATGTGGCGTTCGCAGCGAACCCGGCCTTCGACGCGAGCACGTTTGAAGTGTGGGCACCGCTGTTAAATGGCGCCACTGTCGTCCTATTCGATCGGGATGCGGTGCTGAATCCCCAACGTCTAGAGGAGACACTGACACGATACAGGGTGACCACACTTTTTCTGACAACGGTGTTATTCAATCAGCTGGTTCCTTTGATGGCCCCGGCTTTGGCGCGATTGAAATATTTGCTCTGTGGTGGAGAACAAGAGAACCCTGAGCGCTTCGCGCAGCTGCTAAAGCATGACGGGCCGAAGCATTTGATCCACTGCTACGGGCCGACCGAGAATACGACTTTTTCAACGACTTATGAGGTCACTGAGCTTGGCGATCGATCTGAACGTTTACCGATTGGCCGGCCGATTGCGAACACGCGCGTTTATCTGCTCGATGCGCACGGCCAGCCGGCGCCACTGGGTGCAGTCGGTGAGTTGTATATTGGTGGTGCGGGGGTCGCGCGCGGTTATTTGAATCGCCCGGAGTTGACCGCCGAGCGTTTTGTGCCGGATCCGTTCTCCAATGACGCGGGTGCACGGCTGTATAAGACCGGGGATTTAGCGCGTTATTTACCGGACGGCAATCTGGAGTTTGTGGGGCGCAACGATGAGCAAGTGAAGATCCGCGGCTTTCGCATTGAGCCGGGCGAGATTGCAGCGTGCTTAACGGTGCATCCGCAGGTGCGCGACGCGGTGGTGCTGGCAACCGGTGAGGGCTCGGATAAACGTCTGGTCGCGTATGTGGTGGCTGATCCGGATGACGCGCTAGCGAGCACGCTGCGCGCGCAGGTGGCGGCAGCATTGCCCGAATATATGGTGCCCAGTGCATTTGTGCGGCTCGATGCGTTTCCGCTGACACCGAACGGCAAGCTGGATCGCCGAGCGTTGCCCGCACCGGATGATGCGGCGCTCGCGCATCAAGCGTATGAAGCGCCACAAGGCGAGCTCGAGACGACGCTCGCGGCGATCTGGGCCGAACTATTGGGTGTCGAACGCGTGGGGCGGCACGACAGTTTCTTTGCGCTCGGGGGCCACTCGCTGCTGGCGGTGCGGTTGATTGAGCGCCTGCGGCGTCAGGGAGTTGGGTTATCCGTGCGCGCGCTGTTCGACACGCCGGTGCTTAGCGCGCTGGCGCAGACGTTGGGTCAGCGCCGTGACGTGGTGGTGCCTGCGAACGCGATCACGCCCGACACCACGGCGATTACGCCGTCGATGCTGCCACTCATTGAGCTGACGCAAGCGGACATTGATAAGATTGTCGAGCAGGTGCCCGGTGGTGTGGCCAATATCCAGGACATTTATGCACTGTCGCCACTGCAAGACGGGCTGCTGTTTCACCATCTGTTGGCCACCGAGGGTGATCCGTATTTGTTGATCGTGCAGCTGGCGTTTGACACGCGCGAGCGGCTTGACCAGTATCTGCACGCGCTGCAGCAGGTAATCGATCGGCACGATATTTTGCGTACCGCGTTTGTCTGGGAAGGGCTGTCCATGCCCTCGCAAGTGGTATGGCGCCACGCACGGCTGCCGGTCACCGAGCTGACGTTGGACGCCGCGGACGGGCCGATCGCCGAGCAATTGGCGCGGCGCTTTGATCCGCGTCACACACGCTTGGATCTGACGCAAGCGCCGCTGCTGCACGGTGCGATCGCCCAGGATAGTGAAGGTTGCTGGTTGCTCACGCAGCGGCTGCACCATTTGATTGGCGATCATTCAACGCTGAAAGTGATGCACGCGGAGGTGCAGGCGTTCATCGAGGGTCGAGGCGACACCCTGCCGCCGGCGCAGCCGTTCCGCCAGCTGGTCGCGCAGGCACGCCTGGGTGTCAGTCAGGCTGAGCATGAGCGTTTCTTTACTGAGCAGCTCGCGGACATCGACGAGCCGACGTTTCCGTTTGGCCTAACGGACGTGCATCGAGACGGCGCACAGGTTGCCGAAACGCACCGGATGTTGCCGCAAGCGCTAAACGACCGACTACGGAAGCAGGCTAAGCGGCTGGGCGTGAGTCTGGCGAGCCTGTGCCATCTGGCGTGGGCGCAGGTGCTCGCGCGCGCCAGTGGCCAACCACGCGTGGTGTTTGGCACCGTGCTGTTTGGGCGGATGCAAGCGGGAGACGGTGCCGACAGTGCGATGGGCTTGTTTATCAATACACTGCCGCTGCGGGTGGACTTGGCCGATAGTGTGGAGGCGGCGGTGCGCGCCACGCATGCGCGGCTCGCTGCGTTGCTTGAGCATGAGCATGCGTCGCTGGCACTGGCACAGCACTGCAGTGGTGTGCCAGCCGGCACGCCACTGTTTAGCGCGCTGCTAAATTATCGGCACAACGCGCCGGGTTCAAGCGAGCGTGGCATCCTCCCCGGTGTGGAGCTGCTGTACACCGAAGAGCGTGACAATTATCCGATCGGGCTGTCGGTGGAGGACGATGGGCAGTCGTTGGGGCTGACGGCACAAATCGTTGAGCCACAGGAACCTGCCCGACTGTGTGCGTATATGCAGCAGGCGCTGCAAAGCTTGGCCGACGCGCTCAAGGCGACACCTGACACCGCAGTGCAGCAGTTGCAGGTGCTGCCCAAGGCGGAGCGCGAGCTGCTGCTTGATACATGGAATGCGACGCAGCAGGACTATCCGGCACACTGGTGCGTGCATCAGCTATTCGAAGCGCAGGTTGAGCGCACCCCCGAAGCGTCGGCGTTGGTGTTTGAAGATCAGACGTTTAGCTATGCGCAACTGAACGCCCGGGCCAATCGCCTCGCGCATCGGCTCATTGAATTGGGCGTCAAGCCGGATGCTCGAGTGGCGCTCTGTGTTGAGCGCTCGCCGGCGATGGTCGTGGGGCTGTTGGCGATTTTAAAGGCCGGCGGTGCGTATGTGCCGCTCGATCCAAACTATCCGAGTGAGCGCTTGGCGCATATTCTGGCCGATGCGGCCCCGAGCATTGTGCTCGCCGATGCAGCCGGGCGCGCTGCGTTGGACGAGGCGGCGCTGGCCGAGTGCACGGTGCTCGATCCGGCCACCCTGCCAGCGTTGCCGGACACGAATCCGTCGGTGGTGGACCTGACGGCCCGGCATCTGGCGTATGTGATCTATACGTCCGGCTCGACTGGCACACCCAAGGGCGTAATGGTGGAGCATCGAAGTGTCGTGAACCTTGTTCAAGCTGTGATCGGTTATTTCGATATTGGCCCCTTCAGCCGGATCTTGCAGTTTGCTTCGCTCGGTTTTGATGTCAATGTTTCCGAGACATTCATCGCATTAAATCGTGGGGCAAGCTTATATTTACCGCCCGATACAGCGCGCCATGATCGCACTGAACTGTGGCGTTATTTGGAAAAGCACGCGATCACATACGCGGACATTCCCCCCGCACTGCTGCAGGCAGGCGACGATTTACCTCATTTAAACACCCCTCTGACGCTAATTTTAGGCGGTGAAGCTCCCAGTACGACGCTACTTCGAAATTTGGTCCGTCAAGGCGCGGTGGTTTTCAATGCATACGGCCCAACCGAAACGACTATCTGCTCCACTGTTTGGCGTGGCTCACAAGATTTCAATGGCGAAGTGGTTCCGATTGGCCGGCCATTAGACAACACGCGAATTTATCTACTGGATGCACACGGTCAGCCGGTACCACTGGGTGCAGTCGGTGAGTTATATATTGGTGGCGTAGGGGTAGCACGCGGTTATCTAAACCGCCCGGAGTTGACCGCCGAGCGCTTCGTCACAGACCCGTTTTGCGACGTTGAAAACGCCCGCATGTACAAAACTGGCGATGTAGCGCGTTATTTACCGAACGGTAATCTGGAGTTTGTGGGGCGCAACGATGAGCAAGTGAAGATTCGCGGCTTTCGGATTGAACCGGGTGAGACCGAAGCGTGCTTAACGGCACACCCGCAGGTGCGTGATGCGGTGGTGCTGGCAACCGGTGAGGGCGCGGATAAGCGGCTCATTGCCTATGTGCAAGCCGAAGCGGACAAGCAACTCGCGAGCACACTGCGCGCGCAGGTGGCGGCGAGCCTGCCCGAGTATATGGTGCCCAATGCTTTTGTGCGGCTCGATGCGTTTCCGCTGACACCGAACGGCAAGCTGGATCGCCGAGCGTTGCCCGCACCGGATGATGCGGCGCTCGCGCATCAAGCGTATGAAGCGCCACAAGGCGAACTCGAGACGACGCTCGCGGCGATCTGGGCCGAACTATTGGGTGTCGAACGCGTGGGGCGGCACGACAGTTTCTTTGCGCTCGGGGGCCACTCGCTACTCGCGGTGCGGTTGATGAACCGGGTCAGAGCGCTGGGCGCTGACGTGCCGCTGGCGACGTTGTTCGCGACGCCCACGTTGGCCGCGTTTGCCGCGGCGCTCGAAGCCCACTTGCAGCAAGGCACCGATGCGCTGCCCGAGATCATGCCGGTGTCGCGTGAAGGCGGTTTGCCGCTGTCGTTCGCGCAGCAGCGGCTGTGGTTCCTCGCGCAGCTCGATGGGGTTAGTGACACATATCATATTCCGCTGGCGCTGCATGTGCGCGGGCCGCTTGATCGGGCCGCATGGCAACAGGCATTAGATGCGCTGTTTGCCCGTCATGAAGCGCTGCGCTCAACGTTTGTGAGCGTTGACGGTCAGCCGCAGGTGCGGCTGCTGCCGGCAGACACGGGCGTGCCGCTGCGCTGGCATGACCTGCGCAGCGTACCAAACGCGCCGGCGAAACTGGCCCGCTTGCGTCACGAAGCCGCGCACGCGCCGTTCGATCTGGCGCGCGGCCCGTTGATTCACGCGTGCGGCATTCAATTGGCCGACGACGAACATGTGGTGCTGCTCACCCAGCACCATATTGTGTCGGATGGCTGGTCGGTCGGGGTGCTCACGCGCGAGTTAAACGCGCTGTATGCGGCGAGCGTTGGGGCGCAAGCCGATCCGCTGCCGCCGCTGGCGGTTCAGTATCCGGACTATGCGGCGTGGCAACGACAGTGGCTCACGGGCGAGCGGCTGCAGGCGCAAAGCGACTACTGGCGCGCGACGCTGGCCGACGCACCTGTGCTGCTAACACTCCCGACCGACCGGCCGCGCCCGGCACAACAGTTGTTTGCCGGTGCGCAGGTGCCAGTGCACATTGAGGCGGCCACGACGCAAGCGCTCAAGCGCTTAAGCGCGGAGCATGGCACGACGCTATTTATGACGGTGCTTGCCGCATGGAGTGCGGTACTCGCGCGCCTGTCGGGTCAATGTGATGTGGTCATCGGCACGCCCAGCGCTAATCGTAACCATCGCCAGATCGAGCCGTTGATTGGTTTTTTTGTCAATACGCTGGCGTTGCGTGTGAATTTGGAGGGCGAGCCGACGACGGCACAACTGCTCGAGCGCGTGCGGCGCACGACGCTGGACGCGCAAGCACACCAGGATTTGCCATTCGAGCAAGTCGTCGAGATCGTGCAGCCGCCGCGTCGGCTCGATCATACGCCGTTGTTCCAGGTGATGTTGGCGTGGCAGAACAATGAGCCAGGCGAGTGGCGCCTACCTGGGCTCACGGCCATGCCGGCTGAGCTGGAGTATGACGCAGTGAGGTTTGATCTCGAACTGAACTTATCTGAGGCAGACGAGGAGATCATCGGCAGCTTAGGGTATGCGACGGCGTTGTTCGACCGATCCACGATTGAGCGGCACGTTGGGTATCTGCAGACGATGTTGCAGGCGATGGCCACCCATACGCGGCAACCGGTGTCAACGTTTGAGTTGCTGTCACCGGATGAGCGTCAGTTGCTGCTGCAGACATGGAATGCGACGCAGCAGGCGTATCCGGCGCACTGGTGCGTGCACCAGCTATTCGAAGCGCAGGTCGAGCGCACGCCCGAGGCGACGGCGCTGGTGTTTGAAGACCAAACGTTGAGCTATGCGCAGCTGAACGCACAAGCCAATCGCCTCGCGCATCAGTTGATCGAGCTGGGTGTCAAGCCCGATGCGCGGATAGCGATCTGCGTTGAGCGCAGTGCCGCGCTGGTCGTGGGGCTGCTAGCGATTTTGAAAGCCGGGGGTGCGTATGTGCCGCTAGACCCGAGCTATCCGAGTGAGCGCTTGGCGCACATCCTCGCCGATGCAGCACCGGCGATTGTGCTCGCCGATGCGGCCGGGCGCGCTGCGTTGGGCGACGCGGCGCTGGCCGAATGTACGGTGCTCGATCCCACCATCCTGCCGGCGTTGCCGGATACGAATCCGTCGGTGGCGGGCCTAACGGCCCGGCATCTGGCGTATGTGATCTATACGTCGGGCTCCACCGGTACCCCGAAGGGCGTGATGGTCGAGCATCGGAGCGTGGTGAACCTTGCTCTGGCGCAGATCGCCTGTTTTGGAGTGCAGCCAACCAGCCGCATTGTGCAGTTTGCGTCGTTCAGCTTTGATGCGAGTGCATTTGAAATCTTGATGGCCTTTGGCAGCGGTGCAGCATTGTATCTGTCACCCGAGATAGCTCGGCAGGATCGGCAGGCTCTGTGGGACTATTTGGCAAGCCATGCGATTACGCACGCGACTTTACCGCCTGCCCTGCTTCAACATGGCGCAGATTTGCCCAGCCTCGGTCCGTCTTTGACGCTGATTCTGGCAGGTGAAGCGCCCAGTGTAACGCTGGTTCGAGACTTGGTCGACCAAGGCACGGTCTTGAATGCCTACGGTCCCACGGAGACGACCGTTTGTGCCACAGCATGGCGTGGTACACGTGAGTTCAGCGGCGCGGTCTCGATTGGCCGGCCGATTGCGAACACGCGCGTTTATCTGTTGGACGCGCATGGTCAGCCGGTGCCACTGGGTACGGTCGGCGAGTTGTATATTGGTGGCGCCGGGGTGGCACGTGGCTATCTGAACCGCCCGGCGTTGACCGCCGAGCGCTTTGTGCCGGATCCGTTCTCCGATGAAGCGGGTGCACGGCTGTATAAGACCGGGGATGTGGCGCGGTATTTACCGGACGGCAATCTGGAGTTTTTGGGGCGCAATGATGAGCAAGTCAAGATCCGCGGCTTTCGCATTGAACCAGGGGAGATCGAAGCATGCTTAACGGCGCACCCACAGGTGCGTGATGCGGTGGTGCTGGCAACCGGTGAGGGCTCGGCTAAGCGGCTGGTGGCGTATGTGCAGGCTGAAGCGGATGAGCAACTGGCGAGCACACTGCGCGCGCAGGTGGCGGCGAGCCTGCCCGAGTATATGGTGCCCAATGCATTTGTACGGCTCGACGCATTCCCCTTGACGCCCAACGGCAAGCTTGATCGGCGTGCGCTGCCGGCACCGGATGACGAGGCGCTCGCGCATCAAGCGTATGAAGCGCCACAAGGCGAATTGGAGACCACGCTCGCGGCGATTTGGACGGAGCTACTCGGGGTAGAGCGTGTGGGTCGGCACGACAGCTTCTTTGTGCTCGGGGGCCACTCGCTGCTGGCGGTGCAACTCATTGAGCGCCTGCGGCGTCGGGGAGTCGGGTTATCCGTGCGCGCGCTATTCGACACGCCGACTCTCAGCGCATTGGCGCAGACGTTGGGCCAGCACCGTGACGTGGCGGTGCCTGCGAACGCAATTACGCCCGACACGACGGCGATTACGCCGTCGATGCTGCCGCTCATTGAGCTGACGCAAGCGGACATAGACCAGATTGTCGAGCAGGTGCCCGGTGGCGTAGCCAATATCCAAGACATTTATGCGCTGTCGCCACTGCAAGACGGGCTGCTGTTTCACCATTTACTCGCGCGCGACGGCGATCCGTATCTGCTGATCGAGCAGCTGGCCTTTGACACGCGCGAGCGGCTTGACCAGTATCTGCACGCGCTGCAGCAGGTGATCGATCGCCACGATATGCTGCGCACCGCGTTCGTGTGGGAAGGTGTGTCCACGCCCGCGCAAGTGGTATGGCGCCACGCGCGGTTGCCGGTCACTGAGCTGACGTTGGACGCCGCTGATGGGCCGATCGAAGAACAATTGGCGCGGCGCTTTAATCCGCGTCACACGCGCTTGGATCTGACGCAAGCGCCGCTGCTGCACTGTGCAATCGCGCAAGATACCGAGGGTCGCTGGCTGCTCACGCAGCGGCTGCACCATTTGATTAGCGATCACTCGACGCTGGAAGTGATGCACGCGGAGGTGCAGGCGTTTATCGGGGGGCAAGGCGACACGCTGCCGCCGGCGTGGCCGTTCCGCCATCTAGTCGCGCAAGCCAGGCTAGGCGTGAGTGAAGCCGAGTATACGCGCTTTTTTACCGAGCTGCTCGCGGACGTGGAGCCGACCCTGCCGTTTGGGCTCGCGCAGGTACAGGGCGACGGCAGTGAAGTGAGCGAGTCACACCGGATGCTGCCGTCGGCTTTGAACGATCGGCTGCGTGCGCATGCGCGGCGCCTAGGCGTGAGTTTAGCGAGTCTGTGCCATCTGGCGTGGGCACAGGTGCTCGCCCGCGCGAGCGGCCAACAACGCGTGGTATTTGGCACCGTGCTGTTCGGGCGCATGCAAGCGGGCGACGGCGCAGATCGGGCGCTGGGGTTATTCTTGAATGTCCTACCGCTGCGCGTGGACCTGGATGGTAGCGTGGAGTCGAGTGTATATGCCACGCACGCTCAACTGGCGGCATTGCTCGAACATGAACATACGCCACTGGTGCGCGCGCTGCGTTGTAGTGGCGTGCCCGCCGGCTCGCCACTCTTTAGTGCGTTGTTAAATTACCGTCACAATACTCTCTCGACAGATAGCAGCGAAATATTGGCTGGCGTCCAATTTTTGAGGGCACAAGAGCGAAGCAACTATCCACTGATATTGTCGGTGGAAGATTACGGTACCGCGCTCGGACTGACCGTGCAGATCGTACAACCTGGCAATCCTGATCGAGTTTGCGGTTACATGCAGCAGGTACTCGAGAGCTTGGCCGAGGCACTGGATTGCATGCCCAATCAGCCCGCTCAGCAGTTAAAGTGGCTGCCTAACACCGAGCGCGAACAATTGCTTCGGACATGGAACGCGACACAGCAAGCGTACCCAGCTCACCAGTGCGTTCACCAACTGTTTGAAGTACAGGTAAAGCGTACGCCAGAGGCGACGGCGCTGGTCTATGAAGGCCAGATGCTAAGTTATACGCAGCTTAATGCACGGGCTAACCGCCTGGCGCACCAACTCATTGAGTTAGGTGTGAGGCCCGATGCGAGGGTGGCGATCTGTGTGGCACGGAGTCCCGCAATGGTGGTGGGGCTGCTGGCGGTCCTAAAAGCGGGCGGCGCGTATGTGCCACTAGATCCAGCCTATCCGAGCGAGCGGCTCGCGCATATCCTATACGATGTGGTACCAGAAATCGTGCTAGCTGATGCGGCGGGCCGGGCCGCTCTGGGTGACGCAGCGCTCGCGTCCCGCACGGTGCTTGACCCGAACTCATTGGCGGAACAGGCAGACACGAATCCTTTGGTGCCGGAGCTGACGTCCCGTCATCTTGCGTATGTGCTCTACACCTCCGGCTCCACCGGCGCTCCGAAGGGCGTAATGGTTGAACATCGCGGCGTGATGAACCTTGTGCACGCGCAGATTGCCCGCTTCGATGTGCGCGCGACCAGCCGCGTATTGCAGTTTGCCTCACTCAGTTTCGATGCGAGTATCTCCGAGATTCTGATGGCGTCTGGCAGCGGTGCGACATTGTATTTGCCGCCCAATACAGCCCGTTGGGATCAGCGCGAGCTTTGGACTTATTTGGCAAGCCACGCGATCACGCACGTGACGTTGCCACCCGCGATGCTTCAACAGGGCAAGGCACTGCCTATCTTAAGTACGCCCTTGACGCTGATTCTCGCGGGTGAAGCTCCTGATGCGGCATTAGTACAGCATTTAAGCCAATACTACGCCGTCTTCAATGCGTATGGCCCGACAGAAGCAACCGTTTGCGCCACCGTATGGCGTGGTGCACGTGACTTCAGCGGTGAAGCCCCGATTGGCCGGCCGATTGCGAACACGCGCGTTTATCTGCTCGATGCGCAGAGCCAGCCGGTGCCACTAGGTGCGGTTGGCGAGCTGTATCTTGGTGGCGCCGGTGTCGCACGGGGCTACCTGAACCGCCCAGAGCTGACGGCCGAGCGCTTTGTGCCGGATCCGTTCTCCGATGAAGCGGGTGCACGGCTGTATAAGACTGGGGATTTAGCGCGTTATTTACCGGACGGCAATCTGGAGTTTGTGGGGCGCAACGATGAGCAAGTGAAGATCCGCGGCTTTCGGATTGAACCGGGTGAGATCGAAGCGTGCTTAACGGCGCACCCGCAGGTGCGTGATGCGGTGGTGCTGGCAACAGGCGAGGGCTCGGCTAAGCGACTGGTGGCGTATGTGCAGGCCGAAGCGGATGAGCACCTTGCGAGCACGCTGCGTGCACAGGTGGCGGCGAGCCTGCCTGAGTATATGGTACCCAGTGCGTTTGTGCGGCTCGATGCGTGGCCCTTGACGCCCAACGGCAAGCTGGATCGGCGTGCGCTGCCCGCACCGGACGCTGACGCGCTGGCGCATCAAGCGTATGAAGCGCCGCAAGGCGAGCTGGAGATGACGCTCGCGGTGATCTGGGCCGAGCTATTGGGTGTCGAACGTGTGGGCCGGCACGACAGCTTCTTTGCACTCGGGGGCCACTCGCTGCTGGCCATGCGCCTGATCAATCGCGTACGCACAGCGTTAGGAGTTGATCTTGCCATTCGCACGCTGTTTGAGGCATCCACCCTCGCAGGCTTAGCACGCCATTTAGTTAAGCATGACGGGATGCAAGGAGACTCGTTTTCCGTTCTACTTCCTCTTAAGCCCACAGGCAGCCGTCCTGCTCTTTTCTGCATTCATCCCGGATTTGGTTTGAGCTGGAGCTATATGGGTCTGTCCAGTTACCTTCCCCCGGATCAGCCCCTTTATGGCTTGCAGGCTCGTGGGTTAGATGGAACAAGCCCGCTTGCATCGACCCTTGATGAGATGGTGTCAGACTATCTTGAACAAATGCGCCGTGTTCAACCCAAAGGGCCTTACTGCTTATTAGGATGGAGCTTCGGCGGCAATGTGGCGCATAGCATGGCTGTTCGACTTGAACACCAAGGCGAAGAAGTAGCGTTGCTGGCGTTACTGGATAGTACCCCTTTTGCGGGAAAAGCTTTCGAAGAGCAAGGAAATCAATTTGACCAGGCGATGGTGAGAGAGGTGTTTGCCGCCCACTATGGCAACGAATTAGTTTCGGCGATGGATAAGCATTTATTGGAAAACACCGAGAAAATTGGAAAGAATAATGGGCGTATCGTAAGAGATTATTCTCCATCGCGGTACGGTGGGGATGCGCTATTGTTTCGAGCCACGGTAGCAGAGGCGGGAGGTGAAACGCTCGTCACGCCTGATGCGTGGAAACCGTATGTGCTCGGGGAGATAGAGGTTCATAATGTTCACTGTCGCCACGGAGAAATGCTTAAGCCAGAGTCAACGGCCATTATTGGTTCCATCCTAGAGCGTGTTATGCACTTTCAGCAAGTCTCAGAGTGGAATCGAGATGGAGAAACGTAGAGCCTATCCTAACGACGTGACGGACGAAGAATGGCGCTTCGCTGCTGCGTATTTAACGTTGATGGGGCCAGATGCACCGCAAAGACGGTATGAATTGCGCGAGTTGTTCAACGCGCTGCGTTGGCTAGCTCGTGCGGGCGCTGCGTGGCGTATGCTGCCGACGAACTTTCCGCCATGGGAAGCGGTGTATCAGCAAACTCAACGCTGGCTGCGAACGGGCTGCTTCGAAGCGATAGTTCAGGATTTGCGTTCGGTGCTGCGTGTTGCGCAGGGTCGCCAAGGTCAGCCCAGTGCGGTGGTCCTGGACGGGCGTATGTTGCAGTCGAGCTGCGAGCGTGGCCCACGCGCAGGCTACGATGGTTACAAGCGCAAACGGGCAAGCAACGTGCATATGGCCGTCGATACGCTCGGGCATTGGCTGGCGATTCATGTCACGCCGGTCAATGAGCAAGCGCGCGCAGGTTCCGGTGTTAGCACAAGAGGGGCAACTTGTGAGCGGGCAGAGCGTGAAGCTTACCTTTGCCGACCAAGGTTATATAGGAGAAGAGCCTGCGCAAGCCGCGCAGGATGAAGGCATCGAATTGCAGGCAAAGAAGGGCTTTATCTTGCTACCGCGCCGATGGGTCGTCGAGCGCAGTTTCGAATGGCTCAATCGCTTTCGAAGGCTCGCTCGCGACGACGAGCGTTTGCCCGAAACGCTCGTCGGCCTGCATTTCGTCGTCTTTGCCATGCTCATGCTCGTTCATGCCGCACCTATCCTGCAAAGTGCATAACACGCTCTAAAGAAGGGCGGCAGCGTTACACTCGCTGGCTTCGACGCGTTTGCAGTGGGCAAGCACACCGCTCGCACGGGACGCAATCCTCGCACCGGTGCCGTTATCAACATCAAGGCGACCAAAATGCCCAAATTTCGGCCAGGGAAAGCGCTGAAAGATGCAATTGACCGTGATTTTTTCTTCCTCGCAAGAGTCTAGCGGACATGGGCTCCAATTCTGCTTCGCTAGTCCGCGAGCTTTCTGCGCCGCCGCATGCGTGCTTGGACTCATTAAAGGCCCTATGGCAGGCTGAGAGATAAGAAACTTGATCGACACAGCACATCATCCATTGCTCGCTGCCAGAAAGCTTCCTGACGTTGTTGCAAGTCACTTATCTGTGCCGCACTTTTGGAGCGAGCAAGGCAACGAGGGTCAGTGACAACGGTGGACGCCAGCGACCGAAGGCCTGGCTCACCTGCTCAAGTGGCAGTATCAGTCGGGCCGACGGGGTTCAAGCTGGCAACGCACAATCAAGGAGCAACGGCGGGCATTGGACGCCGCACTCCTAGCCTTAAACTTTGTCCAATCACAACTGGATTACTCGGACGTGGGCTGATGCGGTTTCCAAGGCCGTTGAGGAGACCGGCTTGGATGTGTTCCCTGACGCCTGCCCGTGGTCGATGGATCAGGTGCTGTCCGTGTCGTCCTATCCTGATTAACTGTAATAGATAAGTGCGCGCTTGGTGCAACTGCGTTAACGTACGCTCATGCGGCGGACACGGCACATCCGCTGCTGTTCAGGGGAAGGTGTTTCCGCCGGCTTCCAGCGGTCCATTACAGGCCTGACGTGGCCCCTACACCTGCCGCCCGAACCACGCCACGCGCCCAATGACAGCGAACTTCCACTGATCATTCGCGTTCTCTATCGGCACCTCATACGGCGGGTAGTCCGCGTTCGCGCAGATGACCCGACGATAAGGGCCGTGCAAGCGTTGCAGCTGCTTCACAAGTACCTGGCGTCCGCCCGAATAACGTAATGCCGTCCTGCGGCGACGTAAGCGCAAGATGGATGAGAGCGTCGTGCAGAACAGGATACAAGGAATCGCCGTATCCGTAGCCCCCCTTAAACGCTGGTAAAGCGCTGAAAGATGCGTTAAACTAGCGTACTTTGTTGGACGCGACGTCGAACGGGTGCTTAGCTCAGTTGGTAGAGCGGCGCCCTTACAAGGCGTAGGTCGGGGGTTCGAACCCCTCAGCACCCACCATTCCGTTTCGCAAAGCCGTCCAACTCAGTCCGAGGAAGTCTGCTGTCGTCCTGAAACCCGCATGGCTATGGTTCTGCGGGTTTTTGTTTTCGTATCTGTTGCTGCTAGTGTTGTATCTGCCGGCACGGTAGCGGAATCTGGTGCAATGCGTGACGGCTCACGTAGTTCCTCTCAAGCTTCACACTGTCACTGTCATCGAGCATTGCCCCGCGTGGGTTGTGCCGTACTGCCGCGCCCATTTCAACGGACGGAGTCAGGTGCTTTGCCGCCCACGCGATTTGCCCGCTCGCCGCGGTAAGGTAATATCGAGCGTTTATTGATTGTCGGCCTTGCCGGCTGCGTAACGTACTCAACCGATCTCATGCTCGACTTCTTTCGTAACCACAAGCGCCTGATGATGTTCCTGCTGGTGATCCTCATTGTGCCAGGGCTCGGCTTCGTCGGCGTTCAGGGCTTTCGTAACTTCTTTGACGACAGCGCGGACGTCGCGAGCGTCGCCGGCCGCAAGATTACCCGGGCCGAATACGAGGGCGCCATGCGCGAGCAGCTCGATCGCGCGCGCCAGGTACTGGGCGCAAGCTTCGATGCCAAGGCAATCGATACACCGGAAATACGCCGTGCGATCCTCGACAGTCTGGTGCAGCAGCGCGTGCTGGCCAAAGCGACCGAGGATCTGCATCTGAGCGCGTCTGACCAAGCAGTGCTGCGCGCGGAGCAGAGCATCCCGGCGATTGCCTCGTTGCGCAAGCCCGACGGCACATATGACGTAGACCAGTACAAGCAATTGCTGGCGATGCAGGGCATGACGCCGGAATCGTTCGACGAGCGTGTACGCTACCAATTGGCGAGCCGCCAGTTGCCGGACGGCATCCAAGCAAGCGCGTTCGCGCCCAAGGCCCTCGCGCAGCAGCTGGCCAGCCTGTCGGAACAGAGCCGTGAGGTGCAAGGCCTGGCACTGCATGCGACCGACTATGCAGGCAAGGTGCAACCGAGCGACGTCCAGCTCAAGCAATACTACGATGCGCACCACGATGCGTTCGCGACGCCAGAGCGCGCGACCGTTGAGTATTTGACGCTGTCGGCCGATGCGCTTGCGCAGCGCGCGCAGCCGAGCGAGGCGGACCTGAAGAAGTACTACGACGACAACGCGACAAAGTTCAAGACGCCCGGCGAAGTGCGCGCCAGCCACATCCTGATCGCAGTCGCCGCCAGTGCAAGCAAGGGGGAGCGTGACAAGGCGCGGCAGAAGGCCGAGTCGATTCTCGCTCAGGTTACCGCGCATCCGGAGCAGTTTGCCAAGCTGGCGCAACAGAATTCGGACGACCCCGGTTCCAAGGACAAGGGCGGCGACCTCGGCTTTTTTGGGCCGGGCATGATGGTCAAACCGTTCTCCGACGCCGCCTTCAAGCTGAAAAAGGATCAGGTCAGCGGCATCGTGCAAAGCGATTTTGGCTATCACATCATCAAGGTGACGGACATTAAGCCGGAACAGATCAAGCCGTTTGGCGAAGTCAACGCGACAATTGCGGCCGAGTTGAAGACCGAACAGGCCACCAAGGCCTATGCGGAACAAGCCGATGCGTTCACGAACATCGTCTACGAGCAAGCTAACAGCCTGAAGCCGGCTGCGGACAAATTCAAGCTGACGATCCAGACCGCGACATTAACGCGGGAAGGCAATCCTGCATTGCCACCGACTAGCCCGCTAAACAATCCAAAGCTGCTCGCCGCCGTGTTCGCTGACGACTCCGTCAAGGCCAAGCACAACACACCGGCGATCGACGTCGGCAACAATACGCTCGTATCGGCGCGCGTGGTGGACTACCAGCCAGCCTCCGTTCAGCCGTACGACACGGTCGCTGCGCAGGTGCGGCAAAAGGTGGTCGCGCAGCTGTCGGCAGACAAGGCTCGCGAGCAAGGTGAAGCGAAACTGGCCGAAGTTCGGAAATCGGCATCCACGGCCGGATTCTCGGCAGTCACCAAAGTGACGCGGGCCGATACCCAAGGAGTACCGCCGCAAGCGGTTGCCGCGATATTTAAAGTCGATCCGCAAAAGCTGCCCGCTTACGTCGGCGTTGATCTGGGTGATGCCGGCTACGCGATTTACCGCGTGAACACGGTGAATATGCCGTCCAGCATCGACCCGCAACGCTTAAGCGGCGCGCAGCTGCAAATCGGCCAAGTGCTCGGCGACGCCGAATGGACCAGCTATGTCGATGCGCTGCGCGCCCGCTCGCGGGTGAAGCTGTGCGGCACGCCGGTCGCGGCGAATCAGTGACGCCGCGCAGCAGCGACCGCTGCACCAGCGGCTGCTGCTGCATGGCGCGCCGCTACAGGCAGCCGTTCACGTCAGCCGTTGCGCCCGGATAACCGATGCCGCGGATGCCGACCCACGACCCCTTGCCGGACGGGTCGGGTTGGATGACCACCGCGGCGCCTCCAGGACGTTCCCCCGGCAGCAGCACGTCGAACGCCTGATCGTCCGCGAGCCTGTTCTGTAGCGTAACGGGCTGCTGCGACTGATCGGCCCATTTCTGCGACACGCATTGCGCGACTTGTTGAGGCGAGCGGGCACTCTTGCCAACCGGTTGCACGCCCGCCGGCGGTTGAGCCGCGCAAGCGGCAACGGCGACCGACACGGCGAGAATCGGCAAGTGTTTCATGTTTACTCCTTATAAAAGCGCTCAGCGTCGGACCATTCGAGGACGGTGGCATCGGATTGAACGGCTGAGCAGTCATCCCGTCCGATCGATGAGCCATGCTTCCCAGCCGGCATGAAGTCACCGTCCCGCGGTGCTATCGCAATCCGCATGCCCGCACTGGCTGACAGTCAGCTTGATGAGACGCGTGTACCGCACTGCGCAGAGGGCATGCCGGATTTGTGTTCCAGTCGTTCCAGTTGATGCCGCACCTGAGCGCGTCGGAGAACATGATGTTGCCGCTGGAGTTGACCGGCGCCGCGCAACCTCGTGATGTGGCGCGGCGCGCGCATTCGCTATTCGAGCATGTTGGCCTTGCGGCGCGGGTCCACCATTATCCGAAGCACCTGTCGGGCGGGGAGCAGCAGCGCGTCGCGCTGGCGCGCGTTCGTGATCGAACCGGACATCCTGTTCGCCGATGAGCCTACCGGCAGCCTCGACGCGGCCAACGGGCGTGCGGTAATCGACCTGCTGTTCGAGCTGAATCGCGCAAGCGGCGCAACGCTGGTGCTCGTGACACACGATACGGAGCTTGCGCAGCGCTGTGACGCAATCTTGGCACTCGAAGCAGGGTGGCTCGTCTAGACTTACTGTTGCGCGGGGTAGCACGCCAGTAATCGCGGTGCGAGGCTCGCACTCGCACCGCCGCAAATTGCGAGCTGAGTGCGGCACGCGGGCCTTCGAGGCGTCCAACAAATCGTTTTTGCACAAAGGGTTGCGCGACTTCTTTGAGAAAGGCAGCAAAGCCGGCATCCAGCCGCACCACGCTGCACGGCTCGCCCGTCAGCTACGCCAGCTCGACGATGCAGCCGGACCTGACGACATGAACGTGCCGGGCTGAAAGTTGCATCCGCTGCATGGTGACCTTGAAGGACATTTTTCGGTATGGGTCAATGGCAACTGGCGGATGACGTTTCGCTTCGAAGGTGCCAATGCCGTGCTGGTTGATTACCAGGACTATCATTAGGAGTTGTTTTCATGAGCCGTATGTTCAATCCGCCATACCCCGGCGACACGCTGCGCGAGGACGTGCTGCCGGCGCTTGGCCTGACGGTCACACAGGCTGCGCAGCAGCTCGGCGTCACGCGTTCCGCGCTCTCGCGTGTGCTCAACGAGCACGCTGCGATCTCGCCCGAAATGGCGCTGCGTATCGAGGCATGGCTCGGCGTCGAGCGCGGCGGCCGCGCCGATGTGTGGCTGGCCGGACAGGCCGCCTATGACCTCTGGCAGGCGCGTCATAACAGTGGCAAGCTGCACGTCAAGCATGCCCCGGCCGAACCTACTCGTTGACGGAGAGTGAAACGATAGGGTAGGGGATGTTTCTGGAGGGTATCCAGGTTGGGAAGAGCGTCGTTTCCAGCGTGTTGATGCGCGTTGAAATCGGCGTCGAACACGCGTCCGCGCCTTCACTCAGCCCTATCGGTTGCCGACAGGCCATTTCGGCGTAACGGCGGCACACGAGGCTTGACATCGTTGATCACGGTCGCGATGGCTTGACGCTTCCCGCCTGCGCCGGACAATCCAATGGACGGCACGTGACGATTTGCCAGTTTCGCGAACGGGCTGCTGGCTATGCCGGTGGCAGCGGGTGCAACCAGTTTCGCTGACCGTGGCTGGGCCGGTTCCGTGGCAACGTTAGCCGCCATTTCAGTGCTCCAAAGTAACTTGCCTGAAATACGCCAGTGGTCTATCAGCCCGCTCCTTTTAAGTCCATTGCGTTGATGGTATGCAACGCCCGCCTGCATCGCGGGGACCAGCCGACGCGATTGGTCCCTAAACGAAGCTGTGGGGTGTGTTAATGATAGTCGGATCGCCCAGCAGCGACGCTGATTAATAAGACTTTGGGTCGAAAAGCCTGGATGCCGCACCAGCGCACCGGCATACGATGACGCTTTTTCAGGATCGGAGCTTCGCACGTGCGCGGGCAATCAACGCGCTGGTGGACGAGTCGTGCTTGCGCGGATCGACCGACGACGCGGAGACCAGGTCCGCCTCGACGACCTTGCCGAGCATCTTGCCCAGTTCAACGCCCCATTGGTCGAACGGGTTAATGTTCCACACGGTGGCCTGCACGAGTGTCTTGTGCTCGTACAGCGCGATCAGGGCCCCGAGCGATTGCGGATTCAACTCGTCGAGCAAGATTGTGTTTGTCGGCCGATTGCCCGGGAAAACGATGTGCGGCACGAGTGCTGTCTGATCAGGCCCGGCGATGCGTTCCGCCTCCGACTGCGTGCGCCCCAGCATCAGCGCTTCGCCTTGCGCAAAACAATTCGCCAGCAGTTTTTCGTGATGACCGGGCAGGGGATGCTCGGGCGTGAGCGATACAATGAAGTCGATGGGCACGATCGTTGGCCCTTGGTGCAACATTTGGAAGAACGCGTGCTGGCCGTTCGTGCCAGGTTCGCCCCAGGTCACCGCCGAAGTCGGGTAATCGACGAAATGCCCATCCAGCGTCACGGACTTGCCGTTGCTCTCCATCTCCAATTGCTGCAGGTACGCCGGCAGGAAGTGCAGCGCCTCCGAATAGGGCGCGACAACGTAGCTTTGTGAGCCGAAGAAATTGCGGTACCAGACGCCGAGCAGCCCGAGCAACACCGGCAGGTTGCGCTCCAATGGCGCGTGGCGAAAATGCTCATCCATTAGATGAGCGCCCGCGAGCAATCGATCGAAGTGTTCGGGGCCGATCGCGATCATCACTGACAATCCGACTGCCGACCACAGCGAATAACGTCCGCCGACCCAGTCCCACATCTCGAACACGTTGTCGGGTGCAATGCCAAAACGCACCACTTCCTGCGGGTTCGCCGACACGCCGATAAAATGCCGAGCCAACTGGTCCGGTGCACAGCCGCTACGCAGGAACCAGTCGCGCAGTGAGCGCGCGTTGGTCATCGTCTCCAACGTTGTGAATGTCTTCGATACGACAATCGCCAATGTCTGTTCGGGATCGATCTGTTCCAGCACGCGCTGCAGGTCAACACCGTCGACATTGGACACGTAATGTGTGCGGATTTTCGGTGTTGCGAGGTGATGCAATGCGTGCGCAACCATCTTCGGACCCAGATCCGAGCCTCCGATGCCGATATTGACGACGTGTCGAATCGGCTTGCCGGTGTGGCCCACCCATTGGCCGTTGCGCACCCGCTCAGCAAAAGCCGCCATTTTCGTGCGCTCTGCCTTGATCTGCGCGGCGTACGGCGCATTCGCGTCCGAGGTCCGCAAAGCCGTGTGCAATGCGGCGCGGCGCTCGGTCGGGTTCACGATCTCGCCGGCGAACATCGCGTCGCGTCGCGCCTGCACACCCGTTTCGCGAGCGAGCTGGACGAGCAACGCGATCGTCTCGTCGGTCACGCGGTTCTTCGAGAAATCCAGCGTCAGCCCGCCGCCGCTGACGGTAAAGCGCTCCGCCCGCGTGGGCGCCGGATCGTTCGCGGGGGCGAACCAGTCGCGCATATGAGCATCGCGAATCGATTCATAGTGGGCGGCAAGGGCGGACCAGGCGGGAAGCGAATTCAGGCTCATAGACGTTGCTTGTCTCTGTGACGAAAGGAAAGCCGCCGCCGGTGCGCATGGTGGCGCGTGCCGGCGCGGGCGCTTGTGGATCTGACGCGTTGGCACCAAGTATAACGATGCACGACGACATCTTGGAGTCGTCCGTTCGGCCGCGTTCAATGTGTGTAGAAGCGGGTATTGAGCAGCCGTCGTACCCGCGGTGCAAGCTCGCTAGCGGTGCACCCGGCCGGCCCATCGCCGTCCGCGCACAGTGATTCGGCCGCCGCGCCGTGCAAGTAAACCGCCGTGAGTGCGGCTTCGTACGGCGGCATGCGTTGCGCGGCAAATGCGCTGATCATCCCGCACAGCACGTCACCGGTGCCCCCGGTCGCCAGCGCAGCATTGCCGGTCGGGTTGATCGCCAGCGGCCGACGGCCCGGACTCCACGCGTCGGCAATTACGGTGCCGTTTCCCTTCAGGACCACCACCGCGTTCAGCCGCTCGGCCAAGCGCCGAGCCGCGCCGAACCGGTCACGCTGCACGCTCGCTGCCTCCACATTGAGCAGTCGCGCTGCCTCCAGCGGATGCGGTGTGATGATCGCCGCCGCCTGCCGCTGTGCGAGCCGGGCCGCCAGGCTAGCGTCGTGGGCGAGCAGATTCAGTGCGTCGGCGTCCACGACGATCGGCACGTTCAATGACAGGACGTCGGCGAGCACGCGCGCCGCGCGTTCGTCCCGCCCCATCCCTGGCCCGACGGCCAGTGCGCTCGCCGCATCCAAAGCCAGCGTGTGGATGGGGCTGAGCATCAGTTCCGGATGGACGGGATCATAGGACGGTACGCCATCACCCAGCAAGCCGACATGGATCTTGCCGGCACCACAATACAGGGCAGCCCGCGCGGCCAGGATGGGGGCGCCGCACATGCCTGTTGCGCCGCCGATCACGGCCAGCGTGCCGAACGTGCCCTTGTGCGACGCCAACGCGCGCTCGGGCAGCCGCGACGCGAACAGCGCCGGTGCGTTGAGCATCGATACGCCTGACGGCGGCATGCCTGCTGGTATCGTGAGCGCGGCGGTCAACTCCAGTGGTGCAATACGCACGCGTCCCGCCAGATCTGGCCCGTGTGCGGTGTACAACCCTGGTTTGGCGCCAATGAACGTTAAGGTGTCGGTGGCGCGCACCGCAGTGCCGCCATGGGCCACGTTGCCGGTATCGCTGTCCAACCCGCTCGGCACATCGAGCGCTAGCACGCGCACACGTTGGCGCGCATGCTCGGACAGCAACGCGGCGATGCGCGCGAAATCGCCCTCTAACGGCCGGCCCAGGCCGATGCCGAACAACCCGTCGAGCGCCCAATCAAACCCCTGCAGCGTATCCGGAATCGTCGTACTGATCGGCACACCAGCTTCGCGCGCGCGTTGCAACGCCCAGCGCGCGTCGTCCGGGACCACCTCGCACGGCATGCATACCTGCACGCGCACGCCGGCGCGATGCAACTCGCACGCGGTGACCAATGCATCGCCGCCGTTGTTGCCGGGCCCCACTGCAATCCACGCGGCGCGCACCGGCACTTCGTCGTAGAGCAGCACGGACGCGGCTGCATGGCCAGCACGCGCCATCAACGTGTGGGTGGGCAGAGAACGGGTAGCCTGCGCCTCGATTAGGCGCAGTGAAGCCACGTCGTACAGCGGCACCGCGCGCTCACGCGCATCGATTAACGATGCAGCGCGCACGCTGTGCCCGGCGGCGGATAGAACAGGATCAGTCATGCGAGGCCTTCAATGAGCAACGAAGGGGCCAGGCGCCGACGCACGGGCGCACGAGCCGGCCGTCGATGGTGCTAGCCGGCGAGGCGCCCAGGCGAGGGCGCCGCCAGCGACGCAACCGGCAAAGCCGGCGATTCCCCCGACACCAGGTCTGCTATCACTGTAACAGAGCGAGGCGACAGGGCTGTGCGCGCAATCGACGAACACTCGCGGGTGGGCCGTCGCGCCGACCAGCAGCAGTCCGTCGGGCGACAGCAGCACCATATCGCTCCAGTTCAGCGCCGCGCAAATGCGCGCGGCGCTTGGGATCCACCGATGCGCGGCCCTGTTCGAGCAGTGAGATCGCCTATTCCGTGAAGGCCGCGGGTGGCATTGCGTCTGCGTGGCGCCCGCTGCGCAGCAGCAGCGCACCGGCGATCCGCACGCGCTCGCCGAGTCGCATGATCGTGATCTGGCGCGTTACGTCGATGACCGAGACTGGGGCGCGAATTCCGGGTATGCAATCGGCGCAGTCAGCGCGTGGATCCGTGCGCTGGCGGGGCCGGCGCACCGCGCGAAGGCGCGCAATCATAGCATTGGCGCTGCCGGCCGCGAGCGCTGTCGCGGTCGGCGGGCGCAGCGCGGTATAATTGCGGTTTCCCCCAGCGCGTGGCGCCATGCCGCCCGGCATACCGCGCAGCGTGCTTTGGTCGACAAGACGATCAGCAACCTTCGATGCAACGCCCCATGGCTCACTTCTCGTGCTTCCCCGGCGCTTCGGCACTGTCCGATTTCCGTCAGAACCGCCTCTTGCAAACACTGCAGGCCATCGAACCGGCCGTGGTCGGCGTGCGTGCGCGCTACGTTCATTTCGTTTATGCGTCTGCTGGGCTCGGCGATGCCGACACGGCGCGGCTCGCCGCGTTGCTCGAGTACGGCGAGCCGGCGCCGGCTGATGATGGCGGCGAAACCTTCTTGGTGATTCCGCGGCTTGGCACGATTTCGCCATGGGCGTCGAAGGCCACCGATATCGCCCGGCACTGCGGGCTGGACAACGTGCACCGCATCGAGCGCGGCATTGAGTACGCGGTGACGCTCAAGAGCGGCCTGTCCGGGCTGCTCGGCACGAAAAAGACGTTGAGCGGCGCGGCGTGGGCCCAGGTCGCAGCGGTGCTGCATGATCGGATGACCGAAAGCGTGGTGGCCACCCGTGACGAGGCGTGCCAGCTGTTCGACATGCTGCCCGGCAAGCCGCTGCAGTCGGTGGACGTGATCGGTCAGGGACGGGCCGCGCTGGCGGCGGCCAATGCCGAACTCGGACTCGCGCTTGCCAACGACGAGATTGACTATCTAGTCGACGCGTTCACGAAGCTCGCGCGCAACCCAACGGACGTGGAACTGATGATGTTCGCGCAGGCCAACAGCGAGCATTGCCGGCACAAGATCTTCAACGCGCAGTGGACGATCGACGGCCAATCGCAGGACATGTCGCTATTCCAGATGATCAAGAATACGCACCGGCTCAGCGGCCAACGCACGATCGTCGCGTATTCGGACAACGCTGCGGTGATGGAGGGTGGCCTCGCACAGCGCTGGTTCGCCAGCGGCGACACGCAGCGCTATGCGCCAATGGAGGCGCTGACGCACACGCTGATGAAAGTCGAGACGCATAACCACCCGACGGCGATTTCGCCGTTCCCGGGGGCGGCGACGGGCGCCGGCGGCGAGATTCGCGACGAGGGTGCGACCGGACGCGGCGCGCGGCCCAAGGCCGGGCTGACCGGCTTCTCGGTGTCCAATCTGGAGTTGCCGGACGCCATCGAGACATGGGAAAACGCGCGCGACGCCGCGCAGCCGCTCGCCGAGCGTTGTCCCGATGACGCCGCCGGCCGCTATGGCCGGCCCGAGCGCATTGCGTCGCCGCTGCAGATCATGATCGATGGGCCGATCGGCGGCGCCGCGTTCAACAATGAGTTCGGCCGACCCAATCTGGGCGGTTATTTCCGCGTCTACGAGCAGAACATCGGCGGGCGCGTACGCGGCTATCACAAGCCGATCATGATCGCTGGCGGCATCGGCAATATCTCGCACGCGCATACGCACAAGCACGACGTACCGGCCGGCGCGCTGCTGGTGCAGATCGGCGGTCCCGGCATGCGCATCGGCATGGGCGGTGGCGCAGCCAGTTCAATGGCCACCGGGGCCAACACCGCCGAACTCGATTTCGATTCGGTGCAGCGAGGCAACCCGGAGATCCAGCGCCGCGCGCAGGAAGTCATTAACGCGTGCTGGCAACGCGGGGACGACAATCCGATCCTGTCGATTCACGACGTCGGCGCGGGCGGCTTGTCCAATGCGTTTCCGGAAATCGTCGACGGTGCCGGCAAGGGAGCTCGCTTCGAATTGCGACGCGTGCCGCTCGAGGAGAGCGGGTTGTCGCCGCGCGAGATCTGGTCGAACGAGGCGCAGGAGCGGTACGTGCTCGCGATCGCGGCCGATGGTCTGCCCGCGTTCGAGGCGATCTGCCGGCGCGAACGCTGCCCGATGGCGGTGGTCGGTGTTGCGACCGACGAACGTCAGTTGCAATTGATCGACGATGCTGTGGCCGATGCCGCCGACCCGGCGCGCATGCCGGTTGACATGCCAATGGACGTGCTGCTCGGCAAGGCGCCGCGGATGCATCGCGACGTCACGCGCGTGCATCGCACGTTTGCGCCGGTGGAGGTCACCGGCTTGAGCCTGTCGGACGTGGCCGCGCAGGTACTGAGGCATCCGACTGTCGCCAGCAAGTCCTTTCTGATCACGATCGGCGACCGCACGGTTGGCGGCCTGTCCGTGCGCGACCAGATGGTCGGCCCTTGGCAGGTGCCGGTGGCCGACTGTGCGATTACCGCGATGGACTATGCCGGGTTCCGTGGCGAAGCGATGACCATGGCAGAGCGCACGCCGCTCGCGGTGATCGATGCACCGGCCTCGGGACGTATGGCTGTCGGCGAAGCGATCACGAACATTGCTGCCGCGCCAATTGCGTCGCTGGATCGTCTAAAACTGTCGGCGAACTGGATGGCCGCATGCGGCAGTGCCGGCGAGGACGCCGCGTTGTTCGACACCGTCAAGGCGATTGGCATGGAGTTGTGCCCGGCGCTGGGCATCGACATTCCGGTCGGCAAGGACTCGTTGTCAATGCGCACGCAGTGGCGCGAGGACGGCGTCGACAAGGAGGTCGTCGCGCCGGTGTCGCTGATCGTTTCCGCATTCGCGCCCGTGGAGGACGTACGCAGCCATCTGACGCCGCAGTTGCGCAACGTGGCCGATGTCGGCGACTCGGTGCTAATCCTGATTGATCTGGGTCGCGGGCGCAACCGTCTCGGCGGCAGCATCCTCGCACAGGTCACGCAGCAGGTCGGCGACAGTGTGCCGGACGTGGACGATGCACCGGACTTAAAGCGCTTCTTCGACGCGATTCAGTTGCTCAACCGCGACGGCCGGCTGCTCGCGTATCACGACCGCTCCGATGGCGGCCTATTTGCGACGGTGGCGGAGATGGCTTTTGCTGGTCATGTCGGCGTGTCATTGAACGTGGATATGCTCACGCTCGAGCAGGGACACGAGTTCGACTATGGTGATGCAAAGGACTGGGCGCGCCAGACAGCCGGACGCCGCGACGACCTGACGCTGCGCGCGTTGTTCTGCGAAGAGCTAGGCGCGGTGCTGCAGGTGCGCGCCGTCGAGCGCGATGGCGTGCTGGCGACGCTGCGCGAATTCGGTCTATCGGGCGCGAGCCACGTGATTGGCAAGTTGAACGAGCGCGACGTGATTGAGATCTATCGCGACGCGAAGAAGATCTACGAGGCGCCCCGTACCGAACTGCACCGAATCTGGAGCGAAGTCAGTTGGCGCATTTCGCGGCTGCGCGACAATCCCGCGTGCGCGGACGCCGAGTATGAGGCGTTGAGCGATGCGTCGGATCCGGGCATCGTGCCGCACCTGACGTTCGACCCGCAAGAGGACGTCGCGGCGCCGTTCATCTCGAGTGGCAAGCGGCCACGCGTGGCCATCTTGCGCGAACAAGGGGTGAACTCGCATCTGGAAACTGCTTACGCGTTCCACCGCGCCGGCTTCGACGCGCACGACGTGCATATGAGCGATCTGATCGAGGGGCGCGCCGATCTGGCGCAATTTGCCGGTGCGGTAGCGTGCGGCGGGTTCTCATACGGCGACGTACTGGGCGCCGGCGAGGGCTGGGCGAAGACGATTCGCTTCAATGCACGCTTGTCGGACATGTTTGCCGCGTTCTTTGCGCGTCCCGATACGTTTGCGCTCGGCATCTGCAATGGCTGCCAGATGATGAGCAGCCTCGCGTCGATGATTCCTGGCGCGCAAGCATGGCCGCGTTTCGTGCGCAACCGCTCCGAGAAGTTCGAGGCACGCTTTTCGTTTGTGCAAATCGAAAAATCGCCTTCGATTTTCTTCGCCGGGCTCGAGGGCTCCCGCCTGCCTGTCGCTGTGGCGCACGGCGAAGGCTATGCGGACTTTTCGCAACAAGGAGATCTGTCGAGCGTACAGGTCGCGATGCGCTATATTGACCATCACGGCGTGATAACCGAGCGTTACCCGTTCAACCCGAACGGCTCGCCGCAAGGCATTACGTCGGTGACTACGCCGGACGGTCGTTTTACCGTCCTCATGCCGCACACCGAGCGCGTACACCGAACCGTGCAAATGAGCTGGCATCCGCAAGAGTGGGGCGAGGCAAGCCCGTGGCTGCGGCTGTACCGTAATGCGCGGCGCTGGATCGGTTGATTGGACGCGCATCGTGCCGGCCACCTTTATCGCGGCGTTGGATAAGCCAATCGTTGGATAAGCCAATGGCCGCCTGCTGGGCGGCCATTGGTAAGCTGGGACGCGCCACCACCCAGTATGAGGGTGGCGGCAACCTCACTCATACTACTGAATCTTCGCGTGCTGGCGGAGTTCGGCGTTGAATTGCTGCAGCTTTTCCTGTGTCAGTTGCTGCGCCACTTGCGTCTTGACCTGGTCCAGCGGGGGCGGCTGGATCGCCCGCGAGTCGTCGAGCCGGATAATATGCCAGCCAAACTGCGTATGGACGGGGGCCGGCGTCACTTCGCCCTTTTTCAGCTTACCCGCTGCGTCCGCGAACTCGGGAACATAGCTTTGCGGGTTCGCCCAGTCTAAATCTCCACCGTTCTTGGCCGAGCCCGGATCCTTCGAATATTGCTTCGCAAGCTCCTCGAAGCTTGCACCCGCCTTGATTTTGGCGATTAGATCCTTCGCCTGCTGCTCGTCCGGCACCAGGATGTGATGCAAGTGCAGCTCGTTACCACCGGCCTGCTTGATCAACTGCTCATAGCGCGCCTTGATTTCGTCGTCGCTCGGCTTGTTGTTCTTCAGGAAATCCTCAATCAGCGCGCGGATCACGACGCTCTGGTCGGCCAGCGCAATCTGCGCCTTCACGTCGGGCCGGTTCGCGATGCCGCGCCGCAGCGCTTCCTTCATCAGCAACTCGCGATTGACCAGTTCCTCGCGGACCATCACCTGCAGCTGCGGCGAGTCCTGTTGCCCTTGGCGCGTCAGCTCCTTGACCAGCGCGTCGGCGTGCGCCTTCGGTATTGGTGTGCCATTAACTACGGCAATGTTCTGGGCAAATGCGGGTGCCGCTACGCAACCTGCGAGCGCTGCCCACAAGCGGGCTTTTCTCAAGATCATCAGAACGTCCTAACGGGGAGACGAATGGAATTCTTCTGGCGTGTATGCATTGATCGACAGCGCGTGGATACCGCGCTGCATCGCATCAGAGAGCGCATCATACACTAGCCGGTGCCGCGCCACCCGGGTATGGCCGTCGAACGCGGCCGAAACGACGGTCACTGTATAGTGACCGCCGGCAACCGCGCCGGCGTGTCCGGCATGTTGTGCGCTGTCGTCGCGGATCTCCAGTGTAAGCGGCGACAGGGCGGCGCCTAGGCGCGCGCGGATCAGCGCGATGCGCTGCTCGGCCGAGGCGGTCAAGAATACATCGGTCATCAGCTTATTCTTCCTTCATGTGCCGGGCGAGCCACAGACTCTGCGCGACGATGAACACGAGCATCGCGCCAGTCGTGCCAAACAGCTTGAAGTCGACCCAGGTATCGGTCGAGAACCGGTACGCGACAAACAAGTTGGCGGTGCCCAGTGCCGCGAAGAACAGCGCCCAGGCGACGTTGAGTTGGTCCCAGATCGGCGAGGGCAGTTTGATTTGCGCGCTCACTGCTTTCTGAATCAGATTCTTGCGCAGCACAAATTGCGAAAACAGCATCGCCAGCGAAAATGCCCAGTACAGCACGGTCGGTTTCCACTTGATAAACGTGTCGTTATGCAGCACCAGGGTCGCGCCGCCAAATACGACAACGATCGCCAGGCTCACCCACAGCATCGGATCGACGCGCCGATGGCGAAACGCCGACCACGTGACCTGCACTAGCACGGCGGCGATCGCCACGCCGGTTGCGACATAGATGTTCCAAACTTTGAATGCAACGAAAAAAAGCGCGATGGGCAGCAGGTCAAACAGGAGTTTCATGGTGGCGGGATCTGGCAAACGGGCATCGGTTTAGCTGGGATCGAATTGTAACGCAGCCGAGTTGATGCAATAGCGCAACCCGGTCGGCGCGGGGCCATCGTTGAACACGTGCCCGAGGTGCGCGTCGCACACGTTGCAGCGCACCTCGATGCGCAGCATGCCATGCGAGCGGTCCGTCTTCTCGATAATGACCTCGCCATGGATTGGCTTGAAGTAGCTGGGCCAGCCGCAGCCTGCATCGAACTTCGTCGACGATTCGAACAGCGGCGTGCCACAGCAAACGCAATGATAGACGCCGCGTTCCCAGTGATCCCAGTACGCGCCGGTAAACGGGCGCTCGGTCGCCGCGCGGCGGGTGACCTCGAAAGCCATCGGCGCGAGTTGCTCGCGCCACTCGGCATCGGACTTGCGCACCGTATGTTGTGCCGCCGCCGCGAGCGGCTCGCCTGCCGCCGCGCTACACGAGACCGGGTGCGCCGGGTCTGTCAGGCCGGAAGGGTTGCGGATATCAGCCATGATGGAATGCCTCCTGCTAATGAACGAGTGTGGACACACTTGTTGGCGACGACCATGCGAATCGTGCCGCCGTCACCCGTGCGGCTGCCGTAGCGATGGTCGTGTGCATCACACGGCAGCCGCTCAGGACGAACAACTCACCGAAAGCGACGCGGCCCAATCCGGCGGCAGGGCCGCGTAGGCTTCATACTCGAGTTGCTCGTCGAACGGGTGCGACAAGACCTGCAATAGCCGCGCAATTTCGGTGAAATCCTTTTCGTTCGCTGCGCGGACCGCCTGTTCAGCCAAATGGTTGCGTAGAACGTATTTCGGATTGACGCGGTTCATCGCCGCGCGACGCGTCGCATCGTCTGCGGGCTCGGTTTTCAGCCGCTGTCGATAAGCGGCTGCCCATGCATCGAACGCAGCACGATCGACGAACAAGTCCCGCACGGGTGCGTCACCGGAAGCATCGTGCCGGCGCACACCGGCCATGCGCCGAAAGGTCAATGTGAAGTCGGCGTGATTCGCGTGCATAAGCGCCAACAGACGATTAATCAATGCGACATCGTCCGGTTCGGCCGTGGTCAGTCCAAGTTTGGCACGGAAACGTGCCTCCAGTGCTGGGCCGAAGTGGGCTTGGTATTCCTGCAGCGCATCGCGTGCATCCACGATCGCACGCTCATCCCCGGCCGTGCCCCGGTGCGCGCCGATCAGTGGCAAGAGCGCCTGCGCCAGACACATCAAATTCCAGCGGCCCACGTGCGGCTGTTGCTGGTACGCATATCGCCCAGACGTGTCGGAGTGGTTGCAGATATGGTTTGCGTCGAAGCCGTCGATGAAGCCGAACGGCCCATAGTCAATCGTTAGTCCAATGATCGACATGTTGTCCGTATTCATTACGCCATGGCAGAAACCCACGGCTTGCCAATGCGCTATCAACGCGGCCGTGCGCTCGCAGACGGCCGCCAGCAATGCGAGGTAGGGATCCTGCACATCGCGGCAGAACGGGAATGCATGCTCGATCACATGGTCTGCGAGCCGACGCAACGCTTCCACTTGCCCAGTCGAATAGAAGTGCTCGAAATGGCCAAACCGAATGAATGTGGGCGCGACACGCGTCGTGACTGCCGCCGTTTCCACCGTCTCGCGATAGACTGGTGCGTCTGAGCCGATCACACACAACGCGCGCGTGGTCGGAACGCCGAGAAAGTGCATCGCCTCCGAGCACAGGAATTCGCGGATCGAAGAGCGCAGCACCGCCCGACCATCGCCCATGCGTGAGTAGGGGGTCCGGCCACCGCCCTTAATCTGTATTTCCTGGGGCTGTCCGCGATGCTCGGTCTCGCCGAGCGTCAACGCGCGTCCGTCGCCGAGTTGGCCGGCCCAGACGCCGAACTGGTGGCCGGAATACACGCTGGCGAAGGGCAACGCCGCGTGCTCCAGGTATCGCGTCAGATTACCGCAGAAGTAGTCAGCGAATGCGGGGTCGGTCAGTGCTGCGGCACTCAGGCCGAGTTCATGCGCGAGGTCGGTGGAAACAGCGACCACATACGGATCGGGCAACGGCGCGGCGCTTTGCCGCGTGAGGAACTGCGTGCCAAGCTGGGAGAACGCGCCGGGCCGATTCGGATCGATTGCGCCCGCGAATGCCGGCTGTTTGTGAACAACGGTGTCGCTTTGGGAAAACGCCATGAGCGCTCCGGTGTCGTATCAGCTTCTATTGTAAATCGTCTGTCGTTGGCTTGCCGATCCTTAGCGAGCCGTGTGAGCATGGCAATGCCGTAGCCCACGATTGTACTGATGGACCGAAATGCATCATAAGACGACACGATGCGCACCTTTACTCGCTAGATGAAGGGTAGTTAGTTCAGGTAGCGGATAATTCGTTGTGGGTCTCGTCGTTGATCGCGCATGCAGTGCGGCATTTCAGCGATGTCAAGATTGTGTTCCAACGCATCGACGGGGCGCCCATGCACGATGGCTGCCACGCGGCCGCCGCATGGCGGCATGCGACAGAATCGCCGATCAGAGGCAAAATGGCGGGCTTGCTGGTTCACCCCGCGACGCGATGATCGCCGCGTCGCGATGCAATGCAAGTTCAAATTGTCGGATCAGCGGCCAAGGAGGCAGATGTGCTGAAACATATTGTCATGTGGAAATTGAAGGAGCAAGCCGAAGGTGCGGATCGCGCAACGAACGCAGTCCGACTGAAAGCGATGCTTGAAGGCTGTCGAAACATCGTGTCCGGCATGCGCCGCTTCGAGGTCGGCATCGCGACGCCGGGGCTCGAGGCGACCTATGACGTGGTGCTCGTGTCCGAGTTCGATGACAAGGCCGCGCTTGAGGCCTATGCAGTCCATCCCGAGCACGAGAAAATCAAGGCGTTTGTTGCGAGTGTACGCGACGCGCGGCAGTGCATCGACTATGAAGCCTAATACCGCGCCCGTGGCGAACGATACACCGCCGGCCGCAGTGCAAGCGCTGAGCAGTCCATTCGTCGACCATCTGGGCGTACGGCTCGTCCAGGCGGCGCACGGGCACAGCGAGGTGGTGCTGCCACTCACGGCGTTGCACCTGAATACATGGGACGTCGCGCACGGCGGCGTGACGATGACGCTGCTCGACGTGGGCCTGGCACTGGCCGCGCGCTCGTTGAGTAGCGGCGCGGGCGTGGTCACCGTCGAGATGAAGACCAACTTCATGCAACCCGGACGCGGCGAACTTCGGGCCCGGGCGCGGGTGCTGCACCGCTCCGCGACAATGGCTTATTGTGAGGGTGAGGTGCATGATAGCGACGGACGCTTCGTCGCCAAGGCGCTGGGCACGTTCAAGTACCTGAGCGCATTAGCCGTAGGTCGCGAGATCACCCACCAGCGGGTGGTACCGCAACCGGCTGTGCCGGACGCCGACCCGGCGCCGACGCACGACTGACGTTCACCCCCAGGACGGAGATATGAGTGCATCGAATCAAGCAGCAGTGAATCACCAGATTTGGCTAGTGTCGCGTCCGGCCGCAGAGCCGTCGCACGACAATTTCCGGCTCGTGCAAATGCCGCTGGAGCCACTCGCGCCTGGCCAGGTTCGCGTCCGCAATCATTACCCGTCCCTCGATCCGTACATGCGCGGCCGCAGGAGCGACGCGAAATCGTATGCGCCGCCGCAGCCGTTGGAGCAAGTCATGCTCGGCGGCACGGTCGGTGAGGTCGTGGAATCGACCCCTCCGCAATGGCACGTCGATGACAAGGGGCTGGCGAAGTTTGGCTGGCAGGAATATGGCACGTCAGATGGCACTGACATGGAAAAGATCGACGACACGCGCGTGCCTTTGTCCGCCTATCTCGGCCCGGTCGGCATGCCGGGCGTCACCGCCTGGTACGGGCTGAACCGGATCATTGCGCCCCGGCCGGGCAGCACAGTAGTGGTCAGCGCGGCCAGTGTTGCGGTCGGCAGTGTCGTCGGCCAGTTGGCCAAGCTGAGCGGCGCGCGCGGTCGGCATCGCAGGAGGCGCAGACAAGTGCCGCTACGTCGTCGAGACGCTCGGCTTCGATGCGTGCATTGACTATAAGGCAGCCGATTGGTACCAGGACTTGCAACGCGCGACGCCGGATGGTGTCGATGGCTGCTTTGAAAACGTTGGCGGCGTGGTGTTCGACGCAACGCTTACGCGGATGAATCCATTCGGCCGCATCGCGCTATGCGGGATGATCGCGGGCTACAACGGCGAGTCCGCGCCGCTCAAGCATCCGGCGCTGATCGTCACGCAGCGGCTGTGCGTGCAGGACTTCATCGTCTCGGAGCACCTCGACGTATGGCCGCAGGCGCTGCGCGAACTTGGCGAATGGGTGGCCGCCCAATGCTTACACTATCGCGAAAGCATCGCAGAAGGCCTGGACAGTGCGGTGGATGCCTTCATCGGCTTATTCAAAGGCCGCAATTTTGGCAAGCAGCTGGTTAAGCTGGTCTAAGCGCGCGCCAGGCACGGATACGGCGTGGGCGCGCACGCAGTTGGCGTCTCATTGGCGCCTGACGCGGATCGCAGTCCGTTTGCCTCTGCGTCGGACCGCTCAAGGCGCTTGCGTCGGCAGCGGGTACGGCAGCGGTAAAAACGCCAGCGTTGGGCCGTGCGGAGAGCCGACGTGGATCGAGCCGGTATCGAGTGCGCCAAGCTTAAGCTGGACCAGGCAATCGACACCGCCTTCGGGAGCCGCAGCGGCATTGACTACCATCCCGCACGGCTGGCTAGGGTCCTCCGAATGAAACACCTCGACGCCGGCGTGCGCCTGCGCGGCGTGTGCCAGCACCGTGCGGCGCTTGATCGTGCCGCGATACTGAGAACGGGCGACCACTTCCTGCCCCGGATAGCAGCCCTTGCGGAAGTTGACGCCACCGACTAGTTCGAAATTTATCATCTGCGGCACGAACTGCTCGCTCGTCGCGGCATTCACACGCGGCTCGCCCGCGCGGATGTCAAGCCAGTCCCACAGTGCGGGATCGGCCCGTCGCGCGCGATGCGTCGCATCCAGTGCGGCAAGCTTCGCCTCAACTGCGGCCTTCGGCCCGACCCACAAGAAACGGGGCATGCTGTTCGCATCCGGCATGCGGATCAATTCCCCGCAGGCCGCGTCAATCTTCACGTGCACGCCGTCGGGCAACGCGTCGAAACACTGCGATAGCGCGGCACGGACATCGCCGGCAAAGCCGACCACGGCAAGGCCGTCGGTGGCGTTGATCAGCCGCGCTTTCGCACGTAGCACGAACATCGACAATCGCTTCTGAAGCGGCGCGACCAGATCCGCGGAAACCAGCATGCGCACCGCATCGCCGGCACGCCAAACCAGCAACGTGGCAAGCAGTCGCCCCTTGGGTGAACAAAAGCCGGCCAGCCGCACGCTGCCTGCTTCGAGCGTTTGAATATCATTGGTCAATTGACCATGCAGGAAGCCCGCTGCGTCGTCGCCGTGCACATCGATCACGCCGAACTGGTCGAGCACTATATAAGCACCCCGTTCAGCGTGAAGCGCGTCGAACGCGTCGGTGTCACGCCCCGCATCGCCTGGCCCGATGGCTTTAGAGAATGTATTCATGTTCAAGCTGCGTTGTCAATTCTGACTTTGGCTTAGGCAAGCAAGTATTATATGCTTTCTGGCTATATTGGCGATATCCGCCAATGGCACACCCGGCAAGGCTTTCAGCCATTCCGGATTAGATGCCTTGTGCCATAGAATAGGCCGTGTGCCATAGATTGATTATCGTAGCGGTCTGACGCGCTCAGGTTTGCGGCGATAAATCCGTTCTGTAACCTTGCCGTCAGCGTGTGCTAACAAGCGGCGGGCGTGCTCTAACGTCTGTGCATCACTGGCGCACTTCGCGCGCAGGTCATGTTCAGTGAATCGCTCTTTGATTTTTGTGACCCTGAGGACCTTGTTCATAAAGTTGTGCCACATCCCGTCCCATCCCCTGGCGAGTCCGTTTTCTTCGTTGTAATAGCACGCGCCCCGGCCTGTGCAGAAGAGCCACGGTGCAACATGGACCGGACGCGCGGCCTTGGCTGCGGCAACCGCAGCACGTAGCTCATCGGACCACTCAATGATTAGCTGCTTTCCGGTGGAGCTTTTGGTCTTGCCGGGTGTCACATGAATGCCATCTTCCTTGAGACTGGATTCCGTAATACGCAACAGGTCGCCGCGTCGCAGGCCGGTAAGAAGCTTGATTCGGATATACGCCTGGATCGCACGAACGCTTCCTGATTTCCGGCGCGCAGGCAGCGACAGGCACTCGATGATTTCCCAGTCTTCAATGTACCGGTCACGTGGCTTTTCGCCTTTGAGACGCACTTCGCCCTTGAACGGGTGCCGATCAAGATAGCCCCACTCAACGGCTTTCGTGTACGCGTGCGACAGCACTGCGACTTCGCGCCGGGCAGCGACTTTTGCTATCCGCTTATCGAGGTATTGATAGACGTGCCTTGGTTTCAGCGATGCGAGGGGCACGTTGCCCAACACCGCGCGTAGCCGCTTCAGCGCGACAGCATTGTTTGTCTGCGTGGTGACCTTTTTTGTAGGCACGACTTGGAGCGCGTAGCGCTCAAGCAGATCGCCGATCGTTCTGGCATCGTCAATGTGCTTGATGCGTTCCGCCCATGTACGATAGGCTTCGGGTAATGTCTTGCCAAGCTGGAAAGACTGCTTACCATCCCAAGCAGCTTCGTGCCCCGTGGGTACACGGTAATAATATGCACCGTGCAAAAATCGCCAGCGCTTTGGAAGTCCCTTGTTTTCTTTGTTCCTTGGTTTAGGCATTACGCAGCGCTCCAGTTCGCATCAATATCACGGTCGTCGCGGAGCGTGACACATGCGACGCCGAGGATTTGTTCGACGTGAAGGCGCGACACGATGAGGCGTCCGTCTGCTCGAACCTTGTGTTCGATGCCCATCATGCGCAGGGTTGTTTCCTGTGCGGAACGCTTGCTGCGACCGGTCAATTCGACCAGTTCGTCCTGTGTGAGAAACATGGGTCTTGGCAGGGTTTGGGGGATGTGGATGGCATTGCTGTTTTTCATATCACGCTTTTTCTCCAACCCATGCCAGGTTTTTTATCGCCCACTGCCTTTTTTTGTTTCCTCCAGCCGGGCGAGAAGTGGTTTGTCAGATAGCGCCCGCAGACACATGCGAACGAGATAAGCACACGAATGCGCAAGAGTTTCACGCCAGGCTCTTCAATAAATTGATCATTGATAAGTTCGAATTTCTTGACAATGGTCATGCCTTCACCGTTCGGGTTGTTCACGGTATCGATTCTTCTTGGAGAGTCAGTGCACTCGCGCGTTGCCGGACACGCGTGCGTCGCCGGACACCTGCACGTTGCCGCACATTTGTACGTAGTCGGATACTCAAGCGTTGCTGGACACCCACACGTAGCCGGATACCCGTGCGTAGTCGAACACCCGCGCGTCGCCGGACACTAGAGCGTCACCGGACACCCGCGCGTTGCCAGACACCCATGCGTTGCCAGACACCCGCGCGTAGTCGAATACCCGTGCGTTGTCGAATACCTGCGCGTTGCCGGACACCCGTGTGTAGCCGAATACCTGTGCGTTGTCGAACACCCGCGCGTCGCCGGATACCTGCGCGTTGCCGTATACCCGTGCATTGCCAAACACCCACGCGTTGTTTGCTTGCGAAAGGTTCTCTTCTTTCTCCACGTAACCGCCGATATCACCAGCGCTGACGCCTGCGAACGAGACAAGTGCGCGGATGCGGAAGAGCCTTACACCAAACTCTTCAATAAATTGATCATCGATAAGTTTGAATTTCTTGATAATGGTCATGCCTTCACCGTTTGGGTTGTTCATGGTGCCAATTCTCCTTGGGTAGACGGACGGTTGTTTCACCAAAGCATGAGACATCTGCGTTAAGGCTTGATTTCGAGGCGCTGGCTGTATTCGATCCGACAGCCCGGCACGTCGCCCCCATCTTTGATTGCTCGTGCGATCAACTTCTTGTCTGGCTTTGGCGGTGGAGGTGGCGGATCTGTCATGTACGCCATTGGAACCTGGCGCTCGTCATCGATGACGACCTTGGCAGGGTTCTCACGCACGGCAAGCTTGAAGTACGGGCATTCGAGCTTTTGCACGCCGCTCATTAGCATGTTTTGCAGCAGATATGCTCTGATTCGCTCTGCAAGTTTCGCATAGGTTTGCGCACGCGTCTGCATTTGTTCAATCGCGATTTGAATCTGCTCCGCCGACGCTTCGAGGTTGCGAATCACGAACGCAACGTTTTGAGCTTTGGTGATTAAATCTCCGCTAATCGATTCAAGCGTGTCTGCTACGGTTTGCTCATCGATATCGAGTTCCACCAGTCTATCGGCCGCTTGTCGGTACTCACTGGCAATTTGGTATAAGGTCAGGTCACTCACACCAACTCCTCAAAAGGGAATGTCGTCATCTATGCCCGACGAACTGTTAGCGTCAGGTATAGGGCCGCCCGGCTGAGAAGCTTGCCCCACAACGCGCTTCAACGGACGATGGCGAAGCGCCTGGATCATCTTCGAGAGTTGCGTCGGCTCAACCTTTTTGTCGAGGATTTCTCCAGCCATCAATCCGCTTGAGGCCTCAAAAAAGGCGGCGGGCACGACTTTGGTTCCGATGCTTCCGTCCTTTTTTAGATAGTCCTCAGTTTCAAACAAAATGCCTACTTGCTTGTTCATGAGATCCTTGAACACCTCGGTGTCAAACTCCTGAACGCTGTTCGTTTCCCGGCCCCACTTCTTCACGGTGGCGTGAGAGGGAGTGATGCTTTTGATATGCAAGCACGCCATCAGCGCTTGTAACTGCTTGAAGCCGAACAGTGGTTCGCCTTGTGCTTTCATGGTCCAAAGCGTGAAATTTGCGCTCAAGCGTTCTGGTGTCTCGAATGCAAAGTCGATGCCACAGGTGCCTTTGGCGCTCGTTACATCTTCTGCGCGGGTGAATATCCCAACATACTTTCCAATGTCAGTGATACGTACGATGCGTTCATCGGCTTGACGTGCTACGTTTGTGTCTAGTGCATACATGATGTGTTTCCGTTCAGGCGGTTTCGTTCAGTTCGTAGAAGGCGGTAATGGCGTGATCAACCGCTGACAGGTCATTCGGAATGCGCTCTGATCCGAACAAACCCATCGGACTTTTAACGGTGTCGCGTCCGTTGTTACGTGTGGTGAAGGTGTATTCGCTATCGGTCACGTCGGTGCGTAGAACGATTGTGAACATCCCTTCGATCGTAATCTTCTCGTCCAACATCTTTCCGATCGTCTTGATCTTCGTGGTGCCTGACTGATCTTCTTCGGTATGGCTGAGCACATAAACGCGCACGTCATCGGGCAGCATGCCGGCAGCGCAGAGTACATCCCATGCGTGGCGGCCAATCTCGGTGAACTTGTCAAATCCCCGTTCGTCGCTGCGGCGCATGAATTCGTTGGCAAGCATGTACTGGAAGTCGTCCAGCACAATGACCTTGCGTCTGGTATGCTGCATGATCGTGATAATCTTTTGGGATTGATCCGATACGAGGATGTTGCCCGCCTTGTCCTTCGTGTGATAAGCCCATCCTGCTGCACGAAAAGGCAGCGGCTTACGGATAGTCTGGATCAAGAGGGTGTGTGCCGGGTCCATCTTGCAGAGGGAGGTGGACTTTCCGGTTCCGCTCTGACCGAGAATCAGCGTTGCGATGCTCATCTTTGACTCCTTGCGATTCGTGCCATTGAAGAAATTCTTGTAACTCTTGTTGCTGCCGGTAGTCGGGGCCGTGATCAGTGATCATGTGTTTCTCATGTCAAAGACGACAGGGTTCGGGATGCCCGTGCGTCTCCGGACGCCACAAGGAAGGGGACAGATTTGTGCTATGCTGTGTGGTATCTGGCTCAGTTTCCTGACATTTCGCCATGGCCGCCATCGCCTTCGACACACTGAAATTTGCCAACCGGCTCAAGACCGCCGGTGTGCCACCCGCGCAGGCTGAAGCGGAGGCCGAGGTGTTTGCGGATATCTTTGAAGCCAATTTCGACGCGTTGGCGACCAAGGCTGATCTGCGTGAACTCGAAATGCGCTTGGATGCCAAGGTGGACAAGGGATTCGCGGAAGTCAGGGGCGAGATTGATAAAAGATTTGCGGAATTCAGGGGCGAACTTGATAAAAGATTCGCGGAAGTCAGGGGCGAACTTGATAAAAGGTTTGCGGAAGCCAAAGGCGAAGCGTTGCTCCTTAAATGGATGCTCGGTGTGACGGTTGCTAGCACGACGTCTCTCCTAATCAGATCGTTCTTCTGAAGAAGTAACCTTTTTGCTCAAACGGCATGAGGCGCACGCTGTTACCTGTCGAGATTCACAACAATCAATACGCCTAGCGTGATTGCAAAGCATGCGAGCGCGACGGCTCTATCCGACATTCCGGACCGAAGAAGAATCCGATCCCACAGCGGCGGGGTGATGTCCTTGGCATCGTTTAGGCCGGTAAGGCGCTTGTTTTCGGTGCAAGTCCTGGTCTTGTGCATCTCAGCGCTCCGTTTCTAATTTTCCGACGTCGCAGATAGCTTCTGTTTCTGCATCCTCGCGCATCGCGTCCAACACGATGTTTTTGACCATCGCGCCAAATTGAGCGTCGCTCACTAACCATGTGGCGCGCAGCGCTTCGCCGTGCTTCGACTGCATTGCGCTGTGCATACCGCCAACAATATCGTCATACGTCAGCCTGCTGACCTTACGTGCGAACCTCTCTTTGGCGATGGACGCAATGAGTTCGTCACGCTCCGTCTCGGCGTCTGCGCGGTCATCCATTTCTGCCTTTTCGCGGGCGTAGTGGTAGTCCCGGAGTTGATCCACATTTGTGTAGAGAGTCATAGCTGCCTCACTCGGTGCGCGTCAGGTAACGCCATAGAAGCAACTATACGTCAATGAATATATACAGTCAATACGTAGATGAATAAATTTGCGTGTCGTTGTCAACCACGCGTGCGCACACTGTGGTGCGCGCGGCTATCTATCAGGCTGAAAGGCATGTATTACGGACACGCGAACGCGCGAGGTAAATCATTCAGGGTCCAGCAGCGCTCGCTGACCCGATCACACGGACGAAGATTCGATTTGATCTTGGGGCTTATCTAGAGAACGGCAGATGGGAGAACAGTTTATTCAATAGCCACGATAGTGGCCCACTGTACAAGTCTCATCATGCAGCAAGGCCAGTGAACGCTATAGTTTGTTGCTCTACTTTATTGATCTAAGGCAGGGTTTGACCAGCACATAGCACAGAACAAAAATAATATCAATGAATGAATAGAATTCTATAAATTCAAAAAATCATTGAATTTTTTTCTCTATCCATCATTTTTTTGCAAAATTCAACAATTCTCCCGTAGGGAAGCGAAATATTTTTGCATTCTCTCGTTTAATGGGTTCCCGTATTCCTTTTAGGTTGTGATGCCTCCCACATCTCTACGGTGGCAAGCGCATACGTCTCAATTCTATCTTTGTGTTCCCTAGGAAGGGCATCAAAGCGATGTTGCGAAAAAGCGAATGGCCAAGTGCCCCGTATCCGTGTCCCAGGATGGGTCGCATGAAGCAACTCCTTCTCTCCACGCCCTGTGAGCAGCCATTCCGCATGTATCGATAGGGCAATCGCGAGCTTGGCAATCGTGTCCGAATCCGGGTTTTCGGTATGTCCGCGCAGAAGTCTGTTGATAGTCGGCTGAGGCACGCCAGACATGCGTCCTAGAGCTGATTGGCTCTTCACACGTCGCTCTCGCATCACCTCTTTTAATCGATCGGCAAGTTCCATGTACGAAATATACGTTGGCGCATAACTGGCAGCCAAATAGCTATCCATCAATGGATTGACAGAATTATCCATTTGGGTATAGATTGTGGGTCGGCCAAGAGGAGCAGTTGAATGAAAAGTGCCAAGGATTTGATCGTCGAGTTACGTGCTGCTGGCTTAAGCCAAAGCCGTATTGCGCAAAGCACAAAACTCTCGCAAGCAACTATCAGCCGGATCGAAAACGGCCAGTCAAATGACACCAGTATGTCGCATTGGGTGCGTATTCACGAACTCCACTCGACGTATTGTGCCCCGAGGCTTGCCCCTAACATTGCAGCAACAGCATCAGATTTGTCGCCGGCTCTCTCTACGGGATGAACATGAAGCTCCAACCGCTTGCAGCGGTTTTTCAGCGTCGAGCAGCGTTGAGCGTATGGAACATCAGAAGAGCAGATGATCCAACTCGGTCCGAACTTGGAGGACTTGACACTTCTTTTGTCAAAGCAACGCGGACAGAAGAGGTGCGGCGGCTCCAACTCGCGCTCTGTCAGTTCGGCCGCCGGCTTCAAGGCGTAGCAAAGACATCCCCGCCGGGCACGATTTATCGAAGCTCGCAACGAGCACGTTTGGTTTGCCGTTGAAGTAGCCAAGTACGGAATTTACGTCCATGCGAGCCTCGTTGTGTATGGATGGAAGAAATTAGAAGCTTCAATTTTTCATACGGTGGCTCGCGTCCTTTTCCATGAGCAAGTCGATACCGTTCGTGTCATACCAAGAATTTTAGTTGAAGCAACGACACAACACGAGACAAACAATTTGCCGCGAGATGCTTTGATGCAGCGAGAACTCAACTTAAAGTCGGAAATGCAGCGCGTGGACATACGCTGCATCGATGCGCAGCCGTCAATGACAGCGGCCATCCGCTTGTGTCAGCAACTCTCCGGCTTGGACGACAAAAAGATCGTCGGAAAGCAGGGCATTGTTGCCGACGTGGCGCAGTGGTCACGCATCACCAGAAGCGGTCAACATTATTTCCCCCAGGACAAGCTAAACGCCTTCATGGATTTGTGCCACAACGAGGCACCGCTGATCTGGTTAGCACGGTCGCGGGGCTACGAACTCACGCCGCTTGAAACGGAGATGGAACGTCGGTTGCGCCTGGAGCGCGAAAAAACCGACGAACTCGAGCGTGAAAACATGCTGCTCAAGAAGCTGCTGACGGGGAGGGCGGAGTGAAAAAGGCCTATCGCACACTGATTGTATCGCAAGCGTTTACCGTCGCTTGCGTGGTCAACCTCTCCGGCTGGTGCCCGTTGCAAGCGCAGTCCAAGCGCACACACGGCACCATGTTTAAACAGGCGGAACTGACGGCATAAGCGTCGTACATCATAGACGGTTGAATGGAGCTAAGCATGGCCCGTGCACGAAACATCAAGCCCGGCATTATGGAAAACGAGGATTTAGCCGAGTTGGACCCGTTTGCCCGACTCCTTTTCATTTATCTGTGGATGCTGGCGGACCGCGAAGGCCGTCTTGAAGACCGCCCCAAGAAAATAAAAGTAAAAGCGTTACCGTATGACAATGTGGACGCGGATGCACTGCTTAATAGTTTGCAGTCCAAGGGTTTCATTGTGCGATACACCGTCTCTGGCGTCGGATACATTCAAATTCTGTCGTTTTTGAAGCACCAGAAGCCACACTCGAACGAAACGCCGAGTGAGATACCACCTTGGAGCCAAGAACTTGCTACCAAGGTAGAAAGTCCTTGTGACCTTGAGGAGAAGGGCTGCAAACCCAAGCAGCAAGCACTTGGCCCTTGTATCTCTGATTCTCTGATTGACGGATTGACTGATTGTCTGATCCCTAGCAAAATCCTTTTGCCCCCGACTGCGTCGGAGGCGCCCTCAAAAAAGCTTAAAGCGGAAAAGCCGCTTGTGCCGACAACCGAGATCTGGCGCGCGTACGCGACTGCCTACCAGCGCAGGTACGGCGCGTTGCCAGTGCGCAACGCAAAGGTCAACGGCCAGCTATCGCAGCTGTTGCAGCGCCTTGGCAAGGACGAAGCGCCAGGCGTTGCCGCTTGGTACGTGGACAGCAACAAGCGTTACTACGTGCAAAAGATGCACCCGGTGGACTGCCTGCTGGCCGATGCCGAAGCTTTGAGAACGGAGTGGGTGACAAATCGCAGGGTGACCGAGACACAGGCACGCGAGGCGGATCGGTTGCAGGCGACGGGCGATATGTGGGCGCGAATCCTACGGGATGCGGAGGTGGTTAATGGCGGCAGCTGACTTGATTCAGGCGGTGGCGGCCACGGCCGAGTTGTGCGGCACGAGTCTAAGCGAGGCGGCGGCCAAGATGCTGGTGGCCGATCTGGCCGCGTTTGATGAGCAAGCAGTGATTGTCGCGCTATCGAAATGCCGGCGTGAGTTAAGAGGTCGGCTCACACTCGCGGAGATCCTTTCACGGATTGATGATGGCCGTCCGGGGCCACAGGAGGCGTGGGCGATGTTGCCGCGTGACCTCAACGCGACGGTGGTGATCACCGATGAGATGGCGCAGGCTTGGGGCCTGGTGCGCAGCCTTCTGAGCGAAGGGGAATGGGTGGCGGCTCGTATGGCGTTCCTGGAGGCGTACACGAGGCTGGTAACGGACGCGCGCCACGCAGCCAAGCCTGTCAGGTGGTTCGCCTCGCTGGGGTACGACAAGGAAGAACAACAGGCGGTTATCACACGTGCAGTTGAGACGGGCCGTTTAACGCCCGAGCACGCCAAGGCGCTACTGCCCGGGCCCGTAGACGGACCGATGAGCCAGTTCCTGCTGACCGGAAATGCAGCCCCGTTGCTTGAGGCACAATCGCCAGCGAACCGGGCTGCTGCGCTGGATAACCTCGGCGAAATAAAGAAGATTATCGCCCGCGTCTGTGGAGCGAAAGCATGAGCGGCAACAGGGAACTGTACCGGCCCGTGCATCCCATATTGCAGGCAGTAAGGGTAACGGAAGTGGGAAAGCATGAACGGAGATAACCAGGCGCTACATGAGTTTTGCTTGCGTTGGGTTGAGTGGAGCAGGACACGGCGGCTTTATGCACCATTGCGGCCAAAAAATATTTTGCTACGGCTTAGAGAACCGGCAGGGCTGGGCGATGAGCGTGATGCGGAACTGGATGCGGCGCTAAATTTATTCAACGTGGCGTTGATAGCATACCCGGAAGGACGATCCAAACAAACATTCATGGCGTTCTATCTGGGTCGGGTCCGCCCGGTTAAGCGAGCAGCCTATGAACTGGGTTATTCGCGCATGGGTTTTTTCAAAGCCGTGCGCCGGGTGCGGGAGAACGTGTATGCGGTCTCACGCCGCTTGATGCAGGATCGGGAGCAGGTCTAATTCTTTGATCCGTTTTGCTGCTCATCGGTACACCTCGCGACGGTTTCCGATTCGCACAACGAGAATGCGCAAAGCGCCGTCCTCGATACTGGCAATAATTCTGCAATCCCCGACACGGTATTTCCAGAAAGCCCTCAAGCGCGAACCTTTGAGGGCTTCGCCAATGCTGCGAGGGTCGTCCAGTACGGAGACACGCTCATGTAGGAAGGCCAGGATACGGCGGGCACATTGCGGATCAAGTTCCTTGAGGTTCTTGCGTGCCAGGCTCGATAGTTCAACCTTCCATGCCATAGTGTTTCATCACTTCTTCGAGCGGTGCGGTTTCGGATTTTCCCGCGCGGATCGCTTCAAGTTCACGCTCGGCCAAGTACAAATCCTCAAGATCGTCGAGGTGTTCGCAAATCGCCTCAGTGATGTAAAAGCTTTTGGTGCGCCCAGTCAGTTCGGCCAGGTTCTTCAACCGGGCTTCCACATCGCTAGGCAGTCGAATTGAAAGGGCCATAGCGCTATGCTCCTTGGATAGTGTGATACAAGTATCGTACAAGGCTGGGCGAAGCGCAAGCCCCTTTGTCCAGAAAACGGTGCATTTGCAGATGCCGCATGACGATCGTGGTGAGCTATGCCTTTGCCTTGCTTCCCGCATCAAGCGTATGCGGATAGTTGGTTCCGGTAAAGAACGGAATGTAACCGAATGAAAAAATGTAAACTTTTTAGTTTACTTAATAAAAGTTTACATTTTCCCCAGTTTTTTGTATCATTTTTGAAAGGCTGGATTTTAACGTCCAGACGAAACAACGCGTTGAAAGGCGTGATTTTTAAGCCCTGAGCCGGGTCAATCGGCCAGGGCTTTTTTCATTGACCGACTCATCGGCCATCCAGACCGCCAGGTCACCGGCCAGGACAAGCCGGCGAGTGTCCTCAACAACCCCGGCAGTGCGTCAAGCTTATCTCCTACTGGCAAGGACGCACCGCTGACCCGGCGTGAAGGGTATGAACATTTAGTAATCACCGAAAAGTCGCCGTAAAAGCGAAAGCCCCGAACCGTTGGTAGCGGTCGGGGCTTTCTTGTTTCCACCCCTTGCAGCACCAAGAGGAAGAACGTTGTTCAAGTATACGCCGAAATATCAGGTGAAGGTGGACGGAAAGATGAATTCGACCGATGCTGGAATCGTGGGACGCCGACTGGCTAATGCCGCATTGATCCTAGCAGCCGGGGCCTTTTGCTTTGGGTTTGGTTTCGGTATTAGCTACATCGTACACGCGATTCGCTGGTGGTGAAAGAGAGGCGGAACATGCCGATTCCGTTCCCTCATGGTTTCTGCAATCCTGTTTATGCGCAGGTATTCGAATAGCGGGCAGAGCGGCTGAGCGAAAACCGGCGGGCTTCTTTCGTGATTGACTCCTCGGCCATCCAGACCGCTCGCAGGCCAGGACAAGCCGGCGAGTGTTCGTAACAATCCCGGCAGTGCGTCGAGGCTTTACTCCTGTTTAACCAAAAAGTTCGCTGTGTGAACCAAGCCGCGCCAATCTGAGCGTGTCGGAATCCGACTTTCGGTAAATTAACAGCAGGTCGGGCTTGATGTGGCACTCGCGATAGCCTGCCCAATCGCCGGAAAGGTCGTGGTCACGGTAGCGTGCAGCTAACGGCCGGTCAGTCGCGAGAGCGAGTAGCACCAGCTTGAGCGCATCATCCAGTGTGGCACGGTGTTGCCCCTTGGCTTCCCGCTTGTAATCGCGTTTGAACGCAGACGATCGGTCAATCGTCCGCATGCAGATCCGCCATCAGACTATCAACACTGGTGAACTTCTTGCCCTTGCCCGCTTCCAGTTCAGCAATCGCTTTGCGTGTGGTGGCGTTGGGTACCTTCACCTCAAACGGCAGGCGGTGTTCATCAGCGATGCGCAGCATCAGCAGACGGATGGCATCGGAAATCGATAGCCCCATCGCTTCAAGCGCGCTCGCGGCGCGTTCCTTGGTGTGGGTGTCGATGCGAGCACGGACGTAGGTATCAGCGGTACTCATGGTCACGCTCCTTAAACAGTGTACCAATCCGATTGTAGTCACAAATGGACTACAAGACAAGTCTCGGGCGGCGCGCGCAGCCGAAGGCTTTACCCTGAGTAACTGGCCCTTACAGCGCAAGCATAGCAACAAACCAGCGTGGCAAGCCGTTTGTCAAAGGGCAAACAGGCAACCCCAAAGGCCGCCCGAAGCGTAACACTTAAGTAACTTTTTAGTTTACTTAATAAAAGTTTACATTTTCCCCAGTTTTTTGTATCATTTTTGAAAGGCTGGATTTTAACGTCCAGACGAAACAACGCGTTGAAAGGCGTGATTTTTAAGCCCTGAGCCGGGTCAATCGGCCAGGGCTTTTTTCATTGACCGACTCATCGGCCATCCAGACCGCCAGGTCACCGGCCAGGACAAGCCGGCGAGTGTCCTCAACAACCCCGGCAGTGCGTCAAGCTTATCTCCTACTGGCAAGGACGCACCGCTGACCCGGCGTGAAGGGTATGAACATTTAGTAATCACCGAAAAGTCGCCGTAAAAGCGAAAGCCCCGAACCGTTGGTAGCGGTCGGGGCTTTCTTGTTTCCACCCCTTGCAGCACCAAGAGGAAGAACGTTGTTCAAGTATACGCCGAAATATCAGGTGAAGGTGGACGGAAAGATGAATTCGACCGATGCTGGAATCGTGGGACGCCGACTGGCTAATGCAGCGTTAATTTTGGCAGCCGGGTTCGGTAGCGCGGCGCTGATTTGGGCGATTCGCTGGTGGTAGTTGCGGATGATGTTGAAAGAAATGCCAGCGCAAAGATTTTGGGCGATCTGGCTGCTTGGCTTGTTATATTTTTCCGCCAAGTTCCTTGACGTACCCATTGTAGTTTCATGGTTGAGTCGATAAAACTCCAAGTTTTAAGCAGTTATGGCCCTTAACAGCGCAAGAACAACAAAAAAACAGCGGGGCAAGCCGTTCGAGAAGGGACAAACAGGCATTCCCAAAGGCCGCCCGAAGCGTACTATCGGCGCATGGATCGACGCTCGCCATCCTGCATCTCATGCTCTGCCGCAAGCGCAAGGAAAGCGGAGCGCGACAGCTTCCGTTCTTGTGCAGCGGAATCAATTTTCTGCACCAAGCGTTCGGGCAAGCTGATGTTAAGCCGCACCGCCTTTGCGTTGATTTTGGAAAGATCGATGTCGAATAACATCCAAACGCCGCCCTCGTATTCAGGATGGTGTGTCAGTTCTTCGAGTGGTGACGGTTCCGGAATTGGCCCTTCCTCGCTGTCAAAATGCGCTTCGACTGCCTCTTGAACGGCAGCCGGCAGGTCGGCCCAGTTGTCGGCCGCAGCGAAGCAGCCTGGAAAATCCGGGAATGTGACACCGTGGGCATGCTTGGCGTCGCCCACATGGACATAGAGTGGATAGAGCATTGTTTTCCTCTCAAAAACCGCCGGTCACTTCAAGCCAGCCTGTTTCAGGATACTGCGCACCGTGCCCATCGGAAGGTCCTTCTTCGGGTGTGGCACTGTAACCTTACCGGCTTTGCTTGCATGCTTGAACTGGTGATGCGATCCGACCGTGCTCGCAAGGAACCAGCCATCGGCTTTCAGAAGCCGAATAAGGTGGGTGCTATTCATGTGTGTAATTATACACATTGTGCGCTGGCGCACAACTCCGGCCGGTCATCCATAAACCACCCGGATTGTGAACCCAGCGACAGGCTTACTTGAAGCCAATATGACTTTTAACAGCGCAAGAACAGCAAAAAAACAGCGGGGCAAGCCGTTCGAGAAGGGACAAACAGGCAACCCCAAAGGCCGTCCTAAACGCACGCAGGAAGAATTGGACCTGATCGCCGCGTGCAAAGCCAAAACGCCCGACGCGCTTGAGGCGATCGAATCGATCATGTTGGGTGGCAAGAACGAGCGCAACCGGTTGTCGGCTGCGCTGGCGATCATCGAGCGGGGTTATGGCAAGCCGGTACAGGGCGTGGAACTAGGGGGCACGGGCGGCGGGCCGATTCAAAGCATAAACATGCCTCCAGATAAATTCTGGGAGATCGCCAAGACCATCGCCGATGAGATTTGACTATGCATCCATTCAGCCCGGACGAACACTTCGCGGCTGCAAAGATGGCACAAGCGGATTTGTACTTCTTCTCGCGCTGGATGTTCTATCAGCGCCGCCGGTACAAATGGCTGCGCGGCCCGCACCACAAAGCAATCTGCGATGCGCTAATGCGTGTCTTCTTCGGTAAGGCCAACCGGCTAATCATCAACGTACCGCCCCGATATTCAAAAACTGAACTCGCGGTAGTCAACTTTATCGCTTGGACACTCGGACAGGTACCCGATGCCGAGTTCATCCACGCGAGCTACGCTGCACCGCTGGCCGCAAATAACAGCGCCAACGTGCGCTCGCTCGTGCAGCACGAGGCTTACCAGCAGGTTTTCCCAGCCTGCCGCTTAGCCTCGGATTCGAAAAGCCACTGGAGCACCACCGAGGGCGGCGTGATGTACGCCGCTGGTGCCGGGGGTACGATTACTGGCTTTGGTGCGGGTAAGCACCGCGAGGGCTTTGGCGGCGCAATCATCATTGACGATCCGCACAAGCCCGACGAAGCCAAGAGCGATGTCATCCGACAGGGCGTCATCGATTGGTTTCAGAACACGCTGGAGAGCCGCAAGAACAGCAAGGACACGCCGATCATCCTGATCATGCAGCGCCTGCATGAGCACGATTTGGCAGGTTGGTTGCTCGATGGTGGCAACGGAGAATCGTGGGAGCACGTTTGTTTGCCTGCAATTCAAGCCGATGGCACGGCGCTATGGCCAGAGAAACACACCATTGATGATCTGAGGCGGATGGAGCAGGCGGCTCCCTATGTGTTTGCAGGGCAATACCTGCAACGCCCATCTCCACCGGATGGTGGCCTCATCAAGCCGGACGCAATCACGACAATCGACGCGCTACCTGTGGGCACGATCAAATGGGTGCGCGGTTGGGATTTGGCCGCGACCATCGACGGCGACTATACGGCAGGCGCGAAGCTGGGCAAGCTGGAGGATGGCCGCTTTGTCATTGCTGACGTGGTGAGGTTGCGCTGCGGTCCCGACGAGCGGGACGCGGCACTGACGAACACAGCCGCTCGCGATGGCAAATCGGTGCGCATTAGTCTGCCCCAAGACCCAGGTCAGGCCGGCAAGACTCAGGCGCTATATCTGACCCGCAAGCTGGCGGGCTACGCGGTCACCACCTCGCCAGAATCCGGCGACAAGGCGACACGGGCCGAACCGCTGGCCGCGCAGATCAACGTCGGTAATGTGCTCATGCTGCGCGGTCCGTGGAACGACGCCTTGCTTAACGAAATGCGACTGTTCCCCAATGGAACGCATGATGACCAGGTCGATGCGTGCTCACGCGCGTTTGCCGAAAT